>DATKDY010000312.1:0-3233 GCA_035512515.1 Vicinamibacterales bacterium
CCTGTGAGGGTGCGTTCATCGGGGGCCTCCTTGGGTGGGCGATTTTAATGCATGACGCAGTGCAGTATGACTTATTGGACTCGGCGCAATACGATGCGTTTTCCTAGGAGGAGGAATCGATGATCAATTTTGTCGTCAACGACAGGGAAGCGTATTCCGAGCAGCCGGGTGACACGCCCCTGCTTTGGGTCATCCGGGAGGAGCTGGGCCTGACCGGCACGAAGTTCGGCTGCGGGATCGCGCAGTGCGGCGCCTGCACGGTCCACGTCAACGGCAACCCGATGCCCTCGTGCACGACTCCGGTATCGGCGGTTGCGGGCAAGCGAGTGACCACGATCGAGGGGCTATCCCCCGCGTCCAACCATCCCCTGCAAAGGGCGTGGATCGCCGAGCAGGTTCCCCAATGCGGGTATTGCCAGTCGGGGCAGATCATGCAGGCGGCAGCGCTGCTGGCGAAGAACAATAAGCCCACGCGGGCCCAGATCGTGAATCACATGAACCGCAACATCTGCAGGTGCGGAACTTATCCGCGGATCGTCCGTGCCATCGAGCGCGCGGCACGGGAGGGCTGAGCCATGACGACGCCATCGTTCACAGGCATTCTGGACACGAAAATCGGCCGGCGCAGCTTCATCGGCGGCCTCGGCGCGTTGACCTTCTCGTTCACCTTCGGCGCGGGCATGCTGGGACGCGCTTCGTCGTCGATTGCCGCCGGAGCCGGCGCCAAGTTCAACGCTTGGGTGACGATCGGAAGCGACGATATCGTCACCGTGATCACGCCGGCGGCCGAGATGGGGCAGGGCGTGCTGACCTCGCTGCCGCTCATTCTGGCGGAGGAGCTGGACGCCGACTGGTCCAAGGTGAGATCGGAGTACGCGCCGCCGAATCCCAAGATCTATGGAAACTATCATCGCCTGTTCAACGGCGCGATGCTCGATGCGGGCAGCTTGACCGTGCCCGGGTACTGGACGCGGCTGCGCATGGGCGGCGCGCAGGCGCGCCGGGTGCTGCTCGATAACGTCTCTCGGCATTGGGGCGTTCCGCTCAACGAGCTCACGACCGATCGGAGCGTCGTGGTTCATGCCGGGTCCGGAAGGCGGATCTCCTATGGCGACGTGGTCAAGTTCGCCAGCGTGCCGAGCGAGCCGCCACCGATCACCGAGGCGGACCTGAAGAAGCCGTCGCAGTTCCGGCTCATCGGGCGTCAGGACCTGCAGCGCGTCGATGTGCCCTCGAAGGTGGACGGTTCGGCGATGTACGGGATCGACGTGCGGCTTCCCGGCATGGTGTACGCCTCGGTGTTGGAGTCTCCCGTGGAAGGCGCCAAGCCCGGCAAGGTCAACGTCGAAGAGGTGATGAAGGTCGAGGGCGTCACCAGGGTCATTCCCTTGCCCTTCGGGGTGGCGGTGCTCGGGCAGACGGTTCAGGCGACGAGGAACGGTCGACGGGCCCTCAAGGTGACGTGGGACAAGTCGGGCGCAGCAGGCGCCGAGTTCGATTCGGAAAAGGCAAGGGCCGAGTACGCGCGCCACGGACGCGATCCGAACGCCAAGGCGATGGAATGGTTCAGCAAGGGCGACGCCGCGAAAGCCCTGGCGGGCGCCGCCAGGACGCTCGAAGCCGAGTACGAGTCCGAGCACTGCTACCACGCGCAGATGGAGCCGATGAATTGCATGGCCAGGGTCTCCGCGGACGGAAAATCGGCGGAGATCTGGACCGGCACGCAATCGAACTTCATCGCCACGCTGGTGGCCGCCAACGTGCTGAAGACGACGCCGGACAAGATCCAAGTCCATCAGCACCTGCTGGGCGGCGGCTATGGCCGCCGCATCGCACCGGACGCAGTCGCCCAGGCGGTCGTGCTGGCCAATATCACCAAAGAGACCGTGAAGCTGATGCTCACGCGGGAGGACGATCTCGCCGCCGCGCGTCCCCGGCCAATGACGCACCACATTCTCAAGGCCGGCATCGATGGCAGCGGCAAGCTCGTCGCCTGGCATCATCGCCTGGTCGCCGAGAACGTGGATGCCATCGCGGCGCCGCCGCGATTCAAGGCGACCGGCGGCAAGGATCTGATCGGCTGGCGCGGCCTCGAGCAGCCGTTCTACGGCGTTCCCAACATGCTGGCGGACGCGGTGCGCGAGATTCGAGGCATGCGGGTTCAGCCGTGGCGTGCCATCGGCGCGGGCTACAACAAGTTTGCGAGTGAATGCTTCCTTGACGAGATCGCGCATGCGACGAAGCAGGACCCGCTCGCCATGCGTCTCGAGCTCACCAAGGACCATCCTCGCGTCCACGAGGTGATTCGAACGGCGGCCGAAATGGCGCAGTGGGATCGCGCACGCCCCGGCAATCGCGCACTCGGCCTTGCATTCGCCGAATATCACGATACCTTGACCGCGGGAATCGCCGAGGTTTCCGTGGACCGCAAGACCGGTCGAATCCGGGTGCACGACTACTGGATCGTGGCGGATCCGGGAATCGTCGTTCATCCGGATAACGCCCATGCGCAGCTTGAGAGCGCTGTGGTGTACGGGTTAAGCGCTGCCTTGCTGGAGGAACTGACCGTTAAGGGGGGCGCCATCCAGCAGACGAACTTCCATGAATACCCCGTGCTGCGGATGCGCGACATGCCGGAAATCCATACGAGGGTCTTGTCCACCGACAATCCGCCCACCGGCATGGGAGAGGTCGGCGTTCCGACGGTCGCGCCGGCGATTGCCAACGCCGTGTTCAGGTTGACGGGAACGCGGCTGCGCAAGCTGCCGATGTCGCCGAAGCGCGTGGCCGCGACGCTGAAGGCTTGATCTTCGGAAAATCAAGGGACAGCCACGAAAAACCGTGGTCTGTCCCTTTTTTATAGCGTCCCAGGGTAGGCGCCGCCGTCGAGCAGGAGGTTCTGCCCCGTGATGAACCCGGCCTGCGCGCTGCACAGGTAGGCGCAGGCGTCGCCGAACTCCTCGATCGTCCCGAAGCGCTTCGCGGGGTTCGCGTCCATGCGCGCGCGCGCGAGCTCGGCGCTCGTCTTGCCGAGCTTCTTGGCGTTGAACTCGAAATTCGAGCGCAGCCGGTCGGTGTCGAACGGCCCGGGGAGCAGGTTGTTGATCGTCACGTTGTGCTGCACCGTGGTGCGAGAAAGCCCGGCGACGAAGCCGGTGAGCCCGGTGCGCGCGCCGTTGGACAGGCCGAGCTCCGGGATGGGCTGCTTCACGGCGCCCGAGGTGATGTTCACG
>DATKDY010000313.1:0-3329 GCA_035512515.1 Vicinamibacterales bacterium
TGGCCATGTTCGCGGTCGCCACCATCTCTTCCGTGACGCCGGACGCCCGCATCCACGCCTTGCCGAACAGTGGGCCGAACCACAGCCCGCCCAGCACGAAACTGCTGACCGCCGCCGCCACCACCGCCAGCCAGTTGATTCGCTGCATGTGCGTTCCCCCCGTTTCGTGTCGCGTCCATGGACAGTGCGCCGCCGGCGCGCCGATCACGGCGTTGCTCAACGCTTCCCGAGCGATTCGGTACAGCGCTTCCACCGTGCCCGTTGGCTATTCAACGCTACGGTGCCCATCCTTTCGGGATCATTGACGATTCTGCGGAGCGAGCCGGCGGAACCAGCCGGCCCGGCGCGGCGAGGAGGCGCTCTCACATGAACTCTCGGACAACCGGCGGGATCCGTCAGGCGTTGCCGCTGATGTGTTTCGTGTTTGCCGCGACTGCGTGTACTGCCGCGCCAGTCGACGAGCGTGATCCGGGCGCCGAACTGCTCGAGATCCACGAGCAGGTCCTCGAAGCACACCGGACAGGAGACGTCGACCTCTGGATGGGCGCCGAAACCGATGAGTTCGTTTCGGCGAACGCAGGGTCGATCACTTTTCCGACGCTGGCCGAACGCAGGGCAATGCGTGAGCCGTATCTCCGTTCGACGACCTTCGACGTGTATCGCGACGTGACCGAGCCCGTCGTCGAGGTTTCTCCGGACGGACAACTCGGATGGGTAATCGTGCAAGTCGAAGTCGCCGGTACGCAGATCGCCCCGGACTCGAGCACCGCTTCGATCCAGGCCGTTTGGGCATGGATCGAACTGTACCGCAAGGTCGACGGGCAATGGAAGCTGGTCGGCAACGTGTCGAACCGCCAGAACTGATCGTATCCGCGACATCGCAGTCATCCGCGCTTGGCCTTCCGCGCTTGGCCGTCCGCGCTTGGCCTCCCCGCACTTGGCCGTCCGCGCTTGGCCTCGGTTCTTTCGCCCCCTCGCACTTTGTGAAACGAAGAACTTGACAGACGCGCCCGAGCCGCGTCGGGACCCGGATCGCAGGCGATTTCTGTCGCACCCCTCGCGCCGACGGGAGGCGAGGTCGGCGCGAGGGCCACCGGCGCGAGCGTCGTCACGCATTCTGTCTCCTCTGTACATGGCTGAGCCCCGGTTCCGCACACAGACTCGGGTGGGTCCGGTTGGCCTGGCGTCCTTCACGCGACCGAACGGGCTTCGCGGTCAGTGTGGACCCGCGTCGTGGTCGTCGATCGGGTCGATTGTCCGTTTGGCCGCGCTGGGCCAGGCCAAACGGACAAACGCCGCGAGATCGGCTCCGCGATTGTCCAGACGGCCGCGCTGGACGCGGGCGATCGGACAAACGTGAGCCACGAGGGGGCCGCCCGGACCACATTCGCCGCGTCGCCGCTTCGCCGCGGCTCGGCCGAGCGGAAGTCCCTTCGCGTGGCTGCGGCAGGACTCAGGATCAGCGGAAACGGCCCGTCTGCCGGATCCGTCACGGGAGGTGCAGACATTGACCTATCGCGGGCTCGAGGCCGACGCGGCGATTCACAAGCTGGCCGGTCGGCAGCGGGGCGTCGTCAGTCGGCGCCAATTGATCGAAGCGGGCGTTTCGGGCGACGCCGTGGACCGTCGCGTTCGCGTCGGACTGTTGCGGCTTGTGCATCCGGGAGTGTACCGGGTGGGCTACGTGGTGGCGGCGGGCTGGAGGGAGATGGCGGCTGCGCTCTCGTGCGGAGCCAGAGCCGCGGTGAGCCACCGGAGCGCAGCGGGTGTGTGGCAGGTCGCGTGGCAGCTGGTCGCGTCCGATCCGGTGGAGGTGATCGCGCCGGAAGGCAACCGGAGCCGGAGACACGACGTCCGGGTCCGACGGCTGCGTACATTGCGGCCGGACGAGGTCACGACGCTCGATGGCATTCCCGTGACCACGCCGGCTCGCACGCTGGTGGATCTCGCTGCCGTCGTGGGCGTGCGGGAGCTGGAGCGCGCGTTCGGTGAAGCCGTGGCGCGGAGACTGACGACTGGTGCGGCCGTGCTCGATGTGCTGTCGCGGCACCCACGACAGCCCGGCAGCCGCGCCCTGCGATCGGTACTCGGATCGGACCAGCTCGCACTGACGCGATCGGAGGCGGAAGAGCGGCTGCTGGGGCTGATTCGCCGGTCCGGCCTGCCCGAACCCGGGACCAACGTCCGGATCCGCGGCTACGAGGTGGATTTCCTCTGGCGGTCGCAGCGTGTGGTTGTCGAGATGGACGGTCACGCATTCCACTCGACGCCAGAGCGCTTCGAGACGGATCGTCTGCGCGACGGTGTCCTTGCCGCGGCCGGCCTGCGCGTAATGCGAGTGACATGGCGTCAGCTGACGCAGGAGCCGGAGGCCATTCTGGTTCGTCTCGCCGCAGCCCTGGCGGTCGTCGATATCTGATCGGACGGCTGGCACCCGTTTCGAGCTGTCAGATGTCGCGGAGGACCGATGCTGCAACCGGGCGCGCCCAGCGGCATGCGCCGGCCGGAACCAGGACGAACGCCGGGATGCTCGTCTCGCCCAGGTTACTGAGTTTCCTGGTACTTCGCACTATCGGTGATGAAGCGAGCGAAATCGGTGTATTCTTCGTCGATCTGAGCTCGCCGCAATGCGCGAAAATATTCAGCTCGTTGATCGACACGTATTGTGAGCCAGGGATGTCCGGCGGCAAGCAATGCCGCATTCATCAGGAAGCGCGCGACTCGGCCATTGCCGTCGAAAAACGGATGAGCCCATACAAACCAGAGATGTGTGAGAATTCCTCTCAGCATACCTTGCTGAACGGGAATCGTATTGATCTCCTCGATCGTCACTTCCATCAACGCGGGCACCTTGTCTGCGTTTGGCGGAACGTAGATGGTATTGCGAATGTACACAGATCCGTTTCGGTATCTTCGCAGGCCTGCTCGATCGACGAGGCCCGCCTCGACAGATGGCGCGAAGAGGTCCGTGTGCAGATCAAGAATCAACTGCGATGACAGCGATAGTCTGCCGTCGGCAAGTTCGATGCGTGCCAGCAGGGCATCGAATGCTCTGGCATATCCAACGACTGCGACGCGTGAGGCCAGGTCTTCAATGCTGCCTTCGCCAGATTCAGGGCCAAGCAATTGTGATACTTCATCCATTCTGAGCCGGTAGCCTTCGATTGAAGACGAATGGTACGCATCGTCCCCGGCGGCCGGCCAAACTCCCCCACCTGTGGCCACCCCAAAATCCTCCACTAATCTGATTAGGGGTACCTTGGCGTAGGTACCTGGCAGCGGGACGTACACTCCTCCCCCAACACGAACCGGGGGGAGGGAAGGAGTGA
>DATKDY010000314.1:0-29692 GCA_035512515.1 Vicinamibacterales bacterium
GTCCATCTCGACGGACGGCGAGGCGCCGGCGCTGGCGCGCGTACTCCGCGAAGCGCTCGAGCGGCTGGTGGGCAGGAACGTCGAAGACTGGGCGGCGCTCGCGGCAAAACTTCGCGTCGAGTGGAGACGTGACGGCGTCCCGTTGGAACAACGGCGTGACGCCCTGTTGGACGCGCTCGCCGGTTTGCGACCTCCGTCCCCGCCCGCGATCTCCGTCCCCTCTCGCGACCTCCGTGCCTATCAGCGAGTTCCGTCCCTCCCGGCGGGGACGGAGGTCTTCAAGGGGGACGGAGGTCACTGGCGGGGACGGAAGCCGTTTGTCTCGCTCGTGGGAGCCGGGCCTGGAGATCCGGAGCTGCTTACGCGATTCGCGGCGCGACGGTTGGCTGAAGCGGATCTCGTGCTCTACGACGCGCTCGTCTCGCCGGCGACGGTGTCGCTCGCGACGCGCGCGCAGAAGGTCATGGTCGGGCGCCGACGCGGATCTGAGCCGATCGGCCAGGAGGCCTTCAACCACACCCTGGTGCGCGCGGCGCGCCGCGGACGCCGCGTCGTGCGTCTCAAAGGCGGCGATCCGTTCCTATTCGGCCGCGGCGGCGAGGAGGCGCTGGCGCTCGCCCGCGCCGGCATTCCGTTTGAGATCGTTCCAGGCGTGTCGTCGGCGCTGGCCGCGCCTGCGGCCGCGTCGATCCCGCTGACGCACCGCGGCGTCAGCAGTGCCGTGCTGGTCGCGAGCGGGCACGACATCGGACGCTTTCAATCGCTCGTCAGCGGCCTCGTGCCCGGCACGGCGACGCTCGTCGTGCTGATGGGCACCATGCAGCGCGCCGAGCTCGAGGAGGCGCTGGTTGACGCCGGATGGGCCCCGACCACACCTGCGGCCATCATCTGGAACGCGTCATGCCGCGACGAAGCGATCTGGACCGGTCCCCTCGATCGACTGACCACGAGCGTTGGACCACCCGATGCCGCCGGGACGATTGTGATCGGCGAGGTCGTTTCATTTCGCGACGTGCTGCTCTTGGCCGACCAGGAGGTCGCCGGCCGTTGCATGGCCTCTGAGGTGCGACATGCGTGAGCTCTCTTCTGACAGCCGCAATCCGCTTTCGTTGCCGGCGAGCGGGAGGTCGACACCTTTGTCGAGATGCTCGACAAGTTCGAACGCGGCGAGATCTCCAGCGACGCGTGGCGGCGATTTCGTCTCGTGCACGGCACCTACGGGCAGCGCCAGGACGGCGAGCAGATGCTGCGCGTCACAATTCCGCAGGGCGTGCTCAACGTGCCGCAACTGCACGCGCTCGCGGAGGTCGCTGAGCGGTTTTCCCGCGGGTTCGCGCACGTCACCACGCGGCAGAACGTGCAGTTCCATTTCGTGAAGCTCCACGATGTCGCGCCGGCGATGCGCGTGCTCGCTGACGCAGGGCTCACCACGCGCGAAGCGTGCGGCAACGCGGTGCGCAACATCACCGCGTGCCCGTACGCCGGCGTGTCGCGTGACGAGCTGTTCGACGTGACACCGTATGCCGAGGCGCTCACGCGGTATCTCCTGCGTCACCCGCTGAGCGCCGTGCTGCCACGGAAATTCAAGGTCGCCTTCGAGGGGTGCGCCGAGGATCACGCGTGCACGGCGATCAACGACCTTTGCTGGATTGCGCGTGTCGGCACCACCACCGGACAGCCGCGAAGGGGATTTCAGCTGGTCGTTGGCGGCGGCACGTCGATCCTGCCGACGAGCGCGCGAACCTTGTTCGAGTTCGTACCGGGCGTCAGCGCGTCGATCTCGGCACTCGCACTCGCGGGTATTCCCGTGACCCATCGTGGCGTATCGTCGGGGGTCGTCATGCTCTCCGGATCCGATGAAGCCTCGTTCAGGCACGTCATCCAGACATTTCAATTCGAGCTGTTCACCCTTGTCGTGTTGATGGGGACCGGCGCTCGGCGATTGTTCAATCGTTGCTGACGCACGGTTGGGCACGTCGCACGCCGTCTGCGTTAATCGTCGACGTGGCCACGCCGCAGATGTGGGCGTGGCGAGGCGATCTCGATACGCTGGCCGACGTGGAAATACCGAAGGAAGCGGCGCAGGCGCTGCAGGGAGATGCCCATGGCCGGGCACGATAGAGACATCGTGGAATCTTCGTTTGGCCGAGCGCGCCTGTCGTTCGCGAGCCAGGCCGACATCGACGAATTCGCAGCGGTACTCGGACAATTCGAGCGGGGCGAGATAACGGCCGACCAGTGGCGTGTCTTTCGGCTCGTGCGAGGCACGTACGGACAACGCCAGGTCGATGATGCGCAGATGATTCGCGTCAAGGTGCCGCAGGGCGTCTTGAGCGCCGATCAGTTGTACGCGTTTGCGGATGTTGCCGAGCAGTACTCGCGTGGTTTTGGCCACATCACGACGCGGCAGAACATCCAGTTTCATTTCGTCAAGTTGCACGACGTCGAGCCGGCGATGCGCCGGCTGGCCAAAGCCGGACTGACGACGCGCGAAGCGTGCGGCAATTCGGTTCGCAACATCACCGCGTGTCAGTTTGCGGGCGTGGCCGCCGACGAGCCGTTCGATGTCACGCCGTACGCCGAAGCGCTGACCCGTTTCCTATTACGGCACACATTGAGCTCGACGCTGCCGCGCAAGTTCAAGATCGCGTTCGAAGGCTGCTCGCGCGATCACATCAAGCTCACGATCAACGACATCGGCTGGGTCGCGCGCATCGTCGACGGCCGGCGCGGATTCCGCGTCTACATCGGCGGTGGCACGTCGACGATGACGACCACGGCGAGCGTGCTGTTCGATTTCCTCCCCGTCGAGGAGATGTTGAACGTTGCCGAAGCCGTGATTCGCGTGTTCCACGCGCGCGGTGATTACCAGCACAAGCAGCGTAATCGCATGAAGTTCCTGATCAAGGCGATGGGCTGGGACGCGTGGCGGGCCGCGTTCGATCAAGCGCTGTCCGACGTTCGCTCGGAGGGCGGCCGTCCGTTGCGATTCGATCGCCAACCGGATGCCGACGAGCCGCCCCTCGATGGATTGCGACCGGATGCGCCGAGGGTGGAACAGATCGTCGCCCGCGTCGAGGCGGCGGCGTTGAAGGGACCCGGGATCATTCCAGAACGTCGCGCACCAGATGCAAGTGCAACCTACCCGCGGTGGCTTTCAACCAACGTGCGCCCGCAGAAACAACGGGACTACGTGTGCGCCATCGTGACCGTTCCTCTTGGCGATCTCAGCGGCGGGCAATATCGCGTGATTGCCGATCTGGCGCGCGCGTACGGCGACGGAAGCGTTCGCGTCACGGCGGTGCAGGATCTCGTCTTTCGCTGGGTGCGCCGCATCGATTTGCCGGAGTTGTATCGACGCATCCATGCGGCCGGCCTCGGCCTTGCCGATGCGGATTCGATCGCCGACGTCACGAGTTGCCCCGGCGCCGAATCGTGCAAACTCGCGGTGACGCAGTCACGCGGTCTCGGACAAACACTCGAACAGCATTTGCGCGCGAAGCCCGAGTTAATCGATCTAGCGCGCGAGCTCGACATCAAGATCAGCGGGTGTCCCAACGGATGCGGACAGCATCACGTGGCGACAATCGGATTCCAGGGCAGCTTGCGCAAGGTCGATGGCAAAGCCGTACCACAGTATTTTATCCAGATCGGCGGAGGTATCGATCCCGAGCGAACAACGTTTGGACGCCTGGCAGCGAAGGTCCCGGCGCGGCGCACGGCGGCGGCGCTCGAACGCTTGATTCGGTTATACGCCGCCGAGAAACAGCCGAACGAATCACCGCTCGCCTTCTTCCGACGGCTCGAAGTACCGCGGGTGAAGAAGTTGTTGACGGATCTCGAAACGTTCACATCGGCCACGGCAACGGACACCGATTACATCGATCTTGCCGAGACTACGGCTTTCCGCCCCGAGACGACCGAGGGCGAATGCGCGACGTAGTCATCTTCTGCGCAGCAGCCTCGAACGCTTCGACATGCCGGAGTTGAACTTCACGACGGTCTTGCGGGCTCCGGTGAGATCGGACACGAGCCCGATGCGCGCGGCGACTGCGTTGAACGTGATCAGGTCGCCCGCCGCCGGGAAGTGGATCTGCACCGCGTTGAACCGCCTGACGCGAGGGCTCCCGGCGCGCCGAGCCGATGAGCGAATGACATGATGAGACACGAAAGCATCGTCAATCGCGGTTTTTCAGCAGTCTGCTAAGCTGTTCGCCGATGACTGAACGGAAAGCCGCGCCGGCGGCGAGCCAGGCGGTCGACGATACCAACGGTGGAGCGTCGCGCTCGGCGATGATTGTCTGTGCATAGCCATCACTCCAACGGTGGCCGCCAGCGTTGTCGGGTGCCCATGCATGACCATCGCTGCCGAGTCCCCGACGAGGATGGCATCCACAGTGGAGCGCGCGATGATGCGAGCCGACCACGCGTCGTAGGCGGTGACCATCGAGATCTTCCGGCCCTCCGCTTTGAAGCGGGCGAAGTCATGCACGGCGTTCATAAGCCCTCACGAACGCGGCGTAGATGTCATGGAACGGATCGCCTTCGAGCGCCGTCAGGTTTGCCGCGATCGTTTCAGCATCGCGACGAACAAGCGGTCCAGTCAGGGCGGTGCGCACATTGCCGACGATGTTCGCAGTCATCTGCATGAGGTACGGATGCGCGGCTGACGCGGGAATTCGAAATCGGTCCTGCAGTTCCTCGAACAGCTTCAGCTACAAAATCGTTGAGAAATTTCCGGCCATGACGCAGAGCGCGTGGTAATACGCGCGATTCGCGCACTAAGTTGCGTGAAGAGCACATCGCCTTGGCGATGAGGATGCTCGCCATTGGTTGTTTCTCCGTGGGCACCGATCAGGTCGACATCAGCGCGGCCGAACGCCGCGGGATTCCGGTCTTCAACGCGCCGCACGCGTCTACCCGCAGCGTCGCCGAGCTGACCCTCGGCTGCATCATCGCTCTGGCGCGCCGCCTGGGCGACAAGAGTGCTGCCCTGCACCGTGCACGCTGGGACAAGTCGCTGGCCGGGCTCATGAAGTGCGCGGCCGCACCATGGGCATCGTCGGCTACGGACATATCGGCCAGCAGGTGGGTCTGCTCGCCGAGGCGTTCGGCATGCGCGTGCTGTTCTACGACGTCGTCAAGAAACTCGCCCTGTCTCGCGCGTCCTGTTGCCGATCTCGATGCGCTATTGGAACAAGCTGATGCGGTCACGCTGCACGTGCCCGAGACGGCGCGAACGCTAGGCATGATTGGCAAGTTGCAGCTCGCGCGTATGCGCCGGGGCAGCTATCTGCTGAACCTGTCGCGCGGCAAAGTGGTCGATGCCGAGGCGCTGCGCGACGCCCTGGCTAGCGGCCACCTTGGTGGCGCCGCGCTCGACGTCTACAGCACCGAACCGACGCCGCAGGTGGCCGAGTTCGACGTGGGATTCTGCAACCTGCCCAACGTCATCCTGACGCCATACGTCGGCGGCAACACCGAGGAAGCGCAGAAGAACATCGGACTCGAGGTGGCGCACGCGCTCACCGAGTTCATCGACAGAGGCTCCACGGAGGGCGCGGTGAACTTTCCACATGTGAGCCTGCCGCCGATCCCGGGCACGCACCGCATCCTCCACATCCACAAGAACGCTCCCGGAGTGCTGGCGGCGGTGAACAACATCGTGTCCGAGGTCGACGCCAACATCGACGCACAACGGCTAGCGACGACGCGCGACACGGGATATCTCGTCATGGACTTGAACCGTGAGGTCTGCGACGAAGTGCACGCACGCATTTCGGCATTGCCCATGAACGTGCGGACACGCATCTTGTACTGACATGGCCGGACTGCTCGAAGCGCGCGATCTCACTGGCCTGCTCCCCTCCATTCCGGCCTCCGTGCGGCTGGCGCCCGATGCGGCTTCAGTTGCCGATCTGTTGCACGACGAGTCACAGATGGCCGCCGCTGGCGTCGCCTCGGTAGCCGAGCCCACCACACTCGACGAGTTGCGGACGGTGTTGCGTTGGCATGCCGTGCGAAGCCATCGCGTCACCGTGAGCGGCGCGCGTACGGGCGTCGCCGGCGGCGCGGTACCCGACCCGTCGACGCATCTCGTCTCGGTGGCGCGTCTGCGCGGCGTGGCGCTCGATCTACACGCGACACAAGCCAGCGTCCGGGTGCTCGCCGGGACGACATTACGCGAACTCCAAGCCGAGCTCGCAGCGCGTGCGCCTGGCTGGGCGCTGCCGCTCGATCCGACCGAGACCGGCGCGTCGGCAGGCGGCATGGTCGCCACCAACGCAGCCGGGTCGCGAGCCTTCCGCTTTGGCGCGACGCGCGACTGGGTGGTGGGGCTCACCGTGGAGCTGTCATCCGGACGCACGCTGGCGCTGCAGCGCGGCATCGATCGCGCCATCGGCCATACCTTGACCCTGGTCGACGGAACCGTGCCGCGGACAGTCCATCTGCCGTCCATTCCGAAACCCCGCACGAAGAACGCCGTGGGCTACGGCTTCGCAGCCGGCGGCGACGTCGTGGATCTCTTCATAGGCAGTGAGGGCACGCTTGGCGTCGTGAGCGAGGTGACGTTCCGGCTGATGCCGAGCGCCGAATCGCGTCTCGCCTTCCTGCAGTGTCTGGCATCTCCGGATCAAGCCTTTGCCCTCGTCGAAGCCCTTAGAAGTGACGCCGCGCTGCGCACCACAGCGCTGGAGTTCTTGGACCCACGCTCACACGAGCTGGCGCGCGAGACCGGCAAGCCCGAAGTAGCGCGCGTCCTGGCCCACGCGCCGGCCGGCAGCTGTTCGGTGTTCGCCGAGTTCGGCTACGACGATGAGGCCGGGCTCGAAATGACAATCGAGCGCGTAGTGGCGCACGTGGCGGCGGTGCACGGTGACGAAGCCGCGGGGCTGGCGGGCGTCGACGACCAGGTACTCCGCGACATTCGCGCGTTTCGCCATGCCGTGCCCGAGCGCATCAACGCGACCATCGCGCGCCGCCGGGAGCGGCATCCGGCGCTGCACAAGGTCGCGACGGACATGGCGGTGGAGGACCAGAACCTGCGCTGGGTCTACGAGCTGTACTCGACGCGCCTCAGCGCCGCCGGGCTCGACCATGCCATCTTCGGCCACGTCGGCAACAACCACTTTCACGTGAACATCCTGCCGAAGGACGAGGCAGAGCTGCAGAAGGCCAAAGCTATTTACGCGGAGTTTGCGCGGGAGCTCGTTGTGCGGGGTGGGTGCGTCTCGGCCGAGCACGGCATCGGGCGGCTCAAGAAGCCCTTTCTGGCAGTGCAGTACGATACGTCTACGCTCGATGCGATGCGCGCGGCGAAGCGTTGGCTCGATCCCGACTGGCGGCTGAACCCGGGCGTGCTGATCGATCCGTAACGATGAGCGCGAGCGCGGGCGGTCGCAGACGCCGCCGCCGCATGTCTGCGGCGGCGCGCAAGGTGGTCTCCGAGCGAATGAAGCGCATTGGGCAAAGCGCCGCAAATCTGCGGCAAAAGTGAAGTAATTTCAGGGTGTCAGCAGCTCGCGCGCGGCCATAACCGAAGCGCGACTGGGGCGAGAGTCACTACTGTCCCGCCTGCGCGCGGTGCTCGACTCGATGTGTATCATGGCTTCCGTGATTGTCGACCGAAACTCCTGCGCCGTGACGTCTTCGTGCGGTCCCGCCAGCGTGCCTGTCCAGCGCACGGTGACCCGCGACGTCCTCACCATTGAGGGCGAGCGATTGCATGACGTGTCGCTGGCGGGATGGATGTATGGGCGCGAACTCGGCACCGCGCCGGTCGTTGTCATCGTGGGTGGCATTACGGCATCTCCCTTTCCGATCGGCGACCCGAGCGCACCTCCTGAGAGCGGCCGCGACGCGTGGTGGCCAGCACTGTTCGGTGAAGGGGGAATCGATATCTCTCGATGCACTGTGCTGTGCCCGTGCTGGCCGGCAAATGGCACGACTTGGCGCGGCCTCGAACAGAGCACATCGCTGCCCAGGATGTCAGTCTTGGGGCTTGCGGATCTCATCGCGGCCTGGCTTGACGGCATCGAGTGTCACACCGTCTCCTCGTTCATTGGCGCGAGTCTTGGCGGCATGGTGGGCGTCGCATTTGCCATCAGGCACGCGCCCGGCTGCCGCAAGGTTGTCAGCATCTCCGGCGGCTTACGGCCTGATGGCTGGGGCACGGCCACACGCTACATTCAGCGGGAATTGGTGCGGGACGGGATCCGCCATGGTGATATCGCAACCGCGATGCGGCGCGCGCGACAACTCGCGATGATCACCTACCGCGGTCGTGACGAGCTCAATCAGCGCTTCGGTGCCCTCACACCTGAACTCGATTGCCCGCCGATTGCGGAGTATCTCGAGCAACACGGCCGCCGTTTCGCTGAACGTTTCCCTGTAAACACGTTTCTCCTGTTAAGCGAAGCGATTGACCGAGGATGGATTGCACACGATTCCGCGGGGCTTCGCCGCGCCCTTGAGCAAAT
Organism: Vicinamibacterales bacterium; assembly: GCA_035512515.1. GTDB lineage: Bacteria > Acidobacteriota > Vicinamibacteria > Vicinamibacterales > UBA2999 > JACCSI01. The sequence continues at coordinate 8,481 of DATKDY010000314.1, forward strand.
CACCGCAGAAGTCATCGTCGTCGGCGTCCCCACGGATCTCCTCTTTCCTTGGACGTTGCAGACCGAGCTGCACCAGGAACTTCAGAACGCCGGCGTGAAGACATCGCTGTGGTCGCTTGCATCGATCTACGGACACGATGCATTTCTCGCCGATCAGGAGCGGCTGCGCGAGGTGCTGTGCACGGCCGGCGCTTATCGGCTCGATGGTGAGACCCAACATGACTGAGCTGACAGCCTGGCTCGATCCGAGGCAGTGTCCAGCGCGGAGACCCCCGCTCGAGGCCATGCACGAGGAAACGCGCCGATTGCACACGCAACTCGACGCGCACGCACGCCGCTCGGGGTTGCCATACCTGCATCCCGATGAGCCGACGGTGCAACTCGATCTGTTCGGATCAACACGGGCGATTGCATGGCAGGAAGGCAAGGCTGCCTTTCTCTTCGCCACCGAGGGATGCTGGTCCGAGCTGCCGCATTTGTACGGGCGCTATGGAACTACGGCGACGGCGAAACTAATCGAGCGTCTCAAAGCTATCGAGAAGGCCCAAAGCGTGCTGGTGTGTGATTCAGGCATGCAGGCCACGGCACTGTCCTTCGACGTGTTGATGGCACCACGTGCGCACGCCGTTCTCATGCGGCAGATCTACAACAAGACTCGGACCTATGCGCATTGGCTGGCGGAACGCCTTGCCGGATCAGTCACTATTGTCGACGATGGCGAGCCGCCTGCGCTGGCGGCAGCGATCCGCCACGAGACGCGATTCGTATTTGCCGAAACGTTTACCAATCCGCTGGTCCGCGCCCAAGATATCCATGGGCTCGTTGCCGCCGTACGCACCGGAAGACAGATCGCACCGGACCTGAAACTCATCATCGATTCCACGATCGCCACTCCGTGGGCGTTCACGACACCGCTACTCGCCCAAGGCGTCGATATCGTCATCGCAAGCGGCACGAAAGCGATGAGCGGAACTGATCGCGATCTCTGGGGATACATTGCCACCTGCGACACGCCATTCGCCAATGCCGCGATGGATTTGATGGCCATGCGCGGGGGCATCCTCGACTGGCGGCGTGCGCTGGCCATTCTCGAACGATTCGACAGCGCCGACGCCGCACATGCACGGCGATCGATAACGGCGACCGAAGTGGCCAAGTTTCTCGCCTCGCACCCGAAGGTCAGCGAAGTCTTTCATCCCTGTTTGCCATCGCATCCTGACGCAGCGGTAGTCGCACAACAGTACTTGCGGCATGGATCGATCGTGTCGTTTCGCGTGGCGGGCGCTACGGAGGAGGAGACGCGTCACTATGCCGATGTGCTCGCGACCTGCGTCATCGTGCGTTATGCATTGTCCTTCGACGGCCTCGCCACCAAGGTGAACCACCACAAAACGGTCTCCGAGTACTTCACCCCGGACGATGCGCTGCGGCGCAATGGCTTCGATCGATTAATCAGACTCGCCGTTGGCATGGAAGACGCTGAAGATCTCATGGCGGTGCTTAATTGGGCACTGCATCACGCGCCTTCCGTCGGGACTGACGACGTTGCGCGCTGGCAGGCCGACCGGATCGCCGAGCTCGGCGTCTCATGACGCACCGCCGGTTGTGGGGTTCTACGGCGGCAGGTGGCGGACCTGTGCGCCGGCCCGTTCGATCGCGGCGCGCACGTCCGGCTGTTTTGTGCACGGTCAAGTTCGCGTTATCTGGCCCGTTTCGCGCCGTCGCTGGCTTGATCCGATCAATCCACGCGCGACTCATGGCGTATTTCGCGCCACTTCTTTCGACGACAGACCCGCATCGGAGTCACGAAGCCTCGCGTCCGCAAATCCATCGAGTAACGGGCCACTGGCACCTCCCGCAGAAGAAGTACCATGGCCGAGTACTACGTACAAATAGAAAACGCTAGCCTAAGGCTAGGACTTGACAGCAACGCCCCAAGTGCACCTTACTGAACGAATCATGCGCCGGTCCTGTTGTTGTTGCACATGTTTCAAGGCCCGAATGGGCCCGTGCGCCATTCGAACATCTGATACGTCCCTGACGTAGTCTCGATATTTCCACACGGTTCGAAGGCCCGGGCACTCGCCGGGCCTTTCTCGTTTCCAGCGGATTATAGGTACTCGACGGAGTACCCGCCTTTGAAAGGAAATTGCCGAATTGGCCGGATGCGGGAAGGGAATGTCGCCTTTGTGCGCAGAAGGCGACATTGGGGTGGGGCGGCTTCGCGCCCTCACTTCGTCGGCACGAGGCGCTTCAGCTCCTCGAACCAGTTCTGCACGACCACCATGCGAGGACGAGTTCCTGATGCGTTTGCTCCGGAACTTGCCGACATGAGGAGAAACCGCCGCCCGTCGGCCGTCACATCGTAGCCGGGGCGCAGCGACCCCGTCGCGGATCGATAGTAGGGTCCTTCAAAGAGCTGCACCGGTCTCCCGACCTTCAGCGTCGGCTGGGTCGTCACCGATACCGCCATCATCCGTTCACCGGTGAGACTGCGGTAGAACACCTCGCCGCTCTTCGTCCAGACTGGCTCGAGGCCGCCATCTACGGAGACGGTTTCCTGCCCGCCCGGTCCCGGATACGGCCGGATATAGATTTCCGGCTGCCCGGTCTCCCCTGACGCATATGCCACGTAGCGGCCGTCTGGCGAAAACGTCGCGGCCTCGTTGCTAGAGCCTCGTGCGAGAAAAAACTGAGGTTTCGGATTGGCCCCCTCCATGGAAACCATCTGCATGCTCACTGGTCCCTGGGGAGGATGATGGTGAATTGCCAATGTCCGACCGTCCGGCGACCACGAATCGACGTGAACTTGCCCCCCGAGCTTTGTCACCTGTCGTGCATCAACGCTCCCATCGGATGGCTGGACCCATGCCTCCAAGTTTCCGCCTCTGTCAGACGAGTAGGCGATCTGCGACCCCGTCGGGTCCCACACAGCCATCACGCTGGAGCCGTCCCTGGTGAGACGGCTGCTTCGCCCGGAGGAGATGTCGTAAATCCAGATATCGCCAGCCCGCTCCGCCACCACGCGCGCGCCGTCCGAGGACAAGCGCGGTGCCTCGTAAGCCGCTGCTGGAATGGACGCGATAGGTTCTGCGGTCGTGCCGCGACGATCCACCCAGAGAAACGAGCGTAACGCCGCACTATCGGTGACATACACCAGCGTCCCCTCGCCAGACACCGCGTAATGCGCGGCGGCCGTCAGGTTCAGACCCGCTGACCGCTGAACCCCCTGGACGAGCGACACTGCGCCGCCGGTTACCGTCAGGCGACCCGCGTCGAAGGGGACTCCGAACAATCCGTCCTGCAGCGCATAGACGAGGTGGCCCGATGGTAGGTAGTGCGCATCGCTGCCGGCCTGCACGACGACCGTTCGCTCGCCCGAAGACAGCGACTGCACCACCACCCGAGCCTCGTCCCACCGCGACGCGCCCGTTCCTGTCGTCACGCTGAAGAGCACCGAGTCCTCGTCGGGCAGCAGTTGCGGACCGTACATCTGTTCCCCGTCCTTCGCCGGAATTATCAGCTCGGGAGTACCACCATTCGCCGAGACACGCATGACGCCCGCCGGCTGACCGAAGAGAATCACATCGCCCGCTGCCCAACTCACGCCAAGCGGATTCGTCGCCGCACAAATGACCGCCGCGGTCCCGCCGGTGATCGGGATGCGCTTCAGCTGATTGTTCTGCCAATACCCGACGGATTGCCCGTCGGGTAAAAAAAACGGGTTCGCAAGTCCTTCCGATGTGCCTGGAATCAGCCGGGGTTCAAGCTCTCCCATCGTCCGCAGGTAAAGGCCGCCGATCGTGTTGTAGACGAAGTGGCGGCCATCGCGGGAGATCGCCGTTACTGGCCGAGTTGCGACCCGGAACGGCTGGCCGTCGGGGAGCACATAGTCGAACCGACTGACCCTCAGCGAGTCGGCCGGGGGCCAGCGACTCCACACCACAGCGCCCACCAGGAGCCCACCAACGACGAGCGCAGCCGCCACCGGAAACGCCCGTCGCCACAGAGGCCGTGCGACGACCGCACCATGAGGCCCGTAAACCGCGCCTGTCTCGAACGCGCCCTCCAGCGCCAGGCGCACGTCGCCGATGGCCTGCACGCGTTGCCTGGGATCTTTCTGCACGCAGCGCCGGAGGTAGGTGCCGATCGCGGGTGAGAGCGCGGCCGGCAGTCGCGCCCACTCCGGCTCGTCGCGCATGATGGCCACTAACGTCTCCTGCACGTCGTCGCCAGCAAAGGCGCGCGTCCCGGTCAGCATCTCGAACACCACGGCACCGAACGCCCAGATGTCCGCGCGCTTATCGACGGTCTTGCCCCGCGCCTGCTCGGGACTCATGTACGCCGCGGTGCCGAGGATCATCCCGACGCCGGTCATCATGGCCGGGGTGGTGATCGTGGGTGCCTGCGACACACCCGGTGACATCCCGCCCGGCGCTTCCATCGCCTTGGCTAAGCCGAAGTCGAGCACCTTCACCGTGCCGTCAAGACGCACCTTGATATTCGCGGGCTTCAGATCCCGGTGGATGATGCCCTGCTCGTGCGCGGCTTCGAGTGCCTCGGCGATCTGCTTCGCGATCGGCAACGCTTCGTCGATCGGGATCGCGCCCCTCGCAATGCGCTGCGAGAGATCGTCTCCCTCGACGAGTTCCATGACCAGCGCACGAACACCGCTCGATTCTTCGATACCGTAGATGGCGGCGATATTCGGATGGTTCAGGGAGGCGAGCGTCTGCGCTTCGCGGGTGAATCGAGCGAGCCGGTCGGGGTCACTCGCGAGCGAATCCGGCAGGACCTTCAGCGCCACGTCGCGATTGAGCTTCGTATCGTGGGCGCGATACACCCGCCCCATCCCGCCTTCCCCGATCTGGGCAGCGATGTCGTAGACGCCGAGACGGGTGCCGGGCGTGAGGGCCAAACTGGTGTGGATTATATGGGCGAGAGGGGCTGAAGACCGGATTAGTCCCCGTACACGGCGTAGTGTTTACCGATTCTTCCAGGGCTCGGCTTGTCATGCAACCGTTCCGTTCCATGCCAGCCTGTCGTCGATTTACGCGAGGAAACTTATCACAGGAGCCTACGGCCTCGGGGACGGAAGCCTCGGCTTTGAATGGGACCGAACCGATGTTGGTGCTTGTCACAGGACTGCCTTCTACAGCCAAGGGCCGATTCGTCGATGCGCTTTCGCGCCGACTCGGAACCGACCATGCCGTCGTGAGCTGGTTCTATGGTGCGCACCCGGCATCGGTGCAACTTCACGTCCACGCAGAGAGCAGCGCCGAGGCACTCATCGAAGGCGGTTGGCTCGAGCGAAGCGCTGGCCGTCCTGACTTGGTTGTCCACCTGGACTCCGAAGCACTGGACGCTAGCATCGGTCGTGTGCTTCGTACGCTGCGGGCGCGCGCCGCCGAAATCGGAGGTTAGCCATGCCGCGCCTCCTCTTCCCTGCGTTTCTCGACCTCGCGCGGCGGCGGGTCCTCGTCGTTGCCGCCGGCCGCTCGGCCCTCGCGACGATTGTGCGGTTGCTCGATGCCGACGCCGACATCGTCGTGGTTGCCCCCAACGCCATTCGCGAGATTGAACCTTGCCGGTCAGGATTCGACGCCGCCCCTTCCGTCCCGATGATGTCGATGGCGTTTGGTATGTGATCGCCGCGGCGCCTCACGACGTCAATGGCTGCGTGCTTACAGAGTCAACCACGCGCGGTGTGTTCGTCAACGCTGTTGACGACCCCGCGAACGCGACGGCGTTTGCCGGCAGTGTGTTCACGCGCGGCCCGGTCACCGTCGCGCTCTCGACGGGCAGCGAGGCGCCCGCGTTATCTCGCGTTCTGCGCGAAGCACTCGAACAGTTGATCGGGCACGACGTCGAGCATTGGAGGACGCTCGCCGCGACCCTGCGCCGCGAGCGGAGCGAGACCGCCTGCCGATGGTGGAGCGACGCGACGCTTTGCTCAAGACGCTCACTCACCTGTACGTCGAAACGGGTCAACGCGATCCGAATGCCACACCAGCGCAAGGCAACGGATCCGAACACCATCTGGATCTGGTCAGGTGTCGGAATACCTGTGAAGGCCGTCAACGCGAGGCCGCCACCCCTCCTCGCGAGCTTCAGCCAGTCAATACGACTGAACACGTCCTTCAAGACGCCGGCGGCTTTCGTGAGCAACGGCCCGCGCTCACTGTTTCCGCAGGTGGCATTTACAACCTCGTTCCCACGTATGCGCACACTCGCAGCAGATCTGCGAATACTCCGGCGGCAGTGACTGCCGGACCTGCTCCCGGCCCTTGCACCACGAGCGGGTTCTGACTGTATCGGGCGGTGGTGAACCGAACGACGTTATCCGTGAGATTGATGTTGGCGAATGGATGAAGGCGATCGATCTCCACGAGTCCTACTGTCGCCCGCCCGGTTGCGGCGTCCAACGCGCAGGTATATCGAAGGACCCGTGCATTTGCACGCGCCGATTGCAGCCGGTCGAGCATTTTTGAGTCGAGGTCCTGCAGGCCATCGAGAAATTCGTCCGCAGTGCAGCCGACGAGATTCCCCGGCACTAGGGACTCGATCTCGACATCCTCTAAAGCCGGTTCCAAACCCATTTCGCGGCCCAGGATGACGAGCTTGCGGGCGACGTCCATACCCGACAAATCGTCGCGCGGATCCGGCTCCGTGTAGCCCTTTCGCCTCGCGTCCCGCACGATAGCAGAGAAGCGCTCACCACCGTCCCACACGTTGAACAGATAGGAGAGCGACCCGGAGAGTATGCCCTCGATCCGCTGGATCTCGTCCCCGGTCTCGCGCAGATCTCGGATGGTCTGAATCACCGGTAGTCCGGCACCCACGGTTGCCTCGTAGAGGTAATGCGACCCGCCCTGTCGGCGCGCGGTCTTCAGCTTGGCGTAGAACGCCATGTCTGCGCTGTTCGCTCGTTTGTTCGGCGTGACGACATGAATCCCTGCGGCAAGCCAATCGGGGTAACGTCCTGCGATATCGGGGCTTGCCGAGCAATCGACGATCACCGCGTGCGGCAGATGATCCGCGTGGATGTGCTCCTCGAATCTGCCAAGATCCGGAACGTCTCCATCGGGGAGGGATTGACGCCAGCCGCCGTAATCGACGCTCCGGTCGCCGAGCAGCATCCGTCTCGAGCTCGTTATCCCGCGAAGTCGAAGGTCGAGATTGCTCTCGCGCTGAAGCCTTTCCCGCTGCGACGTGAGTTGATCGATGAATTCCGCGCCAACGGCTCCCGGACCGATTAGACCGATGGAAACCGTGTGCGGCGACAGGTAAAAGCTCGAGTGCACCGATCGAAGCGCCCGGGTCGCATGCTTGGCTTCGATCACGAGGGAGATATTCCGCTCCGACGCGCCCTGCGCGATCGCGCGGACGTTGACGCCTGAATTCCCGAGTGCACCGAAAACCTTGCCCGCCACACCAGGTGTCCCGGCCATACCATCGCCCACGACCGCAAGGATGCTGCAGTCCGGGACCACATCGACGCTCTGAATCTGTCGATGGCTGAGCTCATCGCGGAACGCCTCCCGCACCACCTGCTCGGCTCTCGCGGCCTCAGACATCGGAAGGGCGAAACAAATCGAGTGTTCCGAGCTTCCCTGCGAGATGAGAATCACCGAGATGCCGTGCTCACGGAGCGCCGAGAATAGACGCTGGGCCGTTCCAGGCACACCGATCATCCCGGCCCCTTCTACGTTGATCAACCCCACGCGATCGATGGTGGTGATGCCCTTGACGGGGTGACTGCACACCGGTCGTCTGCAGATGAGCGTCCCGGCATTCGCCGGCGCGAACGTGTTGCGGATCCAGATCGGAATGTCCTTCTCCACCGCGGGGGCCATCGTCTGAGGATGGATGACCTTGGCGCCGAAGTACGCGAGCTCCATGGCTTCGTGATACGACAGCGAGTCGATCACACGGGCCTCGGGTACCAGCCGGGGATCCGCACTCATGACGCCGTCCACATCGGTCCAGATGTGTATCTCCGCGGCGTCCAGCAGGTACGCGAAGATCGACGCCGAAAAGTCGCTCCCGTTTCGTCCGAGCGTCGTCTGGACCCCGTTTGGATCGCGCGCAACGAACCCGGGGATGATGAGAGTGGCGGGTGGCTCGGTGCATGCGAGCGCGGCGACATTGGCTCGCGATTGCGGCCATCGCACCGTCGGCCCGAGTGCCCCTCGATCGGTCTGAATCACATCCCTCGCATCTATCCAGTCAAGAGAGCCGACGCGCCGACCGCGATGTCGCAGATATCGCGTAAAGAGCCTGCTCGACCAGAGCTCTCCGAACCCGGCGACGACGTCACGCAGGGCGGCAGATGTCGCTCGCGTGAGGTGTACGGTTTGCAGGATTCCCAGAATGTCGCGACAGTCTGCTCTCAATTGGTCGTCGTATTCACGAACGTCGCAGCCTGAAAGAAGCGTCGCGGCGAGCTTTGTGTGCTGTCGCTCCAGCGTGTCGACGCCGGCGGCGATCCGCGGATCCTGCCGTTCGGCGTCGGCCACGAGGCCGAGCAGCGCGTCAGTCACGCCCCTGCAGGCGGAAAGGATCACCGCCACTCTGACGCCAGGATCCTCTTCAACGATCTTCGCTACCCGCTCCATACACGGCGCGTCCGCAACGCTGGAGCCGCCGAACTTGTGCACACGCCACGATTCCACCACTCACCTCACACGGCCTGGAAACAAAAGAAAGGGCCATCGCCCGGTTCGGATGATGGCCCCTTTCGTTGGTCGAGAGTATCTGCTGCGCTACATCATCACGTCGGTATGTGGAACGTACATGTAGTGCAAGTAGTCGACAGGACCTCGATCGCGGCAATTGGCACGACGACTGTGGTTCGGAACTCGGCGCGTGCCGCGATGGCGGCACGAGCATCCCCCCAGTGGCGATCGTGTCGGCGATTGAGATTCATCGTAAGTCGCAAGTTATAGCGCAGGGGTCTCAGGAACGTCAAGGTCGATCCCCCCTCATACCGGCGACCGATGTTCGCGTCCTGTTCGTCGTCATCGCGTCAGCGGCCGCCGCGGTCATGGCGAATGTGCCGCAGTAGCCTTGTCCGCGACCCATCTGTGTCGGGCGAGCTTTTCCAGAGAGTCTCCGGTTCTTCGTGGGCCTGTCAAGAATTGCCCCGCGTGCCGCTACGGCACCTGACCGATGTGACCGTATCTCTTCGCCATCCGCGCGATCGTCGCCGCGCTCCAGTCAAGAATCGACGCGACCACGGACAGCGGGACGCCGCCTTCAAGCATTCGGATCACGCAGGTATGACGCAGGTCATGAAATCGGATCGTGACCTTTGCTCTCTCCTTAGCCGATTCCCATGCTTCCTTCCATGAGTTGATTTGCCCGGGTGGGATCGCAATGAAACACGCACGAGTCGAACTTATCGCTCCGTAGCGTTCCGTCGCGAAGACGAAGTGTTCTGCCCTGCGATCAGGAAATTGATCGGCCCAGAACTGCAGGACCTTCGTGGCGCGATCGTTCAGTGGAACTGTCCGACCCTCACCCGCTTCAGTCTTGCTCTTGCCGACGCGAACGTCTCGACGGACTACGTTGACCTGCTGCCAACGCAGCAAGCGGAGCTCCGAGTAGCCGAATGTTCGCCTCGGGAACCAGCCGGAGCACAGAGCTGTAGCGCTGCATTTCGCTGTCCTGAACGAGCACATACGCGAGCCGCGTTTCGAACGCGCTCTCAGAGGGCGGCTGTGTGATGAGCAAGTCGGTCATGAGTGTGTTGGCAGCCAAGTTGAATTCTGCAGATGCCGTTCATGACCATCGTCGGCAATGCTGACGCTCTGGTGAAGATCGAGACGCGTGACCGAGGCGGAAGAACTCGTGACAACGACACTCGCAGAGCGGCGAGCGGGTTCGCTGGGTCGATTTATACAAGCTCATTCGTCATCACGTTCCTGGAGCCGCTCACAAACCTCGATGAGGAATTCGGATGGTCCGTCGTCGAATCGTCCTCGACGTGTGCGGTACCACCCGGAATACGTTAAGTGGACCTCCAGTTCGGCCCTGGTCAGTCCGATATAAAACAAGCGCCTGGCCTCGCATTGAGCCGCGCATCCAAGACGTCCCGTTTGAACGCAGTCAGCTACGGCCGCAGAGGTGTGCCACCATCCCGAGTGGCCATCAGGAAACGTACGAGATCAAGGCGAATGGCGAACGTGTCTTGTCGCCGATTGGCGGCTGTCGTTTGCATTCCAGTCCATCTGCGGATTAACCCAGACAATCTGGGCTCACCTCGACGCCATCCGTCAGCACACCAAGACGCGCACTGTTCCAGCCACCTGGTGAGCGGCGTCCGATGGTACTCGTCAATCGCCAAGACTCGGAACCGTGCCTTCAAAGCTCGCCGCACCCATGCATGCCCTTCGATCAAGCGGAGTCCGATCAGCACCATGTCATCGAAGTCGATCAGCTGGTTTTCTCGAAGGCGCCTCATAGCGCTGCACCAGCGCCGCCAGCTGCTCATCGCCCCGCCATTCATCCGTGTCTCGATTGAGGTGAGTCCGCCGATACTCGGTGACAGACGTCCACCATCGATCCGGCGGTTCGTTCACTGCGATTTCAGCAGCAACCGCCTCACCGAAGAGGCGCCGCTGCTCGCTTTCAAGAGCAATGCGCAACTCAGCCGGCAAGCGACGCCGGCAAGACGCGCATACGGAAGAACGACCTGCTTCAGGCAGAAGGAGTGGACCGTTCCGACAAACACATTTTCACTCTCATGCACGCCGAGTCGGTCAAGCCGACGAACAAGCTCCCGAGCCGACTCGGAGCTGTACGCTAGGCATGCCAATCCCCTGGGAGGACGAACATCCTCAATGAGGATGCGGGCCATCTTAATTGTCAGTGTCTTTGTCTTCCCGCTTCCGGGGCCAGCGAGAACGACGCAGTTGCCTGGCGCGTTGTATGCCTGCCGCTGACCAGGGGTCGCGCGCAGGTTGTTCACTGCCTGCCGGTAACCGGGAGACGCTCTAACGACAGCGCGCGCGAACATATCTCACTGCGTTCAGAATGTACGCGGGTTCGTGGCCGGCAACGATCCGACTGGACAGTCGTTGTGCCACCCGGCCTTTGCCGATTGCTTCGATATCCGACAGCAATCGTTCAGCGTCGATACTGTCCGGGTCATCTTTCCACGCCTGGGCGCGCGCGCGGGCCCGTGGACCTCGCGCAAGTTCAATGAGCGTGTCACAGATTTCCTCATGAGCGCCCGCGCGGAAGAGGTCTGCTTCCAGTGTGTGCTCGCCGATGAAGAGCCCGTTCTGCTCAGCCAGAAGCAGTCGTCGTGCCTCAGTCAGTGGCATCACGCGCGGAGCAATCACCGCTCGTAACAACTTAATCACACGCGTCACCCCGAGATCCGTGTTGTCTTCGCGTGAATCGCGATCCGTAATCACAGCGAACGGTATCTGCAGGCCACGAAGGCCGAGTAATTCGACATATGCCACAAATTGAGTGCCCGCCAACAGAGCAGATGCTGATTCCGTGCTCGTCGAGATCGATACCGTTCGCCTTTGCTCTTGTCGAATCAGGAACCGCTCGGCGTCACCCTCGACGAGAATGACGCCTTTCGCGAAGAGCATTTCGCCACGCGTGACGTCCAGATATCGTTCCAGATCCGCCACCACCGGTTCGGTGAGTGTAGATTCGCTGTGGAGACGCCTCAGTACTTCGAGCATCGGCTGTCTTGCGAAGCAAAACGAGAGACTTTAGGGGCGCCACTGCTGACAATGTGCGGCGAGTGTGTCGTCAGCAGAATCGTGGCGGCAGGAGTGACCGCATCGTCGTCCCGCGTAGGCCGAAGCAGATCTCGGTAAACAAGCCGCTGCACATGCGGGTGAAGGTGAGCTTCGGGTTCCTCGATTCCGAGGAACGTGTGAAATCTGTGGCGCTCGTGAACCAGTTGTTCAAGTTCCAAAACCTTCAGCGTCAGATACAGGACGTTGGCTGAACCGAGACTGGCCGCGCCGATCTCACGCGCACCGTTGTCGATGAAAAGTCTTAACGACCGCAGAAGGCGCTCTGGATCTGTCGGAGAGAACGCGAGGCTCGTCGTGATGGCATAAGACGGGCCAACCATCGCCAGAACACGATCGTTGATGCGACGACCAATGTCGCGGACTTCTCTCTGATCCGAGACCGCCTGTGTTGCCTCCGTGATGTCATCAGCTAGTTGGCGGAGCTCGTCGCTGTCGATTTGAGCGGCGGCTGCATCAAGTAGTGGTCGCAGCGGCGACCGTCGCCAATTTCCCAGATCCCCTTCGGCATCACGAAGCGCGGGCAGAACATCCAGCGGCAACCCGCGTCTGACCTCGCGGTTGACTGTATTGGCCGGACGGTCGCCGCCGAAGATAACGAACTCATAGTCAGCTTCACTTTCTGGATCACCCTCGAGAGTCGACAGTGCTCAAACGAGTACGTGAGCCTTGACGTCATTGGCTCACCCTCGATGAGGTGCTCTGCGAGTAAAGCCGCGTGATTCTCGTCGTCTTCGAAGTCCGTCAGATCGACCGCAATTGTGATCTTGTCATCAGCGCCGAGAGGCCGCTCTAATCCGTCCCAAAAATCGTCAAACCGCAGCTGCCTCGCGGAATCTGGCAGCGCCGGATCGAGGACAAGCCTCAACGCGTATAACAGGTTCGACTTCCCGATCTTGTTCTGTCCGACGATAACAGCCTGGTCGCCCAACGCAATATCGAGCGCTTTGAAGTTTCGGAAGTTCGAGATCTGAAAGCGCGCGATTCGCATGTGGGTGCTCCCATCGTGGCGTCGGATGACCAAAGCAGCGCCGGTTTCCTCCTTTTCGGCCCGAAGCCGTGGCGCATCGGTGCACGGCCCATCGTCGGTGGGCGTGTTCGACCGGGAGACGAGTTTTCCAAGGGTTGCAGCGGCCGACGCGTGTGTTTCGCTGTTTACAATGGTCTCGCTTTCGTGCGACGTTGCGGGTCGCATTCCCAGTTGATCCCGCTGGACGATGATGCGTGTGCGGTCGCTGAGAACGATGGTGAGTCAGCCGCCGCTTTGGACCTCGGACGTGGATCGGTTCCGGCCAGGAACATCGCATAGGCAGGATTGGCGTCCTCGCGCTGATAGTGGTATCCGAGCGCACGCAGGAACTGCGTGAAGTCGATTGCGTCGCCTTCCGGCACCTCGAAGCCGGCGAGCACGCGCCCGAAGTCCGCGCCGTGGTTGCGATAGTGGAACAGGCTGATGTTCCACCGCCCACCCAATCGATCGAGAAACTCCATCAGCGCTCCTGGCCGTTCAGGAAATTCGAAGCGATACAGGCGCTCATTCGAGACCTCCGCCGAGCGCCCGCCAACCATGTGACGGATGTGGAGCTTCGCGACTTCGTCATCGGTCAGGTCGATGGTTGGATAGCCTTGGGCTTCGAGCAGGGTGATGAGATCGCTGGCGCCCTGTCGCGATTGCGTTGCGATGCCGACGAAGATGTGGGCCTCGTGGCGGCCGCTCAGACGGTAGTTGAATTCGGTGACCACGCGCCGGCCGATCGTCGCACAAAACTCACGAAACGCCCCCGGCCGCTCCGGAATCGTGACGCCAAACAGCGCCTCGCGCGCTTCGCCGACCTCGGCGCGCTCGGCCACGAAGCGCAGGCGATCGAAGTTGATGTTGGCGCCACTCAGGATGGCCACCAGACCCTGTCCTGCGACTCGCGAGCGCGTCACCCACGTGCGCAGGCCGGCCACTGCCAGCGCCCCCGCCGGCTCCATCAGCGAGCGCGTATCGTCGAACACGTCCTTGATCGCCGCGCAGATCTCGTCGTTCGAGACACGAATTACTTCATCCACCGTGGCCTGCACGATCGGAAACGTGAGCGCACCCACCTCCTGCACGGCGACCCCATCGGCGAAGATCCCGACGCGGTCGAGCACGATGCGCCTGCCGGCTTCAAGGGAACGGTACATCGCATCCGCCTCGAACGGCTCGACGCCGATAACCTTGACGTCGGGCCTGATCGCCTTCACGTAGCTCGCGATTCCGGCGATGAGGCCTCCGCCTCCGATCGGGACGAAGATCGCCTTGAGTTCGGCGCGCACCTGTCCGAAGATCTCCATGGCGATCGTTCCTTGCCCCGCGATCACCAGCGGATCGTCGAACGGGTGGATCAGTACGCGCCCCGTCGCGACGGTCAGAGCGTCGCAACGGGCCTTCGCGTCCGCGAATGTGTCGCCGGCCAAGTCGACCTCGGCTCCCAGCTCGCGAACCGCTTCCACCTTGATTTCCGGTGTCGTTTGCGGCATCACGATGAGCGCACTGAGCCCCAGGTTGCGGGCTGCGAACGCGACGCCCTGAGCGTGGTTGCCGGCGCTGGCGGCGATCACACCACGACCGCGCTCGTCTTGAGTCAAGTTTGCGATGCGGTTGTAAGCGCCGCGCAGTTTGTAGCTGAAGATCGGCTGGAGATCCTCACGCTTTAGGAACACCCGGTTGTTCGTGCGCTGTGACAGCCGGGGCGCCTCTTCAAGTGGCGTCGAGCGCGCGACGTCGTACACGCGGCTGGTGAGGATAAGGCGCAACATGGCGTCGGGGGTCATGATGTCCTCAAGGAGTGGTTGTCGCTGAAAAGGCCGGCGGCTGCTAACGCGCCACCGAACTTTCGAACTTCGAGTCCTGCCTCCATCGATCTCTCCTGCGAAAGAAAAAGGCCATCACCCGTTTGCGGATGATGGCCCCTGAAATCTGCGTTCAGTTTTTTGTGCCTCTCGCGACTACACGACTGAAGCCGGCTGTTGATCCACGTGTGTCGGACTGTTCTTTGCAGCTTGCGCGTCCTGCCCGCCGGGCTTGACGCGAACCGGCGAGAGGAACGGCATCATCTCGCGCAGCCGGCCTCCGACTTCTTCGATGAGCTGTGTCTGTTCGCGTTCACGCGTGGCGTTGAAGACCGGCCGCCCGGCCTCGTTCTCGGCGATCCACGCCCGCGCGTACGTGCCGTCCTGAATCTCGCGCAGGATCGCCTTCATCGCCCGACGGGTGTCATCGGTCACGATGCGAGGCCCGCCCGTGTAGTCGCCGTGCTCGGCCGTGTCGCTGACCGAGTACCGCATGTAGTTCAAACCGCCGCGATACATCAGATCGACGATGAGCTTGAGCTCGTGGAGGCATTCGAAGTACGCGATCTCAGGCTGATAGCCGGCTTCGACCAACGTGTTGAATCCCGCGGTGACCAGTGCGCTGACACCGCCGCACAGGACCGTCTGTTCACCGAACAGGTCGGTTTCGGTTTCTTCCGCAAACGTTGTTTCGAGCACGCCGGCGCGCGTGGCGCCAAGGGCGTGGGCGTACGACAGCGCGACACTGCGGGCGTGCCCGGTTGCGTCCTGGTGAACCGCCAGGAGCGCTGGGGTGCCGCCGCCCTCGCAGTAGACTTCGCGCACGCGATGTCCTGGCGACTTGGGTGCGACCATCGCCACGTCGACATCCGGCGGCGGCTCGATGCAGCCGAAGCGGATGTTGAACCCGTGCGCAAACATCAGCATCTTGCCCGGCGACAAGCTCGGCGCGATGGCGCTGCGGTAGATTCCGGGCTGCGCGGTGTCTGGCGTCAACAGCATCACAATGTCACCCCAGGCCGCTGCCTCGGCGGGCGAGACGACGTCAACGCCGTCGGCGAGCGCTCGCGCGCGCGACCGACTTCCGTCCGGGAGGCCGACCTTCACGCTGACCCCACTGTCGCGCAGGTTCAGCGCATGTGCGTGGCCCTGCGAGCCGTATCCGATAACGGCGACTTTGCGCGTGCGCACCAGGCTGGGCGTCGTGTCCTTGTCGTAATAGATCGTTGCCATAGGGGTTATCTCGCAGCTGTCACTGATGAATCCGATGTGTGCGTTGCCGGCCCCGCTCATGGAACCGGTGCTTGAGGGCCGCCAGGCTGGCGGCGCTACCTTCCACTCCCCGAAAACAGAGTCGGGAAGGCCTGGCAAGCCCGCCCCGCCAAGGGCGGCCCACGGCCTCGCCGGATGAGTCAGACTGAATACGACACGTTGTCATCAGCGGTCACCGGGACGCTCCCGGGCTGGCCCTTGGCATCGGTCGCTCGTATCTCCGCGCCGCGCGTCATCGCCACGCGGCCGGTCCTGACCATTTCGATCAGGCCGTAAGGCTTGAGCACATCCAGCAGACCGTCGATTTTGTCCTCGGTGCCAGTGATCTCGACCACGAGCGAATCCGGCGCCACATCGACGACCCGCGCGCGAAAGACGTCAACGAGCTGCATGATCCCGCTCCGCGAGGCGTGCGTGGCGGCGACCTTGATCAAGGCAAGATCGCGATGCACCGAGCTCCCGCTCGGAATGAACTCGACCCGCTCGACCTCGAGCAGCTTGTAGAGATTTGCCTCGATGCGCCCGCGCGCGGTCTCGGGCGCATCCACCACGATCGTCATCCGCGAGATGTCGTCGCGCTCGGTCGCGCCGACCGTCAGCGATTCGATGTTGAGCGCGCGCCGCCGAAAGAGCGACGACACGCGGTTGAGCACGCCGGGGTGGTCCTGGACGTAGACGGCAAAGGTCAGCATGGGATCAGTCCGCCGCTGTCTCGGCAAGGGGCACTGGACGCCGAATCATGGCGTCGAGCGCGGCTCCCGCGGGAACCATCGGGTAGACCGTGTCTTCCTGCTCGACACGGAAGTCGATCACGAAGCCGCCGTCGTGGCGGCGCGCGTCCTGAACCGCGTCAAGCACCTCGCGACGTGTCCGCACCACGCGGCCCGGCAGTCCGTAGGCATCGGCCAGCTTCACGAAGTCCGGGCTACTGAGCGGCGTCGCTGCATAGCGCCGCTCGTAAAAGAACTCCTGCCACTGCCGCACCATGCCGAGATAGCCGTTGTTCACGACCGCGACGTTGATGTTCAGACGCTCCTGCGCGATCGTGGCGAGCTCGGCGAGGGTCATTTGAAACCCGCCGTCGCCCACGATGGCCCAGACCTCGGCGTCGGGACACGCGATCTTGGCGCCGATGGCCGCCGGCAGCGCGAAGCCCATCGTCCCCAGGCCGCCCGAGGTGATGAGCGACCGGGGCCGATCGTGATGGTAGTACTGGGCCTCCCACATCTGGTGCTGGCCGACGTCGGTGACGACGAGGGCGTTGCCGCCGGTCGCGCGCCAGAGGTCGTGCATCACATGCGCGGCATACAGATGGCCGTCGTCCGGTAGATTCTGGATGTCGCGCACCGCGACGTGACCGCGCTGCGCGTCGATCCAGGCGTGCCATGCCGTGCGATTTGCCGGCGAGGTCAGCGGCAGCAGAGCGTCCAGGGTATCGGCCAGATCCGCGACGATGCCGATGTCCACGGCGACGTTCTTGCCGATCTCGGCCGCGTCGATGTCGATGTGAATCTTACGGGCCTCGCGCGCGTAAGTGGCGAGATTCCCGGTCACGCGGTCGTCGAAGCGCATGCCAAAGGCCAGCAGCAAGTCGGCATTCTGGATCGCGCTGTTCACCCAGGCCTCGCCGTGCATGCCCATCATGCCGAGATTGAGCGGATGGGAAGCGGGGAAGCCGCCGATCCCGAGAAGGGTCGTGGCCACGGGAATTCCCGTTCGCTCGACGAATTGACGCAGGCGACCCACAGCGCCGGAAGCGATGACGCCCTGGCCGGCGAGAATCAGCGGCCGCTCGGCGCGGCCGATGAGCGCCACAGCGCTCGCTAGTGACGCG
Organism: Vicinamibacterales bacterium; assembly: GCA_035512515.1. Taxonomy (GTDB): domain Bacteria; phylum Acidobacteriota; class Vicinamibacteria; order Vicinamibacterales; family UBA2999; genus JACCSI01. The sequence continues at coordinate 26,190 of DATKDY010000314.1, forward strand.
GCATCAAGGGCCGGCACACGGCAGTAGCCGCGGCGCGGCGCCGCCGCGTCCCAGTCGAAGGCGGCGCGGGATTGTTGTGCGTCCTTGGTGATGTCCACCAGCACAGGCCCGGGCCGCCCCGACCGCGCGATATGAAACGCTTCGCGGATCGCTGGCGCGACATCTGCGGCTCGCGTCACCAGATAGTTGTGCTTGGTGATCGGCAGCGTGACGCCGGTGATGTCGGTTTCCTGAAAGGCGTCGGATCCAATCAGGCGGCTGCCCACCTGGCCCGTGATGCAGACGATCGGCGACGAGTCCATCATGGCCGTGGCAATGCCGGTCACCATGTTGGTCGCCCCCGGCCCCGACGTCGCGATGGCGACGCCCACGCGCCCACTGGCACGCGCATAGCCGTCGGCCATGTGCGTGGCGCCCTGTTCGTGACGGACAAGCACGTGACGAATGGGGTAGTCGAGCATGGCGTCGTAGGCCGGCAGAATCGCTCCACCGGGGTAGCCGAAGATATCGGTGACGCCCTCGCGCACGACGCACTCCCAGAGGATCTGGGCTCCAGTTTTGTCCATGAGCTGTGACGGCCATTAGAGCAGCATTCAGCCCATAAACCAAATTAATAATGTTTCTATTACTATAAAGCAAATGCATACAGGGCTACCCGCGGGTGCGCTGCCGCTGCGCGTTTGCGATTGAATGACTGGCTGAGTGAGTGAATGGGTGATTGCATTGAGTGATTCGCAATTCAGCGATTGCATCGAGTGATTGGCAATTGGGTGATTCCATTGTCGATTGGCGATTCGGTGAATGCGGCCAGGCCTCAATCACCACAATCGCTCAATCACAATCGCTCAATCACAATCACCCAATCACTCAATCGCCAAATGCAATCGGCCAATCACCCAATCACCCTATTGCTCAATGGACGTAACGCAGCCGTGTCAGATCATCTCCACGGCGAGGGCCACACCGTTCCCGCCGCCCAGACACAGCGTCGCGATGCCGCGCTTCCCGCGCCGATCACTGAGCGCGTACAGGAGCGTCGTGAGGATCCGCGCGCCTGAGGCCCCAATGGCATGACCGAGCGCCACGGCGCCGCCGTTGACGTTGACCTTGGCCATGTCGATGCCGAGCTCGTTGCCGACCGCGACCGCCTGCACCGGCGGCGGCCTGACAACGAATTCGAGACGGACAAGGCCCATGCCCCGCAAACGCCTCGTTGAGCTCGAAGAGATCGACGTCTTCGATCGTCCAGTTCGCCTTCGTCAACACCTTGCGCGTGGCCTCGACCGGCAACGTTCCCGGAAGCGCGCGCGGCCCAGGGCGAAAGTCGTCAAATTTCCGAAGGAAGTTGGCTCCTCGGGCTGGACTCGAACCAGCAACCCTCCGGTTAACAGCCGGAAAAAGAAGCGTTAGCTGCACTTTGCGGCAGTTTGCCGGAGGTTGCCGGATCGCGCTTCATCACTCGTGGAATCCGCTGATTTTCAACCTTCGCTTTGTGCCGCCGCTTGCTGCCGTTTGCCGCTCCTTGTTGCACGGAAAGGGCAAAAAAAGGGCAACGTCTCAAACTCTTCCCGCCGACAACCGATCGGCGTCATGCGAGACATGCCCGTCGGTCGACGCGGCTGCGTGACCATGCAGTGCTGAACGCCGTTCCGACCAGGGACCCGCGGGCTGTACGTCCGGTCGGCGGTGCGGTCCGCTTTCAAGTGTCGCGCCGGCTGCCGCGTCAGGTCTGCATCTGTCTATCGCCCTAGACATATCAGGCGGCCATCGGCTATCCTGATCTCGTGACCGCGAAGGACCTTCGGCGCATCCTGCGGTCCTTCGGTTGCGTCGAGAGCCGGCAACGAGGCTCGCATCTACGCATCGAATGCGGCCAGTGTGTGACGACCGTACCGGTTCATGCCGGTGAAGACATCGGGCCCGGTCTGCTGCGCCGTATCGAGCGCGACCTGGAGCCGTGCCTCGGAAAGGGATGGTTGAAGAAGCCGTGAAGTCTTATCGCGTGGCCTACGAGCGAGACGCATCGGGCTGGTGGGTCGCCACCGTGCGCGGGGTACGCGGCTGCCACACACAGGGCCGCACCGTTGACGAGGCTCGGCGCCGCATCCGAGAGGCGCTGGAGCTGTTCGTCGACGATGCCCGAAAGGCTCCCATTGTGGACGACGTGAAGCTGCCGACTGCCGCGACTAGGGCGATTCGGGCGTACGCGAGTCTTCGCAAGAAGGCCGACGCGGAAGACCGACGGGCAGCCCGAGCGGCTCGACGCGCCGTCCGGGTCTTGCGAACCGGAAAACTGAAGATGAGCGCACGCGATGCAGCGCGTCTCCTGGGGCTGTCGCATCAACGCGTGCACCAGCTCACGCAAGAAGGCGGAAGCTGATAGAGTCGCGGGCGACGCCGAGTTCAGGCTGACACTAAGTAATAACACACCCAGATTTTCACACGCTCGCGCCAGCTCCTCTCTGAACGCGTCTCGACGCCAGTACTGCTGGCGGAGGTCCAGCGCCCATCTCAGGAGCTCTGCCGCGCGCTTCTTGGGCGCAAAGGCGACGCACGACGCGACGAGCAGCGCGCTGTGCCTACCAGAAACATCGTACGCGTTGCATCGATGAGGTTACGGGCGTTCTTCGGTAGCCTCGAGCCGTAACCTCCGTCCTTGTTTCGCTGCTCCACTCGCTTCAGTTCCGGATCCCAATCGCGCGCGTCGTTGCACCTCGAAATCCTCGCGCTCCGACACCAGCTCACGGTGGTCACTCGATCCCGGCGGCAACGCCTAGGCGGATGACGGATCGCCGGGTTCGGATCAAGCCGGTCTTCTGGATGGCGTCTTCTCGAAAGGACCTGAAAGCCTTTCCCAAGGCTGTCCATCCGATGTCGGCTATGCGCTCTTCGCCGCCCAGCGCGGTGAAGAATACCGGTCGGTCAAGGCGTTGAAGGGATTCGGCGGACGCAGCGTTCTCGAAATCGTCGCGCCGCATGACGGCGATACGTATCGGGCCGTCTATGCCGTCTATACGGTGAGGTTCGAGGACGCGGTCTATGTGCTTCACGCGTTCCAGAAGAAATCGACGAAGGGAATCGCCACGCCTCAGCGCGAGATCGACTTGATCCGCCGTCGATTGGCAGATGCTGAACAGTACTACCGGGAAAGGCAGAACTGACATGGCGAAGAAGAAGACGAAGATTGACGTCGAGGAAAGCAGCGGCAATGTGTTCGCGGATCTCGGCCTGCCGAACCCCGAACAGGAGTTGCTCAAGGCCGGGCTGACGCTCGAGATTTACCGGATTCTCAAGGCACGCAAGCTGACACAGACTCAAGCCGCAAGCTCCTCGGCGTTCCGCAGCCGCACGTCTCTGACCTGATGCGTGGACGAGCACGTGCCTTTTCTGCCGAGCGCCTGATGGAATTTCTCGCCGCCCTCGGCCACGACGTAGAGATCCGCGTCACGCCGACGCGCAAGTCGCACGGCCAGGTCTCGGTCGTCGTTGCCGCCTGAAGGCCA
>DATKDY010000315.1:0-6947 GCA_035512515.1 Vicinamibacterales bacterium
ACGCACCGTGTCACGATCCGTATGGTAGTAACCCTTCGCGATATCCTCCGGATTTTCCCGGCATCCTCGCGCTCGCGGGGACGTCCTCACGGCCGTCGCCCTGCTCGCGTGCGCCGCACTGATCCGAAGCGCTCCACATCGAGCCGACCGAGGCGCTGCGCCACGCGGGTTGATCACTGACTGGAGGAGATTGAGATGCTCCTGACGCGCGTGTTGTTGTTCTCGAGGGATTCCATCACTGCGTCCTCGCCGTCAGCCTTCGCGATGATGTAGTACGTGCCCGCCGCCGTCGACGCCGGAATCACGAGCGTGACCGATCCCATGTCGCTCAGTCCCACCCCCAGCGATGGCACTGCACGAGTGCCAAGAAGTACGTCGCTGGCGTCGAGCCAAATGTTGCTCGACAGGTAGAAGCGCGTGACCGATGCCCCAGCCGTGTCGGCGCCCTGATTCTTCGTCGTATCACTCGCACTGATGCTCGTCCCTGCCACCGCCGACGACGGCGCGCTGAGGGCGCTCACGACCAGATCCGGGCCGACCTGCACCGCCACGACGCGAGTATTGTTGTTTTCGGTGCTCTCGGCCACCGCTCCGTTCCAGTCGGCCACGGCAATCACGTAATAGGTGCCGGATCGGGTTCCGGCCGGGATAAGCACCTGCGTCGACGCCGAGCTGCTTTGGCTGGGCGTCAGAGAGCCCACAGCACGACTGCCGAGGAACACGTCCGTCGAGTCGAGGCTGAAGTTGGACGACAGATAGAACCCGGTCGAGGATGCCGGCACGGCTTCGGTGCCCTGGTTCTTGGTCGTGTCACTGAGCGTGATGAGGCCATCCGCCTTTGCCGTGGTCGGCGCCGAGAGCGCCGACACGACGAGATCGCCACCAATCTTCAGCGTTCCAGAGGCCCTGTCGTTGTTCGTCTCGAAAGTCTCCGGGACGGCGTTGTTCCAGTCGGCTCTGGCAATGACATAGTAACTTCCCGGAAGGGTATCGGCAGGAATCTGCAGCAAAGCCGAGCCCGTTGCCGTCGCACCGAACGCCAGCTCACCCACGGGTCGACTGCCGAGGAATACGTCCGTCGAATCTATCGTCCAGTTCGTGGAAAGATAGAACCCAGTGGCCGATGCGGCCGCCGTTCCCGCACCCTGATTCTTCGTCGTATCGCTGACGGTAATCGTCGCGCCCGCGGCGGCGGTGGACGGCCCGGAGATCGCGGTGACGATCAGGTCGGGCCCGATCCTCACGGCCCAGCTCGCCCGCGTGTTGTTGGTCTCCATTGTTTCCGGCACCGCGTTGCCCATGTCTGCCTGGGCAACCACGTAGTAGGTGCCCGTCGGCGTCCCTGCCGGTATTACCAGGGAAGTGCTGGCGGTATCGGAAGCTCCAGCTGCCAGCGGCGGCACCGGCCGATTGCCGAGCCCCACGTCCAACGAATCGAGAGCCAGGTTCACCGACAAGTAGAACCGGGTCGTAGACGCATCTGCGCTGCCACCTCCCTGGTTCTTGGCGGTATTTGACACGCTGATCGTGCTGCCCGCGGCAGCGCTCGCGGGAGCTGAGAGGGCTGAAACGACTAGATCCGGCCCGATCCTGACGACCCCACTCGCTCTGATGTTGTTGGTCTCCTTGCCCTCCGGGACTGCGTCTTGCGAGTCCGCCTTCGCGAGGACGTAGTACGAACCGGCTGCCGTGGAGGGCGGGATGTGCAGCGTCGTCGACTGCGTGTCCGTGGCCCCCGCTGCCAGCGGCGGCACCTGTCGACTCCCGAGGAAAACGTCGGCCGCATCCAGGATCCAGTTGGTCGAGAGGAAGAACCCGGTCGTCGAACCCGGCGAGGGACCGGTGCCCTGGTTCTTCGTCGCATCGGTGACGACGATGTCCGCGTCCGCTCCTCCGGTTGCGGGTGCCGAGATCGACGCTACGATCAGATCCGGTGGCAGGTCGTCACTGACGATGGTTACCGTCGCCGAACTCGGAGAGCCAATGCTGTAGGCAGTATCAACAGCAATCGTGAGGACCACCGTCTCGTCACTCTCGGAAATGACGTCGTCGATCGGCGTCACGGTCACCGTCGCGATGGATGAACCCGCCTCGATGGTCACGGCGCCGGAAAGCGCGACGTAGTCGCTGCTGGCCGCAGCTGTCCCTGTGACGGTGTACAGAACAGCCAGCGGCGCGGTCGTAGTGCCAGTGCGGCTGATCGTGAAGACACCATTGGTCGGACCCGCCTCAGCGGCCTGTGCCGTCGATGCCGTCACGGTCACCTGATTGGCGGGATTGACCATGACGACCACAGTGTCCGTATCGCTCTCGCCATCGTTGTCGGTCACCTCGAGCGTCAGGGTGTGAAGACCGACGGAGAGCGACACGGTCGCGGTAGCTCCCGTAGCAATCGACGAACTGCCTTCGCGCCATTCGTAGCTGACGATAGTGCCGTTCGTGTCGTAGGAGGCGCTGCCGTCGAAGCTCACCGGCGCCGCGCCATCTCCATCGCTGTCGGTCACCGTCTGGTCGGCGCCCGCAAGGGCGACGGGCCGTGTCGACCCGTGGAGCATCGCGCTGTGGAGATTGAGCCCGCCGTGGATGGTCCATGAATCGAGCCGTACGGTCGAAACACCGGCCGGGTCGGCGCTGTCGAGCAGAATGCTCACGACCTGGCTGTTGCTGGTGATGTCGGGACGCGACGACACCAGCGCCGCGGCGCCGGAGACATGCGGCGCCGCCATCGACGTTCCGCTATTCCACGTGTAGCATCCCGTGTCGCCCGGAACGTCAGACGTGCCACAGGCGGACATCCTGTACGTCGACATGATGACGTTACCCGGCGCCGAGATGTCCACCCAGCTTCCGTAGTTGGAGAACGAGGCCCGCCGCTGGTCCTCGTCGAAGGCGGCGACGGAGATGACGTTGTCGAAGGCGGCTGGATAGAAGATTTCGGTAGTCCCTTTGTTGCCGGCGGCGGCAACCATGACCAGGCCGGCGCTCCAGGCATCCTGCACGGCGTCGTAGGTCGATTGAGAGAACTCGGGCCCGCCGAGACTCATGTTGATCACCCCGGCGCCGTCCACGATTGCCGCTGCTATCGCCTGTTGCATGGCAAAGTCGTTGCACGAGCCGTCGGCGCCGCAGACCTTGTAGGCGAAGATGACGGCATTCGGAGCGACGCCGACGACCCCTTCCTCTGCAGGCGGAGTGCCGGTCAGGTTGTTCATGGCGGCGGCGATCGTTCCAGCCACGTGAGTGCCATGGCCGTGATCGTCCATCGGATCTGCGTCGTTGTTGAAAAAGTCGTAGCCGCCGACATACTTCATCGCGAGCTCGGGATGGTTGTAGTCGACTCCCGAGTCGATCACCGCCACCGCCACGGCTGAGCCCGTGGAAATGGCCCACGCCTCCGGAGCATCGATGTCGGCATCCGGCGTGCCCTGATAGAAGCACCACTCGCCGAAGCTCGTGGGAATGCACTGGAACGGCTGACCCGTGTTGTTGAGACCCCACTGCTCGCCGAAGTAGTAGTCGCCGGGAAGTTCTTCGGAGCCCCCGCTCTGAGAACGCAGGGCCGGGAGCGTTCGGATGAAGTTTGGCTCGGCGTAGAGGACGTTGGGGTTGCGCCGATACCGCGCGATGGCCGCCGCTTCGTCACCCGCTGGAACGGAAACGCGCTGGACCCTCGTCCTCGCAATTTCATCCAGTTGGGTCCCGCCCGACAGGAGATGCGTGGCTGCCTTTGCGTTCGCGTTCGCTCCGGGCGCGAACTTGACGAGGATTTCGCCTGCCACGAACGGACCCGTGGGAGTCGTCTGCGCAGAGGAGCGAACGGTGGACGCGGTACCCCCCAAGACGACGAGCGCGGCGACGGCGAGGAGTTTCCTGAGGCGCACGAAGCCGTACCTCCCATCTGGCGAGTGCCGTCACGACGAGTGCGGGAACCGCCAACGTCCGAGTTGCTGGACTGGACTGGTACGCAATTCCAATACCCGCCTCAGCCGTTTAAGGAGCCAACCCGGCAAATACCAGAAAACACGGGTGTTACAGGCCAGATACCAGACGAAGAATAGAAAAGAGGCGAATACCGACAGACCTGAAGTCAAACAAAATAGAAACTTCCACCACGGTCCTGGCTTTTCGGCGGGACACCTTGGCGATCACAGAAGTGTCGGCGCCGGCGCGTGTGGGGAAGGTCCGGGGTTCGGTCCTGTGTATGCCCGTGGGCCACGGGTAATGGCTGCGGGATCGAGCAGGCGATCGCGCTCGGGTGCATTGGCGAAATCCGGCGCCGCGAATCTCCTCACGGGCGTGTGCCCAACCGACAGCGTCACGCCGACGCGGAGAGTCCTGATAAGTGTCGGCGGAGGAATCGACCGATATCGGCCTCACGGTTGTCGAAGCGGGTCTGGAGTAACCGGTTCCAGTCCTTCCAGATCGCTTCCGACGAACCGAGCCTCTCTCAAACCATCGTCCATTCTTGCGGCGACAGTTAACACCGTAGAGGTAAGGTTGCTCACTGGAGCCGGTGTTCAACAGGACGTACGCGTCATCTCCCAGCACACGCGAAGCAAATGACGCGGCAATATTTCAGCGGGAAGCTGCCGTACTCTCCGGGGAGTCAAAACCAACGTCACGCATCGCAGATCCGATAGAGGCGCCGCCGCCCTCCGATTCTTCGTTGTTCAGGTACGATACGACTCTGCGAATGGACAGTTTTTGTTTTGCACGTTGTCCTGTCGTTAGCCAGCGTGAGGATCCTGTTGAACTCACAACACGGCGCTGCCTGCCCGCAACTAATCGCGCCGCTGAGAACCGCGTAGTCCTCGGGAACATTTCGATCTGTCGCGCCACAGTGGTCGTGCAAGTTGCTGTGGCCATGGCCGTTCCGTGGCGGTATCTTCCTGGCGCTCCCGGCCCAGTATTGCGGTAAGCCAGGATGAGTGTCTGTACTTTTCTGAACACCGCGTTATCTTGGAGTTGAGTCGCGCTCCGGTTCTTCTCGAGCTGCTTGCCCCACGTGCGCGGCATGATCAGTGGCATACCGCCCTCCTATTCAGAAGGGAGAGTTCAGGGCGGTTGATGGGGAACACCGCAGCTGAAGCGGCAGCCCGACATTCGCGCTTGAATTCCGATTTGAAGATTATTATCGAATATGATAATTTAATGGAGGTTGACTCGTGTGCTGACCGTTCGAGAGTACCTGACGGCCGCCGGCCGGAATCCGTTTCGCGAGTGGCTCGGTACTCTCGACGTAGCCGTCAGAGCGCGCGTTCAGGCGCGCGTGCTCCGGTTTGAACTCGGAAACCTCACGCCAGCCGCGCCTCCCAGACGTCGGCACCGACGTTCTTGTGGTCGCCACTCGGCCCCGGGTACCGGATCTACTTTGGCAAGAACGGCGAGTCCATCATCGTCCTTTTGCTTAGGAGGCGCGAAGGCTTCCCAGCGGCGGGACATTCGGCGAGCTCAGGAATTCTGGCGCGACTACTGGGAGGCGAAACGACATGGCAAGACGAAGTGAGGACTGGAACGTCGGGCTCGCCCGGGACCTGCAGGACCCGAAGTTCGCGCGCGAGTTCCTGCTGGGCGCCGTCGAGGAAGGTGTTCCTGTTCAGGTGGCGATCGGGAAGGTGATTCGGGCGATGGGCGTGAAGGAATTTGCCGCGAAGGTGCGGATGGCCAGCCCGAACGTGCTGCGCGCGATCAACCAGCGCCACAACCCCACGCAGGACACGCTCAGTCGGCTCTTGCGACCGTTCAAGCTGCGGCTGGCGCTTGCGCCACTCGAGTCGTCGAAGGGACGGCGTGCGGCCTGATTGGCGCCGACCAGCGCAGATACTAGGCGATGTGCCCGCGGGGCGGTCAGGGTTCGCCGGTGAAGATATGCGGAGGCGCCGACAGGGTGTGAGGGCACAATCCGGGGCACAACGCGGTTGTCGGCTCGAGCCCAGTTCCCGTAAGTGCTAGATTCAAAAGACACGGAGAGATGTCCGAGTGGTTGAAGGAGCACGCTTGGAAATCGATTCCGGCCGCGCGTAGTAAGCCACACCGAACCGCATCAACTCACATCACATCATCGAGTTCGCTCCGCATCAATGTCCTTCGACATGCGTCCGTAAGTAACGACGTTCGCCAGAAGATTGGGCAGCGTCTGACACAGTTCTGACACAACGTCGAAGGGTACTTCCCGTGTCGCAAAGACGCCGGCTGAATCTGCAGGCGAATGGGTTTGCATCGGCATCGGCGGGCTGGAGGAGAATCTCTGCTTGTGCGCCTTGCGATCAGAGGCTTCGAAGAAACGCGATGAGCGCAGTCTTTTCCTCGCGCGTCAGCTTCGTCAAGGACTCGAACCCGGGAACCGCCCGCTTTGTCACACCGGGCGGGCCCCAGCCCCTCGGCTCGTACTCGGGGCTGAGGCGCGCGGCATCAAAGAGCTCCTCGAGGCTGACGATTGAGGCGTCGTGCAGCAGCCGCGGACGATACCACAGCCCCCGCAGCGAAGGGATCTTGTAAAAGCCGGTACCCTTGCGCGTCTTGAGCGCGAGGCCCCGTTCAGTGCCGACGGAGCGATCGCGGATATCCTCGAAGTTTGGATGGTCGAACGGTGGCGTGAAGCCGTCCACCGGCGTCAACTCGCCGGTTGTGTAGTCGGGTGCGGGATGGCAGCTGCCGCATTTTTCGCGGCGGAAGAGGGCCTCGCCGCGTGCCACCAAATCCGCCGGCGGCGGGTTGGGATTCCTGGGCGGCTCTAGCGACAGCAGCGAGACGCCAATCGCGTAGAGCACCTCGTCTGCGTAGCGATACATCACCCGGCGGTCCGCATCCGCCCTGAAACGATGCGGGCCGAAGTCCATCGGGTCGGCGGTGTTGATCAACGCGGCGTACCGCGCCACATCTTCCGGCCCACGCAGCCGGTGTGTGCCGGTGTGGTCGAGATATTTGCTGTAGCGCAGGAGGTGAAG
>DATKDY010000316.1:0-2970 GCA_035512515.1 Vicinamibacterales bacterium
CGCAGCGCGTACCGCAGCAGGTCCGCCAGTCGCGCGATCATCGCGTCGGCCGCGGCCGCATCCTCGTACACCTTCGACGAGATCGCGTTCAAGGCGTTGAACAGGAAGTGCGGCTGGAGCTGCAGGTGCAGGTTGCGCACGCGCGCCTCAGCCAGTTCGGCTACCAGGCGCGCCGACTCCACGGCGCGAACCCGCTCCTCACGCCAGCGGTCGACGCTCCACACGCCCGCCACGAACGACGCGTAGAGAATCACGTCGATCGGGAACTCCATCAGGTACCGGACGCGCATCACGCCGTAATCGTAGTCGCCGAGCCCGGCCACGCGAAAGAGGACCTCGCGCGATCACGCATCGATTGTGCCGGCGAAGATGCGCGCGGTACATGCGGCGCCAGCCTCCGCTCGCGCGTCGCGCCACGCCGCGACGCCCGCGAGGTCACCTCGCTGTAGCGTCCGCCGCGATCGACGCCGGCGTCGTACCTCCAGACCTCGCGACCAGTGCGCGGCTCGAGCGCAATCACCCGCCCGTAGGCCGTCGCCAGGTACAGCCGCCCGTCGTAGTGGAGCGGCGTCGCCTCGAACGTGAGCTTGTGTGCGTCGCGCGCGCCCTCGCCGCGCTCGCCCGCGTGGTAGGTCCAGGCTATCGCCAGCCTCGCCACGTTGGACGGCGCGATCTGCCCGAGCGCCGAGTAGCGGGCACCGGCAGCCCCGGCATACGCGGGCCACAGGTCTGGCGGCACGTCGACGATCGGACGTTGCGCGCGCCCGAGGCAGCCGGTCATCGCGGCGAGCGCCAGCGGGGCCACGGCGAATCGGAGGGGCGTGGGCATCAGCGGGTCTCCTGGCTCGGGGTCACGGCGGGAACTGTGCCGCGCCGTCAGCCGGCGGGGCAACGCCGGCGGGACGACCGGGACCGGGCCGGGACATGCGGGACTGCAGCGACTGGGTGGAGAGCCCCCGCGCGTCACAAGCCCTTCAGCCGCGTGTTCACGCTGGCGCGGTTCGGCAAACGTGCTGTTGCTCACGCGCATATTTGCGACCTGTTGACCCGGGCCGATAGCAACACTCCGTCGTGTCGCAATGACGCAGCGCGCTACTCCTGGCGCGCCTGCCGCCGGACTTTTCAGGAGACGCCGTGGAGGAGGCGGCGAACGATGGCCACTGATGTGGAAGGATTTGAAAATGGTGAGCGCGGGGCGCGACCTGGGCGACGTGCTCGGTGATTCTGCCGTCAGCTTCCAATTGTTTCCTCTGCAGCCGAGGCGCTCGGCTGTCGCTGTGACGTATTCGTGGAGTACACGAAGCCCGACGCTGCCAAAGCGAACATCCTCGCAGCCCTGGAACATGGCGCGCATGCTGTCGTCGGCACATCCGGACTCAGCGGCGCCGACTATTCCGATATTGACGCGGCCGCGCGCCGGAACGAGCGGAGCGTGCTTGCGGTCGGCAACTTCGCATTGACCGTGGTGCTGATGCAGAAGTTCGCGGAGATGGCGGCGAAATGGATTCCGCAGTGGGAGATTATTGACGACGCGCACGACGACAAGGTCGATGCGCCGAGCGGTACCGCGCGTGAACTCGTCACACGCCTTTCGCGGATCAGAACGCCTGAGCCCACAGTCCCGGTCGAGGAAACCGTTGGCGAACGCGAGGCGCGCGGTGCCAGCCTGTCAGGCGTGCAGGTGCACTCCGTTCGCCTTCCAGGCTACGTCATCAGCGCCGAAATCATCTTCGGCATGCCCGATCGACGATTGCGCGTCCGACGATCCTTCGGACGATTCGCCGCCTCTTTCGATCGGCACGAGGACAGGGTTTGACCAAGACCGCGCGCGAACCGGTCGTGTTTCCGGGATCCGGCGGCGTCAAGCGGCAGATCGAGACACCAGACCAGCGGCTCGGCGGTTCGGGGCGAAATCTTCCAGTCGCGGGGGTGCTCAGATGAGGCCGGCCAGTTCTGGGTTCCCGGCGACGTCGCGAAGGGCCGCCGCGCCGGCTCCCGGCCAAGCCGACCGTTCGCAAGTAGCACGGTAAGTGTGCTAAAGTGCTAGTCGGTGATCCGGACGCTGGCCGACGACACGACCCGTGACCTCTGGAACGGCGTCAACTCGAAGGCTGCCCGTCGGATTCCGAAGGCCTTGTGGCCGATCGTCCAGCGCAAGCTGGATCAGATCGACGCCGTGACAACGCTCGACGACCTGAAAGTACCGCCCGGGAACCGCCTGCACGCGCTCGCCGGCGACATGAAAGGGTGGTACGCCGTACGCGTGAACGACCAGTATCGGATCGTGTTCCGGTTCGTTGGCGCCGATGCCTTCGACGTGCGTTGTACCGATTATCACTGAGGACTGGCATGCTCCCGACCCATCGCCCACCGACGCACCCCGGCGAGATGCTCCTGAGGGAGTTTCTCGAGCCCCTGGGTGTCTCTCAGGTCGAGGCCGCCGATCGGATGAACATTCCGTTCCAGCGCCTCAATGCGATTGTCCGGGGAAGGCGCGGCGTCAGCGCTGATACCGCACTACTCTTCGAGGCTTTGACGCGCTGGGACGCCCAGATCTGGCTGACGCTCCAGGCGAAGTGGGACCTCTGGCATGCCGCGAAGGCCCGCGGACAGCGGCCCAGAGTCCGCCCGCTCCCACGAACGGCGTGACTGGTCCGCGCGGGGGCCGGGTGAGCTGTCACGAACCAGAGATGCGCAAGCGCCGCCTTCAGCACGGGCTCGGTCGTCGTGTCGCTGTTGAACCACTCGAACAACTGCTGCATCTCTTCTTCGAGTCGCTCGGCCGCAGGTGCTTCGAAGTGCACGCGTTCGCGTCCCACGGGACCGGAGACCACCTGCATCGGTGCGGTGCGATCGTCACGCCATGCGCCGACCGTGATTCGATGCATGCCGCTACGGCCCGTCGGGAACAGCGACGCGTGCCAGGCGAAGAGCCGCTCCGCCGTCAGCGGCTGGTCGTACTGCTGCGTC
>DATKDY010000317.1:0-2981 GCA_035512515.1 Vicinamibacterales bacterium
CCGGTCGATGTCGTCGAGGAGCAGCTTCATCTCTGCGATCTCCTGGACCTGCGCTTCGATGATCTTGTCCGCGAGTTCGCGGACACGAGGGTCGCTGATACTCGCCTTGCGCGCGTTGTTGATCGCGATCGAATGGTGCGGGATCATGGAGGTCATGAATCGACTGTCGTCGATCGCTGCCTGACTCCGGTTCATTAAGAGTAGCACGAGTCCCAGGATGGCGGCGCCGACGGCAACACCGATCTTGATGCCCGTGCCGTGATACATCGACCACATGAAGCCGAGCATCACGACGGTCATAACGCACCCCATGAGCAATGACGCGATCATCCGGTTCATACTGAACGTGGCGTGGTCCAGGGCGTAGATGAGTTGATACATCAGGACGAACATGATGACCGTCGAGGTCGCAATCATCCCGGCGAACCGGCCCCAGCTCATGCCCATCTTGTGGTTCTGCTTTTCCATGCAGTGCTCCAGGTTCGAGACACTCCGCTCCGGTTGCGGATCGGACCTACCCGCCGACTGAGGACCAGCCGGCCCTCGTGTTCGGCGGCGCGCTGTACGGAGCATAAAATGTTCCAGATCGGTTGCTGAGAGAGTACAGATACCAAGCTCTCCACCTCCATGTGCGACTTCGTGGACCATTGTGCGACGACGTGAATAGCGCCCCTATAAGCGTCCGCGTCGGTGCACCGTTGCCGTCCTTGCCCTGAGTAAAGCCTTCTTCACGCAATCCTCACGACGCCTTCAGGTTCGTCGATCCAGATTGCCGGATGTGGGGACGGATCGGCGAGGGCTGCCCCCGGTCCAGATCAAGGAGCGCCATCCCGGGCACACCCACACGCAGTGAAGGAGGGTCCCATGAGAATCGATGCGAGATCGTTCGGTCTTACGGCCGGCGCCGTTGCCGGTGTCATGTTCGTCCTGTGTTCGATTGCTGTCGCCCTGAGCCCTGAGGCCACAGCCGACACATTTGGCGGACTCACGCACCTGGCGCTGGGCGGGCTCGCGCGGACGCCGACGTGGGCCGGTTTCGTGACCGGGCTGGTGGTCTGGTCTGTCGGCACCGCCGCCGTTTTCGGCACTGCCGCTGCGCTCTACAACAGGCTGGTTCGACGCAGCGAGCTGGGCATCGAGGCGGAGACCCCGACCATGGTCCACCACTGAACGGCAGTACAGGACGGCCGGGAGGACGGTGAAGGCTGATGAAACGGCGGAGAAGCGGGGCGAAGGCACGACGGCTGGCCAACGAGCGCGCGCGAGCACGCCAAGTCAGCCGCCGGGCCGCCTTCGGCGCATTTGTGGCATTGACCGCGCTCGTGCTCATCGTGACCTCCGTACGGCACCTGGGCGCAGCTCACCCCGAGCCCAGGATGATGGATCACACCGGACACGTGCTCCCACAGGAGCAGTTCCGCGAACATCCGCGGGTGCAGCAAGGCTATGCGGAGGCGGCGGAGATCCCACACATTCTGGACGGGCTCTATTGCTATTGTCGATGCTCGCAGCACTCCGCGCACTACTCGCTACTGGACTGCTTCGTATCCGCGCACGCGGCTCGCTGCGACATCTGCCTCACCGAAGCTGCCATCGCCTATCAGATGTCGCGCGAAGGACGCAGCCTCGATGACATCCGGGATCGGATCGACGCAGTGTACTGAAGTCTGGATCGTATCGACTGGACTTTACGCGAACGCCGCGGTCATGCACTCGTCGGGGGTTGAGCGGCGTCCGCGCCCGTGCCGGGTGACAGCGGAAGCTGAACACGGAAGACTGCGCCACCTTCCGGCAGGTTGGCGGCTGTCACTGTCCCGCCGTGTACGTCGGTGATGGCTCTCACGATCGATAGGCCCAACCCGGTGCCTCGGGTTTCCGATTGTGTCCGAGCGGGGTCGACACGATAGAATCGTTCGAAGATGCGCTCCACGGCATCGACCGGAATACCGGGACCCGTGTCAGACACCTCGATCACGAAATCCGCAGGGCCGCGCGTCAACCTCACCTGCACCTGTCCGTCGGCAGGGGTAAACTTTGCTGCGTTCTCGACCAGATTCCAGATGAGCTGATCGAACAGGATCGGGTCGACGAGAGCCTCGAAGCGGTCATCGGCCTCGAGGGCCACCTCGAGGCGCTTGCTTTCTGCGGCCGGCTGGACCCGATGCACGGCCGCCTCGATTGTCGAGGTGATCTCGGTCATGCGGAGTCTCGGCTGCAGCACGCCGGAATCCGAGCGGGCCAGCGTCAACAGCTCCTCGGCCGTGCTCGTCAGACGGTCGACCTCCTCCAGATTGCTGGCGAGAACACGGCGGTACTCCTCCGGCTCACGCTCCCGTCGGAGTGCCAACTCAATTTCGCCGCGCAACGCAGTAAGCGGTGAGCGCAGTTCATGGCTGGCATCCGCCGTGAAGCGCCGCTGCGCGGCAAACGAGTCCTGGAGCCTGGCAAGCAGACGATTGAGCACCTCGACGAGCCGCTCGTATTCCCGGATGTCGACATGGGCGGTGATCCGACGACCGAGCGTACCCGCCTGGATCGTCTCCGCCTGATCGATGATCTTGTCGACCGGCCGGACCATCCGTCCTCCCAGCCACCAGCCGCCCGCAAACGTTGCGGTCCCAACCGCGATCGTAATCACCGCCAGCAGCCAGACCAGCCGCTCCAGCATCTGATCGCGCGTGCCCAGTGGCGCTGCGATCTGTAGCACATGGCGCGCGTGCGCCGCTCCCATGCGCTCCAGCGGGTAGTACAGCGAGCGGATCGGGATACTCTGAAACTGTTGGTCAGTGGTAACCAGGCTCCCCGACGCGGCCGCGCGCAGTGCACTCGTGTCGAGCGGCAGATCGGACGTGATGTACCGCGTCCGCAGCAGGCTTTCCCCGCTGGCACTCCATACCTGGGCATATCGGTTGAGGTCGCGCACCTGCGCAGCCTCCTCCGGCGTGAGGTCCCACTCGTGGAATTCCATCCGGCCGTCGGGA
>DATKDY010000318.1:0-2981 GCA_035512515.1 Vicinamibacterales bacterium
GCTGCTGGACAGCATCACTGGCATCGTGCCTGCAAGCGCCGCCTGCATCTACATTCGCCAGCCGGCGCCGCTCGGGCTCGGCCACGCCGTGCTCTGCGCACGCCCGGCGGTCGGCAACGAGCCGTTCTTCGTGCATCTGGCCGACGATTTGATCAAGGCCGAGACGCCGTGCCTCGAGCAGATGCGCGCGGAACACGCGCGCCACGGATCGAGCACGATCGCCGTTCAGACGGTGCCGCGCGATCAGACCGGCAGCTACGGCATCGTCGCGGTGGATGCCGGGGCCGGAGCGGACAAGCGCATCACGCGCATGGTGGAGAAGCCCAAGCCGGATGACGCGCCGTCCAACCTGGCAGTGGTCGGCCGTTATATCCTCACACCGGGGATATTCGACAAGCTCGAGAACACCGGGCGCGGCGCGGGCGGAGAAATCCAGCTCACCGACGCGATCGTCGACCTGATGGCGGACGAGCCCGTGTATGCGTACGAGTTCGAAGGTGTCCGCTACGACTGCGGCAACAAGCTCGGCTATCTCCAGGCGACCGTCGAATACGCTGTGGCGCATCCGGCACTCGGCCGCGAGTTCAGCGACTATCTGGCCGACTTCGCCGCGGGCCTGCGCAAGCAGCGCGGGTGACGACCGAAGTCGGACCGGATTCGTTGACTAACGCACGCGGCGGAAGCTGGCTCCCCGGGCCGGACTCGAACCAGCGACCAATCGGTTAACAGCCGATCGCTCTACCAACTGAGCTACCGGGGAAGAGGGCGGAAATTCTCGACGATGGCCGCGGGGGAGTCAAGGCAGCGCGGCGGGTTGAAACCCGCCCTACGCGCATGTAGGGCCGAATTCACTCGGCCAACGGTGAAGGCGGGTTGAAACCCGCCCTACGCGCATGCAGGGCTGAATTCATTTGGCCAACGGTGAAGGCGGGTTGAAACCCGCCCTACGTGCCGAGGCAATCGGCGAGGCGGCGCATCGCTTCCTCGAGCGTCGGCATGCCGGCGGCGAATGAGACGCGCAGATGGCCGGGCGCGCCGAAGGCGGTGCCCGGCACCAGCGCGACGCCGGCCGCGGCGAGCAGGTACTCGGCGAGCTCGACATCGTCATTGATGCCCGGGTGCGCTTCGATGCAGGCGCTGAAGTCCGCGAAGGCGTAGAACGTCCCGGCACCGGGACGGCAGGACACGCCGGGCAGCGAATCCAGCGCCGCGACGACGAATTCGTGGCGCACCCTGAATTCGCGCATCATGTCGGTCACGCATGTCTGGTCGCCCGTCAGCGCGGCGAGGGCCGCCGCCTGCGACATCGAAGCGGGATTGGACGTGCTCTGGCTCTGGATCTTGGTCATGGCCTTGATGAGCGGTGCCGCCGCGCCGGCATAGCCGATCCGCCAGCCGGTCATCGCATAACTCTTGGAGACCCCGTTGACGGTGACGGTGCGGTCGTAGAGCTGCGGGCAGGCGCTCGCGAAGCTCGTGAACGGCTCATCGCCCCAGTAGATGTGCTCGTACATGTCGTCGGTCGCAATGAGGACGCGCGGGTAGGCGTCGAGGACCTGGCCGAAGGCCTCCAGCTCCGCGGCCGTGAATGCCGCGCCGGTCGGATTGCAGGGGCTGTTGAGGATCAGCAACCGCGTGCGGTCGCCGAGCGCGTCGTCGAGCTGCCGGGGCGTGATCCTGTAGCCCTGATCGGCGCCGGCATCCACGAACACCGGGTGCGCGTCGGCGAGCAAGGCCATGTCCGGGTAAGACACCCAGTAGGGTGCGGGTATGAGGACCTCGTCGCCGGGATTCAGCACAGCCTGGCACAGGTTGTACAGGCTCTGCTTGGCGCCGCAGGACACGAGGATCTGGTCACGGCCATAGACGAGCCCGTTGTCGCGGCGGAACTTTTCCGTGATGGCGTCCTTGAGCTCGACCGTGCCGCCGACCGCCGTGTACTTTGTCGCGCCGTCGCGAATGGCCTTGATCGCGGCTTCCTTGATGTGATCCGGAGTGTCGAAATCCGGCTCCCCGGCGCCGAGGCCGATGACATCGACGCCTTCGGCCCGAAGCGCGCGAGCGCGGTCGGTGACCGCAATAGTCGCCGAGGGCCTGATTCGCTCCACGCGTGCGGAAGTTGATAAAATCACCTGTTTTTCTCTGGGTGCCCCGGGAGGCCGTATCTTAAGGCATCCATGGCCGATACAGGACAGACACGACCCTATGGCGGACCGCTTCGAGCTGAACTCCCCTTACGAGCCTGCCGGCGATCAGCCGGAGGCGATCGCACGTCTGATCGAAGGCATCGAGGACGGCCTTTCGCGGCAGACGCTGCTCGGAGTCACGGGATCCGGGAAGACCTATACCGCCGCAAACGTGATTCACGCGGTGCAGCGGCCGACGCTGGTGCTGGCGCACAACAAGACCCTGGCGGCGCAGCTTTACGGCGAGTTCCGCGAGTTCTTCCCGCACAACGCCGTAGAGTATTTCGTGTCCTACTACGACTATTATCAGCCGGAGGCCTACGTGCCTTCGTCCGATACCTATATCGAGAAGGACGCATCGGTGAACGCGCATATCGAGCAGATGCGCCTGTCGGCCACCAAGGCGCTGCTCGAGCGTCGCGACACGATCATCGTCGCCACCGTGTCGGCGATCTACGGCCTCGGCGATCCGCAGGCCTATCTCAAGATGGTGCTGCACCTCGTGCGCGGCGACCGCATCGATCAGCGGCGCATCCTGCGGCGGCTGGCGGAAATGCAGTACACGCGCAACGAGATCGATCTTGGCCCCGGCACCTACCGCGTGCGCGGCGAGATCATCGACGTGTTTCCGGCGGAGTCCGAGCGCGAGGCCATCCGCATTCAGCTCTTCGACGACGAGCTCGAGTCGCTGACCGCGTTCGATCCGCTGACCGGCGAGGTGCTGCGCGAGACGCCGCGTTTCACCGTGTACCCGAAGACCCACTACGTGACACCGCGCGAGGTGCTGCTGAACGC
>DATKDY010000319.1:0-3147 GCA_035512515.1 Vicinamibacterales bacterium
TGGACGCTCAGCGACGAGATCGCCTGGCGCAACTTCTACCAGGTCTGGTTCAAGCTGCTCAACGACTACAAGAAGATGGGCGGACGGGTGACCGTGAGCGACGACGCGGCCTACATTTACAACACGTGGGGGTTTGGCTACGTGCACGAGATGACGCTGCTGCAGGAGGCGGGCTTCCATCCGCTCGAGGTCATCCGCGCCGCCACGATGCACGGCGCCGAAGCGCTGCACGAGCCCAAGGGCCTCGAGCCCGAGTTTGGCATCGTCCGCGCGGGGATGCTGGCTGACCTGGTGCTCGTCGATCAGAACCCGCTGCAGAACCTGATGGTGCTGTACGGCACGGGACATTTACGGCTGAACGACGCGACCGGCCGCAACGAGCGCGTGGGCGGTATTCGCTACACTATCAAGGACGGCATCGTGTACGACGCGAAACAACTCCTGGCGGATGTGGCGGCGATGGTCGAGGCGCAGAAGAAGCGCGGCACGACGACTCAGTAACCGGCCGCATCAAGGGAGCACTACTGTTGGACGACTCCGCGAAATCCATCCACCCGTGGGTCACCTTCGCCGGCGGCGTGCTCATCGTCGTCGTCCTGTATTGGGCGCAGGCGGTGCTCGTGCCGCTGGCGCTCGCGATCCTGTTGACGTTCGTGCTGACGCCGCCGGTCACGTGGCTGCAACGCTGGGTCGGCCGCGTCCCGGCCGTGTTGCTGGTGGCGACGCTCGTGTTCGCCCTTCTCGGTCTCGCCGGCTGGGCCGTGACGCGGCAGATGAACCACCTGGTCGACGACCTGCCCGGTTATCGCGCCAACATCCGCGAGAAGATCGCCGACGTGCGCGGCGCGGGCAAGGGCGGCGCGGTCGAAAAGCTGCAGGAAACACTCGAAGGCATCAAGACCGACATGGGCGAGGCGGACGCGCCCAGGGGCCCGGCGGCGCGCCCCGTCGTCGTCGCCACCGACGAGTCCTCGTGGTTGTCCGGCTTCGGCTGGCTCGGCCCTCTGGTCGCCCCGCTCGGCAAGGCCGGGCTCATCGCGGCCATGGTCATCTTCATGCTGCTCGAGCGGCGCGAACTGCGCGACCGTCTGATTGGCGTGATCGGGCGCGGGCAGGTCGCTACGACAACGAAGGCATTCGACGAAGCCGGCACCCGCGTGAGCCGGCAGCTGCTGATGCAGTCACTGGTGAGCGTGGTGTACGGCGTCTGTGTGTACGTCGGCCTGTATTTCCTCGATGTTCCGTACCCGATGGTGTGGGCGGTGCTCGGTGCGGCCTTCCGCTTCATTCCGTACGTCGGGCCCATGCTCGGCGCCGGTGCGCCGATTCTGGTCAGCCTCGCGGCGCTCGACGGGTGGAGCGGTCCGTTGATGGTCATCGCGCTGTTCGTCGTCCTCGAGCTGTTCACGAATCTCGTGCTCGAAACGGTGCTCTATGCCGGGGCGGCGGGTGTTTCGCAAGTGGCGCTGCTCGTGTCGGTCGCCTTCTGGACGTGGCTGTGGGGACCGTTCGGGTTGCTGATGGCGTCGCCACTCACGGTGTGCCTCGTCGTGCTCGGCAAGCACGTCCCCGGTCTCTCATTCGTCGGCACGCTGATGGCTGATACGTCCGAGCTGGCGCCGGAGCACGGCTACTATCAACGGCTGCTGGCACGCGACCAGAGCGAAGCGGCCGAGCTCATCGACAGCCATGTCAGGACCGATCCGCCATACACGGTGTACGACACGCTGATG
Source organism: Vicinamibacterales bacterium (assembly GCA_035512515.1). GTDB lineage: Bacteria > Acidobacteriota > Vicinamibacteria > Vicinamibacterales > UBA2999 > JACCSI01. The sequence continues at coordinate 1,734 of DATKDY010000319.1, forward strand.
CTGCCGGCACTCAGTTACGCCGAGCGCGATCGGCTCGAGCGGCGGCTGTCGCCGGATGAAGAAGCGGCCATTATCGATGCCACGCGGGAGCTGATCGTGGACGCGGCCGAAAGCGTCCGCCGCCTCACCGAAGCCGAGACCATCGCGGCGCCGCCGGCCGGTTCTGAAGATCCCGCGATCCTCGGCCCGCGCGAGCCGCTGGACGTCTTCGGCTACGCCGTCAACGGCGCCAACGATGAAGTCGCCCTCTCGATGCTGGCGCACCTGGTGGACGACCTCCCCATCTGCATGGAGATCCTCGGCACACGGATGCAGGCCCAGGAGCTGATCGCGCTGGTTCGCGATCGAAAGTTCTCGGTCGTCTGCTTCGCGGACTTGCCGCCGAGCCCCTCGTCCAAGACACGGTATCTCGTGAAGAAGCTCCGGGCGGCTCTGCCCGACGTGCGCATCGCGGTCGGACGATGGGCGCCGCCGCCGCTGGCGGATGAGAGCGCGCAGGCGCTTCGCGACGCGGGTGCCAACCACGTCGCGTCGCTGCTGGTCGAGAGCCGCGACTACCTGGGGGGACTCCTGGAGCTCCCGCGCGTCCCCGCGCCGGAGATCGATGGGGTTCATACCACCGCGCCCGCACCGGCGTAGCCGGTAAAATCAGAACCCCCAGGCCTCCAGTTCACAACCAGGTCGCGCGTTCGCGCATCCGAACCCTGGGCTTTTGAACTGGGCTTCCTGGCGGTTGGCTGGTTTGGCGCTACAGACGGGCAAGCTCGCCGGCGATCACGGCGAAGCTGTCGTGTCGCCACACGACATCGCACCGGAAGCCGGCGGCCGCCATCAGCGCCACTTCCTGCTCAATAGTCGTGTAGAAGTCCTCGCGTGCCCAGGTTCGCAAATACGCGCGCGCTTCTCGCGGGCTGTACGCCTTCGTGAGGTGGTCGAGCCACGCGCGCCGGCCGGCCGCCGCACGAGAAGGGAGCGACGACGGATGGCAGTCAGCGCTGACGAGAATGCCCCTCGGCCGTAACGCCTCATGCGCCCTGAGATACAGCTTGCGTTTCGCGTCACGCGATTCGACATGGTGCAGGGCGAGCGACGAGACGATGGCGTCGCAGGGGGGAATCGGGACACGCAGGAAACTGCCGGCGACCAGCGTTGCCTGGCGAACAGGCAATCGCTGGCCCGCGAGGGCCAGCATGGCTTCGTCTTCGTCGATCCCGATGAGCCTCACGCCACGCCGCCCGGCCACGCGCGACGCGAACGCCCCGGTGCCGATACCGAGATCGACGACAACGCGCGGTCGCGCGCCGTTGACAGTCGCGGCGGCCACGTCCAGCATTTCCTCGTAGCGCGGAATGAAGGTGCGAATGCGCGCATCGTATTCGCGAAGGTCGATGGCAAGGTGGGTCGCAACGGACAT
>DATKDY010000320.1:0-3271 GCA_035512515.1 Vicinamibacterales bacterium
GCAGGTGCCGGTGGATCCGAAGACGATGGAGCCGCTGCCGGCGCATGAATAGCGGTGACTAGTGACTAGTGACTAGTAAGAGCCAACCGGCAGTCACTGATCATTGACCACTATATTTCCTCTGCCGGGGCGGTAGCTCAGGTGGGAGAGCACCTGCTTTGCAAGCAGGGGGTCAGGGGTTCGATTCCCCTCCGCTCCACTGCGACGAGAGGCAAAAAGGGGGAGCCGGCGGCTCCCCCTTTCTCATGCCCATCGAGCTCGTCCGTCAGAGCCCGTGCGAGAGCTGTATCAGGATTTCCGCCTTGTCGGCAGGAATCTGCTTGCCGCTCTGGGACCGGACCTGGTTCCGGAACGCGTCGTACGCGCCGCCGGCGAGCTGTCGGCACAGCGAGTTCGCGATTCCTTTCTGGCTCACCCACCGCCGCACGAGGTTGCACAGGCTTCCGGGCGTCACGCTGACCACGAAGCTCGCGGTGATCGCCGACGAGTTGCCGGCTTTGTCCGTGGCGGAGGCGGAAAACGAACTCGATCCCAGCCCGAACGTGTACGCGTCACCGCTTACGTCCTCGCAGTCGGATGACGCCAGGCCCGACGTCGCGTCGCTCGCGTCGCAGGTGATCGCGACAAACTGATCCACCGTGTAGGCGCCGGCATTCCCGCTGAACGCAACGATCGGATTCGTGGCATCGCGCTTGATGCTGACGGATTCGGTGGTGGTGCCGCCTCCCGATGTGGCGCTGCAGGTATACGTTGTAGCCTGCTGATCGGTCGTCACGGTCACGGGCCCGCAGCCGCTCGTCGCGCTGATCGGTGACTCGTCGTCGGTGACCGTCCAGCTCAAGCCGACGTTCGAAGTGAACCAGCCGTCGTTGCCCACATCACCCGTCAGCTCCGCGGCGACCACGGGCGGAGTTTTGTCTCCCGCGGGGGTGAAGCGGACTGCGTCGTTGGAGAGAACGAAGCTCGCGGCCACGCGCCCCGGAACGAAGTACGCGTCAGTGCCTGTCGCGTTCTCGATCCCCTGCGTGTGCACGTGACCGTCGACCGGAACCGTCAGCGAGTGGATCTCGATGACGTTGGTGCCTTCGAACAGCTTGAGCTGCACGTCGATGCGGTCGGCCTCGTTGCGCGGCCAGAAGGAGACGTTCTTGTAATGCACGATGAACCGGCGGTTCGGCGCCGTGCCGGACATGCCGAACCATATCTGCCCGGTCGCGTCCGGCGTGAGGTCGCTCCAGAGCACGGCGATCATGTTGTTGACGGCGTCGTTGGCGGGGATCGGCCCGCCCTCGCAGCAACCGTCGCCCATCGAAGCGTCGAACCCAACGACGCCATTGGTAGAGATGTTGATCGAGCTGTAAGACGTCCCGAAGAACTCGAAGTCGAAGCCGATGGGGATGAGCCCCGTCGTCCAATCGTCCTCCTTTAGATCCGCATTGGTGGTAGTTGGCGTTGGATCGGCGGAGAAGGGAATGGCGCTCACGGTGTAATCGGCTTCACCCGTGTGGAAGAAGCGCGGCATCATCTCGGACGCGCCACTGGTGATTGGCCCGACGGGCTCGGCGCAGCGCATAAACCCGAGCGCCGCGAGCGCACAGAACAGAACGGTCGCCGAACGCCGGATCACCGAGCGCAGCATGTTGTGACGGCTGTAGTGACTACGCATCGCAATCTCCAGGAAGACGTCGTGCGCGCCTTAATAACGTTGTCGCGGAGCGCGCAGTTCTCTCTGTCTCCGGGACGTATGACCGGCTCGTTTGGTAATCACTCGCCGTGTGTTTTTCGCGTTTCGATCAAGTGGCGTTTTGCGTCGTTGTTTTGCAAATTGCGAATTACCGCGGGCAGTACCTCCGTCGTCATCTCCAGTTTCCAAAGCCTCACAACGACGTATTTCCGTGATGGGCAACCGAAGCAGATGCTCCCGGTTCGAGCAGGTCACGATCCGACCGGTAGGTCGGGACGCCGCATTGGAAACCGGCCGTTTCATCCTGAGCGGCGGCGGTGAGCCGGAGCAGTCCGGCTGGTTTACATTGGTCTGGGTGCGGGCAGAGGCCGGCTGGAAGGCTGTCCACGACCACTCGAGCTAAAGAACGGCGAGCTATCGTGTTGGCAGCACGCGACTTGACTCTGCGGCGGGAATTGTGACGGGAGGTGCCGCTGACCAGTCCAATATGGTATGGGGATACAACGCGGATTTACCATGGTAGAGCTGATGATCGCCGTCGTCGTGATGGGTATTATCATGGCTGTAGGCATGCCGAAGCTCGGCGCCATCCGCGACCAGGCATCGGTCCGATCCGCTACTCAGCAGATAGGGGCCTATGTCGCGACGACGCGGGCAGCGGCGATCCGCCGGGGACTGAGAGCCAACTTCAAGACCAGGGGCGACACGATGTGGGTAGAGATCCAGCAGCCCGGTGCGCCCGAGATCATAGCACCGCCTATCCCGCTGGCAGAAACGTTCAACATCCAGCTGTCAACGATCAGCGACTCGATCACGTTCGACGCGCGCGGCTTCGCACTCGGCTTGGCCGCGACGCAGAAATTCGTCGTGACCAGGGCATCGGCAAGCGATTCGATCTGCGTGACGAGGCTCGGGATGGTGTCCCCGCAATGCGCGCTATGATGGAAGCGGCGCGCCGCACCTCGCGCACGCGGGCGGGGTTTACGATCGTGGAGCTGATCGTGGCGATGCTGATGCTCACGATCGGGCTGCTCGGCCTGGCGGGAGTCGGGGCCGTGGTTCTCAAGCAGATGAAAAGTGGCACCTACCAGACGATCGCGGCGTCCATCGCGCAGTCGCGGTTCGAGCAATTCGAGGGGGACCCGTGCAACAGCATCTCCAGCGGAAGCGCGACGGTGCGCGGCATGACGGAAACGTGGACCGCGTCTGCGGTCGGCATTCGCGCCAAGGCGATCCAGGATACGGTGACCTTTTCGGGAACGACCGGCACCAAGAAAGTAGGCATTCACACCGTCGTGTCGTGCACCCCGTGAACGGGAAGCGCGGCGGCAGGGGCGGTTTCTCACTGGTGGAACTGCTCGTCATCCTCGTTCTCTCCACCATCATCATGGGCGGGCTGAGCTCGGTTCTGGTGCGGCAGCAGCGCTTTTATCGCGGAAGCGCGGACCTGATCGAGACGCGCAGCCAGATCCGGCAGGCGGCGGGGATCATCCCGTCGGACCTCCGGGGTGTCTCGACCCTGGGTGGAGATATCATCGAGATATCGGACAGCTCGATGACGTTCCGGGCGACGATCGGCCAGGCGGT
>DATKDY010000321.1:0-3512 GCA_035512515.1 Vicinamibacterales bacterium
GCCGCAGCAGTTCTATCAGGTCAGCTCCCGACCGCGCCTGGAACGGGATCGACGTGATCGACTTGATCACGAAAGTCTCACCAGAGCCGGCGGTCCCCGCGATGACCACGGCCTCCTTGGTGGGGCTCACTCCGAAGATCACCCTCGAATCCTGGCAGAAGCGCCGGTCACGGTAAAGTCGCAACTGGCGCCGGTAAGCGGGCGCCGCAGGCCGTGACAGCGGGCCTGCATGATTACTCCTGCGTAACGCCGCATGGAAGGCCGGCCGATGAAGCTGTCGGCGACGGTGAAGGAGGCCGTCGCCGATGCCGAAATCTCGCAAGAAAAAGTCGCCGAAGCGGGTTCTGGCACTCCCGGACCTCGAACACGCCAAGGCGGCAGTGCTGAACAGCCTGACGTCCGCGAGCGGCCAGCGAACCTACGACCATGCGATTCGCGAGTTCGTCACCTGGTACTGTTCGGAGCCTCGTCTCGCGTTCAACCGCATCGTTGTGCTCCGCTACCGGATTCACCTGGAACAGCGGGGATACGCGCCGGCCACGATCAACCTTCGGCTCGCTGCTGTCCGGCGCATCGCGTATGAGGCGGCCGACGCCGGCCTCCTGAGTCCCGAACTGGCCGCCGGGATTCGTCGCGTGAAGGGAGTGCGGCGGATCGGCGTACGGCTGGGAAACTGGCTGACGCCCGAGCACGGCCGGCGGCTGCTCGAGTGCGGGACGCCGTCCACCCCGCGCGAGTTGCGGGACCAGGCGATGGTCGCGATGCTGATTGGCTGTGGCCTGCGCCGCGCCGAACTGTTGGCCCTGCACCTCGAGTCAATTCAGCAACGTGAAGAGCACTGGGTGGTTGCCGACCTGGTCGGCAAGGGCGGACACGTGCGCACGGTTCCCATCCCCACGTGGGTGAAAACCCTCGTCGACGCGTGGACAGCCGTGGCGGCGATCACGCACGGTCCGGTGTTCCGCGCGATTAACAAGGCCGGGCGTGTCTGGGGGGACGGCATGTCGCCGAAGGTACTGTGGGATGTGGTCCGCGCCGCGGCAGCTCGCGCCGGTATCGACAAGCTGGCGCCGCACGACCTGCGGCGCACGTGCGCCCGTCTCTGCCATCTCGCCGGCGGTGAATTGGATCAGATCCAGTTCCTGCTCGGTCACGTCTCCATCCAGACCACGGAGCGCTACCTTGGATGCAAGCAGAAACTTCGGATCGCGGTAAACGACCGATTGGGCATCGAACCTGATGCCGCTTGACCCCGACCACCGCCAGGGCGGACGCTTCAATCCGCCCTCGGCGACCACACAGGACTTATTCGGTATTCCTTCATGCTGCGGGACGTCTGAGACCCTGCGTGGGATCCGGCCACGCGGCGGGCAGCAAAGAGCGCTCGCGCCAGATACCGAGTTAGCGTCGCCCGCCGCGCGGGCTGTTCTTGGCGCTCTTCTGGCCCATCTACTTGCCTCTGGGTTCGCCCATCCACTTGTCTATCGGCTCTTTTGGCTGGGGTTTCCGATGACGCTTCCCGGGCGCATCGACCGGTCCCCGACTGGGCCGTGCGGCGGAGGTGGCCGTCCGTGTCGCCGCGGTCGTAGGCGCTAACCGGCTCTTGCGATTCAGTTCCTCTACCGTCTCCAGTTTTTTCGACTCGTCGATCTGCTCGACCTTATGCACTGTCATGAGTCCATCCCCCAATGTTGTTCCACCCCACAACGACCGCGCCCCCATCGCAGATCGATGACCGACCCGGTATCAGTCATTGTGACAATGCCGGGCGAGCAAGATGTCTCGTTTGGCACACATCCACCGCTCGCTCGGCGCCACGAGGCATAATGGCCGCCAAGGAGCAGCCATGGGAGACAAAGGTGGCAAGAAAGACAAGGAAAAAAGCAAGCAACAGCAAGTGAAGAAGCAGAAACAAGAGGCACAACGGAAGCAGGACAAGGCCCGACCACGAAATCCGTAACGGCAAGCTCGTCGCGTCGCAAACCAGAGGGAGACGACATGAAGATCGTTGTAGATTTGAGCGTGTGCGACCTCCACGGGCTCTGCGTGGAGGCAGCGCCCGAGGTGTTCCAGATTGGCGACGACGGTGCACTGCACGTCCTGATCGAGACGCCGCCTGACGATCTGCGCGCGAAAGTGGACAAGGCCGTGCGAGAGTGTCCAACCGGTGCGATCTCAATCGAAGAGTGACGTGCTCTAGTGCTCCGTCGCATCGCCATCGTTGGCGCCTCGCTCGCGGGCCTGCGTGCGGCCGAGACACTGCGCGACCGAGGCTTCGATGGTGAGCTCACGCTGATTGGCGACGAGCCACATCGCCCCTACGACCGCCCGCCGCTCTCGAAACAGGTGCTCCAAGGCGCCTGGGAGCCGGAGCAGACTTTTTTCCACAGGAAGGACGGATACGACACGCTCGCGCTCGACATGCGGCTTGGCGTGCGCGCGGTGTCGGTCGACCTCCGCGCCAGGCGCGTTGCCCTTGCCGATGGCACGTTCGCCCGCTACGACCGTCTGATCATCGCGACAGGTGCCCGCGTCCGGATCCTCTCGGCCATTGCGCCACGGGCAGGCCTGCTCGCCTTACGCGGTCTGGACGACGCGATCGTGCTGCGGCAGGCAATGATGGACGCGCCCCGTGTCGCGATCGTGGGCGCAGGGTTCATCGGCCTCGAGGTCGCCGCCTCCTGCCGCGCTCGCGGCTTGCCAGTTACCGTGATCGAGTCGCTTCCCGTTCCGCTGTCCCCAATCCTTGGGCCGACGTTCGGCGACATGGTCGCGGCCATGCACCGGGACCACGGTGTGGACCTTCGCACCGGTGCTGTCGTGACCGACGTCTTCGGCGAGTCGCGCGTCGCCGGTGTCGCGCTTTCCGACGGCTCACGGATCGACGCCGACATAGTGGTCGTCGGCATCGGCGTGACTCCAAACACGGAATGGCTCGAACGCAGCGGTATCACGATCGACAACGGTATCGTCTGCAACGGCTCCTGTGAAGCCGCGCCAGATGTGTATGCGGCCGGCGACGTAGCCCGGGTGGCCAATCGGTGGCACGGCGATTCACCGCGAATCGAGCATTGGACCAACGCGGTCGAGCAAGGAGTGCACGCCGCGGAGAACGCGCTCGCCGGCCCCGAGGCGTCTACGAGTTTCTCGTCCGTGCCGTACTTCTGGTCGGACCAGTACGACCGTAAAATCCAGTTCATCGGTCGCGCAAGGCCGCACGACGAGATCGTGATCGTCGACGGGTCGCTCGCCGACCGAAGGCTGACGGCGCTCTACCGGCTTGGCGATCGCGTCGTGGCGTGTCTCGCTGTGAATCAACCGCGCGCGCTGATCAAGTACAGGAAGCTGCTCGTCGCCGGCGCGTCGTGGGAAGCTGCTCTATCGGAAACGGCCGCTTCGTAGCCCATCTCGTCGCGAGGCATGTCAGGGCGTATGGGGCTCCCCGTACTCGCCACAGTGTGGTCGCGTCGATATGGAGAAAACGCTCGTCGATAGATCCTGACTGACGCCGA
>DATKDY010000322.1:0-6723 GCA_035512515.1 Vicinamibacterales bacterium
GGCTTGTTCGGCCATCAGGCGAAGGCGGCCGCCGCCGAGCGCGAGCCGCACCGCAACCTGATCGTGACGCCGCAGCGCACGCGCGAGAAAGAGATTGGCGACGTTGGCGAACGCAATCAACAGCACGATCAGTGCGACGCCACCAACCAGCGCGGCGACGCCGAGCTCTCCGGACGCCGCCGCGCCTCGAACCGCGTTGAGCGGCGCGAGCTCGATTCGTGCCGTTGGGTCCGATCCGGTGACGCCGTCGTGGCCCTGACCGTAGAGCGCCGTGGCCTCGGAAGCCGCGGCCGTGTCTGTCACGCCGGGCCGAAGCCGCACGACAGCGCCAAGCCACGAGAAGTTGCGGCTCGTGCGCCACGGACCCGAGACCTGTTCGTCGGCAGCGGCTTCGAGCGGAAGGAACAGATCGACGCGCCGCACGGCGGTTCCCGAGAAATGCCGCGGTGCGATGCCGACGATGGTGTAGCGATTGGCCTCGATCTGGAGCACCTGGCCGAGGACGGCGGGATCGGCGCCGAAGCGCCGCTGCCAGAAGCTGTAGCTGAGGACGGCGACGCGTGCGCCCTGCCGCTCGCTCTCGTCCGCGGTGAAGAATCGGCCAACGGCTGGTGAGACACCGAGCAAATCGAAGTAATTCGCGGTCACCATCAGCGCCTGCACACGCTCCGCCGTTTCGCCGGAGCCGAACAGCAGCGGGGCACTGCTCTCACCAGCAGCGCCCGCAAGCTGCGTGGCGTCCAGCAGGTCGCGGTAATCGAGATAGCCCAGATCGGTGATGGCGACTTCCGCGCCGCTGCGATTCTTCCGGTGGAGCACGACGCGCCGGAGCTGGTCGGCGGCTTCGATGCCGGCTGGGCCGCTGAGCACCAGCCGATCGACCAGCCCGTAGGTGACAGCGTTGACACCCAGGCCGAGCGTGAGGATGCCGACGACGCCGACAGTGAATCCGGGCGAACGCACGACGCCTCTGATGACGGACCGCAGACTGATCGCCAACACTTCCATTGCTGCTCTCCTTCTGTCGCCGGCGCGCCGCCGGAGCCCGAGACCGATGAGCCGGTTACGGTGACGCTCGAGAGGCCCAAAGCGTTGCCGCACGACGGCGCGCGCCCGTTCCGGCGGCATGCCATCGCGCTGCAGCTCTTCCGCACTCGATGCGAAATGAAACGACAGCTCGTCGTCGATGTCCTGCTCGACGCGGCGACGCGCCTCGTCTTTGGTGCGCCGCCACATCACGACGGCACCTTCCGTGGCTTGGATTCGAGAACCTTGAACAGCGCCTGCGCGGTGCGCCGCCAGGCTTCGGTCTGCTCGCGCAGGACCCGGCGTCCTCTGGTGGTGAGACTGTAGTACTTACAGCGGCGGTTGGTCTCTGAGACACCCCATTCAGCGGTCAGCAACCCGTCCTTCTCGAGCCGGTGCAGCGCCGTGTAGAGCGCGCCGTCTTCGATCGACAACGCTTCGTCGGTGGTGTCGCGAATCCAGCGGGCCACGCCGTAGCCGTGATTGGTCCCGTGGTCGAGCGCTTTGAGCACCAGGACATCGAGGGTGCCCTGAAGGACGCCAAAGAGCATGCTTCTCCCCTGAATGGTTCAGGGGAAAGGATACCACGCGGGCGAGTGTGCCACCGACGCCGTTTTCGGGTAGATAATTGCTGTTATGAAGCACGTTCTGCGTACCTCGCTGGTGGGCATGACCCTCACTGCTGCTATTGCCGCCCAGAGCGGCCTCACTTACCCTGTGACGCGCACCGTGGACCATGTGGACGTCTATCACGGCACGAAAGTGCCGGATCCGTATCGCTGGCTCGAGGACGACAACTCGCCAGAGACCAAGGCATGGGTCGAGGCGCAAAACAAGGTCACGTTCGCGTATCTCGACAAGATTCCGTTTCGCGCGCAACTGACCGAACGGCTCAAGCGGCTGTACGACTACGAGAAGTACTCGGCGCCGGCGCGCAAGGGCGACTACTTCTTCTTCCGCAAGAACGACGGCCTGCAGAACCAGAGCGTTCTCTACATTCAGAAAGGGATCGACGGTCAGCCCGAGGTGCTGATCGATCCCAACACCTGGTCGAAGGATGGCACGACGATTCTGACGCTGTTCGCGCCCTCGAAGGACGCGACGCGTGCCGTCTACGGCATCTCGCGCGGCGGGTCGGACTGGCAGGAATACAACGTGCTCGACCTCAGCACGCGCAAGCCGCTCACGGACAAGATCGAGTGGGTCAAGGTGTCGAGCGCCGCGTGGCGCGGCAACGGCTTCTACTACAGCCGTTATCCGCAGCCCGAAAAGGGCCGCGAGCTGTCGTCAGCCAACGAGGATCACCGGGTCTACTATCACCGCATCGGCACGCCGCAGTCGCAGGACGAGCTGGTCTACAGCGACCCGAAGAACCCGCAGCGCTTCCATACGGTCTCCACCACCGAAGACGAGCGATTCCTCGTTCTCAACATTTCCGATCGCGGCACCGGCAAGCAAGGCAACGCCATCATGGTGATGGACCTGTCGAAGCCCGGCGCGACCCTCACGCCGCTCATCCCTGAGATCACCGACGACAGCTACAACGTCCTCGAGAACGTGCGCGGCGAGCTGCTGGTCTACACCGACAACAACGCGCCGAACGGCCGCGTCGTCCGCATCAATCCCGCGAACCCGGCGCCCGCGAACTGGGTTGACGTCATCGCGCCGAAGACCGAGCCGATCGACGGGGTGGGCATCGCCGGCGGCAAGATCTTCGTGACCTACATGAAGGACGTCGCGTCCAAGGCGTACGTGCACAACCTCGAAGGCACGCTCGAAAACGAGATCGAGCTGCCTGGCCTCGGGTCGGTGAGCGGTCTCGGCGGGAACATGGACGACAAGTTCGTGTTCTACAACTACACGTCGTTCACCTATCCCACGACGATCTTCCGCTACGACGTTTCCTCGAGACGGAGCAGTGTCTTCCGCGCGCCCGACGTGCCGGGCCTCGACACGACGCGATACGAGACGAAGCAGGTGTTCGTGACGAGCAAGGACGGCACGAAGGTGCCGATGTTCCTGACCCACCGGAGGGGCCTCACGCTCGACGGCAACAACCCGACTCTGATGTACGGCTACGGCGGGTTCAACATCGCCACGACGCCCGGCTTCAACTCGCTGCGCATCGCGTTGCTCGAGCAGGGCTTCGTCTACGCCAGCGTGAACATGCGTGGCGGCAGCGAGTACGGCGAGGAATGGCACGATCAGGGCACCAAGGAGAAGAAGCAGAACGTCTTCGACGATTTCATCGCCGCGGCCGAGTGGCTCATCGCCAACAAGTACACGTCACCGGCGCGGCTGGCGGCGCAGGGCGGCTCCAATGGCGGGTTGCTGGTCGGCGCGGTGATCAATCAGCGGCCGGAGCTCTTCAAGGTCGCGATCCCGCAGGTCGGGGTCATGGACATGCTGCGCTTCCACAAGTTCACGATTGGCTGGAACTGGATTGCCGACTACGGCAGCAGCGACAATCCCGGGGAGTTCAAGGCGCTCTACGCGTATTCCCCGCTGCACAACGTGAAGGTGGGGCAGCGGTATCCGTCTACGCTCATCACGACCGCGGATCACGACGACCGCGTCGTCCCCGCGCATTCGTTCAAGTACGCCGCCGAGATGCAGGCCAAGGCGAGCAAGGAGACGCCGATCCTGATTCGCATCGAGACGACGAGCGGCCATGGCGCCAGCAACGTCACCAAGCAGATTGAGGTGACGGCGGACATCTACGCGTTCATCATGTACGAGATGGGGCTGACGCCGCGCATCGGGACGGACTAGCCCCTATAACTTTCGCCCCGCCTCAGGCGGGGCAGTCGTCTTGACCGAGAAAACTTGACTCATTCCTCAAGATCTCACGCGGCCAAGACTCCTGGGACCGCTGGAGGATAAATGACGTCAGGCGCCGCGGTCGGGCTCGTCATCATGGTGCTCCTCGCCATCGTCGCGATCAAGAGAATGCGATCGCGACGCGCGTCGTCGCGACGACGTGTGGGCGGAGTCGGGTCAGCCGCCGCGGGCAGCTTCTACGAGCTGCTCAGCGAGGAACGCCGCAACGCGATTGAGATCATCGTGGAAGACAAGGCAGGCTACCGCGATCCCGAGGATGCCGACGGGAACCTGCCGGATCTGGGAGGGCGCGGGCGCTAGCCCCGCCGTGGCTCATGACCGCATCCACCGGCATCGCCATTGGCGCCATCGTTGCCGCCGCGTCGATCGCCGGCGCCCTCGAGCTCAGGTCTCGAGACAACGTCGTCACGGTCGGGTTCTGGTTCGAGGATGTGACGTTCGAGCTGCACGACCCCGCGCGCATGGGCGGGCCGCTCACGCCCGGCGAGCAGCAACGCATTCAGACGGTGGCGCGGCAGGAGATTGAACACGCCTTCGCGGAGTTTCGCCTCCGGCTGACCGATCGGCGGGACGCGTTTTATCGCGTGCGGGTGCGCCAGTGGCTGACGGTCGGCCGGTACGCGGTGGCCGGGCAGTCCAACGTCTTCGGGCCGCTCGGCGGCTACGGCGCCGTCAGCTTCGTCACGCTGGCGGCGCAGGCGATGGCGCATGCGCCCGCGGGCGCCAGTCGCGCGAACGTCGTCGATGCCATCGGACGAGGCCTGGGCCGCGCCGCCGTTCACGAGTTTGCGCATCAGATCCTGCCGAAAGGACCGATGCACAACACCCGGGATCGCGAAAGCTACGAATACTGGTCGTCCGATCGTGCCGCGCAGTACTACGGTGAGATGCACTGGAGCGTTGCGCGCCCGAAGCTCAGGGAGCGCCTCGCGCGCGAGTAGTGGCCGGCCCCCAATCCAAGCCTGGACTTCAGGCTTCAGGCGCGCGGCAATCGCAGGGCGAACGAGAAGGTCGTGCCCTGACCAACGGTGCTCGTGACCGTCAGCTCGGACTCATAGAGCAGCAGGAGCTTGCGGGTGATGGCCAGACCCAGGCCGCTCCCTCCGTACCGGTCAGCGATCTCATCGCTCCCTTGGGTGAATTCATCAAAGATGCGCGGCAGCCGGTCGGCTGGAATGCCGATGCCGGTGTCGCTCACGACGAACTCCAGCGTCGCTGCTTCGTCGGTCAGCTCGCGCAATGAGACGATGAGCGACACGAAGCCCTCGTGCGTGAACTTGATGGCGTTGGTGAGCAGATTGGTCAGCACCTGACCGAGCTTGCCGGTGTCGCCCTGGAGGCGCGAGGGCAGCCGTTCGTCGAGCGTGACATTGAGCGCCACGCCGGGCTTCTGATTGGCCAGCAACTTGATGCCGTTGACGAGATCGCGGGCCAGCACGCGCATGTCGAACTCACGTTCGCGCAACACGGCGCGCCCCGCCTCGAGTCGGCTGAGGTCGAGCACGTTGTTGACGAGCGCCAGCGCATTGGCGCCCGAGGACCGGAGCACGCGAATGAATTGCGCCTGCTGCGCGGTCGGCTCACTTTTTTCCAGCAGCGTCGTCGCCATCACAATCGCACTGAGCGGTGTGCGGATGTCGTGACTGAGCATCGCAATCAGGTCGCTTCGGGCTTTGGCTTCCTGCTCGGCCTCGTTGCGCGCGAGCAGGAGCTCGCGTTCGTAGCGGCGGCGATCGGTCGCATCGAAAATCGTCCACCGAATGACCTCCGGGAGAGGCTCGGCGCCGCGGCGATGCAAGGCGTTGACGAGAATTGGCAGCGGGCGTCCGTCCTGGCGCACCAGATCGAAGGCGATCTCGCGCACGAACCCCTGCATGCGCAGCAGCGGCGCGAAGTGCGTCTCGTAGAAGATGCGGCCGCCCATGGTGAGCAGCTCCATCCATCGCCGCCCCTGGAGCAGGTCGTCGCGTTGGTAGCCGGTCCAGTTGAGGAACGTGGTGTTGACCTTGACGATCAGGCCGTCAGGGAGCGTTGACAGATAGCCGCACGGAGCGAATTCGTACAGATCTGCGGCATCTTCCTCGAGTAACGCCGCATCCACCGATCGCCTCGTGCGTGCGCTGTCGTCCACAGGAGTCAGGCGAGGAAGGCGCGGATCGCGTCGACCGTTTCATCCGGCGCGCTCAGGTTCGGGCAATGTCCTGTCGCGCGCATCTGCACGAATTCACTCCGGGGCAGCTGGGCATGGACATACCGGCCCACGGCATCGGGCGCGATGACGTCGTGCGAGCATTGCAGCACGAGGCAGGTCGCGGTGACCTTGGGCAGATCGGCGCGGTTGTCCGACAGAAAGGTAGCGCGCGCAAACTGCTTGGCCACTTCCGGGTCGGTCCGGCAGAAGCTGTTGGTCAATTCGATACCGAGCTCCGGCCGGTCCGGCGTGCCCATGATCACCGGGGCCATCGTGCTCGACCAGCCGAGAAAATTACTGTCGAGCGTGTCGAGGAGGCCCTCGACGTCGTCGCGGGTAAACCCGCCGGCATACCCGTCGTCATTGATATATCTCGGCGACGGGCCGACCAGCACCAGCCGATCGAAGCACTCCGGGTCGCGGATCGACGCCAGCACGCCGATCATCGCACTCACGGAGTGTCCGACGAAGACCCCGTGCCGAACATCGAGCTCGTGGCAGATCGCCAGGACGTCGTCAGCGTACCCATCGAGGGTTCCATAACGGTGCGGATCGTAGCTGGTGCGATCGGACCGCCCGTGGCCGACGTAGTCGAACAGGATGACGCGGTAATCCCGTTCGAAGGCCGGCGTGACGAACCGCCACATGTGCTGGTCGCAGCCGAA
>DATKDY010000323.1:0-39375 GCA_035512515.1 Vicinamibacterales bacterium
CGGACCAGAAGGTGCAGGCGCTCACGAGGGATTTCGGTTTCGACGCCGGCTTCAACTACAAGCACCACTCGACTCCGACCAACGATGCGTCGCTCGGGGCAGGCGGCCTGAAACAGATGCTGTCGGAGGCCGCTCCTGACGGGATCGACGTGTACTTCGACAACGTCGGCGGTGAACATCTCGAGGCCGCGCTCGCCTGCCTGCGCGAGCACGGGCGTATCGCGGCATGCGGGGCGATCTCGCGTTACAACGAGGAGGGGCCGGTGCCCGGGCCGCGCAACATGTTCCTCTTCGTCACCCGCCGTCTGACCATGCGCGGCTTCATCGTCACCGATCATGTCCGCGAGACGAAAGCCTTTGCGGCGGAGGTCGCGCCGCTGGTGCAATCGGGCCAACTGAAGGCGCGCGAGACGGTGGTGAGCGGACTCGCGAATGCCCCGCAGGCGTTTCTGGACATGCTGCGGGGTGGGAATCTGGGGAAGATGATCGTGCGGATTTAGGCCCTTCGACTCGCGGCGCTCGCTCAGGGCAGGCAGGTAGGGCGGGTGGGACGGGTGGCAGGTGGGGATTACGTGACGATCACCAGCTTGCCGATCACCTTCCGTTCGGCCATCAGCTTGATGGCGTCCGCGCCACGGGCCAGGGGGAAGGTGCCGGAAATGTGCGGCTTGATTTTGCCTTCGGCGTGCCACCGCCCCAACTGCTCGACGCTGGCCGCAAACGCTGCGGGCTCGCGGCGCAGGAAGTCGCCCCAGAACACTCCGACGATGGAGCATCCCTTGAGGAGCGTGAGGTTCAGCGGAATCCTGGGGATGTCGCCGGCGGCAAATCCCACAACCAGTAAACGACCGCGCCACGCGATCGACCGCAACGCGGGCTCGGTAAACGGTCCGCCCACCGGATCGACGATGATGTCGGCGCCGCGACCGTCCGTCAGCTCCTTGATACGCGCGCGCAGGTCTTCCGTCGCGTAATTGATGACGGCGTCGGCCCCGTGTTCGCGACAGGCCGCCAGTTTGTCATCGGACGACGCGCACGCGATCACGCGCGCTCCCAGCGCCTTGGCAATCTCGATCGAGGCGATGCCAATGCCCCCTGAGGCCCCCAGCACGAGCACGGTCTCGCCTGGCGCCACGGCGCCGCGGTCGCGCAAGCCGTGATCCATCGTGCCGTAGGTCAGCAGCAACGCCGCAGCCGTGGAAAAGTCCATGCCCTGGGGAATCGGCAGCACGCGATTTGCGTCGAGCGCGACCTCCTCGGCAAACGCCCCGTGAATGGTGAACGCCATGACACGGTCCCCCGGCTTGACGCGTGTCACGCCGGCTCCAACGTCCTTGACGATGCCGGCCAGCTCGCTGCCCGGCGAAAACGGCAACGGCGGCTTGAACTGGTACTTGTTCTCGATGATGAGGACGTCGGGGAAATTGACGCTCGCCGCCTTCACCGACACGATGACTTCGCCCTCGCCAGCGCTCGGCGACGGTGCGTCACGATACTCGAGCAGCTCGGCCGGACCGAACCGCGTACACAACAGTGCTTTCATACGCTCGCTTCGCTCGCGGGGCGGAACTAAGAACGAAGAACGAAGAACTAAGAACGAAGAACACAACTAAGAACAGAAGAACGGTAGAACGTAAGAACAGAGAACGTAAGAACAGAGAACAGAGAACAGAGAACGGAGAACGGAACTTAAGAACCGCGCACAACGCGCGGAACTGAGACCAGCGGAACCAGGCGCCGGGTACATCGAACCGAACTCGAGAACCTTGCACGTGGAACAGAGCTCAAGAATCGAGAACGCGCCCGGTGCGTCGTGGGGTTCGACGTTCAGTTTCTTGGTTCTTCGTTCTTTGGTTCTTCGTTCTTTTCGGTCTCCGTTCTTGGTTCTCCGTTCTGGGTTCTCCGTTCTGGGTTCTCCGTTCTCCGTTCTGGGTTCTGGGTTCCGTTCTCCGTTCCGGGTTCTGGTTCCGTTCTTGGTTCTGCGTTCCTGGTTCCGTTCTCGGTTCTTGCGTTCTTGGTTCCGTTCTTCGTTCTTCGTTCTTCGTTCTTCGTTCACTCCCCTTCGCGTATTATGCCTCGCACCGATGGAGAATCCGATCGCGCTGGGCATGATTACGGCGTATCTGGTGGGCACGACGCTCATCGGCATGTTCATGATGCGCAGGAGCCGCGGCGGCGACGACTGGGCCATGGCCGGCGGGAAGATGGGTGTGTTGCTGATCGCCGTCGGCATCGCCGGCACCCGCGTCGGCGGCGCCGCCACCTATGGCGTCGCCGGCGACGTGATCACGGGCGGCGTGTGGGCGATGTGGTACTCCGTCAACACCTTTCTGGCACTCGCCCTGGTCGGCATCTTCTACGCCGTACCCTATCGCCGTCTGGGCATCCACACCGTCGGCGAGGTGTTCCTGCAGCGCTTCGACAGCCGCCGGTGTCAGTGGCTCACGAGCCTCTGCGTGCAGGTCGAATACCTGATCGTCAACGTCATCGAACCCTACGTCATCGGCCGCATTCTCAGCGCCGTGACCGGTCTATCCTTCGGCGTCAGCGTGATCCTCTCCGGCGTGATCATCGTCACCTACACGTCGCTTGGTGGCATCTGGGGCTCGGCGGCGACGAACTTGATTCATTGCGTGGCCATCCTGCTGGGCCTCTCGGCGGTGGCCCTCATCGGGCTCAATCACCTCGGCGGCTGGGAACGGGTGACCGAATCGGTGAACACGACGCTGGCCGCCACGGGACACGCAGCCACCTGGTGGGACGTCGCTGGCGCCGGGTGGCTGCCGGTCGTCGGCATGTTCTTCGCGGCGACGCTGCACACGCCCGCCGCCTCGGTGTACTGCAACTTCGCCGCCGCAGGCCGCGACGAGCGCATCGTGAAGCGCGCTTTCCTGCTGGGCGGCCTGATCGCCGCGCCGATGCCCCTGCTGGCGGGTCTCATCGCGATCGAAACCGTCGCCAAGTACGGCGCCGCCGCACAGGCGGCCAGTTATCAGACGCTGACCCGACTCGCCATTGACATCAATCCGTGGATTGGCGGCGTCGCGCTCGCCGCGGTGCTCGCGGCGGTCATCTCCTCGGGCGGACCCATCCTGATGTCGAGCGCGACGATGTTCGTACGCGACTGGATACCACGCTCGAAGACGTGGACGCAGGACGATCGGCTGCGCGCGTATCGCCGCACGACGATCATCTACGGCATGGCCGCAGCCGTCATCGCGTGGCTGGGTCCCATCACGTCGATTCTCGGCCTGCTGCTGTTCGGGTTTGCCATGGTCGTCCCGCCCGCCGTGGCGGTGACCTTCTCACTGTACTGGAAGCGGACCACCGAAGCCGGCGCGTTCTGGGGCATGGCGCTTGGCTTCGCCGGCGGCCTGCTCTGGTACGGGCTGACCGCCTTCGTATTCCCGCAGGGAGCCGACGCGATCAATCCGTCCTACCCCACGACAATCATCCCGTTGCTTGCGGTGCCGCTGATCTCGCTGCTCACCAGCGATCATGTCGAGGGCAAGGAGGCATTTTTTGCGCGCCTCGCCCCGGCGCCACGCTGATTACACAGACCACAGAAGCCAACACAGATTTCACCGATTACACAGAATTTGCAGCTTCTACTCTCGGCTCTCACCCTCAACTCTCTCATCTCAACTCTCACCTCATGGGCTCGCGCGCTCAACTCTCAGCTCAGGGCGTCTGGCTCAACTTTCAGCTGGCGGCTCTCAGTCTCGAGGTCAGGGCTCTCGCGCCCAACTCTCAACTTTCCGCTCTGATGTGCCGGGCTCTCGGCGACGAAGTTTTTGATCCATGTGTGACCCGCGGAGTTGGCAGGATCTGCGTGTCGACGCCGTCGCACCAACGGCTGATCTTCGACATTCCTGGCAATCCACGCCGGCGCGGCGTTTCGGATGACGGGCATGCCGCATGCACCGGGGGGCTGCATGACGACATCACCTCACGATCGTGATCCGCGGACGCACGAAATCATCAGTGCGGCGTGCGATGTGCACACGGAAGTCGGCGCGGGCAGCTACGGGGAAGGCGTCTGTCGCGACGCGCTCGCTGTCGAATTCCAGCTTCGGAAGATCCCGTTCAGCACGGAAGTGTCCTATCCCGTTTTTCGACGCAACTGATCGATGCGCCTGGGCCTCCGGACTACCGCGACCCCGAGAGTGAGGCCGTGTGGCTGAGTCGAGGCAACCTCGAGAAGAGAGAGAGAGAGAGAGAGAGAGAAGAGAAAAGAAGAGAGGAGAGAGAAAGAAATCAGTGTAATCGGTGAAATCTGCGTTAGCCCCCGTGATCGTAATCTGCGAAATCTGTGAAATCCGTGTTGGCTCTTGTGGGCAGCGCTCCGCTAGAACGGATACCGCGTCGCCGCAATCGCGGCGTCGCCGATGCGGCGGCGCGCCGCGACCGTGTCAGTGCCAGGATGTGATGCGACGCGCGCGACGGCAGCGATCAGCTGGTCGCGCCGATCGGTGCGTCCGGTCAGCGCGTTGACGATCTGTTTGCCGGCGTGCGCGACTCGGTCCATGGCATCGCTCGTGTACACCCGGGCGAGGTCCTGGGCGATCGAGGCGCGCTCACTGCCAGTCCCCGCCAGCTTCTCGGCGCGTCCGATGGCGCATTCGATGGCGTACGATTCGATGACGATGTTGGCGGCGTGCGCGAGCACTTCCTGCTCGTCGCGGACCGCGGCGCCGTAGGCGTGGGCGCACGTCGCGAGCGCCGCCAGGCCGAGGCGCTTGACGTTGGCGAGGGCGTCGTGCTCCGCTTCGAACGCCGTCCCGCGGCCGCCGGCGGTGACGTTGTGCGACAGGAGCGCTTCGCCATTCTTCAACAGCCGCGTGGGAATGATGAGCCGGTTGATCTCGTTGGTGCCTTCGTAAATGCGTGTGATGCGCGCGTCGCGGTACGCGCGCTCCACGGGGAACTCGCGCGAGTAGCCGTTGCCGCCAAACACCTGCACCGCTTCGTCCACGACATACGCCAGCGCCTCGCTCGTCGCCACCTTGTTGATCGAGCACTCGATGGCGAAGCTTTCGATGGTCTTCAGCACGCGGGCGCCGTCGGCTTCATCCACGCCCTCGAGCGCTTTGTCCACGTCACCGAGCGCACGATACACCATCGCCTCGCCGGCGAAGCACCGCACGGTCATTTCGGCGAGCTTCTGCTTCACCAATCCGAATTCGCAGATCGCCCGGCCGAACTGCCGCCGTTCCCTGGCGTACGTGATGGACTGGTTGAGGGCCTGCCTGGCGCCCGAGATATTGCGCGCGCCGAGCTTGACGCGTCCGAGATTGAGAATGTTGAACGCGACCTTGTGTCCCTCGCCGATCGTGCCGAGGATGTTCTCGACCGGCACCTGTACGTTGTCGAGCATCAGCACGGTCGTGGATGAACCGTCGAGACCGAGCTTCTTCTCGTCGGCGCCGCTCTGGACGCCCATGCCGCGTTCCACGATGAACGCCGTGAACTTCTCGCCGTCGATCTTGGCAAACACCGTGAAGACGTCGGCAAACCCCCCGTTGGTGATCCAGGCCTTCTGGCCGTTGAGGACGTAATGTCTGCCGTCCGGCGTCAGCCGCGCGCTGGTCTTCGCCGACAGCGCGTCGGATCCGGAGTGCGGCTCGGTCAACGCATAGGCGCCAATCAGCTCGGCGCTCGCGAGCCGCGGAAGATATTGCGCCTTCTGCGCCGGCGTCCCGAAATACACGATGGGCAGCGTCCCGATCGACGTATGTGCGCCGAGCGAGCCGCCAAACGACGGGTTGATCGCGATCTGCTCGCCGACGTAGGCCGCACTGATCTTGTCGAGACCGAGGCCGCCGTAGGCCGCCGGAATCTCCAGCCGCAGCAAGTCGAGGTCTGCCGCCTTCTTCAGCAGGTCGCGCGTCTTCTTCCAGTCATGCGCATACAGGCTGGCTTCGGCCGGCAGCACCTCGTTGCGCATGAACTCCGCGGCCGTCTGGCCGAAGAGCCGCTGCTCGTCGGTCAGGTCCTCCCGGGTAAAGAGGTCATCGGGATTGAGCGGCCGCGTGAGAAACGTCCCGCCACCGAGCACTTCCTGAACGTGCGCCACAGACCCTCCACGTGCGGTTTCTGAAATGAATCATTGACACACCGATTGGCCCGCCAGTATAAGCGGGCGCGCATGGCTTCGATTCAAGATTTGTTCAAACTGACGGATCGGGTCGCGATCGTCACCGGTGGATCCCGCGGGCTCGGCGAAGAAATGGCCGAGGGGCTGGCCGAAGCCGGCGCGTCGCTGATGATTTGTGCCCGCCGCGAACAGTGGCTCACACCGACGCTCGAGCGTTTCCGTGGGCTCGGCTTCCGCATCGAAGGGATGGTGGCCGATGTGGCCAATCCCACCGACGTCCAGGCCGTCGTCGACAAGACGATGGACGCGTACGGGCGCGTGGATATTCTGGTCAACAACGCCGGGATCACATGGGGCGCCCGGCCCGAGGACATGCCGCTCGACAAGTGGCAGAAGGTCATCGATGTGAACCTGACGGGCGCGTTTCTCTTCGCCCAGGCGGCGGGCCGTAAGATGCTCGAGCGAGAATACGGCCGCATCATCAACGTGGCATCGATTGCGGGGCTGCATGCCTCGGTCCGCGGGCCCCATTACGCCCCCTATTCGGCGTCGAAAGCCGGACTGATGGGCCTCACGCGCGAACTGGCCGCCTCGTGGGGACCTCAGGGCATCCGCGTCAACGCCATCGCGCCCGGGTTCTTTCACTCGCGCCTCGCGGATCCCGCACTGCACCTGGCGGAGCCGTCGATCAAGGCGACGTGCCCGATCCCGCGCGTCGGCGCCGCAGGCGAGCTGAAGGGCGTCTGCGTCTTCCTCGCCGCCGACGCCTCGAACTACATCACCGGGCAGACCATCGTCGTCGATGGCGGCCGGACTATCGGCGGACACTGAGGGTCACAGAATTCACGATCCACAGAATTCGCAGAACACACAGAAGCTTCTCATTTCGACACGAGTTCAGCAGCAGCCCAGCACATCTCTCTCTTCTCGGCAGCTTTCAGGCTTATGTCCTCACCGTACGCATCGCGACCGTGGCTGAAGCATTACGACTACTGGATTCGTCCGCACATGACGTATCCGACGCGGCCGCTGTACGAAATCCTGTCCACGACGGCGACGGACATGCCGGATGGCCAGGCGACCCAGTTTCTCGGTGCAGCGCTCACCTATCGGGAGATCAAGCAGCGGACGGATGGGCTCGCCAAGGCGCTGTTGCGCCTTGGCGTCCGCCAGGGTGACCGCGTCGGGATCATGCTCCCGAATTGCCCGCAGTACATCATCGCGGCGTTTGCGATTCTGCGACTCGGGGCGGTGGTCGTGAACATCAACCCGATCTACACCGCGCGTGAGCTCCAGAACGTCGCCACCGATTCCGGCGCGAAGGTGTTGATCACGCTGGACCGTCTCGCGTCGCTGTCACTGGAGATTCGGGCCACGAGCGACATCGCGCAGGTCATCGTCACCTCGCTGAGCGAGTACTCGTCAGAAGCAGCGCCGCCGCCGGCGGTGGCCGGCGCGTTGTCGTTGGCCGAGCTCATCGGCGCTGACGATGGCCGCGACCTGCCGCTGGTGAAGATTGGTCCGGACGATCTGGCGGTCCTGCAGTACACGGGCGGCACGACGGGCACGCCCAGGGCCGCGATGCTGACGCACGGCAATATCTTCGCCAACGTCGTCCAGACCGAGACGTGGCACTACCGTCAGTACCACCGCGGCGAGGGCCGCTATCTGCTCGTCATCCCGTATTTCCACATCTACGCGTTCACCGTCGGCATGATGTGCGGCGTCTGGGTGGGAGGCCTGCAGATCCTCGTTCCCAAGTACGACGTCGAGCAGGTGCTCGCGGCCATCCGCGATTTCAAGCCCACCTACTTTCCCGCTGTGCCCACCGTGTTCGTGTCGCTGCTGGCGCATCCGCAGATCAGGGACTACGGGCTCGATGCCGTTCGCGCGTTCAACAGCGGTGGCGCGCCGTGTCCCGTCGAGGTGATGGAAGAATTCGAGACGCGTATCGGCCGGCCCCTCAACCAGGGTTACGGGCTCTCAGAAACGTCGCCGGTGACACACTCGACGCCGCACCTTGCCGAACGCAAGTACGCCTCCATCGGTCTGCCGCTGCCCGACACCGACATGAAGATCGTGGACGTCGAAACCGGCACGCGCGAGATGCCGCTGGGCGAGGCCGGCGAGCTCTGCATCTCGGGTCCGCAGGTGATGAAGGGCTACTGGAACCGACCCGAGGAATCCGCGGACGCGTTGCGGCGTGACGAACAGGGGCGCATCTGGTTCCACACCGGCGACGTCGCGACGATGGACGAGGACGGCTATACCTTCATCGTCCAGCGTAAGAAGGACATGATCATCGTGGACGGATTCAACGTGTATCCCTCGGAAGTGGAAGGCGTGCTCTACACCCATGCGGGCGTGCGGATGGTCGCGGTGATCGGCGTGCCCGACTCCTACCACGGCGAGGTGGTCAAGGCGTGCGTCGTCCCGCGCGACGCGAACGTGTCGATTGACGAGTTGAAGGCGCACTGCAAGAGGAACCTGGCCGCCTACAAAGTGCCCGCGGAAATCGAGCTCCGCGACTCGCTGCCGCAAAGCGCGGTAGGGAAAATCCTGTACCGGGTGCTGCGCGACGAGGTCGCCGCTCGGCACTCGTGAACCACAGGCGAGCGTCGGTTAACGCGCGAGCTCGATCTTCGCGATCGCTTCGAGATGCACTTCGTCCGGGCCATCGGCCAGCCGGAGCGTGCGGGCGTGAGCCCACGCTTTCGAGAGCGGAAAGTCCTCACTGACGCCGGCGCCGCCGTGCGCCTGAATCGCCCGATCGAGCACGCGCAGGGCCATCCGCGGGGCGGCCACCTTGATCTGGGCAATCTCCGACCGCGCCTGTTTGTTGCCGGCGGTGTCCATCAGATATGCGGCACGCAGCGTCAGCAGCCGCGCCTGATCGATTTCGATCCGCGACTCGGCAATGTCCGCGCGGATCGTGCCCTGCTCGGCCAAGGGCTTGCCGAAAGCGACGCGGCGTTTCACACGCGCGCACATGAGCTCGAGCGCCCGCTCGGCCACGCCGATGAGGCGCATACAGTGGTGAATGCGGCCGGGGCCGAGGCGGCCCTGCGCGATCTCGAATCCACGCCCCTCGCCAAGCAGCATGTTCGATGCCGGCACGCGGACGTTCTCGAACACGATCTCGGCGTGCCCGTGCGGCGCGTCGTCGAATCCGAACACCGGCAGCATGCGCGTGATGCGTACACCGGAGGTGTCCGTCGGCACGAGAATCATCGACTGCTGTCGATGTCTGGGCGCGTCGGGATTGCTGCGTCCCATGAAGATGGCGATTCGGCATCGCGGATCGCCCGCGCCTGAAATCCACCATTTCCGGCCGGAAATGACGTACTCGTCGCCGTCGCGCGTGATGGTCGATTGGATGTTGGTGGCGTCGGAGGAGGCGACGTCCGGTTCGGTCATCGCGAAGCAGGAACGCATCTCGCCGGCGAGCAGCGGCTCGAGCCACTGGCGCTTCTGCTCGGGCGTGCCGTAGCGAACCAGCACTTCCATGTTGCCGGTGTCGGGCGCGGAACAGTTGAAGATTTCGGGGGCAAAACCCGACGAACGGCCCATGATCTCGCAGAGCGGCGCGTACTCGCGATTGGTCAGTCCCGCACCGTAGTCGCTTTCGGGCAGAAACAGATTCCAGAGCCCGGCCTCGCGCGCCTCGACCTTCAGTTCTTCGATGATGGGAGTCGGCTGCCAGCGGTCCCCTGCCGGGATCTGCTCACGAAATCGCTTCTCGTTCGGATACACGTGCGCGGCCATGAAGGCGGTCAACCGCGCCTGGAGGTCCTTCACTTTCGCCGAATGCTCGAACTCCACATCTGCTCCTCTTGGGACTCGCGCGAGGGTGTCCTGCTCGACGGGAAGCGCCAGTCGCGAGCGCATGATAACTTACCGCTCCATGTCACAGCTCGTTCGTTACGACGTTCGCGATCGGATCGCTATCATCACCATCGACAATCCGCCGGTCAACGCGTTGGGCCCCGGGGTCCCGGAAGGCATCAGCGAGGCCGTCGAACGCGCCGGCCACGATTCGTCCGCGGACGCCATCGTCTTGATCGGCGCGGGAACGACGTTCATTGCCGGCGCGGACATCAACATCTTCAAGCAGCTCACGACGCGGCAGCAGTCGATCGAGCGCTCGCGGGCAGTGCACGACCGGCTGAAGAAGATCGAAGACATCGGCAAGCCGCTCGTGGCGGCCATTCACGGCCACGCGCTGGGCGGCGGGCTCGAGTTTGCCATGGCGTGCCATTACCGCGTCGCCGCCGCCGGCGCCAAGGTCGGCCAGCCGGAAGTGCTGCTCGGCATCATTCCCGGAGCTGGCGGCACGCAGCGGCTGCCGCGGCTGTGCGGTGCGGCGCTCGCCGTCGAGATGTGCACGGCCGGCAAACCAGTCCCCGCACCCCAGGCGCACAAGGCCGGCATCATCGACGCGGTCATCGACGGCGACCTGCTGGAGGGCGCCATGGCCTTTGCCCGTGCGAAAGCGGCGGCCGGTCAACGGCGCAAAACGCGCGAGATGTCGGACAACATCAGCGATCGGGCGGGCAGCCTGGCCGCCTGTCAGGCAGCGCGCAGCATACTGCTGAAGACGGCACGCGGGGCACGCGCACCATTCGCGGCCGTCGACGCCATCGAGGCATGTGTGACGATGGACTTCGATGCCGGGTCGGCGTGCGAGATCGAGCTGTTTGCCGAGTGCGTGCTGTCCACGGAATCCAGGGCCATGCGCCATCTATTCTTCGCCGAGCGCGAGGTGGCCAAGATTCCGGATGTCCCGAAGGACACTCCGACGCGCGACATCGCGCGCGCCGCGATCATCGGCGCCGGGACGATGGGCGGCGGCATTGCGATGGCCTATGCAAACGCCGGCATTCCGGTGCTGCTCAAGGACGTCGACCAGGCCGCCGTCGATCGAGGCATGGCCGTCATCCGCAGGAACTACGAATCCACCGTGTCGAAAGGCAAGATGACGCCGGAGGCCTTCGAAAGGACCATGGCCCTCATCACGACGGCGACCACCTACGACGGGTTCGACCAGGTGGACATCGTGGTCGAGGCCGTGTTCGAGAACATGGATCTCAAGAAATCGACGTTCGGTGAACTGGCGCGGGTGACGCGGCCCGACTGCATCCTGGCGTCCAACACGTCCACGCTCGACATCGACGAGTTCGCGCAGGCAAGCGGGCGGCCGCAACAGGTCGTCGGGCACCACTTCTTCAGCCCCGCCAACGTGATGAAGCTGCTCGAAATCGTGCGTGGCCGCGACACAGGCAAGGAAGTCATCGCGACGTCGCTCAGGCTCGGTAAAAAGCTCAACAAAGTTGGCGTCGTCGTCGGCAACTGCTTCGGCTTCGTCGCGAACCGGATGCTTGCGTATTACATGCGCGAGGCCTATCTGCTGCTCGAAGAGGGTGCAAGCGTGCCGCAGATTGACAAGGCGATCACCGATTTCGGCTATCCGGTCGGGCCGTTTGGCATGCAGGACATCGCCGGCATCGACGTCGGCTGGCGCATCCGGCAGTACCTGAAATCGGTCGGCAAGACACGGGCGGAGGGACCACAGTCGGCCGTGCCCGATCGCCTGTACGACCTGGGCCGGTATGGGCAGAAGACCGGCGCCGGCTGGTACAAGTACGAGGCCGGCAGCCGCACGCGGATACCGGATCCCATCGTCGAGGACATCGCGGCCGAAGAGGCAGCCAAGCGGGGCGTGACGCGCCGCGCGATCTCAGATGACGAGATCATCGCGCGGATCATGACGGCGCTGGCCAACGAAGGGGCGCGCGTGCTCGAGGACGGCTTCGCCATTCGCGCCAGCGATATCGACGTCGTCTACGTTCACGGGTTCGGGTTTCCGCGCCACCGGGGGGGACCGATGTTTTACGCGGGCACGGTTGGCCTGAAGACCGTGCTGGCGCGCGTCAACGAGTATCGCCAGCAGTTCGGCGACTACTGGCAGCCTGCGCCCCTGCTCGAGAAGCTCGCGTCGGAGGGACGCGGCTTTCATGGCGACGCGCCGTGATCACGATTGCGACACTTGCCGATCTCCGCGCGCGCGCGGGCCAGGAGATCGGCATTAGCGATTGGGTGGCGATCGACCAGCAGCGCATCACCGCCTTTGCCGACGCGACCGGCGATCATCAGTGGATTCATGTGGATGTCGCGCGCGCCGCGCGCGAAGCCCCGTTCGGGGCCACCATCGCGCATGGATTTCTCACGCTGTCGCTGGTGAGTACGCTGATGCGCAACACCGTTTCGATTGCCGGCCTGCGCATGACGATCAACTACGGGCTCAACCGCGTGCGCTTCGTCTCGCCGGTCCCCGCCGGTTCGCGCGTGCGTGCGCGCGTCGCGCTCCACGCCGTCGACGACGTCAAAGACGCCACGCAGGCGACGTGGGGCCTCACGGTCGAACGCGAGGGCGGGGACAAGCCGTGCCTGGTGGCTGAGTGGCTGGTTCGCTACTACCACGCTGACGAAGGACACGAAGGGCACGAAGGGCACGAAGGATAGGTTGCGGTGACCGACGACACGCGGCCAGTTCGCCACACGGAGCACCTCGACTGGCCGCGTCTCGAGGCGTGGCTGCGCGAGCGGTTGCCGTCGTGTGGTATCGAGGGACTGGACGTGTCGCTGCCGATGCAGGTCGAGCAGTTCCCCGGCGGCCACTCCAACCTGACCTATCACGTGCGGTTTGGCCCCACGGAACTGGTCGTCCGCCGCCCGCCCTTCGGTCCAGTTGCGCCGACGGCGCACGACATGGCGCGCGAGTTCAGGTGGTTGTCGGCGGTGCATCCGGTGTTTCCGCTCGCGCCTCGCGGCTATCTGCTGTGCGAGGACCCCGGCGTCGTCGGCTCCATCTTCTATGTCATGGAGCGGCGGCACGGCATCGTCGTTCGACATGAGGAGCCGCCCGAGATCAAAGATCGGCCAGACGTGCGGCGACGCGTGGGCGCGGCGCTCGTCGATGCGCTCGCCGACCTGCACGCCGTCGACATCGAGCAGGCCGGCCTGACGCACCTCGGCAAACCCGCCGGCTTCGTGGAGCGTCAGGTCCGCGGGTGGAGCGAGCGGTGGCATCGATCGAAAACCACCGATCTGCCGGAAATGGACGCGCTGGCGACGTGGCTCGCCCAGGAGTTGCCGCCGGCCCCCTCGCACCCCACCATCGTGCACGGCGACTTCAAGCTCGATAACCTGATGCTCGACGCGAATGATCCGGCGCGTCTGGTCGCCGTGTTCGATTGGGAGATGGCGGCGCTGGGCGATCCGCTCGTCGATCTTGGGATCCTCCTGGCCTACTGGGTGCCCAACGCACCGCCCGAACAGCGCGACGCCCTGACGACGGTAACGACCTTGCCGGGCTGGCTGACGCCGGCGGCGCTCATCGAGCGCTACGCGCGGCGGAGCGGCTGCGACCTGTCCACGCTGCGGTTCTTCGAAGTGTTCGCGCTCTTCAAGATCGCGGTGGTCATCCAGCAGATTTACTTCCGCTTCGTGAACGGACAGACCGACGATCCGCGTTTTGTGACCTTCGGCGAACGCGTCGCGTTTCTGGCGCGACGCGCAACATCCCTGCTCAGCGTGTGAAGATAATCCGCTCATTCTGCATCAGCCTGGTCGTCAGGAACAGCAACACCAGCGACAGAATCAGCGCCGAGCCGCCCGCGACGACAAACGCCCACCACGGCGTGTCGCGCGCCGCCACGACATCACCGGCGAGCACCTGCTGCGCGATGACCGGGATCGGATACATCCAGGCCTGACCTGACATTGGATACAACGTCGCGGCAAAGCCCGGCAGCATCGGCAGGATGATGAGCAGCCCCATGTAGCTCTGCGCTTCCTTGAACGACTTGGCGAACGTGGCCAGATAGGTCTGAACCCCCGACGCGAGCAGGGTCATCGGCAACGCTGCCACCAGGAGCAGTCCAATCTGCTCGGGGTGAAGCCGGAAGCGAACGCCGAACTCCTGCATCGGGATGAAGCGCAGCATCGCGAGGATGATCGACGTCGTCAACAGCACGCTGAGCGCCGAGGTGAAGGTGGCGGCGAGCCATTTGCCGCCGACAATCATGTGACGGGGTGCGGGATTGACCAGGAGCGGTTCGAGCGAGCCGCGCTCACGCTCGCCGGCCGTCGAGTCCATCGCGATCTGCATGCCGCCGGCAAAGGCGGACAGCAGGATGAACATCGGGATGAAGCTGAGAATCATCGCCGCGCGCTGCTGCGCGCTCGAGACCTCGACGTCTTCGAGCTGCAGCGGCGACGCGATGGCCGGACTGATGCCGCGACTGACCAGCCGCAGCGTGCCGATCTCGCCGTTGTAGCGCTGGAGCAGCGCGCGCACGCGCGTCACCTTCGGCCGCGCCGTCTGACGCGACCCGTCCGAGACGATTTTGATCGGCGCGGGCGTGGACGATCGGAACTTCTCCTGAAAGTCTTCGGGAATGACGAGGACGACATCCTCATTGCGGTCGCGCACGGCCACTTCCGCATCGGCGGGACCATCGACGATGGTCACGCCGGCCTGCTGGCGCAGCCAGTCGGTGAAGGCGGGTGCGTGCTCGGCGCCAACCACCGGAATCGTCACGTCGTCGAGCAGGCGCTGGCGGTCAGCCAGCCGATTCATCATGAAGCCGAGCAGCAACGGGCTGATCGCCGCGCTGAGCACGATGGTCATGATGGCGCGTCGATCGCGAAACGCATCGGTGACTTCCTTGCGCAGCACCACCCACAACTGACCCATCGGGCTCATGCCGGCGCTCCCTGCTCGAGCCCGACCAGGGCGACGAACGCGTCTTCGAGATTCTGGCGGCCGGTGTTCGCGCGCAGTTCGTCGGGGGAGCCGGACGCCACGATGCGGCCGCGCGCGATCACGATGATCTGATCGCACAACGCCGACACTTCCTGCATGACGTGGCTCGAAAACAGCACACAGCGCCCCTCGGAACGAAACGCGCGGATGATGTCGCGGACCGCACGCGTGCTCATCACGTCGAGTCCGTTAGTTGGCTCGTCGAGCAGGATGTTCTTCGGGTCATGGACGACCGCGCGGGCCAGCGCCACCTTCGTCCGCTCGCCGTGCGAGAACCCCTGCGTGCGGCGGTCCGCAATAGCCGTCATGTCGAGCATCTCGATGAGGTGATTCATCCGGCGCTGGAGCAGATCCCGGCTCAGCCCCTGCAGTTGACCGTAATACGCGATGTGTTCGCGCGGCGTGAGTCGCGGGTAAAGACCCGAGACGTCCGGCAGCACACCAAGGTGCGATTGCGCCTTCTGTGGCTCCGCGACGGCGTCGATGTCATCGACGAAAATGCTTCCCTCGTCCGGCTTCATCAGCGCGTACAACATCCGGAGCGCGGTGGTCTTGCCGGCGCCGTTCGGGCCGAGCAACCCCGTGACCTTACCGTCGGCCGCCGTGAAGCTCAGGCCGTCCACGGCGGTCACGGTGCCGAATCGCTTGTGCAGGTTCTCGACACGGATCAATGCGCGCTCCTGTTCGAGCCGGCCGGGTCGGGCCCGGCGGGCGTCAGAAAAAAGGGCGGGCGCCTGAGCGACTCGAGACAACTCGTGTCCAATTCGTCGAAGGCGGCGGTGCGGATGAAGCTCTGAAGGATGCGCATCCCGCAGCCCGTCGACATGGCGCCATGGCCGGTAGCGGGCACGACGATGTGCTTCGAGTTCGGCAGGTGCGGCAGCACCGATTCGCCCCATTCCGGCGGCGTGACCGGGTCGAGGTCCCCCGAGAGAACCAGCACCGGGACGTTCGACTTCACCGGCTCGTAATATGACGCGGCGACCTCGCCCCTCGGCCAGAATTCACAGATTTCCATGCGTGAGTCGAGCAGGTGCGTGCCGAACACGGTCTGCTTCGCTTCGCGGTCAATCTGATCCGCGGTGATGCGCGGGTAATCCTCGGCGCAGACGACCGACATCTGCATCCCCATCGCCATGTTGCGCGCCGCACCCTCGTTGACCATCGCCAGGGCGAGCAGGCCCTGAAAATCGTGCCGCTCCGCCCGCGCGATCAGCTCCGGCAACAACGTGCTCGTGAGCGGCGAATAGAGCGCGCCAAACAGGACGTTGACCAGGAACTCGCCATCGACGCTCACGTCCTCCGCAATGCCGGTCCGCGGATGCGTCAACCGCACGTCCACCGGCGACGCGTCGAGAGCCGTCACCAGCTTGCGCAATCGCGTAGCCAGATGCGGGTATTGGGCTCGGCAGGCGTCATCGGCCTCGCAATCCGCCAGCAGCCGATCGAGGGCCCGCTGCCCGTCACGTGCCATGAACAGCGGCAGGCGCATGTCGGGGGGCGCGACGCCATCGAGAATCACGGAGCGGACGGTTGGTTCGTGGCGGCGCAGATACACCAGCGCGGCACGCGTCCCGTACGAGCCGCCATAGAGGTTGATCCGGTCGTAGCCGAGATATTCGCGGACGTCGTTGAGATCGTCCATCGCGATGGTCGTGGTGTAGAGACGCAGATCCGCGTCGAGACCCTCGGCGCACTTGCGCAGGCGAGCCATGGCGGTTTCGACTGGCTCGTTGAGCGTCGCGAGCGAATCCCGGTCCGACTCACAGTCGAGGGGGTTCGACTTCCCCGTTCCGCGCTGATCGACGAGCACGATGTCGCGGTCGGCCTGCACGCGCCGGAACATCTCCCGGAGCGGCCGCGCCATTTCCGCTGCCCCCTGACCAGGCCCGCCGGCGAGGAAAAACAGCGGATCGGGCTGGGGTCGCGTCACCAGCGCGGGCAGCACCACGATTTTGAGATCAATCGTGCGGCCCTGCCGGGTGTCGCGATTCTCGAACACCGTGAGCCGGCCGCAGTACGCGTCGACGGGCCCGTCGGCGGTCGTGCACGGCTGCAACCGATCGAGAGCGGTGAGGGCGTCGCCAGACGAACAGGCGGTGAGGGACAGGGCGAGAAGGGCGACTGGTACGCGCAAGTCTTAGATGATATCGGAGTTCATCAGGAGCGGAAGCCCCTCGAGCCCTTCAAGACGCCCAGTTCAACGCCCGAGCGAACTCGCTGCGGATCTTGAATTCACTGCGGGTTTTGAACTGGCTGTCTTGACGGTTGTGTCCTTTTGCGATTAACGGCGTTCGGCTCGAACCAGGGCCGCCAGGACCTGATTCCGCTCCGATGACGACGCGATGCCCTCGGCGACGTCGATAAACAGCGTCCGCGTGGCGCCGGTGACGGCGTGAGTCTCGAGGATGCTCAGAAGCACCGAGGCCCGCCCGTGGCTGCTGGTGATGCCCTTCGCCGATTCCAGCACGCCGTTCATCACACCGCCGGAAAGCGACGATTGCCTCACCAGGGCTGTGAGCACGCGCGCCCGCTCGTTCGAAGACGCGATGCCGTTGACCGCGCCAAAAAACGGGGCCGCGGTCGTCTCGCTGACCGCGCCCTTGGCGATCAAGTCGAGGAGCACCTGCGATCTCTCGTGCGACGACTTGATGCTCCCGGCCGCCGCCAGCACGGGAGCCGCGACGGCCGCCGACGAGACTCCCGCCCGGGCGGCGACGGCGGTGAGCACCAGCCGCTGTTCGTGTGGCGACGACATGGTGGCGACGGCGGTCATGAACCGATCGCTCGTCTGCGCCGTCACCCCGCCCCTGCGCGCAACGGCGCGCAGTACCAGCGATCGCTCGTGCGACGAGTTGACCGTCTGCACCGCGTCGAGCACCGCCACCACGAGCGCGGGGCTGAGCGCCGGCACGTCGGTCGCCGCCTCCAGCACCCGCCGCTGTTGGTGATCGCTGGTGATCCGGGCGGCGGCACGGGCCACGAGCACCCGCTGGTCGCCGGTGAGCGAGCCTTCCTCGAGGATTTGCAGGAACAACGTCGCCTTTTCGTGGTCCGAGGTCATCTCCGTGCTGGCGCGATCGATCATGCGCGTCAACTGCGCGGACGTCAGATCGGCCTGCTCGAGGAGGGCCGAGTAGTACACACGTTTGATGTGGCTCGACGTCGATTCGAGCCGCTCCACTTCGGCGAGCACCGCGTCCGGGCCACCCTGCTCGAGTAATCGCGCCACACGCTCCTTGGCGAACATGCCGCTGCGGATCATGCGCTGCACCGAGGCGGCGAGAAACGCCTGCGCGTCTGCGTCAAAGGGGCGCTCGATGCCGCTGCGGTAGAACTTGCGTTCGATCTGACCGCCCGGGAGGCCGCGCAACTCCACGCGATCGGTGAACACCCAGCCGTCGGCGATGATCAGGCGGGCGCCGTCTTCGACCCATGCGATGTCGCGCTCGTCGTCAGAGAGGCGGAACTCGCCGGTCCACCGCACACTCAGGCGCTCGCGATCGTTGTTCCAGACGAAGTTGCCCTGGCCACGTGAGACAGGTGCCTCGGGTGCCTCAGGTGCCTCAGGTGCCTCAGGTGCCTCAGGTGCCTCAGGTGCCTCAGGTGCCTCGGGTGCTTTGGGTGCCTCGGGTGGCTCGGGTGGCTCGGGTGGCTCGGGTGGGGCGGGCGCGACGGGTTCGGGCCAGGGCGACCAGCGCGGCTGGCTCGCCTCGCCGACGCGACTCGACGATCCGCCGGACGCGAAGGCGGGGCGGCTGGATGATTCCGTCTGCGCAACGGCGACTTCGGTCGCGCGCGCAGGCGCTGCGGCGGCCTGAGCGACTTGTGCCACGTCCCTTGCGCCGGCGCTCAGTTCGTAGGTGCCGGCGCCGGCGCCGACGAGCACGAGCAGCACGAGCACGGCCCACGACGGAGGCATCTCTCGTCGTGCGTCAGCAGGGCGGCCCAGGATGCGGCGCACGCGTGTCACCAGCGAGCCGTCGGTGGCCGCCAGCGCAAACGCCCGTCGTTCCATCGACGTCAATTCCGCCAGCGCCGAGACATACACGAGACGATCGCCGCACACTTCGACCGCCAGATCGTCACAGCAGTGCTCCCGTTCGGCGCGAACTTCCGATGAGATCCACCAGACCGCCGGGTGGTAGAACAACAGCGTTTCGACGGCCGCCTGTAGCAGGTTCACGAGGTAGTCGTGGCGGCGGATGTGCGCGAGCTCGTGCGCGATCACAGCCTGCAACTGCACCTCGGACAGTCCCGTCAACGCCGACGCCGGCAGCAGCACCACCGGCCTGACCCAGCCGACCAGCGTGGGGACGGAAACCGCCGCAGATTGCAGCACCGCGAACCCGCGCCGCAGGCGCAGACGCCGCGCCATCTCGCGCGCCGCCATGTCGACGCGGTCGCTCACGGCCGTGACCGCACGCCTCGCCAGCATCAGCGTCAGCATCCAGCCGCCCAGCATCCTGAGCGACAGCACGATCACGCCGGCGACCCATGCCGCCGTGACGATCGGAAGCCAGAGCGGAGCCATGGTCGCGTTCGTGGTCGTGGCGCCCGGGCTGAAACCCCGGCCCGCCGTTGGAATCAGCCGATGAACAATGCCTGGATTTTCACTGACGTCGGCGACGATGGCGCCGGTCACCATCCCGGCTTGCGAAACGTCCGATGGCGGCGCCGTCGGCCACGCCTGCCGGCTCGACGATGAGTAGCCAGACGTGGAGACAAACGTTGCCAGCGGCGTCAGCAGCATGACGACGAGCGTAACGACGCCAATGACGTAGCGGGTTGAAGCCTGTGCGGGACGAACGACCCGCAGCAGGAAGAACGCCGCCAGGCCCAGCATCGCGCCTTGCCAGACGAAATGAGTCAGCGTCCAGCCCAATGTCGCGACCAGCGGATGATCAACGAGCCGCGCTGTGTCCATCATCGCCGTCCCTCCCGTTCCTCGTCGATCAGCTTCCGGATCTCGCGCAGCTCGTCGTCCGAGGCCGAATGAGAGCTGAGCGCGCGCAAGACGAGATCGGCCGCCGATCCGCCAAATGCCCGGGCGACGAGATCGTCGACCAGTTGCCGCTGCGTCGCTTCCTGCGACGCGCGCGGCATGTAGACATGTGTGCGCGACGATTCGTCGCGGGTCACAAGGCCCTTGTCGGCCATGATCTGCATGAGTTTGAGCGTTGTGGTGTAACCGGTATCGCGCGTGACGAGCGCTTCATGAACTTGACGCACCGTGGAGGGGCCGCGTTCCCACAAGACCCGAAGAATCGCGAGTTCGGCCTCGGTCGGCCTGGGCGGGATCCGTATCATGAAAACCGACTCTATACGAACGTGTTCGTAGATGTCAACGAACAATTTCGTATCGCCCCCCCCCCGGGGGGGCCGATCGGCCTGGCCCGGGGCTAGCGGCGACCCGGCTTGCTTGCTTCGATCTTGATCGTCTTGAGGGCGTCGATGGTGTCGGGCAACTCGATGGTGCCCGCCGGGAAACCGTCCTCTTCGAGAACGTAGGCCACGATCTCGACCTTCTCCTTCACGCTGACGTCGTTGGGATTGGTGGGGGGCATGGAAATCCGGATCCGATCGAAGAGCTCGCCGACGGTGAGTCCGCTCCAGTTGCTGAGGAACTCGGGACCCTTGAGTGGGGGGGCGAAGCCGTCGCCGCCAAGGTCTTCCCCGTGGCACTCGGCGCAGTACTTGACGTACGCCGTCTTGCCGAGCTTCGACTGCTCCTCCGTATAGACACCGCTCCACGTCGTGGTGCCGGCGGGCGCCGCCTGTCCCGCCTGTGTGGCGTACAGCGCGCTCGCGGCCCACAACGAAACGATCAGGGCGACGACAACCTGGAATCTCATGATCCAGATAGTAACAGGCCGGCGCGCCTACTTCCTCGAGGCGAATTCCTGGACCGCCTCGTAACATTCGCAGGCTTGCTGGCGCAGTTTCGCATAGTTCCGCACGGTCAGATCGCCTCGAGGTGAGGCTCGAGCAGCGTCATTTCCGCCTGGTTGAGTGCGTGCAGGATGCGATTGGCGGCGGGGGCCGTGGCCATATCCGTGCGCTACCATCACACGAAGACGGCTAGCCCGTCTGTCCAAAAGCCGACCGACGGTAGCGGCGCTACTACCAGTCCCCGTCGGTGCCCGTCCGCCCTGTCTTCGCGTCTTCGTCCTCGGGGTGGAGAACTTGGTAACACTCACAAGACAAATCGCGCAGCTTGGCGCCATCGCGAATGACGATGAGCCCACGTTTGTAGTCGAGCGCCCCGGCTTCCCGAAGCTCCGAGGCCGCTTCGGTCACGGCGCTTCGCGGGCCGCCGACCATGTAAGAGATGAACTCGTGCGTGAGCGGCAGCTCGTTGGTGCCGGCGCGATCGGCGGTCATCAACAACCAGCGGGCAAGCCGCTGCTTGGCATTGTGAAACCGATTGCAAATCGCCGACTGCGCGACTTGTCCGATCATCTCGTGCGTGTAGTCGAGGAGCCGGTGGTGCAGGTGACCGCAATCGTTCACCAGGGCCGTCACGACGTCGGTCGGAATTCGAACGGCGCGCCCGGGCACCTGGGTGACCACACGAAACGGCAGCCAATTCGTCCCGAGAATGGCGGACACGCTGGCGACGCCTTCGTTGCCGACGACGGCAAGTTCCACCGTGGCGCCTGAAATGGTCGTCCCGACCAGCGAGAGCACGCCGCACGTGGGGAAGTACACAAACGGTGCGGCCTCGCCGGCTTCGGCGATCAATGCGCCGCGTTCCAGAGCAATGTTCTCTGCCGCCACGTCCAGGGTGTCGAACTCCGATTGCTGCAGACCCGCGAGGATGGCATTCGGCGATTCAATGACCAGCATGACCTCTCCCTCCACGTCCCTCCACGCTCCACTTCCCAACTTTCGACGGCGCCGACTCGACTGCAGCGCCCCGACACTTGGCATGAAGCAAATGTTCTGCCTGCGGCACTCAGGTGCAACGGCGAACCAGACTACGGGAGAGGACTCGAGCTCAGCGAGTCGCGACAAGGAAAGCGTGAATGGTTGGGTCAGGAAATACGCAGCTCGGCACGCACGGGAAAATGGTCCGACGCCTGCCCCAGGGCTGGCACGTCCGTCACGACGTCGCACGCCACGAGACGTTCGGCGAAGGGCCTCGGCACGAACACGTAGTCGAGCCGAATGTGTGGCTCCCATGTCGGAAACGTCAGACCCGGCTCGCCTGGGTGCAGGAGTCGATACCCGTCCACGTAGTCGGCGCCAAGCACGATCGCAATCGTCTGCCATCGGATGCGCCCGCCGCTCAACCAGACGAGCGCCCGCAATCGCAGCGGCAGCTTCGAGACATCGAGACGTTCGTCGGGCGCCAGCGTGTTGAAGTCGCCGAGCAGCACATGATGGGTGCGATCGTGCTGTTTGATGGCGTGCAGCAACGCACGCAGCTCGCGCACGCGCCGCGCCTCGGTCCACGCCGCGTGGACCGCGCTCAAGTGCACGCCGAAGATCCGCATGCCGGCGCCTTCAGGCACAATCTCGAGGAACGCGTGCTGGGACCAGCGCGGACGGATCCAGTGGTATTCCTGAATCGGCACGCGGCTCATGAAACCCAACGACCGCCCGCGCATCGCCCCGTTCGTGATCATGCTTGTCGCCTGCGCCAGGCGCTCGACGACGTCGGGACGAGTGGCTTCCTGAAGGACGACGATATCCGGCGCCTGCTGGTTGATGACCGCCGCGAGCGGCTGCTCCCGGCCGGCGCCTCCGCGTAGGATGTTGTAGCTGAGGATGCGCAGGCTTTTCATCGAACGCCGGCTTTACTTGTCGGGACGTGCGACGAGAGTCAGGTACGGCTGACCGAGAAGATCGCCGCGTAGAAACATCACCAGATCGCCGGTCGCCTGAATGTTGACGGGACGGCCGACCATGTTGATCAGCTTCAGACGCAGCGGCGCCAGTTCGGGCGCGATGGCGGGATCTTCGGCGTCACTCAGCGGGCGCGAGTGCACCCCTGGGACGAAGAACCCATCGAGCCGGAACATCTCGAGAGCTTCGCCGCCAACGAGGGTCAGGTCCATGTCGCTCGTTCCCGGGCCGTCGGCGTCAAACGGCGCGCCATCTTTCCACCGCATGCCGGTCACGGCGCTCCCTCGCAGCACGGCGCCAACCCCGAGTGGGATCGCATCCCGGACGACCCGGCAAAACTCCTCGAATCGGCTCTCGTCGCCGCCAAAGACGAGGCGAATCACATTGGCGCGTTTCTGATCGTCCATAAGGTTCCTGTTTTTTGACGCGTCCTCCTGTTGAGTTCGGCACGTCGTTGCCTCCCGGCTCCGCCCCTTGCAACGAGGGTTCCAAGGTTCCAGGTTCTCGAACCTTGGAACTTTAGAACTTTGGAACCTTAGGCCCTTAGGCGAGAATGTTCGGATGCGTAGACCTCTTCCTGCCGTGGGCACGACGGTTCTCCTGCTGCTGGCGATCTCGGTGATCGCTGCGTGGTCTGCCGATACGGAAGCCGAGAAGTACTGGCCCCAGTGGCGCGGGCCGCATGCCACCGGGGTCTCACGGCATGCCGATCCGCCGAGCGAGTGGAGCGAGACCAAAAACGTCAAATGGAAGGTCGAGATTCCGGGGCGCGGCTCGTCGTCTCCGGTGGTGTGGGGGGACCGCATCTTTCTGCTCACGGCGATTCCGGCCGGGGTGCCGGCGGAGGAGACGCACAAACCCCGCGGCGCGATGACACCACGCCTCACGCATCAGTTCAAACTGCTGGCCATCAACCGGGCCGACGGCAAGGTCGCCTGGGAGCGCACGGCGCGTGAGGAGGCCCCTCACGAGGCGTCGCATCAGGACAACGGCACGTGGGCCTCGGCGTCAGCCATCACTGACGGGCAACACGTGATCGCGTCGTTCGAATCGCGCGGCATCTACTGTTATGACATGCACGGTACGCTCGTCTGGCAGAAAGACTTGGGCGACAAGAACATGCGCAACGAGTTTGGCGAAGGGTCCACTCCCGTCCTGTACGGCAATACCCTCGTCGTCGTCTGGGATCACTTCGTGCCCGGCGAATCGTTCATCGTGGCGCTCGACAAACGGAACGGCAACGAGTTGTGGCGCGTCAAGCGTGACGAAATCGACACGTGGGCGACCCCCGCGGTCGTCGAGGAAAGCGGCCGCACGCATGTGATCGTGCCCGGCATGAATCGGCTGCGCAGCTACGATCTCGAGACCGGCGCCATCCTCTGGGAGACGGCCGGGCTGACGATGAACCCGATCCCGTCGCCAGTGGCCGGCGAGGGAATGGTGTTTGCGACGAGCGGTTTTCGCGGCAACAGCCTGAAAGCGATTCGCCTCGAGGGCGCGACCGGCGACATTACAGGCACGCCGCACGTCGTCTGGACGCTGGATCGCGACACGCCCTATGTCCCGTCGCCGCTGCTCTACGACGGGATCCTCTACATTCTCAAGACCAACAACGGCCTGCTCTCGGCGTTCGACGCCACAACCGGCAAGCCGCACTATCAGGTACAACGGCTCGAAAAGGCGCCGAACGTGTTCTCGTCGCCGGTCGGCGCCGCGGGCCGGGTGTATATCGCGGGGCGCGACGGGACGACGGTGGTGCTCAAACAC
Organism: Vicinamibacterales bacterium; assembly: GCA_035512515.1. Taxonomy (GTDB): domain Bacteria; phylum Acidobacteriota; class Vicinamibacteria; order Vicinamibacterales; family UBA2999; genus JACCSI01. Next base: position 24,543 of record DATKDY010000323.1, read on the forward strand.
GGGCCCACGCTGGAGATTCTGGCTGAGAACACCCTCGACGACGGGTTCGACGCGTCGCCGGCGGTCGTCGACCGCGCGATCTACTTGCGCGGCTATCGCTATCTATACGGGATTACTGCGCAAGAAAGCACGCAGAATCGCTAACTTCCGACAGACGCGCGCGATGCGCCGATGATATCGTCGCGCCGTGGCGAAGCCCATCAGGGCAGCCAGCGACGGGCTGCCCTCTCCCGGCGACATCGAAGCCGCGTGCCGGTCTCTGGCTGCGCTCAAGGACCAGTTGAAGCGCCTCATCTCCCGGCCCGGCGGCGGCGAGCCAGGTCTCGGCCTGCTCTCGGCGCTGTCCGACGATTGCCCAGATGCGGTCATCGCCTGCACACCACAGGCTGAGATTCGGGTGGTCAACGGCGCGGCGGCACGGCTGACCGGCTATTCCACCCGCGAACTGCAGGCGCTGACGGTCTGGGATCTCACCCACGCTTCCTCGCAAGCGCACTTCGACGTGCTGTGGCGGGAATTCCTTCGGGCCGGACGCCAGCGGGGTGCGTACACGCTGCGGCGGCGCGACGGCTCGCCGGTTGAGGTCGCGTATTGCGCTGAAACCAAATTCGTTGGCGAGCTCAGCGTAGCCATTCTTCGAAAATCCTAGCGTATTGGCCCTTGGCAACCTCCCTGCATGGGCCTCCATCGCGGATGCGCATGAGTTGTCTCACCCTCTGGGCCGCCATCGCAGTTCCAGCCCAATTTGGAGAGCGCAATAAAGTAACGACAATGCTAAAGTTTCGGACTTGAGTCGTCTCTGTGGCCGCTGAACCCCCGATCCTTCCACGAATACTGCTCGTCGATGATTACGAAGACGCCCGAGTCATGTACGGGCATTTTCTTCGGATGTCGGGCTACCACCCGATTGAAGCGGCGACCGGCGAAGAAGCGCTGGAGCTGGCGTATCTGCACCTGCCGGACCTGATCCTGCTCGACATGTCGCTGCCCGGCATCGACGGCTGGGAAGTGACGGCCGAGCTGAAAAGCAATGAGACGACCAGACACATTCCCATCGTCGCGCTGACCGCCCATGCCCTTCAAACGGAGCGTCAGCGTACGGAGCGTGCCGGGTGCGACGGCTTTCTGGCAAAGCCGTGTGCGCCGCCCGATTTACTTGCCGAGATATCGCGACTGCTGGGCCGTCCGCATGGTGCTGGCAGCACGCCACGCTGATCATGTCGAACCAGATTGAGTTCGGTCGCACCCGTTCGACGGGCCTGGTCGAAGTGCTCGACCGCGTTCTCGACAAGGGATTGTTCGTTGGCGGCGACATCAAGATTTCGCTGGCTGAAGTCGAACTGCTGACGATCCGCATTCGCCTCATCGTGTGCTCGCTCGACAAAGCGCGCGAGATTGGCCTCGACTGGTGGATGTACGACCGCCACCTGTCGCCAGGCCGGGCCGCGGGGGCCGAGCGGGATCAGCTCGAACAACGCATCGTCGCGTTGGAACGCCAGCTGGGCGCGGGGCCGGTCGAGCCGGGCCTCCGTGCGAGAGTTCCGGCGGGCCGTCAGCCAAAGGGCGCTCCCCGTGGCAAACGGGCTCGAGGACGACGCTAATGCCCCCCACTATGCAAGGCCGCACGGCGGGGATCCGTTTCATCACGAGTGTGGAGTAGCCAATGCCCGTTGAAAGAGCAGCAGGCGGAACAAGTCTTGTCGACGTCCTCGATCGCGTGTTGGACAAAGGCATCGTCATCGATGCCTGGGTCCGTGTCTCCCTGGTCGGCATCGATCTGATTACGGTTGAAGCTCGTGTCGTGGTGGCGTCGATTGACACCTATTTGAAATATGCGGAAGCGGTCGGTCAGGTGTCCACGGCATCGCGACCGGCGATCGAAGCCGCTGCACCTGTCGAGGCGTTTACGACCAATAAGGGGCTTCTCGAGCGTGTGCCGCGGAGAAAGCCGCGCCCGCGGGCGAGGAAGCGCCCGGTCTAAACGATGATCAAGGCCGAGGACAAACTCGCGCTCACCGAGCTCTTACTGGGCACCGTCGACGCTTCGGTGTGTGCCCAGAAGGCGCTCGAGTGGCTCGGCCGGCGCATCACCCGCGGTCGTGCCCTGCTGGCGACGGCGGCCAGCGATCCGGGCCGGTTGTGGGGCATCGCCGCCCTCGGCATCTCCAATGCGCGCACCGGTGAGTTCGTGCTCGACCTCGACGATCGGCGCGATCCGCTCGTGTCGGTGGCGTGGAATGGTCACCCGCAGCATTTCCAACCAGGTCCTCGCCAGCCCGAAACACCACTCGAAAGCGTCCCGTTCTACGCGGTCCCTCTCCGCCCCGATCGGCAACTCCCGCCGCTCGGGCTGCTGCTCCTGGAAAGCGACGAGCCGGACCTCGACGACGACGTCGCCTGGCTGGCGGACATTCTCGGCGAGAAGTTTCAGAACCTCCGGCTGCGCAACGTCACGGCGGATCCCGGCGTCGATCGCGAACGGCATCTGCTGTACAGCATCATCAACGCGGTGACGGATCCGATTCTGCTCACCGATGAATCGGGAAAGCTGATTATCGGCAACTCCCGCGCCGAACAACTGTTCGCGTTCCGCCCGGAAGAGAGCGAAGGCCGCCGGCGTGCGGTCGAGATCAACAACCTGTTCTTCTCTTCGGCGCTGGCCGGGCGGCTGGTGGAGGACAACACGTCCTCGGCGCGGGAGGTCATCCTCGTCGATCCCGAAGACGGCTCGGATCTGCTGTTCGAACTGCTCACGTCGCGGATGTCGCTCGAGCGCGACGCCTCCGCGGTCGTCTCGGTGCTGCGCAACGTCACCGATCTCGGGCGGGCGCGACAGGAACTGGAAGAGAACTACCGCCGGCTGATGGAGGCGCAGGTGCAGATGCGCACCGAACGCAACCGGCTGGATCTGCTCGTCGACTCCGTGGGCGATCCGATCATCGTCACCGACCCGTCGGGCGACATCCTGAAGACCAATTCGCCGGCCGAGCGCTTCTTCACGCCGGACGAGGGCGGACCCAAGGACGTGCAGCGGCGTGTGCAGGCCAACGTGGCGCAATTCTCATCGTTCATCTCGGGGCTGATGCTGCAAAGCGGCACCACCGGCGTGCAGCAGCGGTGGCGCGAACGCCTGGTCATCACGGACCCGGACACCGGTCGCGCCGTGCCTATGGAAGCCGTCGCCGGATCGATGATGGCGGGGCCGAGCGAATTGAATGGCGTCGTCACCGTGTTGCACGATCAGACGCAGGCCATGGAGCGTGAGCGGTTGTACGAGGAACTGCAAACCGCTTCGGCGCAGCTCGAGATCAAAGTGCGCGAGGCGACGGCTGAACTCGCCCATCAGAACGAGCTGCTCCGGCGCCAGACGCTGGCACTCGAGCAGGCGTCAGCCGCCAAGTCGCAGTTCCTGGCCAATGTCTCTCACGAGTTTCGCACCCCGCTCAACGCCATTCTCGGCTATTCCCTGATGCTGATGGGCGGCTTCTACGGCCAGCTGTCAGAGGAACAGTCACGCACGGTGCAGCGCATCGACGCGAACAGCAAGCATCTGGCGACGCTCATCAACGATGTGCTGGACATCGAACGCATCGAAGCGGGCCGGATGCCGCTGCAGATCGCACAATTCCCACTGCCGGAAGTGGTGCAGGAAGTGCTAGAGGAGTTGCAGGGGGTGATCTCGCAAAGTACGGCCACCGTCACCGTCAGCGTGCCGGCGGATTTGCCGCGTCTCAAGAGCGACCGCCAGAAATTGAAGCAGATCCTGGTCAATCTGCTCAGCAACGCGCTCAAATACACCAAAGAAGGCACGGTGGAGATCATTGCCGGCCACGACCCGTCCGGCGGACGGATCACCCTCACGGTACGCGATTCCGGCGTCGGGATCGCACCGGAGGATCACACGCGGATCTTCGAACCGTTCCAGCAGGCCAAGCGGGTGATCACGCGGCCGCAGGGCGGGACCGGGCTGGGGCTGGCGATTTCGCGGCGCCTGGCGCAGATGCTTGGCGGCAACATCGGCGTCGAGAGCGCTCTTGGCGCCGGGTCCACTTTTACGGTGACGCTCCCGGTTCGCGTCAGAACACGCGCGGCAGCGTATCGGCCCGACAACGAACGCCGGCGACAGTCGGCTTAGGATTCGTCCGGGAATCAGTGTGCCATTTGTCGGCGTCGAGGCGCCCGGTTGGCAAGGCGCGACGAGCGCAGCATACCAAGTGTATGTAAGCGAGGAGCAACGCCGCCAGGCCGGGGCCCCCGCCGCGCGGACTTCGCGCGGTGGGGTGGAGCCGGGATGCATCGGCGGCGAAAATGGCACACTCATTCGCGGACGAGTCCTTGGAGACCTATGGCAAACAAGAATCGCAAAAAGGCGCCCTCGCCGAAGCTCGCAGGCAATCGAGCACGCGGAGGCCGGGCGCCCGCCTCCGCCAAGGCTGCGGCGGGTAAGAAAGCGTCGAAGTCGGTCAAGGCGTCCAGCAGTGTGAGGCCGCTGGCGAAGGCCGCGGCGCGTCGTGCCAGAAGCACGTCGGCGGCTACGGCCGTGCTCGAGCCGATGCCCGCCGAGCAGCGCAACAAGGGCCGCTACGTATACTGCATCATCCGTTCAGACCAGCCGCTCACCTTCGGGCCGATCGGCATCGGCGAAGAACCCGCGGTGGTCTATACCGTCCGCTGCGACGATCTCTCGGCGGTCGTGTCCGATGCGCCACTCGGCGTGCTCGATCCCACGCGCGACAACGTCCTCGCCCATCAGCGGGTCAACGAAACCGTGATGCGCGAGCACACGGTGCTGCCGATGTCGTTTGGCACGGTGTTCAAGACACGCGATGACGTGACGGCGTTCTTGAAGTCGGCATATCGCGCGTTCTCCGACGTGCTCGACAAGATGGAGAACAAGCTGGAGTTCGGCCTGAAAGTGCTCTGGGATCGCGACGCCGTCATCCGCGAGATCGAAGACGAGGACGAAGACATCCACCGGCTGAAGCACCAGATCGCGGCGCAGAAGGGATCGACGTATTTCGCGCGGATGCAATATGGGCGGCTGATCGACGCCGCACTCCAGGCGAAGTCGGAGCGCTATGTGAGCGAAATCTTCGCGCGGCTGCGCGATGTCTCGGTCGCCGCGCGCGCGAACAAGCCCATTGGCGACCGCATGATTCTCAATGCCGCCTTTCTCGTGTCCCGCGACGCCGAAGAGGGGTTCGACGCGCGCGTGAAGCAGCTCGGCGCCAGTCACGATAAGCTGACGTTCAAATACACGGGGCCCTGGCCGCCATACAACTTCGTGAATATTCGCCTCAAACTCGAGCGCGCCTGACGGCGCGCAACCGGCCAACCGCCAAAACCTCCAGTTCAAAACCCAGGGTTTCGAACTGACCAGTCTTGACGGTTTTGAACTGGCAGTCTTGAGGTTGGTAACTTGTTCTCGCCGTTGGTAACTATGTTCATCCTCGATTCCCTGCTGATCAACGGGATCAAATTCGCGCTCGACAAGGTGCGGGAGGTGGCCGAGCAGGAGCTCGACAACCCGGAGGCGCTCCAGCAGCGGCTGCTCGAGGCGCAAATGCAGCTCGACGAAGGCGAAATCGACGAAGAGACGTTCGTGCAGATCGAATCGGACGTCTTCGCGCGCCTGCGCGAGCTCAAGGGCGACGACGCCACGGGCGGGATCGCCGACGCCGGGGCATTCGACGAGATCGTGGTCGAGCTGAACGACGACGACGAGGAGCGTTGACACCGCTGGGATCACGGGGTTCCCTCCACAGGGTTCCCATCACGGGGTTTCACGGGGTTCTCCCCACGGAGTTCTCGGCTCGGGGGTCGGATACGAGGTTCAGGTGAACGAGCACGTGTACGTGTACTGTGCGATTGAGGGGACGCCGGCCGCGCTGCCGGCTGCGGGTCTGGCGGACGGTGGGGCGCCACGGGCGCTCCCCCTGCACCGCACTGTCTCGCTGGTCGTGTCCGACGTCTCCTCGGCGGTTTACAACGCCGAGGCGCTCGAGGCCAGGCTGGCCGATCTCGATTGGGTCGCTGCGGCGGGCGCCGCGCATCATGCTGTCGTCGATGCGCTCTCTGAAGGCGGTGTCGTCGTGTTGCCCTTTCGGCTGTTCACGATTTTTTCGAACGAGGCCAAGGCGCTCGCCACCCTCCGACAGGCGCAGGCAGCGATGGACCGCGCCTTCGACCGCGTGCGTGGCCGCCAGGAATGGGTGCTGCGCATCGGCAAGCCAGACCCGGCCCGCGTCCTGGCCCCGCAGGCGGCCGGGGTCAGCCCGCCGAGCGGCACGGGGTTCTTGCGTGCCAAGGCCGACGCCCGGCGCGAAGCGATCGCGCGTGCCGAGCGCGTCACGCAGGATGCCGCCTCGTCATTCGACGCGCTGGCGCAGTTGGCCGAGGCCGCGACGTCGCGATCGGTCCCGCCGGGCGGGAGCCTGCTGTGCGACGCGGCGTTCCTGGTGCAGCCGTCGCGTGTGGCCGCCTTGCGCGACGCGCTCACGCGCACTGCCGAGCGACTGTTGCGCGACGGGTGTCCGGTGAGTTTGACGGGACCGTGGCCGCCGTATAGCTTTGCGTCGATGGAGGCTCCCGCCGATGGCTGACGCGCCAGTCACCCAGCGATCGCTCGCCGGGCTGCTCGACTCTCCCAACGAGAGCCTCGTCGATCTGGTGGATAGCCTGCTGGACAAGGGCGTGGTGCTCGACGGCGAGCTCGTGCTCGGTCTTGCGGACGTCGATCTCGTGTACGTCCGGCTTGGCGTGCTCCTGGCGGCGGCGGATCGGGTGTTTACTCCGCGCACGTGATTCTCTATCTCTACGCGATTGCGGAGGGCCTGGAGCACGTCGACGACATTCGCGGCGCCGCCGGCGAACCGCTGAAACTGCTTGCACTCGAGGGCCTTCAGGTGGTGACGGGCGAGATCGACACGGCGCCGCGCGTTGACGAACGCTCACTGAGCCGGCAGGACGAGGTCGTCCGTCGGCTGCAGGCTCGTGCAGCGGCGCTGCTCCCGATGCGCTTCGGGGCGGCGTTCGCGTCGACGGCTGACATGCAGCGGGCGCTCGGGTTGCGTGCGCCCACGCTGCGCGAACGGCTCGCGCTCGTCAGGGGCGCAGAGCAAATGACAGCGCGCATCCTCGCACCCGCTGCACCCCGCGCACCCGCCTCCACGGCCGTATCCCTTCCCGCTTCGGGGGGCAGGCCTGCCGCACCTGCCGCACCTGGTGCAGCCGGTGCACTCGGCGGAGCGCCGGCAGGTGCGAAGGGGGGCGCGCGGTACCTGCGGGCCCGGGCGGCCCGGGCCATGCCGCAGGAGATCGTACCGCTGCTTGACATCCTGAAACCGCTGACGCGCGCAGCGCGAGTGGAACCTGGCAAGGCGCCGGCCATCATCGCGACGGTGTATCTGCTGATCGATCGGGGCACGAGCGCGGAGTTCGAGGCGGCGGTGCAGACCGCGGCCGGCGCGATGCCCGGGCTGTCGATTCGCATCACCGGACCGGCGCCGTGCTACGCGTTCGCGTAGCGCGCGGCGAATCGGCGTTCGGGGCGGGATTCCCTCTTCCCCAATTGCTCGGTGCGCTACGTGAGCCGTCCGAGCGGGCCGAGATCGAGGTTGAGATCCTTGGGCTCGAGGCCCGCCTGGCGGGCGAGGTCGTGGACGGTTTCTTCGAGCGTCATCAGCGCCGCGCCGATGCGTTCGATTTCCTCCGACGACAGCGAGCCCTCCTCCATCCGGCGCAATGCCTGTCGCTCCATCAACTGGCGAATGAAATCCACGAGCGTCAGGACCAACTGCATGACGGAGCGGCGCACATCCTCCGGATCGGCATTCCATCGACCCGGGGCCGCGGACGTGTCCAGGCGTTGTTTCAATTCATCGGCAATGAGCTGAAGCTCGTCAATTTCGCGGGTGCTCACGCCTAGAGTATGCACGTTCTGGAAGGGGGCACCGTGGCCGACGGCGCGAAGCGGCAACCATCCGGCGTGGGCGGCCATCTAAGTGGTCACGGACGTGGCCATCCGCGCGGAGCGCGGCCTGCGCCGCAAAGCGGCGCCATCCGGCCCGAAGGCCGGCGCTCGCGCCGAAGGTGCGCTTATGCGTCAAGACATCCTGTTCGCCATTCGACAAATGGTGCGCCAGCCGGGACTCTCCCTGACCGCCGTGCTGACGTTGGGACTTGGCCTCGGGGCGTCGCTGGCGGTCTTCACGCTGGTCAACGCCGTTCTGTTGCGCCCGCTGCCTTATCCAGAGTCCGAACGGGTCGTGGCCATCGGACGAGGGAGCGCGCAGAACCGGCAAAGCGTTTCGCACCGCGACGTCGATTTCCTCCGTGAGCACGTCCGGACGTGTAGGCCCATCGCGGCCACCGTGGGCGGATCCGGCCTGAACGTCTCGCTGAGCGGCACGACGAGCTACCAGCATGATCGTCTGATATCGCACGAGTTCTTCCCCGCGCTCGGGATTCGCCCGCAGTGGGGTCGTGGCTTCACCTCTGAAGACGACAGGGGCATTCCCGCGCCGGTGGTCGTGCTCAACGAGCGATTCGTCCGGCAACTCGATTTGGAGCCGGCGTCGCTCATCGGGCGAGATATCGAATTGGGCGGTCGCATCCACACGATCGTTGGCGTCATCTCCGCGGCACACACGCGGCCCTCCGACGCGGATATCTTCCGTCCCCTCGGACGTGACTCGCGCGGGAACGGGCAGAATCTCACGGTCTTGTGCCGGCTCGGCGACGATGCCTCAATCGCCGCGCTCGAGGCCGAGCTCGCGGGACTCCTCGAGGAGGGCCGCCGCCAGAAGCTCGTCGGGTTGCGCGAGGCCGTCGCCTATAGCGCCGTCACGCAACACGAGTGGGAGTTCGGGGCGCTCAGGCCCCAACTCAACACGCTTCTTTTCGCCGTCGCCCTCGTGCTGCTGGCCGCCGCCGCAAACACGACGGGGTTGCTCCTCGTGCGCGCCGCCGGGCGGCGCCGCGAGATCGCGGTCCGCACGGCGCTCGGCGCCGCACCACATCGCATCGCGCGCACGCTGATGGTCGAAGGGCTGCTGCTCGCCGGCGTCGCGGGAGCGGTCGGCCTGCTGGGCGCACCGCTGCTCGTGCGCGGGCTGCTCGCCGCAGCACCAAACTACTACGGCGAGCTGGCCGCGTTCGACATCGACGTGATCGTCATCGGCGCGGCATTCCTGCTGTGCGCCGTCGTGGGTCTGTCGGTCGCCCTGCCGCCGCTTCTCGAGGTGCTGCGCGTCAATCTCCGCGACACTCTGCAGGAGGAAGGACGGAGCGGCACGCAGGGCCGGCGCAGCGTCTGGATGCGGCAACTGCTGATCGGCGCCGAGACGGCGGTTTGCGCGGTCCTGCTGGTCGGCGCGCTGCTGCTGCTGCGCACGTTCGTCAACCTGATGAACGTGGATCCCGGCGTCGACACCCGAGGCGTCATCACCGCACGGATCTCCATTCAGGGTCCACGCTATGAGGACGTCACCCGGCTGATTCGGTTTTTCGAAGAGGGCGTGACGCGGCTCGAGCAGTTGCCGTCCATCGAATCGGCCGCCGTCGGCGCGAGTCTGCCGGGCGAGCGGGCGCTCAATCTGCCCGCCAGGTTTCCCGACGGCACCGATCCCGAGCAGATTCAGGTCGTGAATTGGCGCTATGTCACGCCCCAGTACTTCTCGCTGCTCCGCATGCGCCTGTTGACGGGGCGCCTCTTCAGCGAAGCCGACCGGGGAGGCACGCAGCCCGTCGCCATCGTCAACGAGGCCTTTGCCGCACAGACCTATGGCGGGCTGGAGAAGGCCCTCGGCCGGCGAATTGCCATCGGGTCGGATCGCGAGGTCATCGGCGTGGTTTCGGACACCGCGGGGTGGACGCTCGGCGAGCCGTCCCGGCCGATGCTGTTCGTGCCGCTGGCCCAGGTGGAAGAGCGCGTGGTCAGGACCGCGCACTCGTTCTTCCCGCCCCGGTGGATTGTGCGCGCGCGCGACGTGGACCGCGCGCGCCAGGACCTCGCTGCTGTCGTGCGGGAGATCGATCCGTCCCAACCGTTCATCGACATTCAATCGCTCGACGCGATGATGATCAACTCGGTCGGCATGCAGCGCTTCTACCTGGTGGTGCTGTCTGCGTTTGCCGTGTTTGCGGTGCTGCTGGCCGCGGTCGGGATCTACGCCGCGTATTCGTATGCGATCGCGAGCCGCACGGCCGAGATTGGCGTCCGCCTGGCCCTCGGCGCCTCGCCCGCCCGCATCGTCTCAGGCATCGTCGGTCGTGCGGTGCTCGCCGGCGGCGTCGCCACCGGCGTGGGGTTGGCTGGCGCGGCGGCAGGCGCGAGGGTGCTCGATTCGCTGTTGTACAACGTCAGCGCGTCCGATCCGTGGACCTATGTCGCAGTCGCGGTGGTGCTGCTCGGGACGGTGGCGCTGGCCACATGTGTTCCGGCCCTCCGGGTCGCACGGATCGATCCCCTCGCCGCATTGCGGCGCTGACGCCGGGACGGAGGGGAGCTCCTCGCGACGTTCTTCGTGGGCCGCTGAACCACGAGGCCCGAGGCCTCGTAACATCCTATTAATCGAGTCACATCCAACGAGGTGCCGACACTGTGATCGCGACCCTTCGCGCCGTCGCTGTGGCACCTGTGCCACGAGCCGTTCGGATCGGGCCGCTTTGCAAAAACGGCCTTTGATCGCGCTACACCCCGTGGCCGTAGCCGTGTTCACGCAGCTCGTCTGATTCCGGCGGCGCCGTCACCACGGTCACGCGCACCGCCATGTTCTTGCGAACGGCCTGAGCCGCGTTTGTCGCAGGCGAGCCGCGGTCGGGCTCTGGCTGCACGCGCTTTGCGGGTTCATCCGGTTGAGTCGAGGTCTTCATGCTGTCTCCCTGTTATCGGCACGTCACCTGAAAAGCCGAAGGGCCATCACCCGGTGTCGGATGATGGCCCTTCGTCTGAACTCGTTTTTACGTCTGGGTTAGCGCAGCATCATCCGGTCGTGGCGGCCGGCCCGAGGAGGCCGACGCCAAGAATGGCGACAAGGATGATGCCCAGCACACGCATGACCACAGAAGAATACCACGATCCACAGAAATCACAGAAAGCACAGATTTCTCGAGATTCCTTGCAAACTCCTCGCACTACTCCTCGCAGTACTCCTTTCGCCAGTGGGCGCTTTCCAAGCTTCATTCATCTACCGGCCTCGAGTCAGTGCTTGCAGCAGCCGGAATCTTCCGGCAAATCCTGGCAACGTCGTTACACTGTTCGGTTGATGCGGTTCATACCGGTGGCGGCGATTCTGGTGACGGGGCTGGCTTTGTACGCGTCTGGCGGGGTGCTGGATCAGGTGCAGACTCCCGATGGGCTGGTGCGAGTGGCGATGCTCCCGCCGTGGGCCGCCCTCGGAGGGTTTCTTGCCGTTGGCGGCCTTGGCTTGCTGTGGCTCGATCGGCGGGCCGTCCCGCGCGGCAGCGCGACGGCCGTCCGCCCGCCGCTCGGCCCGCTGCTGCTGCCGACGTTGGGCCTGCTGATTCTCACACTGCCCTATCTGCCGGTCCTGCCCGACGTGTTCCCGGCGATTCAGGTGCTGGCGGGTCCGATTCGCGTGGTCGTGTGGCTGGTGGTGCTGGCGCAGGTGCTGTGGACATTCTGTCAGGCGCGGATCGTGCGCGCCGACTGGCTGTCGCGCCTGACTGCGAAACACTTCATGATCGCCATCGGGTTGGCCACGGCCCTTCTCGGCGGCGCCGGCGCGCTTCGGTTTACCGAAACGGTGCTCTATCCGGCCGGCGACGAACCGCACTACCTCGTGATCGCACAGAGCCTCTGGCGTGATGGCGATCTGAAGATCGAGAACAACCACGCGCGCGGCGACTATCGCGAGTACTTCCCGCGCGATCTGGACCCGCATTATTTGACACGCGGTGCCGACGGCGAGATCTATTCGATCCATCCAATCGGGATGCCCGTGTTGATCGCCCCGATCTACGCGGCAGGCGGCTACCGCGCCGTCGTGGTGGCGTTTGTGCTGATGGCGGCCATTGCCGCGGCCCTGATGTGGCGCACGACGCTTCGCGCGACCAACACGCTGGGGGCGGCGACGTTTGCGTGGGCGGCGGTTGTCGCGACGGCGCCGTTTCTGTTCAATGCGTTTGCGGTGTATCCGGAGATTCCGGCGGCACTTGCGGTGGCGCTTGCGTTCTCGCTCCTCATCACCGCCGCACCCACGGACCTCCGATCGTGGACCGTCGTCGGTTTGTGCTGCGCGGCGTTGCCGTGGCTGAGCACGAAGTACGCGCCGATGTCCGCGGCAATGGTCGCCATCGCGGCCGCACGCATCGTGTTCCCAGGTGCGCAGGGTGCGCCGGGGGCGCTGGGCGCAGCAGGTGCAGCAGGTGCAGCAGGTGCAGCAGGTGCAGCAGGTGCGCCGGGTGCGGTTGGTCCGGCGGGTGGGCCACGCGCGCAGACGAATGCGACCGGCGAGGTCCGCCGAAGCTCGGACGCGCGGCCACCGCGAGCGTCGGCGAGGGTGCGAGCGGTGGCGGCCATCGTGGCACCCTATGCCCTATCGCTGGCGCTGTGGTTTTTGTTCTTCTACTGGATCTGGGGCGTGCCCTTGCCGCAGGCGCCCTACGGGGCGCTCGTGCAGACGAGGCTCTTCAATCTCGTCTTCGGCGCCCCTGGGCTGCTGTTCGATCAGGAGTATGGACTACTGCCCTACGCGCCGGTCTACATCCTGGCGGCCACGGGCCTGTGGGTGATGTGGCGGCTCGACAGCGGCTCGAGACGCCAGGCCGTCGAGATTGCGCTGGCGTTTGGCACACTGCTGGGAACCGTCGGCGCGTTTCGCATCTGGTGGGGCGGGGCGGCCTCGCCGGGGCGGCCGCTGACCTCCGGGTTGCTGCTCCTCGCCGTGCCGATGGCGTTTGCGTTTCAGGCAGCGCCAGTGGCCAGCGCGCGGCGCGCGGCGCAGCACCTGCTCTTGTGGGCGAGCATTGGCGTGACGGGGATTCTGTTTTTTGCGCAGCAGGGTCTGCTCACTGCCAACGGGCGCGACGGCACGTCGAGCCTGCTCGAGTACGTGTCGCCGCGGTGGCCGGCGTGGACGCTCGCGCCCTCGTTCATCTATCACGAGGCGCCGACGGCCCTGCTCCACACGGCGTTGTGGCTGGTCCTGGCAGGCGCCGCTGCGGTCGTGCTGCATCGATTTCGCACCGCCTGGCCAGGCGCCGCCGCCCTGGCGGCCATCGTGATCACATCGGCGAGCGTGCTCGTCGCAGCCCTCGTGATGCCGCGCCTGCCGCTCTCGCCCGCGTGGCCGGAGCTCGATATCCGCGCGCGCGCGCGACTGCCCATCCTCGATGGCTTCGACACCCTGGCCCGCCCCGTTGGGGTGTCGTACACGCCGCTTCGATTCACCGCGCCGGCTGAGCTCGTGTCACACGCCTCTGTGCGGGTCGATCCAGGCCTTCGCACGGATCCGCAACCGATCCGTGTGCTGCACAACGGCCGCTTCTCGCTCCCGGCGGGCACTTACCGCGTCGAGGTCGAATGGGCCGGCGCGCGATCGGATGAAACGATCGGGTTGCAGATTGGTCGCACCGGCAATCCCCTGCAGCAATGGGCCGTGCACCCGCGTCCCGGCGAGCGATGGCACGCGGAGTTCTCCCTGCCTGTCGATGCGAGCTTCGTGGGCCTGCGCGGCACGCCTGAGCTCGAGCAGGTCATCCAACACGTCCGCTTCGTTCCCGTCACGGTGATTGATGCCGGGCAGCGGCCGAAGGCGCCCACGGTGATTGCCGCCTCGCGCTCGGGACCGGCCTCGGTGTTCTACTACGATGTGAATGCATCTCCCGAAGAAACGGGGTTCTGGATCTGGGGCAATCGGCAAACGCGCGTCACCATTGCTCGCCCGCCGACCGAGGGACCGCTCGTGCTGCAAGTGCACAGCGGTCCCATCGACAACCGCCTTCGCCTCACGACGTTTGGATGGCAACGGACGGTCACGCTCCAGCCACAAACACGGGCGGACGTCGACGTCCCGTCTGACAGCGGCACGCTGGTGACGCTCGACCTTGGCGCCGAGCTCGCGTTCGTGCCGCGCGAGTTCGATTCCGCATCGAGTGACACGCGCCCGCTCGGCGTGTGGGTGGAGGTCGTGCAGTGATCAGCGAACTTCGGCGCGAGTACGCGAGCCGCTCGCTGAGCGAAGCGGACACCGATCCGGATCCGATCACGCAGTTCCGTGTGTGGTTCGACGAGGCGCTCAAATCGCGGGTGCTCGACGCCAACGCGATGAGCCTGGCGACGGCGTCCCCGGCGGGCGCGCCCTCGGTGCGGACGGTGCTCCTCAAGGACGTCGATCGGGACGGGTTCGTCTTCTACACGAGGTACGACAGTCCGAAGGGCCGTGACCTCGCGCTCAACCCACGCGCCGCGCTGCTCTTCTACTGGGCCGAGCTCGAGCGGCAAGTGCGCATCACCGGCGCCGTGACCCGCGTGCCGCGCGAGATGTCAGAGGCCTACTTCGCCACGCGCCCGGTCGAGAGCCGCTGGGCCGCCTGGGCCGCGCGCCAGAGCTCGGAGCTGGCCACGCGCGACGCGCTCGAGCGGCAGTTTGTCGAGATCAAGCGTCGCTATGCGAATCAGATGGTGCCGTGCCCGCCGGATTGGGGCGGCTATCGGGTGGCGGCGGAGCGGATGGAGTTCTGGCAAGGAAGGCCGTCACGGCTACACGATCGCCTCCTGTATGCGAGACAGCCCGACGGCTCGTGGACCCGCGTGCGGCTCGCCCCCTGAGGGAACTAAGAACGAAGAACTAAGAACGAAGAACTCAAC
>DATKDY010000324.1:0-115523 GCA_035512515.1 Vicinamibacterales bacterium
CACGATGCCCGCGCCGGCGACCAGCAGCGACGCGCGCCCCGCGCCGGGATGCGTGGCGCTGGCCGGCACCAGGCTCACTTTGTGCCAGCGAACATCAAACCCGACCCCGAGGCGATCGGTGACGAACCAGCGCGCGCCGCCGCCGAAGTTGAGCGTCTTGACCCAATCCGAATCCCGTGGCGTGAAGATCGTCGTCGCGCCCGCGAGGGTGGCGTCGCTTTCCACGCGCACACGGCCAAGCCCGGCGCTCAGGTAACTCCATCCCAGGGAATGACCGAAGTTGAGCGACAGTTGCGGCGCAAACGCGGTCATGCGCGTGTTGACGCGTGGCACGGTTGGCGGAGCGGCCGGCGTCGTGCCGTCTGGCTCCGGCGGCGACGTCGCGCCGCGTGCCACCAGCCATGTCGCGCCGACGCCCAACGCCATCGAACGGCGCCGCACCACGTTCACGTGGGCACCGACCTCGAGGCCAAGTCCTCGGGAGGGCACCACGGTGTTGGCAGGCAGCAGCGGTGTCCACCCGGGCCCGGCCGGCAGCCCGCTCGATACCAGCCGAACGTCGGCGACGAACGGGCCGATCGGCTCCTTCAGTTGCGCCTCACTCGTGCTCGCCAACGTCAGCCAGACGATGGCGAACACGAACGATCGCTGGATCATCCCTTGCCCTTGCGCCGCGCCGCCCAGTATTTCTTCATGCGCTCCGACACGGCGCGTTTCTGCGCCGCGGACATCTTGTAACGTGCCGGGCGTTTCGCCTTCGGCGCCGAGTCGTTCGCCCCGGCTGCCGCCGCTCGGCCGGCACGCCGGCCCCGCTTGGCGCTCGCACCGCCAGGCCGGCCGCCGAGATCCGGAAACGCCTTGCGGATAGCAGCCTCTTCCTTCCGCAGTTCCTCTAATCGGCGCTCGGCGCCAAGACGCGCAAGCCTCCGCAGTTCCTCACGTGATAGCTCAGTAGCCACTGCATCCTCCGAGGGGGAATGGTTGAATTGCACTCCGACACTAATAGGCCGACGGCCTGACCGGGGCGAGCGATTCGCCACGGGACTCCTTGACGATGCGCACGCCGGCGCTCGCGCCGACGCGGGACGCTCCTGCGGCCACCATCGCCTTCATCTGCTCGAGATCGCGCACACCTCCTGCCGCCTTGACGCCGACGCTGTCGCCCACGACGCGGCGCATCAGCATGACGTCGGCAATCGTCGCCCCGCCCGGGCCGAAGCCCGTGGAAGTCTTGACGAAGTCTGCGCCGGCCGCCCTGGTCAGTGTCGACGCCGTGATTTTCTCTTCGTCCGACAGCAAGGCGGCTTCGATAATCACCTTGCTGACGACTCCGGACTCTCGGCACGGCAGCGTCACGGCCTCGATGTCCTGCTCCACCAGTCGCAGATCCCCTGACTTCAGGGCCCCGACATTGATGACCATGTCGATTTCGGTCGCGCCGTCGAAGATGGCACGCCGGGTCTCGTACTGCTTGACGTCCGGGGTCGTGGCTCCCAGCGGGAAGCCGACCACCGAGCACACGCCCACGCCGCTCGCACGAAGCAGCCGGGCGCAAAACGCCACCCACGTGGGGTTGACGCAGACGGTCGCAAACCGGAACTCCGCGGCTTCGCGACAGAGCTTCTCGACGTCGGTCGCCGTCGCCTCGGGCTTGAGCAGCGTGTGATCGATCAGCCCGGCGACCTCGCCGGCGCCCCCGCCTTCGGCATGCAGCCCCAGGCGTGTCGCGCCGGCGGCCAGTACGCCGCCGACATGTCGCGGGCAGCAGTCCGACGAGAAGCCGTGGCACGCGCAGCGCGCCGGCGCGACGGCCCCGGCGGCGGCGAGTTCCTGCAGGATGATGTCGATCACACGCCGAATGTCAGACAAACGTAGGGTCCAGGCACAAAGATTCTATCGCGTTCGTTCGAGGTTGCTGATTTTCGCGAGCCGACGGACATAGCGTGCTTCGCGCATGGGGGTGCTGAGAAAAGTCTGGACAATTGCGTGGGCCGCCTCCAGTGTCATCAAAGTGGCACCAAGCGCGAGCACGTTGGCGCCGTTATGTTCGCGCGCATAACGCGCGAGCGTCCGGTCGGTACACATCGCCGCGCGCACGCCGTCAATCTTGTTCGCGGCGATGGTCGAGCCCAGCCCCGCGCCGTCAATCACGATCCCGGCGTCCACTTCGTTGCGCGCCACGAGCCGGGCGACCTGTGAGGCGATGTCCGGGTAATCCACCGGTTCGGTGCCATGCGTGCCGATATCCTCGACGGCGAGGCCTTCGGCTCGCAGCGCCTCACGAATCGCGGCCTTGAGCGCCACCCCCGAATGGTCGCTGCCGATGCCCACGCGACGAACGTCCGCCACGGGCATCAGCGACGCCAGGTCCACATCCACCGTGTCGCGGGCGATGGTCACCCTGCGTGCGCGGAGCGTGTCGAGCGCGAGCGGGGTAATATGACCGCCGGGCGTTAGTGACACAGACCCGCCAATCTCCATTGTCCGCGCGTCGGCCTCGGTGATGATGTCGTAACGCTTCATGCTGCGGCTTCTATGCTACCCTCGGGCGCGATGCCGGCGGAAGCTATTGCGCCATTGATCACCGCGGAGGCGTTGAGCCGGCGGATCGCAGAGCTTGCCATAGAGATTCGCCGCGACGTGCGGGACGAGGATCTGCATCTCATCTGCGTGCTCAAGGGCGCGGTGTTTTTCCTGTCCGATCTGGTTCGCCAGATGGAAGGCGGCGTCAGCATCGACTTCATGGCGCTTTCGAGCTACGGAAGCGGGGCGACGTCGTCGGGCGAGGTTCGGCTCATCAAGGATCTCGATTATGGCCTGGAAGGCCGCAACGTCATCATCGTCGAGGACATCGTCGACACGGGCCTGACGCTGCATTACCTGCAGGAAATCCTGCGCGCGCGGAATCCCAAGTCGCTGCGCACGGCGTGCCTGCTGAGTAAACCGTCGCGACGCCAGGTCGAAGTGCACGTCGATTACATCGGCTTCACGATCGAGGACAAATTTGTCGTCGGTTACGGGCTGGATTTCTCCGAGCGGTTCCGGCACCTGCCTTACATTGGCGTGTATCAGGGCTGAACCGCGGCGCGCACCTGCGCTGCGGCGGCACGCGCCGCAGCCAGCACCTGGGCCTGGTCCAGGGTGAGCACTGTCCCGCTCCGCATCAGCACGCGTCCATTCACGATCGTCGTGTCCACATCGTCTCCACGCGTCGTGTAGACCAGATGTGACACCGGCTCGTACATCGGCGTCTGGCGCGGCTGGTCCATGCGGACGACGAGCACGTCGGCGAGCTTCCCTGCCTCGAGTGAGCCAAGGTCCTGCTCTCGTCCAATCACGCGCGCGCCGCCAATCGTCGCCATCTCCAGGGCGGTTCGCGCACTGACCATCTGCGGATCCCGCGACGTCAGCTTGTGCAGGAACGCTGCCTGACGCATCGCCTCGAACATGTCCATGTCGTTGTTGCTGGCCGCGCCGTCCGTGCCCAGGCCGAGCGCGAGGCCCGCTTTCAGATATCCAGGCACCGGCGCCGTGCCGCTGGCCAGCTTCATATTGCTTTCGGGGTTGTGAGACACCCCGACGCCGCGCTGCTGCAGAAGCTGAATCTCGTGCGGCTCGATCCAGACGCCGTGCGCCGCGATCACCACAGGCGCCTTGAAAAAGCCGATCGCGTCGAGCGCGGCCACGGGGCGGGCCTTGTGCCGCTCCAGCGACATTCCCGTCTCGGCCTCGGTCTCGGCCAGATGAATGATGAGTGGGACGTCGTACTTGGCTGCCAGATCCCGTGACTGCGTGAGCGTCGCCGCATCGTTGGTGTACACGGCGTGAGGCGCCACCGCCGGCGTGATGAGCTCGTCCTTCTGAAACTCACGAATGAACGCCTCTGCCCTCTTCAGCGCTTCTGCCGGCGTCTTCGCATCCGCGACGGGAAATTCGATGATCGTCTGTCCGAGCACACCACGCAAGCCCGCGCGCTTCGTGGCACGCGCGATCTCTTCCTCGAAGTAATACATGTCCACATAGGTCGTGGTGCCCGAGCGAATCATCTCGAGCGCAGCCAGCTCGGTTCCCGTACGCACGAAGGCGGGTGAAACAGTCTTCGCTTCGGCCGGGAAGATGTATTTCTGCAGCCAGTCCATCAGCGCGAGATCGTCCCCGAGACCGCGGTAAAGCACCATCGGCGCGTGCGTGTGCGTATTGATCAACCCCGGCATGACGACCTGGGTGCGCGCATCGATGACGTCCTTCGCCTGGTAGTCGCGCTCGATACGTTCGACGGTATCCACCGCCACGATCGTCCTGCCCCGGATGGCGACCGACCCCGGGTTCAGCACACGCCGCTCGCCATCCATCGTGACGACGATGCCTCCGGCGATCACCAGATCCGCCGTTTGCACACCGAAGATCAACGATCCACAGAAGATACAGAAAACACAGAAAACACAGATCCTTTTCACGCGCAGGACCTGCATCGCGCGCTTCGAGACGTTCGTCCGCCCGATCGGATCGCCGGTGGTCCGCATTGGAGGAATTCTACTGCGCGGAGTAAGCTCTCGGGCGTGGTGCACCTGGTCGAACATCCGATTGTTCAGGACATCCTGCTCGAACTGCGCGACGCGCGGACGACGCCGGAGCGGTTCCGTCAACTGGCGGGGCGGATCAGCGTGTTTCTGGCCGCCGAGGCTCTGCGCGACCTGCCCACTGTGACCGCCACGGTCAACACGCCGCTCGGCCCCGCGCGCGGCCGCCGCTCGGACGCCGATGTCGTGCTCGCGCCGGTCTTGCGCGCGGGCCTCGGGATGCTGCCGGGAATGCTCGAACTGGTGCCCGCCGCGCGCGTCGGCCATATCGGGCTCCAGCGCGACGAACGCACCGCCGCGGCGTCACAGTACTATGCCAAGCTGCCTCCGAATCTGAACGACAGCTACGTGCTGATGATCGACCCGATGCTGGCCACCGGCGGCAGCGCCGTGGCCGCGCTCGACATGCTGACGCGCGCCGGCGCCCGTGACATCCGGCTCGTCTGCATCGTCGCGGCGCCGGAGGGTGTGGCGGCCGTGGAAAAGGCGTATCCCAAGGTACCGATCTACACGCCCGTCGTGGACGAGCGGCTGAACGATCACAAGTTCATCGTGCCGGGCCTCGGTGATTTCGGGGATCGCCTCTACGGAACCTGAGGCGTCGAGGAGCCGGTCTCATTCAGGTCGTACTTCTCGAGGAGCCGGTACAGGGCGCGGCGGCTGATGCCGAGGTTGCGCGCGGCGATAGCCTTGTTGCCGCCGGTCGCGCCCAACGCTTCGACGACCTTTTCTTTCGCAGGCGGCAGGGCCGGGGCGACAGCGGATTCATCGCCGCCGCTGGCGCCGTTGCCGCGGCCGCCAAGCGCGTGCGCGATGTCACGCTCGGTCAAGAGGTGCCCCTCGCAGAGCAGCGCGGACCGTTCGAGCGTATTGCGCAGATGCCGGACGTTGCCGGGCCAGTCGGCGTCGGCGAGCCGGCGTTCGGCGTCTGGCGTCAGGCCCGAAATGAGTTTCGAGAACTCCCTGGCATACTGGCGTAAAAACGCGGCCGTCAGATACGGGATGTCCTCGGTGCGATCGCGCAGCGGAGGCACGTAGAGTTCGACGACGTTCAGGCGGTAATAGAGATCGCTGCGGAACGTTCCGTCGCGCGCGGCGCGCTCGAGCTGTCGATTGGTGGCGGCGATGATGCGTACGTCCACGGTGCGGCCGTCGACGCTGCCGACGCGTTGCACTTCGCCGGTTTCGAGCACGCGCAGCAGCTTGGCTTGCACGGTGAACGACAACTCACCGATCTCGTCGAGAAACAACGTGCCGCCGTCAGCCGCCTCGAAGAGGCCCTGCTTGTGATCCGTGGCGCCGGTGAACGCCCCGCGCACATGGCCGAACAGCTCGCTCTCGAACAGGGTTTCGACCACTGTCGAGCAATTCACGGTCACGAACCGCTTGTCACGGCGCGGGCCAAGCTGGTGAAGGGCGCGTGCGACGAGCTCCTTGCCGGTCCCGGTCTCGCCGGAGATCAGCACCGTGCGCGCATGGGGCGCGAGGCGGCGAATCAGGTCGAACAGTTCGAGCATCTGCGGCGAGCGGCCGACCATGCCGCAGAATTCGAGCCGCTCGGCGAGCGCGGCGTCGCTGCTGAAGACCGTGCCGCGATCTTCGAACTGTCGTTTCGTGTTCCTCAGCAGCTCGCGCACCCTGGGCAGATCGATCGGCTTGAGCAGGTAGTCTTCGGCGCCGAGTTTGACGGCCTCCACGGCCGTGTCGATGCTGCCAAACCCGGTGATGAGAGCAATCCGCGTGCGAACCGCCATCTCGCGGGTGGCGCGCAGCACGTCGAGCCCATCGAGGTCGGGCATCTGGAGATCGAGAAACATCAGGTCGACGTGGCGGCGGCGCAGCACGTCGAGCCCGTCGGCGCCGTTGGCACAGGCGATGATCTCGAAGCCCTCCCGGCCGCCGATTTCGCCCAGCACATCGCGCACCGGGGCTTCGTCGTCCACGAGCAGAAGTACGGGTCTGGCCTCGGTCATCGAAATGTGATTTACACTAGCGAGCGGAGAAAACTTGACTCGTTCGCCACGATTTCTGGCCGTCAAGACTCCTAACGGTTCAGCGTTCGATTGCGCGCTTGGCTCAGCGGTAGAGCACCGCCTTCACACGGCGGGGGTCGGTGGTTCGAATCCACCAGCGCGCACCACTTAAATCATTTACAATCAGTAACTTAGCGCGCTCTCTCGGCCGGGCGTGTTGGCGATCCTTCCGGTCGATCGTGCATGAGTCGTGCGTCGAGAAATGCTCGCCGGCACTGACACCCGTGATTATCGGGGCGGGTTGCGGTTCTCGGTAGATGGGAGGCGCAGGTGGTTGAGTCTCGTGGTTCCACCGCGCCGCGGCCGGACGCGCGCGCCGCCGTCCCTCCTGACGGCTGCGCCGCGACGATTGCTGACAATTCGCCGACGGGAGGGCGATACAGTGGGTCCCGACTCCTGAGCACATTCTCCAGCGAATGCCAGGAGACCCCCTCATGAGGCTGAGGCAACCATGGACCACATCCCGAGATCCGGCGACGTCCTGCTACGCGGCGACAGCGAGTCAGGATTTGCTGTGCTCGACGCGGTGACGCACGACCTGATCCAAGGCGGGATGTCGACTCTCCTCGAGGCCGTTGACGTCGCGCGCGCGCGAGGAGCGGGCAGCATCTGGCAGCAGAGTGTCGATAACCGTGGCCGCCCCCTGGGTGACCCTGCCCGGTGGAGATTGCCTGCCGACACGTAGCCGAACACCCGCAGCGCCGGAAACGAAAACTTCACGGAAAGTGGCGCGAACACACGCCAGGCCGCGCTATCAGCGCTAGCCCGCAAACACCAAACGCAAGACACGAAAGTGTACTGAGCGCCCGCCCGAATGGTTCAGCTCGATCCTGCCGAACGCAGCTCGTATGTCTGTGGTGTGGTTATTGCTGTGGCCGATTTGCCATGGCGAATATCCCCAAGCTCGTGACCGCGGCGGCAGTCGCGGCGTCTCTCAGCGGATGGGCCCAGCCGGCGGCCGCGCAGTACTTCGGACAAAACAAGGTCCAGTACCGGTCCTTCGACTTCCAGGTGCTCGAGACCGAGCACTTCGACATCCACTACTACCCGGAGGAAGAGGCAGTCACGCAGGATGTCGCGCGCCTGGCCGAGCGCTGGTACGCGCGACTCGCCCGCGTCCTCGGCCATCAGCTCTCGTCACGCCAGCCGCTCATTCTGTACGCCAGCCATCCCCACTTTGAGCAAACCAACGTCATCGAAGGCATGCTTGGTGAGGGCACGGGCGGCGTCACCGAATCGTTCAAGCGGCGGATCGTGATGCCGGTGGGCGGTGGGCTGGCTGAAACGGATCACGTGCTCGGGCACGAGCTCGTGCATGCTTTTCAATACGACATCCTCGGGCCGAACCTCAACTTTCCGCTGTGGTTCATCGAAGGCATGGCGGAATATCTCTCAATCGGGTCGCACGATCCCCATACGGCGGTGTGGTTGCGCGACGCCGCGCTCAGCGAACGGCTCCCCGCCGTCCGCGACCTCAGCCATCCACGGTTCTTCCCCTATCGCTTCGGCCATGCCTTCTGGGCGTACGTCGGCGGCCGGTGGGGCGACCGCGCTGTCGCCGAGATCCTGCAAACTGCCGCCAGCCCCGCCGGTCAGCGCGCGAGAGATCCGATCACCGTCATCGAACAGGTCCTGGGCATCAGCGAAAAGGAGCTCTCGGCGGCGTGGCACGCGGCCATTCTCTCCACGATGCTGCGTCCCCTCGGCGACCGCGACGCCGAGGCCGGACGCCGCATCATCGAGCCGGACGATGAGCAGGAGATCAACGTCGGGCCGGTGCTGAGCCCCGACGGCTCGCGCCTCGCGTTTCTGTCCTCACGCAGCCGCGTGTCGATCGACCTCTATGTTGCCGATGCCGCAACAGGTCGCATCGAGCGGAAACTGATCTCCACGGCCGCCAATCCGCACTTCGACAGCCTGCAGTTCATCTCGTCCGCCGGCGCGTGGGATCCGTCGGGCCAGCGGCTGGCCGTCGGCGCGATTCGCACGGGCCGTCCGGTGCTCGCCCTCTTCAACGCCAACAACGGCGACCGCGAACGCGAGATCGAGATCCCGAATGTCGACGAAGTCTTCCAGCCGGCGTGGTCGCCGGATGGTCGACAGATCGCCTTCTCGGCCCTGGCGGGCGGCTACAGCGACTTGTGGGTCCTGGATCTCGAGTCCGGCGCGGCTCGCAGGCTGACCAACGATGCCTTTGCCGACCTTCAGCCGTCGTGGTCGCCCGATGGGCGGCGGCTGGTCTTCCTCAGCGACCGTTTCAGCTCGTCGCTCCGCACGATGCAGTTCGGGGACTACGAGCTGGCCGTGATGGATGTCGCGACCGGACGATCGACGCGCCTGCCTGCCTTCCAGGGCATTCGTCACAACTCCCCGCAGTGGAGTCGCGAGGGGATTTACTTCATCGCCTATCCGGACGGGGTCCCTGACGTCTACCGGATCGGAAGCGAGGGCGGCGCCCCCGTGCGGGTGACACGACTGGTCACCGGGGCCACGGCCATTACGCCGACCAGTCCGGCGTTGTCCATCGCGGCCGGCGGCACTCGCCTCGCGGTCGTCGTCTACCGCAATGCCACCTACGAGATTCAGGCCGTGGAAGGGGCACAACTGCGCGGGCTCGCGCCCGCCCCTGTCCGTGCGACGGTCGACGCCGGGCAACTGCCGCCGGTGAACCGGCTTGGTGAACAGGTGGATCCGATTCTGGCGGCGCCGGACTTCGGCCTCCCAGCCGACGCGGCCCGGTCCGTTGAGGAGTACGACGCCAAGCTCTCACTGGACTACATCGGACAGGAGTTCGGCGTTACCACGTTCAACAGCCTCGGCGGGTATGTCGGCGGCGGCATCGCCATGAGCTTCAGCGACATGCTGGGCGACCACCTGGTCACCTCGCTGGTGCAGGTCAACGGCGGGTTCGAGGATTTCGGCGGACAGGTCGGTTACCTGAATCGCACGCGCCGGTGGAACTGGGGCGGCTTCGTCGAGCAGATTCCCTACGTGACCGGCGGTGTGTTCGGCGGCGTGGAAACCATCGACGGGCGTCAGGTGTTCGTCGAGCAGCTCGTCCGCGACCGCACGGTTGACCGGCGAGTGATGGGCCTGACGCAGTATCCGTTCAGCCGCGCCCGCCGCATCGAGTTCGGGGCCTCGCTGCGCCACTTGTCGTTCAACCGCGACATCGACACGCGTGGCTTTGCGTTGAACACGGGCCAGTTGCTGTTCGAGGACCAGCAGGATGTGCGACTCGCCGATCCGTTGACGCTCGGCGAGCTCACGGCGGCCTTCGTGCACGACACATCGCTCTTCGGCGCCACGGGACCCATCCTGGGCCACCGCTCGCGCTTCGAAGTGTCCCCGGCCTTCGGCGACTTGCGCTTCACCAACGTCATTGCCGATGCGCGGCATTACGTGATGCCGTTTACCCCGCTCACCATCGCGGCACGGGCTCTGCACATCGGGCGCTACGGAGCGGATGCGGAATCGCTCCGTCTGTCGCCGCTGTTTGTCGGCTTCCCCAGCCTGGTGCGCGGCTACGACGCTGGATCGTTCGATTTCAGCGATTGCGAAATCAACCCGGTGGGCGGTTGCGCCACGGTCGAGCAACTGATTGGCAGCCGGCTGCTGGTCACAGGCGTCGAACTGCGCGCGCCGCTGGTGGGTCTCTTCACCGGGGCGCTGGAGTACGGGCCCCTCCCCGTCGAGCTGATTGGATTCTTCGATGCCGGCGTGGCGTGGGACGAAAGCTCACGGCCTGCGGGGTTCGGCAACGGCACGCGTCCGTGGGCGCGCAGTGTCGGCACCGGCGTGCGGGTCAACGCGTTCGGCTACATGATCCTGGAGCTCAACGCGGTGCGCCCGCTGGATCGCGTGGACAACTCGTGGCGGTTCGTCTTCGGCATCCGCCCGGGCTTCTAGCGACGCGAACCTCAGACCCGCGAGCGTGAAGAGGCGACTCGCTAGCCGCTATATCGTCTTGCCCCGCCTCCGGCGGGGCAGTCGCCTTGACGGAAAAACTTGACTCGTTTGGTCAACATTTGATGCCGTCAAGGCTCCTAACGCACGTGGAGCATCGCGACGGGCCATGACTGCAATGCGGTCGCGACGAGCAGCCATGACACGTCGCGATGAACCAGCGGCTCGACCATCTCGTTCGTGAACACGTTGAGCAGCCGCGCCCGCGCCAGGCGGCGGGGGAGGCGAATGCCCGCCATTTTCCACCGCTCGGCGCCGAGTGGCGTTCCCGGCACGCCGCCCATCATCGCGGCGAGAAAGCGCGGCACCACGACAATCAACTCCTGGTCATCCCGGCGCCGGCTGAACGCGATGACGTGCGGATCGTCGGCCTCGCCACTGAGCGGCTCGTAGTCGCCGTGCAGAAACAGATCGGGGTGATCACGGCGAAAGCGCAGCGACCGCATGAGCGTGTACATCTTGACCCGCCCGTCCGGCCAGTCGTCGAGCATCTCAGCCAGCGGCGTGGACGGCAGTTTCGCGAGCATGGCGCGGCGCCCGTCGAAATCCACGGGCTGGCGGTTGTCGGGATCCACGAGTGAGAAGTTCCACAGCTCGGAGCCCTGGTAGGTATCCGGCACGCCAGGCGCGCCGACGCGCAGGACCAGCTGCGACAGCGAATTGAGCATGCCGAACCAGGCGAGGCGGCGCTGAAACGGCACGAACGACGCGAGAAACCGCCCGGCCGTCTCCCCCGTCAATGTGGTCTCGACAAACGCCTGCATGGCGGTCTCGTACTCCTGATTCTCCTGCACCCAACTGGTATGCCGCTTGGCTTCCTTGAGCGCCTTTCGCATGTAGCCGGCCATGCGCTCCACGAAATCGTCCGCCGCCGCCGCCGGCACCCGAACGCCGAGCTTCTCGGCCGGCCAGGCGCCGACCAGCGCCTGGTAATACAGCCATTCGTCATTGCGATCCGGCGCACCCGCCGACCCGTTGGGGTTGCGTGCCGCCGCGTTGATGACGCTCCATCTCGACACGTGCGTCCGCCACTCCTCGGGCAGTTCGGAGATCACGTTGATGCGCGCGCGCGCATCTTCGCCGCGCTTCGTATCGTGCGTCGACGCCGCCGTCATCTCGAGCGGCCACTGCGTAAGACGGTGAAGGTTCTCCTGATGGAACTCGCCGATCGAACGCGCCCGATGACGCAAGTCGCCGCCGACCTCGTTGGCCGAGATCAGCAGGACGTCTGTGTAGAACGCCGTGTCCTCCACGCCTTTGGCAACCACGGGCGCCGTGTATTGCTGAAACTTGTGCGCGAAGGCGACGAGGCGGTCGCGCCAGCGGTCGATGCTGGTGTCGGCGCCCGTGCGTGGTGGCAGGAGCACCTCGCGGATGAACTCGAAGATCGAGGGCTCCTGGACCGGGTTGCGCCGCCTGGCATCGCTGATCGCCGTGTCCACGACCGCGACGTCTTCGTCGGTAGCGCCCTGTGCGCTGACATAGGTGCGATAGACGGGGAAACAGGCGATGACCTCCATCAGGGCGCGGCGCAGGCTGTTCAAGGTGAAGTCGCGATACCGCCGATCGGTTTCCGAAATGCGGTTGAGCGCGCGGGCCAGCACGTTCAACTCGCTGGCCATGGCGGTGCGCATCATCAGGCGCTTGGCCGAATATTCGGTGTCCGGCGCCGGCTTACGGTAACCCGTGAACTGCCGATACAACCGCCGCAGCAGCAGCAGACGTTCCGGATGCACGAAGAGCGCGTTGATGGTATTGAGCGCGTTGTAGCCGGTTGTCCCGTGGACCGGCCACGATTCCCGCAGCTGCTCGCCACGGCCGAGAATCTTCTCGACCAGCGTGTAGAGGCGGGAAGAGCCGGGCGGGTTGGGCGGGTGAGGCTGGTGGACATCCTGGTCCCAACCCGTGCTACCCGCCCCACCCGCCCTACCAGCCGCAACGCGTTCCGCGACCGCCGCCGCCAGCGACTCGAAGTACGCGGTGGGATCGAACAGCCCGTCCGGATGGTCGAGACGAATGCCGGTGATGTGGCCCTGCTCGACCAGGTCCAGCAGCAAGGCGTGCGTCGCCGCAAACACGCGCGGGTCTTCCATGCGCAGGCCGGCCAGATCGTTGACATCGAAAAAGCGGCGGTAATTGATCTCGTCAAAAGCGGTGCGCCAGTAGGCCAGACGATAGGCTTGCAGGTCGAGCAACTCGTGCAGACGATCGAAACTCTCGGGCACGCCGGGCTGTCCATTGACCTCGACCACCGCGGCCTCGATGTGCGCCCTGACGTCGGCTGAACGACGCGCGAGGGCGGCCAGCCGCAGCCGCGCCGATTCCTTGGCCCGTTGCCGCTCGAGGATGGCGGGCTCCTCGGTTTCCGTCTGCGCCGGCATGCCCGCCAGCACGTCGAGGATGTCGCGCAGTTCGCGGACGTCCGTGTGGTCGGGACCGAGCCGCTCGCCGAGGATGTCGAGTCCCATGCGCAGCACGAGCGGCGTGCGCCGCGGGTTGATGGGGAGCAGGCGGTCGAAGTATTTCAGCATCAACGCGCCGTTGTCGAAAACGAGCTGCAACTCGCCCCGCTCGAGGACTTGCCCGTACTGATCTCCGAGGATCGCCAGTAGCACCTTGTCGCGCAATTCCTCCTTCACCGGCCGCCAATCGACGTCGAAGAACCGCGCGTACGGCGAGCTGGGACCATTCTCGAGGACATCGCGCCACCACGCGTTGGTCTGCGGATCGATGGCCATGTGGTTGGGCACGAAATCGACGAGCAGCCCCAGACCGTGGGCGCGGAGCGATGCTGACAGCGCCTCGAGATCGGCCATCCCGCCGATCTCAGGATTCAGCTTGCTGTGGTCGGAAATGTCGTAGCCGTGGGAGCTCCCTTCGCGTGCGGCGAGAATCGGAGAGCAATAACAATCGCTGACGCCGAGATCGTGGAGATACGGCGTCAGCGAAGCGAGATCTCGAAACGTGAAGGCGTGACTGAGCTGAACACGGTATGTCGCAATCGGTGCTCGCAAGGGCGATCAACCACGCACATAGCCGCGGGGCGTGAGCCGCAGGTAGCCCGCATCAACCAGCGCGCGCAGCACGTTGTCACAGGCGGCAGGTTCGAGCAGCCACAGGCGCTGCACTTGTGCCCGTGTCAGGCACAGGCCCGGCATCTCCTCGTACTCCGATCGGATGAGCCCGACCAGGTCTGAGACGCGGGCGGTAGGCACAGTCGAGACTGGTGTTTGGAAACCGTGCATGTTCTAGCTCCTCTGTATACAGACGAGTCACTGACCCGCGGCATACCGACCGTCTACAGGGGGGACTGTATGCCGGCGGCGGCGCCCGTGCAACGAATTTGCCACGAAACCACGACAGACCCTCCTGCGCCCCTCCTGCAACCGAGTTGGGTGCGCCCGCGCTGCAGAATCGATGCCCTCCCCAACGGCCGCCTGACAAGGTAGAATTGGCAGCGGAATCAAGCCTGTCGGCACCGCGATACCCAACCTTGGCAACCAGAACGCAATCTTCCAGCACAACCATCTGGCCAGGCATTTGGTACCCCCTGGGTGCCACATATGACGGTGCCGGCTGCAATTTCTCCGTCTTCTCGGAGGTCGCCCAGCGCGTCGAGTTATGCCTGTTCGACGAAGCGGGACGTGAGCAGCGCATCACGTTACCGGAGTCCCGCACGTTCTGCTGGCATGGGTACGTCCCTGGCGTCGGGCCCGGGCAGCGCTATGGATTTCGCGTCCATGGCCCGTGGGACCCGGCGCGCGGCCTCCGCTGCAATCCGAACAAGCTGCTGCTGGATCCGTATGCCAAGGCGATCGAAGGCGAGGTCGAATGGCACCCGGCCGTCTTCCCCTTCGAGAATGGCGAGCAGCGCTCGGAGGAGGCCGCCAGCGCGCTCGACAGCGCCCCCTACATGCCGAAGTCGGTGGTCGCGGACACGCGTTTCGATTGGAGCGGCGACCAGCACCCCAACCGGCTGTTGCACCAAACGGAAATCTACGAACTGCACGTGAAGGGATTTACGGCACGCATGCCCGACGTGCCCCAGGCGTTGCGCGGCACCTACGCCGGGTTGGCGCATCCTGCCGCCATCAGTTACCTCACGAAGCTGGGCGTGAGCGCCGTCGAACTGATGCCCGTACATCAGTTCATCCACGACGGCCATCTCCTCGGCCGCGGGCTGCGCAATTACTGGGGCTACAACTCCATCGGCTTTTTCGCCCCGCACAACGAATATTCGAGCGCCGGCCAGCGCGGCCAGCAGGTGCGCGAATTCAAGGAGATGGTGAAGGCGCTGCACGCCGCCGGCATGGAGGTCATCCTCGACGTGGTGTACAACCACACGGCGGAAGGCAATCACGAAGGCCCCGTGCTGTCATTCAAGGGTCTCGACAACACCGCCTATTACCGGGTGATGGGCGATGAACCCCGCTATTACATGGACTACACCGGGACGGGCAACAGCCTGAACATGCGTCATCCGCACGTCCTGCAGTTGCTGATGGATTCGCTGCGCTACTGGGTCCTCGAAATGCACGTCGATGGCTTCCGCTTCGACCTGGCCGCCACGCTCGCGCGCGAGCTGCACGAAGTCGACCGGCTGTCCGCTTTCTTCGATCTGATCCAGCAGGATCCGGTCGTCAGCCAGGTCAAGCTCATTGCGGAGCCCTGGGATGTCGGCGAAGGCGGCTACCAGGTGGGCAACTTCCCCGCGCTCTGGTCTGAGTGGAACGGTAAGTTTCGCGATACGGTCCGCGACTACTGGCGCGGGGCGGACCAGACGCTCGGTGAATTCGCCAATCGCCTGAGCGGCAGCCCCGATCTGTACGCATCGAACGGCCGCCGACCCCTGGCGAGCGTCAATTTCGTGACGGCACACGACGGCTTCACGCTTCGTGATCTCGTCTCGTACAACGACAAACACAACGACGCGAACGGTGAGGACAATCGCGACGGGGACAACCATAACCGCTCGTGGAATCACGGGGCGGAAGGGCCCACGGACGACCCCGCGATCAACGCGCTGCGGGCACGCCAGCAGCGCAATTTTCTGGCGACCTTGCTGCTGTCGCAAGGGGTGCCGATGCTGCTGGCCGGCGACGAGATCGGGCGGACGCAGCAGGGAAACAACAACGCCTACTGCCAGGACAACGAACTGTCGTGGATCGACTGGGCCTCCGCCGATCTCGATCTGCTGTATTTCACCGTCTCGCTGCTCGCGTTCCGGCGGGCACACCCTGTGTTTCGGCGCCGGCGCTGGTTCCAGGGCCGCCCGCTTCACGGCAAGGATGTGCGCGACATCGCCTGGTTTACGCCAGGCGGTCAGGAGATGTCGGACGACGACTGGAACGTCGGGTTCGCGAAGTCGCTGATGGTCTACCTCAACGGGGACGCGATTCCGAGCCGTGGCCCGAAAGGGGAAGCCATCGTGGACGACACCTTCCTGCTGTGCTTCAACGCCCATTACGAACCGATGACTTTTACGCTGCCGCATCTGCAGTTTGGCCACCGGTGGCATCGCGTGATTGATACCGCGGACCCCGATCTCTGTGAGGCGGTCGAGCCGCTCGCCAGCGGCTCGGACCTTCTGGTCGTCGATCGGTCCGTGGTTGTTCTGCAGCTCGCTCCCCTCGAGATGGCATCCAGATTGCTCACTCCTGCAGCGTCCTTGCTCCGGGAGTGACCGCGATGGCCCAAAGTCTGGCAGCGTTTGGCTTGTATCCCTCAACGAAAGCGCTTCACTTTGGAGCCGAGGCGCTGCGTGCCGCAAAGTTTCGGCACACCGATATCTCTGTCATGTATTCAGACGGTCAGCAGGCGTTGCGTCTGCGCGAGTCGTCGCCGATGGAGAGGGACGTGGCCGACAACGCGGGTCACCACGCGTCGCTGGCCGGTATCCTGACGACGCTGTCTTCCATCGGGGCGATTGCCATGTCGAAGGACGGACCGTTCATGGCGGGGGGCCCCATCCTGGCGACGCTGGTGAGCGCGGGCGAAAGCCTGCTCGCCTCGTTGCGCGGGCTTGGAATTCCCGAGTGTGACCTCGAATCGTTCGGCGACCGACTGCGCCACGGCGGGCTGCTCTTGTCCGTGCAGTGCGACGACGTTTCCTGGATCGCACGGGCGAGGGAGATCCTGGAACAAACGGGAGCCGAACGCGTTGCCGTCGCCTAGTCCCCAGGGGACTAGCCCCGGCGGCATGGTCCGCTATTTGTCGTCGGCAATCGCCGCCGTCCACTCCCGAATCTGCTGCGGTGTCATGCGCCCGTACGGCATCTCCCTCGCGTCCTGGTAGCCCCACCGGCAGACGGCCACGAGGTATTGCTCTCGAGAGATCAGAGTCCCGCGGCACAGAAGGGCCGGCACAGATTCCTCAGCGCGGCAGCGCCGCCACAGTTCGTCCATGACCCAATCGGGCACATCGTGGCGATGGCCCGGATACACAAACTGGAACAGCAGGAGTTGCGACAACAAGACCGGGGCATGAGAGCCGAAGCGGCGCAGCAGACGCATCCAGTCGATCAGCGGAGCCGATTTGCGCAGGATGTGCGCGATGTCAGCCCCGTCATACCGCTCGCGCTCCTGGACGAACGCTTTCGACCAGATCATCTCCTCGGGCGGCGCCAGGTGGACCGGCACCTCCAGCACCACCGACGGCACGCCATGCGTCAGCCACTCATCGTCCACTTCGACCAGTCCGTTGCCGCTGGCGAAGATCATGTCGACGAAGTGGCCGTGCTCGAAGGCCTTCCCCAGCCAGTGCGAATAGACCAACACGCATCGGATGCCGTGAGGGGCCAGCGTTTCACCGATGCGCGACCAGTCCGCCCGGCGCACGAAGAGATCGAGGTCCTTGGTTTCGCGAACCAGGTCGGCGTGGTGTTCGAGCGCGTAGGTGCCGCCGACGAGATACGGAATCCCCGCCTCGCGCAGGTTCCAGATAATCGAGCGATAGACCTCCGCAGCGCCAAGGTCATCGGGCGCGTGAAGGACAGCATGACCCACAGTTCGACAGAGGCAAACCAGGTGCCAGTAGAGAGTCCCGGCTGATGCCGGCGACGAAGGGCTTCGTGCGGCTGGCGGCCGTCGGCGATCTGCACTATGGCAAGACGTCGCGCGGCCAATTACAGCCGCTGTTCAATGCCGTCACGCGCGCCGAGGCCGACGTCCTGCTGCTGCTGGGCGACCTCACCGATTACGGGCTTGCGGAAGAAGCGGCTGAGCTGTCGCGCGAGCTCACAGGCGGCATCAAGATTCCCGTTGTCGCAGTGCTGGGGAACCACGATTACGAGGCTGGCGCCGTCGAGGAGGTCACACGCATCCTGACCGAAGCCGGTGTCAAGCTGCTCGATGGGGAGTCGGTCGAGGTCCTCGGGATCGGGTTTGCGGGGGTGAAGGGATTTGCCGGCGGGTTCGGACGCGGCGTGCTCGGACCCTGGGGTGAAGATGCCGTGAAGCGCTTCGTCCACGAGGCGGTGAACGAAGCGCTGAAGCTCGAGTCCGCTCTGGCGCGTCTGCGAACCGATACTCGTATCGCTTTGCTTCACTACGCGCCGATCGCCGAAACCGTCGAAGGCGAGCCGCGGGAGATTTATCCGTACCTCGGATGCGGCCGGCTGGAGGAGCCGCTGACGCGCTATCAGGTCACGGCTGTATTTCATGGCCACGCCCATCACGGCCGGCCCGAAGGCAGAACGGCGAACGGCACGCCTGTCTACAACGTGTCTCTGCCGCTGCTCACCGCGCAGAACCCGGATCAGCCTTTGCGTCTGCTGGACGTCGCTGTCACAGGAGCGCCGACGTGATCACCAACCGCAGCGCCACGGCCGACACGCACGATCCTCTGGGTCTGACACGGCGCGTCACCTTTGACGCCGCGGTGCTGAGCGACCCCAATCATCTCCTGTCACGTGAGTGGCTCGTGACCAACGGGCTGGGCGGATACGCGGCCGGGACGCTGGCCGGCGTGCTGACGCGACGCTACCACGGTGTGCTCATCGCCGCGCTTCCGGCGCCGCTCGGCCGCCTCGTCATGGTCAGCCAGGTGGCGGAACGCCTGCGACTGCCTGGAAACCGGGTGTTCTGGCTCAGCGGCGAGGAGCGCAAAGACGGCGCTCTGTACATCGAGGGCGCCAACCGGCTCCGCGAGTTCCGGCTCGAGGCCGGCCTGCCGGTCTGGACCTACGCGATCGAGGGCTATGTCCTCGAGAAACGTCTCCTGCTTCCGCGCTTCCAGAATACCGTCCTCGTCACTTACACGCTGCTCGCCGGCGACGACACGGTCCGTCTTGGCGTCAGACCGCTGCTCAACGCGCGGCCGCACGAGGCGGCAGTGGACCACCCGCTGCCCGAGCATCCCACGATGATCGCGCGCGATCGGCAGCTCGAGGTCCAGTTTGCCGCGGACACTCCCCCGCTGCGGCTCCGTCTCGCGGGCACGCAGGGCGCGTTTACGTTCGAGCCGCAAACGGTACAGCATCTCTACTACCGCAAGGAGGAGAGCCGCGGCTACCAGGCCATCGGCGACGCGTGGACTCCAGGCTACTTTCGGATGGACTTGCGCGCCGGCGACAGCGCGACGATGGTCGCATCCACCGAAGGCCTCGAGATGATGAACGCCCTGCGCCCGGAGGAAGCGCGGGCTGCCGAGCACGAGCGACGCCGGAGGCTGCTGTGGCGGGCCAGCCCCGCGGTGACGGACCAGGAGACGGCGGAGCTCGTGCTCGCGGCCGATCAGTTCGTGATTACACCCGCGGGGCGTCTCGAGGACGCGGCGCGCGCGCGTGCGGCCGGAGACGAAGCGCGCACCGTCATCGCCGGCTACCACTGGTTCACGGACTGGGGCCGCGACACGATGATCAGCCTCGAAGGGCTGACCCTCACCACGGGACGCGTGGACGAGGCCCGCGACATCCTGCGAACCTTTGCGTTCTACTTTCGTGACGGGCTGATTCCCAATCTCTTTCCCGAAGGCAACAAGGAAGGTCTCTACAACACGGCGGACGCGACGCTGTGGTTCTTTCAGGCTCTGCATCGCTACGCACAACACAGCGACGACTGGGCCACGGTGCGGCACATCCTGCCAAAACTCGACGAGTCGGTCGCGTACCATCTGTCCGGGACGCGGTTCAACATCGGCGTGGATCCGGCTGACGGCTTGCTCAGACAAGGCGCCGACCAGTTCGCGTTGACCTGGATGGACGCGAAGATGGGCGACTGGGTCGTGACCCCGCGCCGTGGCAAGGCCGTGGAAATCAATGCGCTTTGGTACAACGCGCTACGGCTGCTCGGCGATTGGCACGAGCAGTTGGCCAACCCGGCACGCGCCGACGAGCTCCGCAGGCTGGCGGCACGGACCTACGAATCGTTCAACCGGCGCTTCTGGTTCGAAAACGGGCAGCACCTGTATGACGTCGTCGACGGCGAACAGGGAGACGACGGCGCGTGCCGCCCCAATCAGATCTTCTCGTTCGCGCTGGAGCACCCCGTGCTCGATCCCTCACGGTGGCAGGCCGTGCTCACGGCAGTGGAGACGCGCCTGCTCACACCCGTGGGCCTGCGTTCGCTCGACCCGCAACACCCGGACTACCGATCCACGTATAGCGGTGATTTGCGGAGCCGCGATGGCGCCTATCACCAGGGCACGGTCTGGGGATGGCTCATCGGGCCCTTCGTCGACGCCTGGATCCGCGCCCATCCTGAGCGGGCGCCAGGCGCGCGGCGGTACCTCACCGGCATTCTTTCGCACCTCGACGAGGCCTGTGTCGGTTCTATCAGCGAGATCTTCGATGCCGAGGAACCCTACACGGCGCGCGGCTGTGTCGCGCAGGCGTGGAGCGTCGCCGAAGTGCTGCGCTGCTGGGTGAAGACGGCCACCGCGCACGAAGTGGCGCGTGGCGCGACGACTCATGCTCGCGAAGGCGACGACAGCACCGCGAAGCTCAGGGAGGCGGCCACATCCCGGGCGTTGCGCCGGAAGTCCGCGATCTGACACCAAGGCGCATCGAGATAGGCGCCGCGGGCCGTCGACAAGCCGTCCAGCGGGTTGCCTTCAGTTGCCAGGACGTACGACTCGCTCTGCAGGGTGCGTCCGTCAATGCCCTCGTGGTGGTCGCCGTGGCATTGCAGCATCCGCCGCTTGATCTTCCGGGACTCGGGACCGAACTCGATTCTGACGGCCTGTCGGATCATCAAGGCGTCTTGCTCGGCGGCCTCGCCGGCCGCTCGCGGACGAGGGACTTCCACCACAACCGGCGCGACGCCGCCGGAACGCATCATCAGCTTCGCGGTCATGTGGACCGCAAAGGCCGTGGCGTCATGGTCCAGGTTATGCCCCTCGCAGGCGTGCGTCACCAGGACATGCGGTCGCAGCGCGGTGACGGCCGCGGTGGTCAGCCACACCAGCGTTTCAAGATCTTGAATGAGCTCCCTCTCGGACAGGCCCAGATTCAGGCAGCGCTCGGAAGGCACGCCCGCCAGCGCCGCAGCGGCCACCATGCGGACCGGTGGCACCGACGAGCAGTCTGCGGTGGCTTCACCCAGCCCGCTCGGACATCCGTGCGATGCATTTCTCAGACAGTACACGGCCGCCCGCTGCCGCAAGCGAACCATCAGCCACGAGGCACTGACCGCTTCGTCACCTGGATGAGCTACGACGATGGCCGCCTCGATGTCGGGGACCGGCTCATCTGAGAACATCGAGCTGAACAGGCCAGCGCCCGCTGCGTAGAAGTCGAGGAACATCAGGCGTCCTCGATCTCCTCGCCCTCATCCTCATCCTCATCCTCATCTTCGTCATCGTCGTCGTCGTCGTCGTCGAGATCCTCTTCTTCCCCGACCACTTCGTCTTCGTCATCAACGGCCATTGCCAGCCAGCGCTGCTCATCCATCACCAGATCCCACATATAGTCTCTCCCTCCAGGGCACTCGCTCGTCACGCGCCAGCGCGAGCAAGAACGGTACCTGCCGATGGCCTCGACACAACGGTACTACTGATAGAACTCCGGCACCTTGCGAAGCCCTTCGAATGTGGCCGGATCGTGCTCGATCCATAGCGTCGCTCCGGTCTCCTGAAGAAGCGCGTCAACGCGCCTCATTGAGTCCCTGGTCTGTTCCTCGCTCACATTGAACACGGGTACCCGTTGTAGCTCGTGACTTGCGGGGAAGAAATAAAGATCACCGCCGAGCACGATCGGCCCCGTCTCCTGCAAATCGATGAAAAGGATCTGATGCCCCGGTGTGTGGCCAGGCGCAGGAATAATGCGGACGCGGCGGTCATCGAATACGTCGTGCTCTCCCTTCACAGTCAGTCGCTTCGTCTCCCTGAGCCCCGAGTAGTAGACAGGATTGAAGAGTGGCACCGTTACCGGATCGGCGAACGCTGCATCGTACTCGGCTTCGTTCGTGAGAAACGTGGCCCCCGACAGTTCGTTCACGGTGCCGACATGGTCGAAATGCATGTGTGAGAACGCCACGAAATCGAACGAAGCCATCGTCAGGCTCACGTCGGATAGCTGGTCGGCGAGGGTTCGGTCAAGCCGCACCTGAACGGTTGGGTCCTTAATCGTCTGCGGCGGCGGATCCACCCATCCCTTCCGAGCGAGCTCGGATGGCATGCCAGCGTTCCAAAGAAGCCGGCCCTTCTGATGTTCGACCACGTAGCAGGGGACCGCGAGTTGTCGCGCATCCGTCTCAGAATCGCTGACCCCGAACGGAGCCGGGCTCCCGAAGCTGATCCGGCCGCAGTCCAGCACGTATAGCCGCAGCGATTCAGGCGACGTGCAACCCAGGGCGAGCGTAACGACGAAACAGAACAGGACAGTTCGCAAAGGCGGACCTCCTTTCCGGCCACACACGATCGAACAGCGGCCTAACGGCTTGGAAATGAGCGGCAAGCCACGCGTTCTCCGGAGGTCGAAGTGTGCTGGCGTGGCGTGCGCCGCGGCGCGCGCGCCATTTCCGTGTTTCGGCCGACTGCTGTAACGCGTGTTAAGTGGCCCCTCCGTTAAGCCGCGAAGTACTCCTTGAGACACCGAGTCTCGGACTCGACCATTCCGGCCAGCGTGTCCGGCGCATCGCCGGGCGCGAGCCGCACCTGACGCTCAGCCGAGAAGGCTGTACGCACCTCGTCAACACGCTGCAGCTCGATAACAGCGTCGTACTCGACGACCCCGAGCGCGGGTTCCAGAGCCCGATAACGGAGACGATACCGACCCATCGCCTCCGCCGCCGTGCGCTCGTAAATCTCCTCTTTGAGGATGGAGCCTGCCACCACGAACTGAAACGTTGAGGGGACCTGGTCAGGACCGCCGGTCAGCCACGCAAAATCGCTCGTCAGTCCCGGCAGCCCCACGGTGACGAGGCCTTCCCAGTCTGACAGAAGTGCCCAGACGTCCGCGGGGGCGCTTTCGAACGTCGCGGTGGCGACGATCCGGTATTGGTCCGGTCCGATGACCGTGGTGACGACCTTGACATCACCGGATTCCGGGGCGCGATGATCTGCGACGCGTTCGTTCGCCTTCGAAAAGTTCCGCCGTGCTGACCTGCGTGTTGTCTCCGTCATCCCAATCCTCCCCCACTCTCTCCCGCACGTCAACGATTGCGATTCAGGAGTCGACGTATCTACCCGTCGCGTCCACCTCACGACAAGCGCTCACCCCGCGGCCGGTTCAGCGTCGGGCCCACTGCCCACCCGGCGAATCTCCCGATGCTCGACACCGCCCGAGTGCCGCGGCCCGCACCGCCGAGAGTCCTCACCGCCCGAAGAACACCTGCAAGGATGAAAGCTGATGCCGCCTGCACAGCGCCGGAATGTGAGTTAAGCGACCTAGCGTTTCTAAGCTAACCTGCAAGCGGCGCGACAAGCCGGCGACTCACAACGACGAGCAACTCGCCGCGCTCGGCGATTTCGTGAAACCACGAACGATGGCGCCGATTGTCAGGGGCAGCGCCGCGCTATACGCCAGTCGGATCACGCGGCTTCGTCCACTTCCGCAGCCGCACGCATGCCGGACTCGAGGGCACCCTGCATGAACCCCATGTACGGCAGTGATGCCGTGTGCTCCCCGGCGAAGTGCACGCGGCCTTCCGGACTGCTGAGATAAGGCAATAGGCGCGTCTCATCTCCGGGACGCAGGTACGCTGCGCACCCTTTCGACCACGGATCATCGCCCCAGCTCTTGGACCATCCACCCTCCAAGTAGTCAGTCGACCCCGGGAACAGCCGTTCGGCGAGACTGGCAGCGAACACCACCCGTTGCTCTGGCGCCATTTCGGTCACACGTCGTGCAGTGTCCCCCGTGGTGAGGGCCTCAAGAATTCCCCGCTGGGCCGGCTGACTGTTCGTTGGGCTGAAGAAGACCTCGACGGCAAGGTCCGTCGTCGCGGCACCAGAGAAGCCCTGATTCACCCAGAATCGCTCGCGGTAGAGCAAGAACACCGGACACGTCGAGAGGTACGGTAGTTCGCGAATGGCACGGGTCTTCTCCGGTGAGAAGGGCGGATCAATAGCGACGCCTCGGAGCACTGAAAAGGGAATCGCGACGACAATGCGGTCAGCCTCGATCGTACGTGACTGGCCACCGGCTTCATACCGGACCCGTACAGAACGCGCATCCTGCTGGACCGCTGTGACGGCTGATCCGTACCGGATGTTCGGACCTAGGTGCTGGGCGAACGCCTTGGGAAGACGATCATTCCCCCCTTCGAGCCGGTACGGCCCACCTGTCACGCGCCGGCCAGCCGACGCAAAGATCAGTCCAAACAGAGCCGAGACTTGGTCACCCTCGTTGATCAGGTCGGTACTCATGATGCGAAGGAGATTCGCGGCAGCATGCGATGCACCGGCTCCACGGATCACCTCGGGAAATGACTGGCCAGACCACTTCTGAATCAGTTCCGCCTCGTGCCCGGAACGAAGGGCCTCCGCGAACTCACTAATGAGAGGAGCTAGATGCCGCGCTTGAAGCTCAGCGAGTCCAGCTTGCCTTTCCTCCTGCGTTAGGCCTGTGAACCAGTTCGCTGGCCTCTCGCGCGGAGCAGCGATTGGCTGGCCACCAAAGTAGAAACGGTGCCGCAATCCTGTGGGCACCCCTACTGGCCGCTCAAGTTCGAGACCCAAGCGCTGAACGTATCGCATCGCGTGGTCTGGTTGGAAACGCCAGAAGGCAGTGCCACCGGCCTGCACATGCAGATCTTCCGGAAACGGCTCGCGAACAGTGTAGACTCTTCCGCCTGCTCGATGCCGGGCTTCGAGGAGCGTGACCTCGTGTCCGAGTTCCTTGAGCTCAAAGGCAGCTGCCAGCCCCGCCAGGCCGCCGCCGATGACGACAACACTCCCAGGCTGTACTCGTGGTCTGCGGCGAAGTTCTGGAAAGGCCGCTACAGCGGTGCTCGGGACAGCAACTATCCCGAGCGAGACTGCCATTACCTTCGCAAAGTCGCGGCGCGTTAGACTGTCTTCCATACTCGTGCCCCCAATAGGGTCGATGTCGACATCAACGAGGTGGCTCTGACGGATAACGCCTCGGGCGTAAGCTGCGCGGCCCCAGCTCCACCACGCCTTCACGCGTCAACTTCACGCCCTC
Organism: Vicinamibacterales bacterium; assembly: GCA_035512515.1. Classification (GTDB taxonomy): domain Bacteria; phylum Acidobacteriota; class Vicinamibacteria; order Vicinamibacterales; family UBA2999; genus JACCSI01. Next base: position 25,165 of record DATKDY010000324.1, read on the forward strand.
CCGACGGGTCACCTCAAGTTACCTCGACTCAAGATGGGACTGAGCATGACCCTTGCGAATCGCCACTTGGCATCGGTGCCTCTCTCCCAGCGTATGAACATGCGGTTCCGGAGGGTATTCGATGTGCCGTCCGAGTTGTGGAAGGTGTCCTCGGCCTCGGCAATCTCGTAAGCGGTCCCACCATGGACGAAAAGCTCAAGGGTGCGGCGCTCGACCTGGACCTGGACTCCGGCCTCTAACGTCGCCCGAATTACATCGACAACGCCAGCTCGGTCCAAGTTCATGCCCGGACCAAGCAGTCGGGCGTCGTCAGTGTAGTACTCTCCAGCCAGACTTGGGTCTCGCTGTACGGTCAGCACGTCGATGTAGCTCGCGATACACTTGGCGATCTGTGCAGACTCGGCTTCGGGGTTTTCGATATCCATGGCCCCTCCTCGGCGACGGCTGGACAACAGCCAGCCTAGGTGCAAACGACATCATAGTACTCAGTTCTCTTCGACGCTGCGGAACCCGCAAGCGCTGATGTGGCTCTCTAACGTTCGCGCTTCAGCCGCGAAGGCGCGAACGGTTCGTGCGTTTCCTCATGCGCGGCGCACACGCTCAATCAGCGGCACGCCAGAGACGGGCCCCTGGCGCAGGTGAGAGCTCGCGATGACGTGGCTCTGACGACGATGGCATCGTCGAGCGCGGACGCGCAAGAGCGTCGAGATCGTGTCAGGCAGCGCTCCGCTCAACGCGCATGGGTGCTCGCCGGGGGGCGGCCAGTGCTACATTTACCCGAGATGACCTTCGCCCCCGAGCTTGAAGGGAAGACGACGGCCGATGGATCCCCGAGGTCGCGGCTTTGCCCGGTGCGATGTGCTCCGGGCGAGACCGCGACGAGGCCGTGGCCATGGTACAGGTTGGCTGTCTTGCTGCTGATGAACGGTGAAGTTGTCGACGATGCTACCTAGGACCGCTATACGGCCCCGAAACAGAACCACAACGATTACAAAATTCTCGTAACGGGCCGGATAGCGGTCCAATCGTTGCTCGTTCAAAAATCGCACTCCAGCTTGCATTTGCACGGTCGTCTGCTCTCATAATCCGGCTCTGATGGATGTGCACGGCATTGTCGCGAATCGCGTGCTGCAGTTGATGAGCGCCGAAGCCCAAGCGGAACTGGGCCCGCTGGCCACCGTGCAGTTGCGTCCGCGCGAGGTGCTCCATGAAGCTGGAATGCCCGCGCTGTATGTGTACTTCCCTCAGACCGCAGTCGTCTCGCTCGTCTCAACGATGGAAGGCGGAGATTCGGCGGAGGTGGCGCTCATTGGACGCGAGGGGATGGTCGGGCTGTCAGGGATTCTTGGAACACTCGAGAGCCCGACGTCGGCCGTGGTCCAGATCGGGGGAACGGCACTGCGGGCGCAGTGCGCCGCCGTGAGACGGGCGCGCGCCACCCACGTCGGCGTCCGCGACGCGCTCGACTGTTACACGGAAGTCCGCCTCATCCAGATGGCGCAGGCCGCCGCGTGCAACCGGCTCCACTCGGTGGAGGCCAGACTGGCGCGGTCGCTTCTCGCCGTGCATCAGCGCATCGACAGCGACGCGTTCGTGCTGTCGCAGGAGTTCATGGCTGACATGCTGGGCGTGCATCGGCCGACCGTTTCCGTTGCGTTTCAACGGCTTCAGGACTGCGGCGCCATGACGCGCAGAGGCCGCACGCTGATCGTCCTCGATGTCGAGGCGCTCGAAGCGCTTGCCTGCGAATGTCACGCCGTGCTGGACCGCGAGCTCGAACGGTTGCTGTCCACCGGCGCGAGACGAGGCTCGAAGGTGGCCACGTTGGCAACGGCGGCGTACCGCACGCCGAGGCCCGACGCGGCCGCGGGTCTCGAAGCGATGCGTGAGATCGCAGGCCGGTTGCTGATCACCAGCCTTCGAGAGCAGCAGGCCAGAGAGGAAGCGGAGAAGGCCAGACGCTCGATTGACGAGTTTCTCGCCACGGTGTCTCATGAGTTACGCACGCCGCTCAACGCGATCATGGGGTGGTGCGCCCTGCTGAAGACGCACCAGGGCCCGGGGAACGAACGCGGACTGGAAGTGATCGAGCGCAACGCCCACGCGCAGATCAGGATTGTCGAGGATCTGCTCGACGCCGCCCGGCTTACGGCGGGGACGCTGAGCGTCAAACCCGGCCGGGTCGACCTCGGCGGGTTGGCCCGGGAAACGGTCGATGCGGTCCGGCCATCGGCGGATGACAAGGGCGTGACCGTGCAGTTGCGCGTGACCGACAATCTCCCGCCGGTCCCCGGCGACGTCGATCGTCTGCGGCAGGTGCTGCTGAACGTGTTGACCAATGCCCTCAAGTTCAGCGAGGCGGGCGGCTCGGTTGATGTGTCGGTCGGCGCCGTGGCCGGCCACGCTCAGGTGATCGTTCGGGACACCGGGCAAGGCATCGCGCCGGACGTCCTGCCGCACGTGTTCGAGCGCTTTCACGGATCGGCAGGTACGCGACACAACGGCCTGGGGCTCGGCCTCACCATTGCGCGCGCGCTGGTCGAACGGCACGGCGGGCGCATCGAGATCGACAGTCGCGGCGAGAACACCGGCACCACCTGCACGATCGTCCTGCCGCTGGTTGCCGCGGCCGTGGATTCAGCCGGGCGCGCCGCCCCGATCGAAAGCTGATTATCCGCTACTGTTGTCGCTGCGGAAGGAGTCCACAATCACGATCCGCGGCCCCAGCTCCTCGACCTTGGCCACCATCGCGTCCAGCACTCGACCCAGATCGTTACTCAGCACTTCTTCATTGAGGTTGACGAAATGGATCACATCGTTGACCTTCGCCATGTCGAAGAAGCTGAACTGCCGTTGATAGCGCAGCATCTTGAGCGTCGGCTCCCCCAACAGCGTGAAGTAGATCGCCGGGCGCTCCGCCGAGGCGTTGGCAAACATGAACTGGTGCGCCAGGGTCGTCTTGCCCGCCCCGACCTCGCCGAGGATGAGGTTGAAGGAGTACTCCGGCCAGCCCCCGCCGAGAATGTCGTCGAGTTTGGAGATCCCCGATGGAAGCCGCTCGATCCTGAGTGTTCGTGACGGAATCATTGATCACCTTCGGTGCCGGTGCGCCGGCCAACCATTTCCGGCCCCCACGACTGCTCCACCAGCGGCAGGACAACGTCGTCTCCAATAAAGGCGCTCAGCAGGCCGATCTCGTCGGCCAGGATGGCTGCCAGACCCTCGACAAGCATGTGCGGATCCAGATCACGGCTCAGCGTGTCGAATCCGTCGAGCCGACAGCCGTCATCGGCGGCTGGGGAGAGCCCCTCGAGCCACGGAAACTCAGCCTGTGCGGCGTGCAGTGCGCGCACGAAGAGCGCTTTGATGGCCAGTTCGCCGAATAACGGGCGGAGTCGCATCCACAACTGATCACAGAGCAGATGGAAGGCCGCACCCAGCTGGGCGGCATCCGGTGACGCGACGTCGGTAGCGGCAACCAGAGCATGTCTGACAAACCCGCGAAGGCGCGGCGAACTCAAGCCCATGTGATGGCTGCCGATCTTACCTCAAGGATCTCGGGCCAGATGATTGCTGGCAAGCTCCGGCTCGTCCCGCGCCTAACGGACCTCACGGCCATCGTCCTGGCGGCCGCCGATGCCCGTGAAACCGTCCGCCGATGCCAGGAAAATCACCATAGAGACATCGCTCCCGCCGTCGGCCGGCTTCATCGGCGATTCGGATCGCCTACGGCAGGTCGTCTGGAATATCCTGTCCAAAGCGGTCAGCGAGCGGGTTGAATCGTGGCGCGACATTTACCATCCGGCTCCCGCGGCAGCCTGACGCGTCGCGCGTGGCGGTTTCCTAGGAGCGGACGATGACGCAGCGATGGTCGGATCTCGAGGGCTATCACGTCCTCGTGGTTGACGACAACGAAGACACCCGGGAGGTGCTGGCCACGATGCTCGAGGGGCACGGCGCAACGGTCGCGACGGCGGCCTCGGTGGCGGACGCACGGGCGGTCATGTCCGAGCGGCTGCCGGACGTGCTCGTCACGGATCTGGCCATGCCGGTCGAGGACGGCTACAGTCTGCTGGATTACTGCCGTCATCACGCCGATCCGAAGCTGCATGCGCTGCCGATCCTCGCCCTGACCGCGTATGGCGGACTGCAAGCACACGATCGCGTGATCGCCGCAGGGTTTGACGCCTATCTGGCCAAGCCGGTCGAGCCCGTCGAAGTCGGTCGCATTGTGCGCGACCTGGCCACTAGGAGGTCTTCTTCAGCTCCATGATCAGCGCGGTGAGCGCGGCGAGGTAGGCCTCTTCGGCTGCCGCGAAGCGCGCCATGTAGTCCTTTTCGGACATCCGGTCTTCGCGCCAGTTGCCGTCGAAACGAATGCTCTGACTGTCGGCATCGTGCGTGTCGAATGGCTCGTTCGGCTCACGCCGTGGCCGCAGGCCATCAGCACCGCCGTCGCTGATCATGACCCGGCTCTCCGGAATCGATGCGCTGTTCAGATCGATGTACACGTCGCGGAACTCGCCGCGGATTAGCTTTTCGTTGACCACCGCGGGGGCCACGCTGCGTGCGGTGACGAGGAGCAACTGTCCGGGAAAGTAGAGGGCCGCGACGAATTGATCGTCCGCCGCAGGGTGTCGGGCCGCCACGCTATCGAGCTTGCGCTGCTGCATCAGGTCGGTAAGCTCTTTGACCAGCGGGGCGGATTTGGAATCCTGGGCCTGCACAGAGGTGATGACGGCGGTCGCCAGGAGCGCCGCGCCGAGGCAGGGGAACAGACGGCGCGCAACCAAGGTGTGCATGGGCGCATCCTATCCTATAAACAGCGACTCGTCCTCTTCCTCTATCGCGACCGACCGGGCGGCGGTCCGGCGGCGCGTGGATTCACGAAGCGTCCGGAAGGCGGCGACGGCGGCCCGGACGCCGGCGACAATCGCCATTCCTTCGCGGGCCGGCCCCGTGACGAACTGCTGAGCCGCGGTCAACGTCTGATCCAGACGCGCCATCAGGTCCACCGCCAGCCGGTCGAGCCGCTCCACCTGCGCGGCCGCGAGGCTGGCCGCCTTCGAGGCGTCCCCCGTCACGGCCGTCAGGTTGGCGAGCAGTGGCTTGAGCCCCGTTTCGAGATCCGCGGCCAGCTGCTCGACGCGGCGGGCCAGGCGTAACCCGGCGAGAATCGCGCCCACCTGCACGATGGCCATGACCGCAACGGCCAGCGCGATGACACCAAGCAGAATCTCCGCCGTACTGCTCACGCTTGCGGGTCTCCTTGCGTGCGAGCTTGCTTGAAGGCGTCACGCCCCCGATCGACGGCGCTGGCGAGCGTCTCGCGCTGCCGTTCGTACAGGTCGCGGCCCTGGTCAACCGCCTCGCGCGCCCGGACACGTCCTTCGCGCGCCTTCTGCCCGAGATACTCGCGCGTTTCTTCGCCGGACGCCGGCGCAAACAGCAACGCGGCCGCCGCACCGGTCAAGGCGCCAACCATGAAGGCCAGCAGCACCATACCGTTCTGTTGTGTCTGTTGTGAATCGTTGGACATATGGGGTTCCTGTTTCGCTCAGAAAATACTGACTTTGACGTTCAGGTACTTCTTCGGATCCTTTTTGACTTCCGCCAGGAAGTCACGAAGCTCGAGGACCGTCTGGTTCATGTTCTCATACAACTGCTTGTCGTTGAGCAGCTGCCCCAGCGTGCCCTGCCCGGTGTTCAAGGTGTTCGTGAAGCGTTCGAGCTGCTCCACGGTTGTCGTCAAGCGATCGTAGAGCACCGTTTCGTTCAGCAATCGCCCGGCCGTTCCTTCGCCACGGTCCAGTTTGCTCGTGACGCCCTCGATGTTTCGCGTCGTGGCGGTGAGGGAATCGGCAAAGCCGGGGTCGTGCAGGAATTTCCCAAGACTGCCCTCGCCGTTACGAATCCGCGCGGTGATGGCGTTGAGGTCGCTCACGGAGGCGTTGAGGTCCCGATACAGCGCATCGTCGCTGGTGAGACGGCCCAACGTCCCCTGGCCCTGGGAGACCCGTGTCGCGACGCGTTCGGCCGACCCGACCAGCCGGTTCAGGTCCTGGTACAACGCATCATTGGTAAAGAACTGTCCGATCGTCCCACGGCCGCCGCGGATGTCGCGGAGCAGGTTGGTGGCCTCCTGAATGCCGTCGGCGGCATCAGCCGCGACTTCGTTGAACGTGCTCGCCTGACGGCCGGTCGGGACGTAGCCCCAGTCGGGAATGGGCGTTCCCTCGGTCGACGATGTCAGGTCCACGGCACCTTCGCCGAGCAGGGACACGGAGCCCAGGGTGGCCCGTGAGCCGGTCGTCACGCGGCTCTGATGCTCTTTGGCGAGCTCGATGACGACCTCGACGCGGTCACCGGCAAACTGCAGCTCCGAGACCGACCCGACAGCCACGCCGGCAATGCGCACCGGGGCGCCCGCCTTCAAGCCCGCGACATCGTCGAAGAGAATCTTCAGCGAATAACGCTGCCAGAAGAAGCCGCCAGCCGACCCCATGGTGAAGATGAGCATCATGGCCAGTCCAAGCGCCGTGATCGACACGAGGCCGACTTTGAGTTCCGTCCAGGCAAGCGACCGGGTTCGTGGCATACATACCTCTTACGACAAAAACGCCTTCAGATAGGAATCGGTGGACGCCCGGAGATCTCCGGCATGCCCCTCGAACGCAATGCGCCCATCCTTCAGCATGATGAATTCGGCCTCTTCGCGTTTCCTCTCGTCAGCGCGCTCGATGCGAATGCCGCGGCCGTCGCGGATGGCTTCGTGCGTGGCGATCCGAAACGCGTCGCGCAGCTGATGGGTGACCACGATCGAACTGACGTTCTCCAGATCGCGCAGTTTGATGATCTCGTCGTCGATGGTGTCAGCCGTGATCGGATCGAGGCCCGTGGTCGGTTCGTCGTAGAGCAGGATGCGCGGCTTGAACGACATCGCCCGGGCAATGGCGACGCGACGTCGCTGGCCGCCCGACAGCTCCGACGGCATCTTGTCGATGTACTCGGCCAGCCCGACGAATCCCAGCACCTCTTCCACGCGGCGCCTGACCTCGACGAGCGGCATTTCGCTCTCTTCATACAGTTTGTAGCCGACGTTACCGGCGACCGTGAGTGAATCGAACAGCGCGCCTTCCTGAAACACCATTCCGAGGTCGGCGCGCACTTTCATCAGCTCGCGCTCACTCATGGTGTCGACGCGCTCGCCGTTGACCCAGATGACGCCGCCGTCAGGACGCAGCAAGCCCAGGATCAACTTGAGGATCGTCGATTTGCCGGCGCCGCTCGCGCCCAGGAAAATCTTGGTGTGCCCCATGATCAGCGTGAAGCTGACCTCGCGGAGAATGACCTTTTCGTCGAACGCCAGCGACACTCGGTCGAAGACGACAATGGGTGAGCCGGGGCCGAGTGCTTCGGCGAGTTCCGGTGAACGTTGCGTGGCCAGCATGGTCAGTACAACAGCGTAAACAACAGACGCGTCAGGAAGAAATCCACCGCGATGACGGCGACGGAGGCGGCCACCACCGCATTGGTGGTCGCGCGGCCGACGCCCTGGGTGCCACCCGTGGTGCGGAGTCCAACATGACAGCCGATCGTCACGATGACGAACCCCAGGAAAAACGGCTTGATGAGCCCCTGCCACACGTCCTGAATGTAGAGGCCTTCGAGGATGGAGCTCCAGTACAGGCTGGAGGGCACCCGCAGTTGCGCGACGGCGATGAGCCAGCCGCCAAGGATCCCCACCGCATCCGCGATGATGGTCAGGACGGGCGTCATGAAAAACCCGGCCAGCAGCCGCGGCGCGACCAGCTTCCGAATTGGATCGGTGCCGAGCGCCCGGAGCGCATTGATCTGGTCGGTGACGACCATCGATCCGAGCTCCGCGGCAATGCCCGAACCGACGCGGCCGGCGAGCATCAGCCCGGTGAGCACGGGACCAAGCGCCTTGACCATCGAGGCACTCACCAGGCGGCCGACGAACTCCCGCGCGCCGAACTGATCCAGTGTAATCCCGCTGTTGAGCGCCAGGACCGCGCCGGTGAAAAACCCGGTCAGGATGACAACCGTCAGCGATCCCAGACCGATCGCGCCAAACTGCTGAATCACGTCCGAGTAATAGAAGGGCCGTGTCGCGCAGGCGACGATCGCGGCCCGGCACAGGCGAACGTACTCCTGCACCTCGAAGACCGCCGATTTGGTCCACTCGGAGACGCGGCTAGCCACGTGGCAGCAGCTCGCGGGTTTTCAAAGAGCGTACGAGATCGCGCAGCGACGCAGCGCGTTCGAAGTCGAGATTCGCGGCCGCGGCTTTCATGTCCTTTTCGAGACCCACAATGTGCGCGTCGAGCTCAGCCTGCGTCCGAAACGCCGGGTGCGGCTCCTTGACGGCCGGCGTTGCGCCGTAGTCGCGCTCGTAGACGCTCGAGAGCACGTCGTCGATGGATTTGACGATGCTCGTCGGCGTGATGCCGTGTTCTTCGTTGTAAGCCTGCTGACGGGCGCGCCGCCGCTCGGTTTCGCTGATGGCGGCCTTCATGGAGTCGGTCATCACGTCGGCATACATCATCACCCGGCCATTGAGGTTTCGCGCGGCGCGGCCGGACGTCTGAATGAGCGCGCCCGCCGACCGGAGAAAGCCCTCCTTGTCGGCGTCGAGAATCGCGACCAGCGACACTTCGGGGAGATCCAATCCTTCGCGCAGCAGGTTGATGCCGACGAGCACGTCGAACACGCCGCGCCGTAAATCCCGCAGGATCTCCACACGCTCCAGTGTGTCCACGTCCGAATGCAGGTAGCGGACCTTGACGCCGAGCTCTTGATAGTACGTCGTCAGATCTTCCGCCATGCGCTTGGTGAGGGTCGTGACCAGCACGCGTTCGCCGCGGGTGGCGCGATCGCGGATTTCCGCCAGCAGATTATCGACCTGTCCTTTGACCGGCCGCACTTCGATGGGCGGATCCATCAGCCCGGTCGGGCGAATCACCTGTTCGACGACCACCCCGCCCGCCTTGTGGAGCTCGTAGGGGCCCGGCGTCGCGGACACGTACACCAACTGCGGCACGCGCGCTTCCCATTCCTCGAAGTTGAGCGGCCGGTTGTCGAGCGCCGACGGCAGGCGAAAGCCGTAGTCGACGAGGACCTCTTTGCGTGATCGATCGCCGGCATACATGCCGCGAACCTGCGGCACCGTCTGGTGGCTTTCGTCCACGATGATGAGCGCATCGGCCGGCAGGTAATCGAGCAGCGTCGGCGGCGGCTCGCCGGGTTTGCGCTGCGTGAGGTGCCGCGAGTAGTTCTCGATGCCGTGACAATAGCCAATCTCGCGAATCATCTCGAGGTCGAACATCGTCCGCTGGTGAAGCCGCTGCGCTTCGAGCAGCTTGCCTTCACGTTCGAGCGCGGCCCGGCGCTCGACCAGTTCCGCCCTGATGGTCTCGACCGCCTCTTTCAAGCGATTTCTCGAGGTGACGAAGTGCGACTTCGGGTACACGGCGACGCGGTCGTGCCGCCTGTAGGCCTTGCCCGTCAGCGGATCGAACGTGACGAGCTCGTCGATCTCGTCGCCGAACAGCCCGATGCGAAGCGCGCTTTCCTCGTACGAGGGATACACCTCGATGATGTCGCCGCGGACGCGGAACGTCCCGCGACCGAATTCGTGGTCGTTCCGCTCGTATTGGATTTCGACGAGCTTGCGGAGGATCTGGTCGCGATCCATCCGCTGCCCGCGCTCGAGCGGGAGGAGCATCCCGTAATAGGCTTCGGGAGAGCCGAGTCCGTAGATGCACGACACGCTCGCGACGATGATGACGTCGCGGCGCTCGAAGAGCGACCGCGTCGCCGAGAGCCGCATCCGGTCGATCTCGTCGTTGATCGTCGATTCTTTCTCGATGTATGTGTCGCTGGCCGGGACGTAGGCTTCCGGCTGATAGTAGTCGTAGTAGCTGACGAAATACTCGACCGCGTTGTGCGGGAAAAAGCGACGGAATTCCTGGTACAGCTGTGCGGCCAGGGTCTTGTTGTGGGCCATCACCAGCGTCGGCCGGTTCACCGCCGCGATGACCGTGGCCATCGTGAAGGTCTTGCCGGATCCGGTGACGCCGAGCAGGACCTGGTGCTTGTCGCCGCGCGTCAATCCGTCGACGAGCTCCGGCACGGCGTGCGTCTGATCACCGCGAAGCTCGAAGTCGGAGACGAGTCGAAAGGAATCGTAATGCGACGGCATCGTGGGTGCGATGGAAACGTCCATCGTACCACGGCAGGGGCGGGTTGTCGGCGACGGGGATCAGCCGTGTTCCCGGTACAAAGCGTAGTAGCCCTTCCGGCTGCGCAGCTTCACATCCGGCCGCCGGACCTTGATCTCGACCGCGCGCCAGCTGCCGTCCGGCGCCGTGTTGGTAGACGTATACCCGAGTTGGTATCGCGCGCGGATTTCGGCCAGGACCTGCTCGTACGACTCGTCGAGATCGTCGAGCGAGGAGGGGAAAAAGGCCTGGCCGCCAGTCGCCCCGACCATCTGCTGCAACCGCATGGTCACGCCGGAGCGCAGCCGGCCGGTGCGCTCCACGAGGCCGACCGCGTACACGGTGACGTGCGAGGCCTTCAGCAGGTCCATCAGATCGCCGAATCGCAACCGCGATCGCGAGTCGGCGCCATCGGTGTACATGACCAGGATGGTGCGGCCGTTGCGCCGGCTCGCGCCATCGAGATACACGCCCAGCGCGTCGTAGAGCGCCGTCCAGCCGTCCGGCTTTCGCATCCGAATGCGCTCGACGAGCCGCGCGAAGTCACGCTGCGGATATCTCGTCACCCGCACTTCCGTGTCGAAGTCCACCAGCGTGATGTCTTCGGCCTCCGGAACCAGGTTGAGGAACCGAATCGCGGCGCTGCGCGCCAGCTTCAGGTCGCGCTCCATGCTGGCGCTGGTGTCGAGCATCAGCCCGAGATGGGTGGCCGGCCCCTCGCCATCCCCGAGCCCGCTGGTGAAATGCGTCAGCGTCTGCGGCGTGCCATCTTCGAGGATCTCGAAATCCGCGCGTGTCAGATCGGTGACCAGGTTGCCCCTGCGGTCGACCACGGTGACGCCGAACGTGACCAGATCCACGCCCGCGCGGAACGTCGGCTGGCGCGGCGCCGCCGCGAGCGTAAGCGACGCCGCCAGCACGAGAAGACTTGAGAAACGCATCGCCCTTCCCGGCACGATAACACGGAGTAAGGTGCCTCGGGTGCCTCGGGTGCCTCGGGTGCCTCAAGTGCCAGAGATGTCCCTCAGGCAAATCAAGCACCCCAGGCACATGAGCCCATGAGGCCACCTTACGCACTGTAGGCAAGACCCAGGCACTTATTTGTTTTGCACCCCTAGCTAGGCCCATGAGGCACTTGGCACATGAGGCACCCCAGGCACCTGAGGCACCTGAGGCACCTGAGGCACCTGAGAGGAGCGTATAATCGAAGGTCGGCGTTATGAAAACCCCCGAGACGGGGCGCCAGGGGCCTTGGCGATGAGGTGTCTGGCGGTCTGTCATACGGAGTTGGTGGTGCGGCTGCTCCAGGCAGTGCTCACCCCCAACTACGAGCTCGATGTGGTGGTGGAAGGCCCGGCCCTGGCCAGCCGTTTCCACGACAACAGCTTGAACGTCAGCGTTGGCGACGCGAAGCGTGTCGACACTTACGTGCGTGCGGATCTCACCCCAGCGACATCGGTCATCGTCGAAGACAACGGCCGGCGGTCGCTTCGTAAGGTCATCCAGGCGATTCGTGCGGCCGGCGGCACCCTCATCTGGGTGCTCGGGACCATTCCCGAGGACGCGCTCCGCGCCGATGCGCTCAAGTCGTCGTTTCCCGAAGTCAACAGCCTCACGCTGGCCGAGTTGACGGGTCCGCCTCTGCAGTTGGAGCTCGGCCGATCCGTCGACCGGCAGCGCGTCCAGCAATATCAGCGCTACCTGTCCGATGCCGATCGCGTGCTCATCCTGCTCCACAACGATCCCGATCCCGATGCGGTGGCCAGCGGCCTGGCGCTGCGCAATCTGCTGAGACGCACGCGCCAGACGGCCATCATCGGCTGCATGTTCGGCGTCACGCGGCCCGAGAACCTGCGGATGCTCAAGCTGCTCGACTTGCAGATCGAAGTCCTCACGGCCGAGCAGATCAAGAGCTTCGACCGGATTGCGCTGGTGGACGTGCAGCCCCATTACTTTCCGGGGCTGCTGCCCCACGTCGATCTGGTGATCGATCACCATCCGGAACAGCCTGGCTACAACGCCGTTTTCAAGGACATCCGGCCGCAGTACGGTTCGACCTCCACGATTCTCACCGAACACATGCGCGCCGTGGACATCGACATCTCGGAACGGACCGCGACGGCGATGCTCTACGCCATCAAGTCCGACACGTTGTTCTTCAATCGACAGGCCAACCGCGCGGACCTCGACGCGTTCTCGTATCTGTATCCGATCGCGGACGCGACGATGATTCGCAAGATGGAGGGGTCGGAAATCACCGCCGAGCGGCTCGACTTCGTCATCAAGGCGTGGCAGCACGGCCGCATGGTCGAGCACGTCTTCTGCGCGTTTCTCGGCGAGCCGTCACGCGAGGATTTCATCCCGTACGTCGCTGACTTCTACCTGCAGCTCGAGAACGTCCAGTGGTCGGTCATCTCCGGCGTAGTCAACGACACCTTCGTCGTGTCGGTGCGCAACCTCGGGTATTCCCGCAACGCCGGCGACTTCGTCCGCCGGTGGTTCAACGACATCGGCAGTGCCGGCGGACATCGCACGATGGCGAAGGCGGTCGTCCCGCTCGAGGCGTTCCAGCAGAAATTCGGCATCTACGAGGGCAGCCGCATCAATCAGCGCATGCTCGAACTCGTGCTCGCGTTCCTTCACGAGTACGACAAGAGCCATCCGAAAGATCCCAGGGACCACAAGGAATCCGTCCCGCGCTGAGCCAGGGCGTTGCCGGGTTCTCCTGACCGGTAGCGGAATTGCACGCCGAAATTCCGAAGGAGGAGTCTTCCCCGTTTGCCTACGCGCCCAACGCCTGGTTGAGGTCATCGATGAGGTCGGCGTGATCCTCGAGGCCGATAGACAGCCGCATCATGCCTCGGCTTACACCCGCGGCCTCGAGCTCTTTGTCGTTCATCCCGTACTGCGACGTCAGAATCGGCAAACTGCAGAGGCTCTCGACGCCGCCGAGACTCGCGGCCCGCTGGATGACCTCGAACCGGTCGAACGCGCGATACGCAGCCCTCTGCCCCCCTTTGACGTCGATACACACCATGCCGCCGAAACCGGTCATCTGCCGCACGGCGATCGCATGGTCGGGATGCGAGGTCAGACCCGGGTAATACACACGGTCAACGGCGGGGTGGCCCGCAAGGAACTCGGCGACCGCGAGCGCGTTGGCATTGTGGCGTGCGACTCGTAAGGGCAGCGTCTTGAGTCCGCGGCTCAACGCGTAGGCGGGCTGGGGATCCATGACGCCGCCCAGCAGTCGGCGCGCCTTGCTGATGGGGGCGAGCCGCGCGCGCGATCCAGACAGCACGCCTCCGGTCACGTCGCTGTGGCCGTTCAGGTATTTCGTGACACTCTGCATCGACAGATCGATGCCCAGCTCGAGCGGCCGCTGGTTGACGGGACTGGCAAAGGTGTTGTCGATACACGTCACGACGCCCGCCGCACGACACGCGTCGGCGATGACCCGGATATCCACACAGCGAAGCGTGGGATTGATGGGAGTCTCGAACCACAAGACCCGGGTACGCGGGCCGAGGATGGAGGCGGGGTTGCCGAGCTCTTCGAGAGAAGCAAACCGCCGCTCGACGCCAAACCTGGGCAGCATGTGTTCGATCAGGTGGAACGTGCCGCCGTAACTGGCCGCCCCACACACGATCTCATCGCCGGACTGGAGCAGCGTGAGCAGTGCCGTGGAGGTGGCCGCCATTCCTGAACTGAACAGCAATGAGGCCTCGGCGGCGTCGATGGAGGCGAGCTTTTCCTCAGCGGCGACCACCGTCGGATTGTCGTAGCGTGAGTACAAATAGGCAGAGAGGCTCCCGTCCTGATACCGCTCGACGTCCCGGGCCGACTCGAACACGAACGTGGAGGTCTCGTAAATCGGCGTCGTGAGCGGCGCCGCCCCTCCGAGAGGCCGTCGTTCGCCGCGATGTATGAGCTCGGTGTGCTTGCCTTTCACCCGGTGAGCTTACACCGCCTGCCAGTGCCGAAGCGCAGGCTTGGCATGACGAATGGCCGCCTTGCATCTCCAACGCATATGATCGACGTCCTGTGCCTTCGTCGTACGACGCTGTGGTCATTGGAGCGGGTCCCAACGGTTTGGCGGCGGCCGTTGTGCTGGCCGAGGCGGGCCGCTCTGTGCTGATCATCGAGGCGATGCCGACGATTGGCGGCGGCTGCCGCACAGACGAGGGCACGCTGCCCGGCTTTCATCACGACATCTGCGCCGCCATACATCCCACGGCGGTCGTGTCGCCGCTGCTGCGGCGATTGCCGCTCGATCGATTCGGGCTGACGTGGATCCAGTCGCCGGCCCCGCTGGCCCATCCGTTCGACGACGGCAGTGCGGCGGTGTTGCATCGATCGCTCGGCGCCACCGGCGCGACCCTGGGCCCGGACGCCGGCGCGTGGGAAGCGCTGATGCGCCCTTTCCTCGAAGACGCCGGCGCGTTCTTCGACGATATTCTCAGGCCCGTGCGCGTTCCGGGGCATCCCCTTCGCATGGCGCGGTTCGGCGCTATCGGTTTGCGCAGTTGTGCGTCAGTAGTCCGCAGCCGCTTCAAAGGTCCGAAAGCCCGAGCGCTGTTTGCCGGCTGTGCCGCTCATTCGTTCCTTGCTCTCGACGCCGCTGCGTCCGCGTCGTTCGGGCTGGTCCTCGCGCTCGTTGGCCATGCGACAGACTGGCCATGCGCGAAGGGCGGCTCGCAGCGCATCGTGGACAGCCTTGCGGCCTACTTGCGTTCGCTGGGGGGCCATATCGAGGTCGGTCGCGAAGTGCGCAGCCTGTCCGACATTCCCCCGTCGCGCGCCGTGCTGTTCGATGTCGCGCCGGCAGCGCTTGACCGGATCGCGGGCGCTCAGCTGCCGGAGCGATTCCGCCGACAATTGCGCACGTTCCGGCACGGCCCTGGTGTCTTCAAGATCGACTGGGCGCTTCGCGGACCGATTCCGTGGACCGCCACGGAGTGCCAGCGTGCCGCCACGGTCCACCTGGGCGGGACATTCCCGGAGCTCGCGGCCTCTGAACATGCCGTGATGCAGGGTCAGGTTGCCGAGCGGCCGTTCGTGCTGGTGGCCCAGCAGAGCCTGTTCGACACGACGCGCGCTCCCGAAGGCCAGCATACGGGGTGGGCCTATTGTCACGTGCCGCACGGCGCCGCCGTTGACATGACCGATCGCATCGAGCGGCAGATCGAGCGTTTCGCGCCCGGTTTCGCCGACGTGATCCTCGCGCGCCGCACCATGGCGCCTGCGGATGTCGAGGCCCACAATCCGAATATGATCGGCGGCGACATCGGCGGCGGCGCCAACGATCTGATGCAGTTCGTGTTCAGGCCGACACGGCGCTGGGATCCCTACACCACGCCGAATCCTCGAGTGTTTCTTTGTTCGAGCTCGACGCCGCCTGGCGGCGGCGTGCATGGAATGTGCGGGTACTGGGCGGCCACCAGCGCGCTCGGCAGGGTGCTCCGCTGATGTTCGTCTTCCTGTATCACGCGCTGCTGGCGCCGCCGACACTCTGACTCGATCGCAAGTGCTCACCGGATGCAGCCACGACCGGCTCGATGAACTGGTGATAGGCGTCCTGGTATCCGCGTTCCAACAACTCGCCGAGCGAGTGTTCACGATCGGATCGTTCGTCGAACGCGCCGCTGAGATCAAATGCGCCGACCGGATTGTGAACCGGACGGATCTGGTAAATGGACCGAAAGCGATGCTGCACGTGCTGCACGGCGTCGCGCAGCGCGGCCGATTCGAACGACGCCGCATGCTCACTCAATCGCGCCATCGGTTCGAGCCGCGGTCGTCCCAGTTCGTGCGGCCCGGGCGGTTCGGGCGACGCGGATACCAGAATGACCTGTTCGGCCCCTGCCGCCGCGGCCTCTTCGAGCAGGCGTCCCAGGCTCGCCGGGCGATCGACGAGCCGATGCGCTTCTCCACGCCAGTATCCGTCCGGCGCAAAGCGAACCACCACGGGCTCGGTCATGTCGGCCACGCTCGAGGCGGCGGCCAGGGCATCAATCAGGTGATCACGCGCCAGCCCGGCGAGGTCGAACGCCTCGGCACGCCGCACCCCCGCCGCGCCTGGTGGCGGGAACAGCGCACGGCGAAAGGGTTCGCGCACCAGGCCGAAAATCACGTCCCGCCTGGCGTCGAGGTCGTGGGCAACGATCAACAGCTCGCTGAATCCGGGCTGCGCGAGGTTCTCGTTCAGCAACTCGGAGTACCGGCGGCTCAGATCCTCCGCCGCCGGCGGTCTGAGGTTCGCGCCCCCCTTCAGCAACTCCCAGACACCGGTCACGAAGTGGTGAATCGCGCCCGAGGCGTCGACGGGCGCCGCCGCGAGTGACCACGCGCCGCTCCCGCGCGATCGCCGCCGATGCCGCGCGGCGCCCGAGGCCAGCGCGGTGCCCACGGCGAGCACGACTGTCGAGATGATCACGGCCAATGCGATGAGCCGCGGCAGCCAGGTGGGCAGCGCGCCAGGCGAAAAGGCCGCCGCAAGCAGTTGGGCATACTGGGCTGCGAGCGACGCACCGGCTTCAAGGCCGGCCATCCCGAGCAGCAACCCGGCCAGGTAGATGAAGACGCCGATCGCCAGAAACAGTAACGGGCTGATGAGGACGCCGACGACGGCCACGAGCAGGCCGAACACCACCCGCAGCGGCCAGCGCCAGCGGTAGAGATGCGGCACCGCGGGCGCGCGCCACAAGCCTTTGGCATCCCAGAGGCGGATGCCGCCGTCCACGGCGGCGAACACGGCGCCCACGGCGCCGATGCCGCGGCCGCAGGCAAGGTCGATTTTGATTCCGGCTTCGTGCAGCGCGCGCAGCACGCCCGCGTGGTACACGCCATCGGCGCCGGTCCCGGTGAGGACCAGTGCGGTTCGTCGTTCAGGCGAATACAGTTCGCTCAACTATGAACCTGTGAAGCTGAACCTGTGAACCCGTAAGCCCTATTCGTGAATCGTGACCAGCTTGGTGATTTCGAACCGCCGCGTGCCCAGCGGCGTGCTGACGATCACCTGGTCGCCCTCTTCCTTGTTGAGGATGGCCTTGCCGATGGGAGACGACGTGGAGATGAGGCCCTTTTCGGCGTCCGCGTCTTCGGGCATGACGAGTTGGTACACCCGGGTCGCCCCGCCTTCCTGTAACGTGACGGTCGATCCGAATCCAGCCTTGCCGTGCGGGATGCGCTCGAGGTTCATCAGCGCAACCTCGTTCATCCGCCGCTTGAGCATGGCGATGCGCGCGTTGACGTAGGTCTGGCGCTCTTTAGCCGCCTGGTACTCCGCGTTCTCACGAAGATCACCGAGCTCGCGCGCACGCTGGATCTCTTTGGGGAGCTCCGTCTTGAGCTCGCGCTCGAGCGCGCCGATTTCTTCTTCGAACCGCCGGATCAGCTTCTCTTTCATCGTCCCAAACCGCAAAGTGTACCATAGGCCTCGGCACCGTGGCTCAGATTACCAGCCGCCAACACCCGATCGTCCGCGCTTTCAAATCAGCCGCGCTGGGCGAAGCCGGCGTGCTGCTCGACGGCTGGCACTTGCTGCACGACGCGGCCGATGCCGGCATCGACATCTCGATCGTTGCCATCACGGACACGCCGCACGACGCGGCGAACCTCGCGCTGCTCGAGGCGTTAGCGCGTTCGGCCGAAGTGGTGGTTGTTTCGCAGCCGGTGATGAACGCGCTGTCGCCCGTGCGCACGCCCAGCGGCGTCGCCGCGCTCGCACGGGCCACGCCGTGTGCGCTCGACGACGTGTTGACGCCTGCGCCCGGGCTGGTGGTCGTGGGGTCCGATGTTCAGGACCCGGGCAATGCGGGCGCCATCATTCGATCCGCGGAGGCTGGCGGCGCCACCGGCGTGGTGCTCACCGGTGGCTCTGCCGATCCCTGGGGCTGGAAGGCCCTGCGGGCGGCGATGGGGAGCACGTTTCGGTTGCCGGTCCTGCGGCATGCCGACGTGCTGCGCGCGGGCGATGAACTCCGGCAACGCGGACTGCGCGTGCTCGCCGCCGTTCCGCAAGGAGGCATTCCGATGCATCGTGTCGATCTCGGGCCCCCGACAGCGCTCATCCTTGGAGGAGAAGGCGGCGGCCTGACCAACGAAGTGCTGCTGCTGGCGGATCAACACGTGACCATTCCGATGCAGGCGCCGGTGGAGTCGTTGAATGTCGCGGTGGCTGCCGCGGTGCTGGTCTATGAGGCGCGCCGGCAGCGCGCTGTGAGCGCGCCGGCAGGGTAAGGCGGGTAGGGCGGGTAGGGCGGGTAGGGCCCTTCGACTCGCTCCGCTCGCTCAGGGCAGGCAGGTAAGCGGGAGGCTCGCCCGCGTTGCTGGACCACCCGCCCGCCCTGCCTGCCCGAGTGATGTACGCTGCGAAGCGATGGCTTCGCTGTTCGACGAGCCGGAGAACGTCCCTGATCCCCGCACTATGCCGCTGGCCGAGCGCATGCGGCCGCGGTCACTCGATGAAGTCGAAGGGCAGGACGATCTGGTGGGTCCAGGCCGTCCGCTGCGTGAGGCGATCGAGCGCGATCTGCTGCAGTCGATCATCTTCTGGGGCCCGCCGGGCACGGGCAAGACGACGCTGGCACGCCTCATCGCGGATCTCACGGCGGCGCAC
Source organism: Vicinamibacterales bacterium (assembly GCA_035512515.1). GTDB lineage: Bacteria > Acidobacteriota > Vicinamibacteria > Vicinamibacterales > UBA2999 > JACCSI01. The sequence goes on from DATKDY010000324.1 coordinate 44,029, forward strand.
TTCGTCGCGTTCAGCGCCGTGCTGGCCGGCATCAAGGAAGTCAAGGACGTCATGGCGACCGCGGAGGATCGCCGCCGGCGTCTCGGCCGCCGGACGATTGTGTTCATCGACGAAATTCACCGCTTCAACAAGGCGCAGCAGGACGCGTTTCTGCCTCGGGTCGAGGCTGGCGACATCGTCCTCATCGGCGCCACGACCGAGAACCCGTCGTTCGAGGTCAACGCCGCGCTGCTGTCCCGCTCGAAAGTGTTCGTGCTCAAACCGCTCGACGAACCCGCCATCGTCCGCATCCTTCGCCGCGCCATCGCGGACGAGCCGCGCGGCCTGGGGCGACAGGCGCCCGACGTGACCGACGAGGCGCTGGCGGCCATCGCGCGCTATGCCAACGGCGACGCGCGTTCGGCGATCAACATGCTCGACCTCGCGGTGGCCATGGCCCCCGACCCGGCCGGCCGGCCGCGTGTCGATGTCGCCCTGCTGCAGAGCACGCTGCAGAAGAAGACACTGCTGTACGACAAGGGCGGTGAGGAGCACTTCAACATCATCTCGGCGCTGCACAAGTCGATGCGCAATTCCGATCCGGATGCGTCGGTGTATTGGCTCGCGCGCATGCTGGAGGCTGGCGAGGATCCGATGTATGTTGCGCGACGTCTCGTGCGGTTCGCCTCGGAGGACGTTGGCAACGCCGATCCGCAGGCGCTGACCGTGAGCGTGGCAGCAAAGGAGGCCGTGCATTTCCTCGGCATGCCCGAATGCAACACGGCGCTGGCGCAGGCGGCCATTTACCTGGCAACCGCGCCGAAGAGCAACGCCGTTTACCAGGCCTATGGCGCGGCGGCCGCGGCCGCCGAAGAGGACGCCGCCGAGCCTGTCCCCCTGCATCTGCGCAATGCGCCGACGCGGCTCATGAAGGATCTGAACTACGGTAAAGGCTATCGCTACGCGCATGACGAGGCGGACGCCGTCGCCGAGATGGACTGTCTCCCGCCGAACCTGCAGGGCCGCCGGTTCTACGACCCACCTGACCGAGGCTTCGAGCGCGAGATCAAGCGACGCCTCGACGGGTGGGCGGAGATCAAGAAGCGACGTCGCGACCCGTGATCCGCGCGAGCGTGAGCGAGCGCGGCCCTAGATGCGCTCGAAATTCTTCTCTATCTCGCGGCGCGTCAAGCGGAGCATGACCGGACGGCCGTGCGGGCACACGGTCGAATACGCGGTCGCGCGCAGTTCGTCGAGGATGTGCCGCATCTTCTCTGCCGTCAGCGGGTAATTGGCCTTGACTGCCGCATGACACGCCATCGTCGCGGCGATGCGTTTGAGCGCGTCGTGCAGCTCGAGGCCGCGGTCCAGTCCGTCCAGGTCCTGCGCGAGTGCGCGAATGGCCGTGGCGCACTCGTCGCGTGGCAGCAAGGCCGGCACGCACGTCACGCGCACGGTATCGCCGCCGAATTCCTCGATCTCGAAGCCGAACGCCTCGAGCGCCGGTGTCCGGCCGACCAGCGCCTGGCGCTCGGCAAGCGACAAATCCAGCGTCATCGGTACGAGCAAGCGCTGACTTTCCAGTGGTCCGGCGGTCAGCCGTTCCACGATCCGCTCGAACAGCACCCGCTCGTGTGCGACGTGCTGATCGATGATGCAAATCCCCTCGTCATCGATCGCGATGATGAAGGTGTCGCGAAACTGCCCGAGCGGAATCATCGGCCGGATCGAAGCAGGTGACAGAGGTGGCACAGGTGAGCCTGGTGCAGCAGGTGCCGCACCCGTTGCACCTGCCCCACCTATGCCACTTCGGTCACCTGCTGCACCTGTACCACCTGTGTCACCTGCTGCACCTGTACCACCTCGGTCACCTGCTGCACCTGTACCACCTGTGTCACCTCTGTCACCTCCCCAGCGATTCGCGAAGATCCCGCCGCTCAGCACTCCCGGGATCGAGAGCGTCGTTGGTTGCTGCCCCGCCATGAGATCGGATGGCCGAAGCTGCAGTTCCGGCACGTATCCACGCCCGAGCGCGTCGGCCACCGCGCGCTTCACGGCCTCATGCACGAACGACTGTTCGCGAAAGCGCACTTCGGCCTTCGTCGGGTGCACGTTCACGTCCACCTGGTCCGCCGGGATCCCGATGAACAGATGAAGCTCGGGGCTTCGCTCGCGATTGGAGGCGACGCTGTAGGCGTCGAAGATCGCATGAGCGATCGTGCGGTCCTTCACGATACGCCGGTTCACGAACACGTGTTGAGGACCGCGCGTGGGACCTGTTTCCGCGAGCGCCGCGACAAACCCGTGCACTCTGATGGAACTGCCTTCGCGCCGCACCTCGATGAGATCCGGACGATCGCCGTAGATCTGGTACAGCCGCTCGTCGAGTCTGGCGACGGGCGGGCATTGCAGCACCTTGCGCCCGGCGCTCACGAGCGTGAAGCCGACTTCGGGATAGCAGAGCGCCAGTTGCGTGACCGTCCTGGAGACCTGCGCCGATTCCGCGCCGTCGGACTTCAGGAACTTCCGGCGCGCCGGCAGGTTGTAGAACAGGTCCGCCACCTCGACCAGCGTGCCCTCCGGCCCGCCCGCTTCCACGACCGATTCGACCGCTCCACCGTTCACGCGTATCTCGGTGCCGCTTGGCCGGCCCTTCAGACGGGTGCGCAGTCGAAAATGTGACACCGACGCAATGCTGGGCAGCGCCTCCCCGCGAAAGCCCAGCGTCGAAATGGCGCCGAGATCGTCGGCACGCTCGATCTTGCTCGTCGCATGCCGTTCGAGGCACAGCCGCGCATCATCCGGATCCATCCCGGCACCATCGTCCTCGACGCGAATCTGCTTCTTGCCGCCGTACTCGACGGTGACGCCGACGCGCCGAGCGCCCGCGTCGATGGCGTTCTCGATGAGCTCCTTGACGACCGATGCCGGCCGCTCCACGACCTCGCCGGCCGCAATCTGGTTCGCGAGGTCGTCGGGCAGTCGCCGGATGCGTCCCATGCGGAAAGCTTACAGCCAGCCCTTTTTGCGGAAGGCGTAATACGCCAGGCCGGTGATCACGCCCATGCCTCCCACGATCCAGAAGAATTGTGCGCGCTCGCCGCCCGGCATCATCGGCAGGGCGACATTCATGCCGAACGCGCCGGTGATGACCGTCAGTGGCCCGAGGATCACGGCCAGCGCCGCCAGCACCTTCGACACCGAGGCGAGTTGATTGGACACGGAAGTCAGATGCGCGTCGAGAATGCCGGTCACCCGCTCCTGGAAGATGATCGCATCGTCGGCCATGCGGACCAACTGGTCGAACACATCGCGAAATCGATAGGACATCTCCTGATCGATGACTTCGAATTCGCGTCGCGACAGCCGGCCGACCACGTCACGCTGCGGGAGGACGATGCGGCGCATGCCTGAGATGTCCCGTTTGATGAGCAGAATCTGCCGGGTCAACTCCTTCGAAGGTCCTTCGATGACCGAATCCTCAATCTGATTGAGCCGCTGTTCGAGCTCGTCGACCGACGGCCGATAGTGATCGACCATGCGATCCACGATGCGGTGCATCAGCGCGACCGTCCCCTCGCGCATGACCAGCATGTTGGTGAGGCACAGGCGGCAGATCTCCTCGATGCTGCGACGCTGTCCGTCGTGCACCGTCACGAGAAACTCGCGGGTCAGGAAAAAGTCGGTGTCGTGGGTGTCGAACTCGTCCGACGCGGATCGGAAATTGATGCCGTGCAGCACGACATACAGCAGACCGGGATAGGTCTCCACTTTGGGATGCTGGAGCCATTCGAGCGCATCCTGTACGGCGAGCGGATGAATCTTGAAGACGTCGCGGAGCACCACGGCGTCGTCTGCGCTCGGCACCTGAACGTCGGCCCAGACCATGACGCCGCTGCCCGGCCTGAGCCACTCGGGATCGATGTGCGACAGGTTCTCGGTGATCCCGTTACGCAGGACGTAGTAGGTGATCACCGTGAACCTTGTGAACCGGGCGGCTCAGTCCCCAACCTTCACCTGCAGCGCCGCCTGCGCCGCCGCGAGCCGCGCGACCGGGATGCGGTACGGTGACGCGCTCACGTAGTCGAGTTTGACCGACTCGAAGAAGTGTACCGAGGAGGGATCGCCGCCATGTTCGCCGCAGATGCCGACTTTCAGGTCGGGCCGGGCGGCACGGCCCTTTTCCACGCCCATCCGCACGAGCGCGCCGACGCCTTCGACGTCGATGGTGGCAAAGGGATCCTTGTCGAGAATCTTCTTGTCCTGATAACTGCGCAGGAACTTGCCGATGTCGTCGCGGGAGAAGCCGAAGGCCATCTGCGTGAGGTCGTTGGTGCCGAACGAGAAAAACTGGGCTTCGACGGCGATCTGGTCCGCGGTGATCGCGCCCCGCGGCACTTCGATCATCGTGCCGACGAGATACTTGATCTTGATCCCCATCTCGCGCATCACCTGCTGCGCGACACGATGGACCACCTCGTTTTGATCGCGCAACTCCTTCACGTGCCCCACGAGCGGAATCATGATCTCAGGAACGACCTTCAGGCCCTCGCGGTTCAACTGGCAGGCCGCTTCCATGATGGCGCGCGTCTGCATTTCCGTGATCTCGGGATAGGTGATGCCCAGGCGCACACCGCGGTGGCCCAGCATCGGATTGAACTCGTGTAGCTGCTCGACACGATCCAGCAGCGTCTTGCGCGCGGCGATGGTCCTGGCATCACCGCCGGTCAGCTCGAGCCTGGCGATCTCCACCATCAGCTCTTCGCGCTTTGGCAAAAACTCGTGCAACGGGGGATCGATGGTGCGAATCGTCACCGGCTCGCCCTTCATGGCCTTGAAGACGCCGTAGAAGTCCTCGCGCTGCAGTGGCAGCAGCTCGTTGAGCGCCGCCCGGCGATCGCCCTCGTTGTCGGCGAGGATCATCCGCTGCACGATCGGAATGCGGCCCTCGCCGAAGAACATGTGCTCGGTGCGGCACAGTCCAATGCCCCGCGCGCCAAACGCGTAGGCCAGCTCCGCCTGATCCGGCAGGTCCGCATTCGCCCGCAGGCCGAGCCGGCGGAATTTGTCGGACCACGTCAGGATCTGATTGAACCGCTCGAAAATGGGCGATTGGGCGGCCTTCAACTTTCCCGCCACCACCTGCAGAATCTCGCTGGGCTGAGACGCGACGCGCGCGACCTTGACTTCGCCGGTCAAGCCATCGAACGACAGGAAGTCGCCCTCCCGCAGCGTCTGATCGTTGATGCGGAGCAGCTTGGCGTGCTCGTCGATCTTCAGCTCCCCCGCGCCCACGACCGAGGGCTTTCCCATCTGACGGCCGACGACCGCCGCATGAGAGGTCATGCCGCCGGTCGCGGTGAGCACCCCTTGCGCCACCCACATCCCGTGAATATCGTCAGGCACGGTCTCGCGGCGCACGAGAATCACGGGCTGACTGCGATCGGACCACGACACCGCGTCCTCGGCGGTGAACACGATGTGGCCGGATGCCGCGCCAGGCGACGCCGGCAGGCCCTTGGTGGCGACCGGCAACCGCGCCCATTCCCTGGGATCGAACCCGGGCGCGAGCAGTTGGGACAACGATTCGGGATCGACCAGGAGGACGGCCTCCTTCGGCGTGATGAGGCGCTCCTTGACCATATCCGTGGCAATCACGACCGCGGCGTAGCCGGTGCGTTTGCCGTTGCGCGTCTGCAGCATGAACAGACGCTCGTCCTGAATGGTGAACTCGAAATCCTGGACATCGCGGTAATGCTTCTCGAGCCGCGTCGTGATGTCGCGCAGCTGCCTGTACGCCTTGGGCATCACTTTCTCGAGCTCTGCAATCGGCTGCGGCGTGCGGATGCCCGCGACGACGTCCTCGCCCTGAGCGTTGATGAGAAACTCGCCGAAAAATTCCTTGGCGCCGGTGGCCGGGTTGCGCGTGAAGCCCACACCCGTTCCCGACCGATCACCAGTATTGCCAAACACCATCATCTGCACGTTGACGGCCGTGCCAATGGCATCCGGGATGTCGTAAATGCGGCGGTACTCCTGGGCGCGCGGGTTGTGCCACGACCGAAACACCGCGTTTCTGGCGCCGCGCAACTGGTCATGCGGATCCTGAGGAAAGGCCTTCCTGGTGTGCGCCTGAACGACCTTCTTGTACCGCGCCACCACGTCCCGGAGCGCCTGCTCATCGAGGTCCGTGTCCTGGGCGGCGCCGCGCTCGTGTTTGACGGCCTCGAACTCGTGTTCGAATGCCGGCTTGGGCACCTCGAGAACGACGCTGCCGAACATCTGGATGAAGCGGCGGTAGCTGTCGAAGGCGAACCGGCCGTTGCTGGTCCGCGCCTCGAGCCCCTCCACCGTCGTGTCGTTGAGGCCCAGATTGAGGATCGTGTCCATCATGCCGGGCATGGAGAACTTCGCGCCCGAGCGCACGGACACCAGCAACGGATTCCCGGCGGACCCGAGCGTCGCGCCCGCGGCCTGTTCGAGCTTCTTCACGTGCCCCGCGATCTCGGCTTCGATGTCAGGTGTGAGCTTGCCGCGGTTCTCGTAATACAGGTTGCAGGCGTCAGTCGAAATCGTGAAACCAGGTGGAACCGGCAGCCCCGCGTTGGTCATCTCGGCCAGCCCCGCGCCCTTGCCGCCGAGCGTGTCCTTCATCGTGCGGTTGCCGTCGGCTTTGCCGTTGCCGAAGAAGTAGACGTACTTTTGTCTCTTCGTGCCCTTCGCGGCCTTCGTGCCCTTCGCGGCCTTCGTGCCCTTCGTGGACTTCGTGAACCTCTTCGCTACTGCTCGCATCAACGTCTTTGCCATGTCGCGGTGTGCCTCGGGATGTCGGGATCAGGATTCGGGAACGATCTCGGAAACGTCGGCCAGTTGCAGTATCAACGTTTCAAGTCTCTTCATCAATCGCAGTCGCACCTCGCGCAGCTTCGGCTCCTCGGCCATGACCAGCACATCGTCGAAGAATTTCGCGACGGCGGGTCCCAGTTTCGCGGCCTCGCCAAACGCCTGCCGGAAGCCCTGGCCGGACGAGACCGCGGCGTCGATGGCCGGCTGGCGCGCGTCGAGCTCGGCCAGCAGCGCCGTCTCCGCCGGCTCTTTCAGCAACCCGCGATCGATGTCGCCGCCGGCGCCGTCGAGATTCCTGGCGATATTCCTGACGCGCTTGAACAGAATCGCCAGTTGTTTGAAGTCCGCTGATTCGGCAAACTCGGGCAACACCTCCACCTTGCGCCGCGCCTGCAGCGGACTGAGCCGCTCTGGCGCCTCTGACGTCACGGCGCGGACATTGCGCACGTCGAAGCCGCGCTGCTCGAGGACGTAGCGAATACGCTCACGCAGGAACTCGAACAGGGGCTGCTCCCAGCCGGCCTCGAGTTGCGCAAAGGGGCCGCGCGCCAGCGTGACGAGCTCGCCCAGTGTCACGCGAATGTCCTGCCCGATCAGCTCGGGCAAGTCGACCAGAATCCGCACCAGGCCTTGCGCCGCGCGCCGCAATCCGTAGGGATCGCGCGAGCCCGTCGGGCGTTCACCGGCGGCAAACAGGCCGACCACGGTGTCCAGCTTGTCAGCGAGCGACACCGCGGCCCAGGTCTCGGCGGCCGGTCCCAACTGCTCTTTCGTCGGCGGCGCATCGGCCTCGACCCCCACCGGGAGGTAGTGAAGCGCGATCGCTTTCCAGACCTCCTCGGGATGCCCATCCTCTCGCGCGTAGATCCCGCCCATCGTGCCCTGCAGCTCGGTCATCTCGCGCACCATGTCGGTCGCGAGATCCGCCTTCGCCAGACGTCCAGCCGTGCGCGCCGCATCCTCCGACGCCGGGTTGTCGAACAGCTCGCGGGCGATGGCCGCGGCGAGCGTGCTGACCCGCTCCGCCTTTTCGGCGTAGCTGCCAAGCCGCTTGTGGAACAACACCGTGGCCAGCTTGCCGACGCGCGACTCGAGCCTCTGACGGCGATCGGCGTCAAAGAAAAACCGGGCGTCGCGCAGCCGCGCCGCGAGCACCCGCTCGAGGTTTCTGGCAATCAGCTCGGGTTTGTCGCTTTCCATGTTGAGGACGGCGAGAAACACCGGCTGCAGCTTCCCATGGTCATCGACCAGCGGAAAAAAGTGCTGGTGGTGGATCATCGTCGTCGTGAGCACTTCTTCGGGAAGCGTCAGGAACTCGGTGCCGTACGTGCCGGAGACGACTTTGGGATACTCGACGAGATCGGGTACTTCGTGGAGCAACGATTGCCCGGCGGCCAGGCGCGAGACTCGACCGCCGCGGCGCCGCGCTTCGCTGTCGAGGTCGCGCGTGATGCGGTCCTGACGCTCGCTTCGTTCGAGCATGACGAAGTTCTCGGCCAGGCGCTTGCGATAGTCGTCGAAGCCCTTGACCTTGATCGCGCGGCCGGCGCGCCCGCTCGTGGTCAGGAAGCGGTGGCCGAAGGTGACGGCGCCCGATCGAATCTCCTGGACCAGCGGACCCTGCGCGCGCGGCGTCCGGTAAATCGAGAACGGCACAACCCGCCCGCCGTACAGGAACAACAACCAGCGGATCGGCCGCCCAAACGGCAACTCGCCTTTCCCGTCGTCGAGCGAGGCGTCCCACCGCATCGTTTTCGGGAACGTGAGCGCACGCAGCAGCCCCGTCAGCACGTCCGGCAGGACATCCACAGCGGCCTTGCCGCGAATCTGCTTTCGAAACGCCAGGTACGTGCCCTTGGGCGTTTCCAGCCGTTCGAGCGCCGGCACTTCGACGTAGTTCTTCTTGGCGAATCCGGCGGCCGCGGGGGTCGGCTGGCCGCCGGCGTCGAACGCCGCCGAAAGCGGCGGGCCGGTCACCAGCTCCTCGAAATCGGTCTGGCGTTCGGCGAGCTTGCCGACTCGCACGGTGAGTCGGCGCGGCGTGCTGAACGTTTCGATCGGCGCCGCCGGAGGCAGCCGCAGCTCCCTGAGCCGATCGTCCAGGCGCGTGGCCAACTGCGAGGTGAGCCCCGGCAGCCAGCTCGCGGGGATCTCCTCCACGCCGATTTCAATCAGTAGCTCTCTATCCACAACCCTCCCGCAGCGACAACACGAAGGCCACGAAGGACGCGAAGGACGCGAAGGGTACCCTCGAATAAAGACTTCGTGGACTTCGTGAACTTCGTGTCCATGGTGTTGGCCACGCTATAGCTCATCGGCAACCCGCAGCTTCTCTGCTTCCTGTTCCTCTTGCTCGGCGTACTGCTTACAGATCGCGACGGCCAGTTGCCGCACGCGCAAGCTGTAGGCGGTACGTTCGGTGACGCCGACGCTGCCGCTCGAATCGAGCAGGTTGAACATGTGCGAACACTTGAGGCAGTACTCGAGCGCCGGCAGCAACAGTCCCCCCGCGAGGAGCTGCTCGCCGAAGTCGTAGTACTTGTCGAACAGCTCACGGTGAAAGGCCGCATAGCGGTGCGGGTCGATGCCCGTGTCCTGATTGAACGCGTATTTCGACTGCTCCACCTCCTCGCGGAAGCGGACCTCTCGATATTTCACGCCCGCCGCCCATTCGAGATCGAAGACGTTGTCCGCCTTCTGGAGAAACATCGCGATGCGTTCGAGCCCGTAGGCGATCTCCGCCGAGACCGGCGCGAGATCGACGCCGCCGACCTGCTGGAAATAGGTGAACTGCGTGATCTCCTGGCCGTCGAGCATCACCTGCCAGCCAATGCCCCAGGCGCCCAGCGTCGGCGATTCCCCGTTGTCCTCTTCGAACCGGATGTCGTGCTGGCGCGGATTGATGCCGCAGGCTTCGAGGCTATCGAGATAGAGCTGCTGCACTTCGTCCGGCGCCGGCTTGAGGATGACCTGCATCTGGAGATGCTTGAAGAGCCGATTCGGATTCTGTCCGAACCGCCCGTCGTCCGGCCGCCGCGACGGCTGCACGTACGCCACATTCCAGTGCCGTGGCCCGAGCACCCGAAGCACCGTTTCCGGATGCGACGTGCCGGCGCCAACCTCGAGATCCAGCGGCTGCTGCAGGAGGCACCCGCGCGAGGCCCAGAAGGCCGATAGTTTCAAAATGAGTTCTTGAAGGGTCACTGTGGAGGTCGTCGCAACTCGTTCATGACGCGGATCGACTTCAACTCCTTTTCGAGAAGAGACACGAAGAGCGCTTGATGCTTGAGCTCGAGCTCGCGGAGGACCCCGGCCGTGGCCAGCAGCGATCCGACCTTGGCCGGCGTGACCTGACGCGTGGCATCGATGAACGCCGTGGCGCCGCGCGACAGCGACACGTCGGTGGGATACACACCTTGCAGCCGGAGCAGCCAGCATTCGAAATAGCGGGCCAGCGCGTCGGCGGGCACCCCCGTCGCCAGCGCATCGAGCACGGAGCATCCCAGACGGAACAACCGCTCGTCGGCGTCGGAATCCGCGGCCCACGCATCAATCAGCTCAGCAAAATAGTGGCTGTAGGCGAGACTCTCGGGATTGGCGGAGGCCAGCGGCGACCGCACCGTTTCCGCATAGTTCAGGCTGACCAGTTCGCGTTGCTCTTTTTCGAAATACGCCACCCGCACTTCCGTCAACGGCTCGAGCGCCCCGGTAAACCGTGATCGGGGACGCCGCGCGTGCGGCGCCACCCCGCGCTTCTTGCCGCGATCACGGGTCAAAAAGACCACGATGCGGTCGGCTTCGGCCAGCTTGTAAGTGCGAAGCACCAGTGCATCTGCGGTGTAGAGCGGCATCGCGACTCGAGTCCCTCAGCCTCGCGCGGGAAGACCGCGCTCACGGCCGAGGGCTTCATTTTAGTCCCAGCGGGCCTGCCCTGAGCACCTCGAAGGGCAAATTATCTCGGAATTCTGCTCATCCACAGATGGCGCGAAATATGCCGATGGCGCGGCTGGGCCTCACGCGGCGGTGAGGTACCGCAGAAAGATCGTCGCGAAGCCCAGAAACGAGGCGAACCCCACCACGTCGGTGAAGGTCGTGATGAACACGGACGAGGCCAGCGCCGGGTCCACGCGCATCGCCTTCAAGCCCAGCGGGACGAGCGTGCCGGCCACGGTGGCGACGAGCATGTTGCAGACCATGGCCATCCCCAGCAGTAACCCGAGCATCGGCTCGCGGGTCGTGACCCAGACCACGCCGGCCGCGAGCAGGCCCAGGACCAGGCCATGTCCAAACCCGATCGTCGCCTCCTTGAAGAACGTCTTGCGCGCGTTGCCCCACGACAGTTCGCCGAGCGCCAGCCCGCGCACGATCACCGTCAGGGTCTGCATGCCGGCGTTGCCGCCCATCCCGGCGACCACCGGCATGAAGATCGCCAGCGCGGTCACCCGCGCGATGGTGTCCTCGAAGAGGGCCACGACCGAGACCGTGAGAAAGGCCGTCACGAGGTTCACGGCCAGCCATGGCAGACGCTTGCGCAGCGCCTCGAAGGGTGGCGTCGAGATGCGCTCGTCGCCGGAGACGCCCGCCAGGCGATACAAATCCTCCGTGGCTTCGTCCTTGATGACGTCGATGACGTCGTCCACGGTGATGACGCCGACCAGCTTGTTCTCTTCGTCCACAACGGGCACGGCCAGCAGGTTGTAGGAGGCGACCAGCCGCGCGACCTCTTCCTGGTCCGTGTCCACCCGCACGGTGATGAGATCTGCCGTCATAATCCGCTTGAGGGGTGTCTCGGGCGAGACCAGCAGCAGCCGGCGCAGCGACGTCACGCCGACCAGGTGGCGCCGCGCATCCACGACGTAGAGATAGAAGACCATTTCCACGTCGCGTGAGTTCTGCAGCGCCGTGATGGCCTCTCCGACCGTGAGGTCCTCGCTCAGCGCGAAGACGCTCGGGTTCATGATGCGCCCGGCCGTCTGCTCGCCGTATTCGAGGAGGCTTTCGACCTGTCCCGACTCGCGCGGCCGCATCAGCTCGAGGACTTCGCTCGAGAGCTCCTCCGGCAGGTAATCGATGAGCGCGGCGGCGTCGTCCGACGGAATTTCCTGGAGCAGCTTGGCGATGTCCTCGGCGGACCGTGTCGCGAGCAGCAGGGCGCCCGGTTCCGGTCCCATTTCCGAGACCGTTTCCATGGCCAGCCGCGGATTGCGTTCGACGAGCACGCTGAAGACGGCCTGCCGCTCGTTGTCGTGCAGGGTGCGGAAGACCTGCGCGAGATCGGCGGGGTGTTGCTTCTGCAGCAGGTTCAGGAGGTTGGCCGTGGCACCGATGCGCAGCAGTCGCTTGACGGAGTCGAGGACGAGGTCGATTCTGCGCGGTGCGGCCATGCTCAGCGTCTCTCGTGCGGGGTCCCCGGCGCGCGCACTGTGCGCGGTGGGGTGCATTTAGCAGTGCACAACCTTAGAAAGGTAACACACGGGAGCCTCGGCGCACCGCGCCTCGGAGGGTGGTCGCTTCGCGACCGAGGGCCGCCTTCGGCGGAAGGCCGTCGCTTCGCGACGGAAGGGAGAGCGAAGCGAGGCCTACCCGGAGGGAGAAGTCGGTGGTCCCAGGGACAGCCCGGAGAGGACGTGTGACCAATCGCTCAACGCCCGCTCACCTTGAGGGGGCCTGCGGCCAGTTCACGTGCGCAGCGAAGCGTGTCCTGACGATGGGCCGTGAGACGTCGAGCCGAGGCCGATCCTCCGAGTTCGGGATCACCAATGCGTTCCGCGAATTCCTTCAGCAGCCCGGCGCGGCGTCGATTGCCCGAGCGTGGGCGATAAGGGCCAGGGTCGACGACCGGCACCACGCGACCGCGCGACGAGACGGTCAGAGGTCCGAGTCCAAGCCGCCGCAGCAGGCGCAGGACCTGCCTGCCCTGTGATCGCCAGCTCGCGCTGTGCCCTTTTCCGATTCGAAAGGCGATGTACACCGTATCGGAAACCGCTCCTTGAGCTCGACGACCACAGGATCCTCGCCGTCACGTACCGCCATGACATCACACGGCCCGATTTCGCCTTTGACAGTGTAGCCCTGCGCCTCGAGGAATTGCTTGACAGGCTGGTAGAGGTCAGATTCAGGCATGTGCGTGCATCAACAGTAATGATGTTGTGAAGATCCTTCGACGAGCGCAGCGAGCAATCCCCTCGCGCGTGAGCGCGCCCGCCGAGCCGCGAAGCGGCGAGGCCCTCCGCGACGCGGCCTACGTGCTCCGGCGCCGCTTTGCCTGCGGCACGCCGATTTCATCCAGCATGCGCTCGTCCTCGCGCCAGTCGGCGCGCACCTTCACGCGCAGATCGAGAAACACACGAGCACCGAAGAACTGTTCGAGCTCTTTCCTGGCCGCGGTGCCAATGGACTTGATCATCTCGCCCGCGCGGCCAATCACAATCGGCTTCTGCGATTCACGCTCGACGAGGATCGTGCAGTACAGCCGCAACAGCCCCTTCTCGTCGGGCTCGTCGAACTTGTCCACGATCACGGCAGACGAAAACGGCAGCTCGGCATGGGTGTGGTGCAGGACCTGCTCGCGTACCAGCTCGGCGACGAAAAACCGCTCCGGCTGATCGGTCAGGTAGTCGTCGTCGTAGAACGGGTCGCCCTCGGGCAACAGCGACAGCAGCACCTGCTCGAGGCGATCGACGTTGTCGCCCGTCAGCGCGGAAATCGGCACGATGTCGGCGAACCCGATGGTGCGGTAGCGCTCGATGAGCGGCAGGAGCTTCGCCTTCGCCAGGACATCCACCTTGTTGAGCGCCAGCACCCTGGGCTTCCGGACCCTGGCCAGAAGGTCCATCAGGTATCGATCGCCGCCGCCGGGCGGCTCGCTCGCATCGACGACGGCGGCGACGACATCGACCTGGCGCAGCGCGTCGAGCGCCGCATCGACCATTCGCACGTTCAGCCGATGAAGCGGCCGGTGCACGCCGGGAGTGTCCACGAACACGACTTGACCTTCGGGAAAATTGCGCACGCCCGTGATGCGATTCCGTGTGGTCTGAGGTTTGTCCGAGACGATGGCGAGTTTTTGTCCGACCAGGCGATTGAGCAGCGTGGACTTGCCGGCGTTCGGGCGTCCCACGAGGCCGACAAACCCGCTCTTCACCCCGCGTGCTCCGTTGCCGCCGGTTCGCCGACACCGCGTCGCACCCGGACCCGATTGATGCGCCGCCGCTCGGCCTCGAGCACCTCGACCGACAGCCCATCGATGTCGAACGTTTCTCCCACGGCCGGAACGCGGCCCACGTGTGACAGCAGATAACCGCCCACCGTTTCGTAGCCGTCGCCTTCGACCTTGACCTTGAGGCGCTCTTCCAGCTCACGCACGTGCGTGCGGCCGCTGAAGACGTACACGCCGTCCGCCTCCTCGACAATCGGTTCGAGCTCGGTATCGTACTCGTCACGGATCTCGCCGACGATCTCCTCCAGCAGGTCCTCGACGGTGACGAGGCCTGCCGTGCCGCCGTACTCGTCGACCACGAGCGCGGCTTGAATGCGCTTGCGCTGAAATTCCGCCAGCAATTCGGGCACGAGCTTCGTCTCGGGGACGAAGTGCGCGGGACGAATCAACGGCGTAATCGGCTGCGACAGATCGGCCGTGTCGAGGAGGATGAGGTCCTTGGTCGTGATCATCCCGACGATGTTGTCCAGCGACTCGTGGTACACCGGGATGCGCGAGTACTGTTGCTCGCGCGCCAACGCCAGGAGATCGCCAATCGTGTCGCTCGCCTCGATGGCGACGATGTCGGGACGCGGCGTCATCACTTCTCGAGCCATCGTCTCGCGGAACTCGACCAGAGAACGGAGCAGTTCGCGCGCCTGGCCTTCCTGCAATTCGTGCTGCTGCTCGTCGCGTTCCCGAGCCGTGCTCTCGGGCTCCTGCGGGGCGCCCTCTCGCGCGTCGGCCGAGGCGTCCACCAGTTGCACCGCCGGCCCGGCGCGCCGCACGACCAGGAGCCGTCGCATCGCCGCCGTCAACGGCTTCAGAATCCGCGCGATCGTATCGAAGGCCGGCAGCAGGATTTCGAGCACGCGCTCGGGCTCGCGCCGGACAATCAGGAGTGGAACCAGATGCTCGCAGACGAGCACGAACAGCAGGCTGGCCAGCACCAGGACCGGGAGCCCACGCGCGAAATCGAGGCCCGTGACCCGCCCCAGCAGCGTGACGGCGGCAATGGTGATGGCGGCCTGCAGCAGCCGCGCCGGAATGAACAGGCGCAGCGGTTCGTCGAGATACCACCCGAGCGTGTCGTCGCGTCCGCCGCGTTCGGCCATCAGCCGCAACGACAGCCGCATCAGCGCGCTGAAGGCGGTGGTGACGGTGCCGACGTACACGGCGAGCACGCCGAGCAGAAACAGCAGGAGTGGCGTCATCGGGATCGCCTGGCAATCAGGCCGTCCTCGAGCCCGGCTTTCTTGCGAAGGCGAGCCTCCAATCGGGCCATTTTGCCCGTATCCGTCTCGTGATCATACCCAAGCAGATGCAGCAACCCATGCAAGGCCAGCACCTTGATCTCGGTCCCGACCGGGTGGCCGACATCGTCCGCCTGCCGCTGGGCGACGCCCGTGGCGATGACGATATCGCCGAGGTAGAGCGCCTCGGCCCCATCAGCCTTACCCGCCCCGCCAGCCTTCTGGTCAGCGGAGGCGGGCATGCCCGCCATTTTGTCCACCGACCTGCCCGCCGACTTGTCCGCCGAAGCTTTAGCGACGGCGGAAGCTTTAGCGGAGGTGGAAGCTTTAGCGACGGCGGGCTTGCCCGCCATAGCTTTAGCGACGGCGGGAAACGACAGGACGTCGGTTGCGTAATCTCTATTGCGATAGGCGCGGTTGAGCGTGCGCATCCGCGCGTCGCTGATGAGCGCCACGGTGACCTCGCCGCGCGCGTTCGCCGGCGCAGCGTTGGCCAGCCAGATCGCCAGCCCGCGGGCCGGCAGCGACGCGCCGTCAGGCGCGGTGAGGGTGACGACTAACCTCGCTCCTCCGGCGGACCGGCGGCGTGGTGTGCGGCTGGGCATATGAAACGTGTTACGCGGGCCGCCTGGCGCCCTGCGTGTTGTCCCCATGCGACTCGTAGGCTTTGACGATGGCCTGCACGAGCTTGTGTCGCACGACATCGCGTTCGTCGAAATAGACGAATGAGATGCCCTCGACCTTGCCGACGACGTGCATCGCTTCGACCAGCCCCGAGGTGCGGCCCGGTGGAAGATCGATCTGCGTGATGTCGCCGGTGACCACCGCCTTGGATCCGAAGCCCAGGCGGGTCAGAAACATTTTCATCTGCTCGGACGTCGTGTTCTGCGCTTCGTCCAGAATGACGAACGCGTCGTTCAGCGTCCGGCCGCGCATGAACGCGATGGGCGCCACTTCGATCGTCCCGCGCTCGATCAGCCGTTCGGCCTTGTCGAGATCCATCATGTCGTACAAGGCGTCGTAGAGCGGCCGCAGGTACGGATTGACCTTCTCCTGCAGGTCGCCGGGGAGAAATCCGAGCTTTTCGCCCGCTTCGACCGCCGGTCGCGCCAGGATGATGCGGCTGACCTTCTTCGCCAGCAGATAGCCGACCGCCTGCGCCATGGCCAGATACGTCTTGCCGGTGCCCGCCGGGCCGATGCCGAAGACGATGTCGTGTTCTTCGATCGCATCGAGGTACCGCCGCTGATTGGCGGACTTCGCCGTAATCCGCCGCTTGCCGGCCTGACGGAACTGTCCGCCCTTGAGGAAATGATCCCTGAGATCGACGTGGGGATCCTCGGCCAGCAACTGCGTCGCCGTCTTGACGTCGCGCACGGTGATGCTATGGCCCTCGCCGATCAGCCCGGACAACTGCTCGACGAGCTGCGCCACTCGGGCCGTGTCTTCGGCCTCGCCTTCGACGATGAGCTCGTTGCCTTGCGTCCGCACGCGCACGTTCAGCAGCGATTCGACAGTGCGGAGGTTGTCGTCGTAGGCCCCGACAAACGTCTCGAGGGCGGCTTCAGGAATGGGGATCTTACGCAGCGGCGCGGTGGGAATTCGCGTATCTCCTTAAGTACCAGCTATTTACCAGCGTCGATCGTAGCAAACCCCATACCACACGTCAAGATTGCACCCGGATCCGCAATTCGCGAAGCTGCCGCGGGTCCACCGTCGACGGCGCATCAGCCATCAGATCGACGGCGTTGGTGGTTTTGGGGAACGCGATGACTTCGCGAATGGAGGACTCGCCCGACAGCAGTGCGCAGATGCGATCGAGCCCGAGCGCGAGGCCACCATGTGGCGGCGTGCCGTACTCGAGCGCCTCGAGGAAGAAGCCAAAGCGGTCACGCGCCTCCTCATCGGTCAGGCCCAGCAGGCGAAACACCGTCGCCTGCGTCTCCCGGTCGTGAATACGAATGCTGCCGCCGCCCAGCTCCCACCCGTTGAGGATGACGTCGTACGCCTTGGCGAGGACCTGGCCCGGCGCTGACTCGAGCAGAGGGAGATCCTCTTCCCGTGGCGCGGTAAAAGGATGATTGACCGAATCCCATCGCCGTTCATCGGCGTTCCAGTCGAAGAGCGGAAAGTCCGTCACCCAGAGCAACTCCCATCGGTTTTCCGGAATCAGGTTCTGCTTCCTTGCCACCGCCAGCCTGAGCTGGCCCAGGACTTTCGAGATGGCATCGGCGGCGCCGGAGCCCAGCACCAGCAAGTCGTCAGGACCGGCGCCCGCCAGGTCGAGCGCGCGACGCGCGCCCTCCTCACCGATGGCCTTCGCGGACACCTGAACTGAGTCAGCCGTGTGCCGTGCCCAGACGAGGCCGGCGGCGCCGAATTGTTTCGCCTGCGCGACGAGCTCGTCCACTTCGCGACGCGAGAACTTCGCGGCGCCAGAGATGACGAAGCCGCGCACGGTGCCGCCGTGCTCCACGGCTTCGCGGAAGATTCCAAACGGCGACTCGGCGAAGTGGGCCCCGAAATCCTGAATCTCGAGACCGAACCGCAGATCGGGCTTGTCGGCGCCGTACGTGGCGATCGCCTCGGCGTAGGGCATGCGTCGAAACGGCCGCTTCACCTCGACGCCGATGACCGTGAACGCGGCAGCCAGCGCTCCCTCGACAATGTCGTACACGAGACTGGGCGTCGCAAACGACATCTCGAGGTCGACTTGCGTGAACTCCAGTTGCCGGTCCGCGCGCTGGTCTTCGTCGCGGAAGCAGCGGGCGAACTGCACGTAGCGATCCATGCCCGCGATCATCAGGATCTGCTTGAAGATCTGCGGCGACTGGGGCAACGCGTAAAACTGGCCTGGATGGACACGGCTCGGCACGAGGAAGTCGCGCGCGCCTTCCGGCGTGGACTTGGTCAGGATCGGCGTCTCGATTTCGTAGAAGCCCTGCGCGTTGAAGTAATTCCGGAGTGCCAGCGTGATCTCGTGGCGAAGGCCGATGTTGCGCTGCAGGCGCGGGCGGCGCAAGTCGAGATAGCGATACTTGAGCCGTGTTTCTTCGGAGACGTTGCTGTCCTCGGCGATCGTGAAGGGCGGAGTCCTGGCCTCGTTCAGGATCCGCAGCTCGGTGGCTCGCACTTCGATGTCTCCGGTGGGCAGGCTTGCATTCTTCGTCTCGGCCGAGCGGAGCTCGACGCGTCCGATGACGGCGACGACATACTCGGAGCGCAGGCACTGCGCCTGCTCGAGAAGATCGGAGTGAGATTCTTCGATGACGACCTGGGTATAGCCGGCGCGGTCGCGGACATCGATGAAGACGAGCGACCCGAGATCGCGCATGCGGTGGACCCAGCCAAGCAGCACCACCTCGGCGCCGACGTCCGAGGCGCGGAGCGCGCCGCACGTGTGTGTGCGCGCGAGTTGTCCCAACTGTTCAGCCACGAGCAGCTCCAGGCTCTGGGCTATCAGCTGTCAGCTTCTTGTCTTGCAGGTAGGTCACCAATTCACCAACTGAAAGATCTTCTTGCTGACGGCTGGCAAGATCACGCAGACCGACCCGTCCAGCATCACGCTCCCGTGCGCCGATAACGGTGGCAAACGGAATCCCGCGCTCGCCGGCGTACTTGATTTGCTTGCCGAGGTCGGTGACGTCAGGGAACACCTCAACAGACACCCCGCCGCTCCGCAGTTGCGCGGCCAATCGCAGCGCCTCGGCCTTCAACTCTAGTTCATCGACGCCATCATTGAAGTTGCAGATGGTGACCATGACGTCAGCAGGACGGAGCCGCGCGGCGTCCGGGAACATCCCCCGTTCGGTCATGACCACGAGGATGCGCTCGAGCCCGAGCGAAAACCCGGCCGCAGGAACCTCACGACCCGAAAACATTCCGACCAGGTTGTCGTAACGTCCCCCTCCCCCCAAAGAACCGGCAAGATCCTCGACTTTGACCTCGAAGATTGCTCCCGTGTAATACGAGAGCCCGCGCGCAAGGCAGGGCTCAAACTTGACACGGCCTTCCGCACTGGTAGCGCGTATAAGTGTAAAAATCTCTTTCAGATTGGTGATCGAAGGGTGTCCTTCAAGATCTAGGTCTCTCGCATAAAAGTCGAGCCAGTCGGCGCCGAGCGAGGGACCGATGTCGTCGTGGAGGAAGTTCCGGCAGACGCCCTCGACCTGTGTCTCGCTAAAACCTTTCTGGCGCAATTCCGTCCGCAGCCCCGTCAGACCAATTTTGTCGACCTTGTCGATCAAAGTTATGACGTCGCTGTGTTGCTCCGCGACGAATCCGAGCTGCTTCAGGCTTGCCGTCAACAGCGCTCGATGGTTGATGATGATATCGAACGTTTTGAATCCAAGCCGGTCTAAAACATCACTTACTGCGGCACAGAGCTCGGCTTCAACGATCGGAGAAGTCGAGCCAAGGCAATCAACATCGCATTGATAGAATTCTCGGAATCTCCCCTTCTGCGGGCGATCCGCTCGCCAGACTGGCTGGATTTGGTACCGTTTGAAGAACCTCGGCAGTTGCGCCCGATACTGCGCCACCACGCGCGCGAGCGGCACCGTCAGGTCGTAGCGGAGCGCCAGATCAGCCTCACCGCTCTTGCCCTCTTCACCGCGCTTGAGAATCCGGAAGATGAGGCGGTCGCCCTCTTCTCCGTACTTCCCCATCAGCGTCTCGATGTTTTCGACCGCCGGCGTCTCGAGCGGTTCGAACCCGTAGCGCTGATACACGCCGGCAATGACGTCAATGACGTACTGGCGCCGGCGGACATCTTCGGGGAGGAAATCGCGCATCCCGCGCGCCGGGTGGGTGTTCATGAACTCTGTAACTCTGAAACCCTCGAACTTTGGAACCCTCGAACCTTGGAACCTTGGAACCCTGGAACCCTGGAACCTTAGATCTTGGGGAGGGTCACTCCCCGCTGCGCCTGATACTTGCCGGCCTTGTCCTTGTACGACACCTCGCACGGCTCGTCGCTCTGGAAGAACAGCACCTGGGCGATACCTTCGTTGGCATAAATCTTCGCCGGCAAGGGCGTCGTATTGGAGATTTCGATGGTGACGTGGCCTTCCCATTCGGGCTCGAACGGCGTCACGTTGACGATGATGCCGCAGCGCGCGTAGGTGGACTTGCCCAGGCACACCGTCAGCACGTCGCGCGGGATGCGGAAATACTCGATGGTCCGCGCCAGGGCAAACGAGTTCGGCGGCACGATGCAGACATCGGCCTTGATGTCCACGAAGGACCGCGGGTCGAATTTCTTCGGATCGACGACGGTGTTGTAGACGTTGGTGAAGACCTTGAAGTCGTCTGCGACGCGGATGTCATAACCGTACGACGACAAGCCATACGAAACGACGCCTTCACGCACCTGACGATCCTCGAAGGGCTCGATCATCCTGTGCTCGAGCGCCATCTGCCGGATCCACCGATCGCTCTTAATCGCCATGTTGGGCAGGTAGGGCGGGTGGGGCGGGTAGGCCCGGTGGGGAGGGCTCTACCAGCCCTACCAGCCCTACCGGCCTTACCTGCCCTGCCTGCCCTATTGAAACAGTTCTAACCCGCGAAAAAAGTACCCCAGCTCGAAGGCGGCCGTGTCCGGCGCATCCGACCCGTGGGTGGCGTTGTTGTCGATCGACGCGCCAAACTCTTGACGGAGCGTCCCCGCGTCGGCCTTTGCCGGATCGGTCGCGCCCATCAGATCGCGCCACTTCTTGATGGCGCCACCGGCCTCGAGGCACATCACGATGCACGGACCGGACGACATGAAGTCGGTGAGCCCGCCAAAAAACGGGCGCTCCTTGTGGATGTAATAAAACCCTTCGGCCTCACGCTTCGACATGTGAATCATGCGCAGCGCGCAAACCCGAAACCCAGCCTCTTCAATACGGGAAAGAATCCTGCCCGCGTGGCCCTTCTTCACGGCATCGGGCTTGATGATGGCAAAGGTGCGTTCCATATGAACTGACGATTATAGGCGGGTCAAGCGAGTAAGGCTGGTGGGGCACCCTACCCGGCTTACCCGCCCTACCCGGCCCACCTGCCCACCCCTTACGCGCGAAGCGCGTCTTTCAGCGCGGCTCCCATCTCGGCCGGGCTCTTCACCACATGGACTCCCGCCGCCGCCAGCGCGGCCATCTTCTCCGCCGCCGTCCCCTTGCCGCCGGCGATGATCGCGCCGGCGTGTCCCATCCGCCGTCCCGGGGGCGCCGTCTGACCCGCAATGAAGCCCACGATCGGCTTCTTGAAGTTCGCCCTGATCCATTCGGCAGCGTCCTCTTCGGCCGAACCGCCAATTTCGCCGATCATGATCACCGCGTCGGTTTCGTCGTCCGCCGCGAAGAGCTTCAACGCGTCGATATACATCGTGCCGATGAGCGGATCGCCGCCGATGCCGACGCAGGTCGATTGCCCCAGGTCCATGCGCGTCAACTGGTCGATGGCTTCGTAGGTGAGCGTACCGCTTTTCGACACGATGCCGATTCGGCCTTCGCGACAGATGTTGGCGGGAATGATGCCGGCCTTGCCCTTGCCGGGCGAGATGACGCCCGGACAGTTGGGGCCAATCAGCCGCGTGGCCGGACGCTCCTTGAGCAGCGCCATCACGCTGAGCATGTCCACGACGGGAGTGCCTTCGGTAATGCAGACAACCAGCGCGATGCCGGCATCGGCGGCTTCCATGATGGCGTCGGCCGCAAACGGCGGCGGGACGAAAATCACCGACGCGTTGGCGCCGGTTTCCTTCACCGCGTCGGCCACCGTGTTGAAGATCGGCCAGCCTTCGTGTTTCGTGCCGCCCTTGCCGGGCGTGACGCCGCCGACCACCGTGGTGTGATACGCCTGCGCCGCCTTGGCGTGGAAGGTGCCTTCGCGGCCGGTGAGCCCCTGCACCAGCAGGCGCGTGTTCTTGTCGAGCAGCACAGCCATCAGCGGCCTCCCGCCAGCGCGACGACCTGGTCGGCCGCTTCGTTCATCGTGTCGGCCGTTGTGAAATTCAGGCCGCTGTCCGCGAGCATCCGCTTCCCCTCTTCAACGTTGGTGCCCTTCATGCGAATGACGATGGGCACGGGCACGCCCAGTTCCTTGACCGCGGCAATGACGCCTTGCGCCAGCACGTCGCAGCGCAGGATGCCGCCGAAGATGTTGATCAGCACGGCTTTCACATTCTTGTCCGACATGAGGATCTTGAAGGCGCTGCGGATCTGCTCGGCGTTGGCGCCGCCGCCGACGTCCAGGAAGTTGGCCGGCATCCCTCCCGCCAGCTTGATGATGTCCATGGTCGCCATCGCCAGGCCGGCGCCGTTGACCATGCAGCCGATGTTGCCGTCGAGGCGGATGTAGTTGAGCGAGAACTTCGAGGCCTCGACCTCGAGCGGATCCTCCTCGGCCAGATCGCGGAGGTCCTTGATGTCCGGGTGGCGATAGAGCGCGTTGTCGTCGAAGTTCATCTTCGCGTCGAGCGCCAGGAGATCGCCGGCCTTGGTCGTGATGAGCGGGTTGATCTCGAGCATCGCCGCGTCGGTGGCGACAAACGCCTTGTAGAGCGCCAGCATCATCGCCGTCGCCTTTCCGATCTGCGCGCCGTCGAGGCCGAGGGCAAAGGCGAGCTTGCGGGCCTGGTAGGGCTGAAGCCCAATCCCGGGGGTGATGAATTCCTTGTGGATTTTTTCCGGCGTCTTCGCCGCGACCTCTTCGATCTCGACGCCGCCTTCGGCGCTGACCATCACCACGATCTTCTGTGAGGCGCGGTCGACCAGCATGCTCAGGTAGAGCTCGCGATCGATGGCGACGCCCTCCTCGATCAGCAGGCGGCCGACGACCTGACCGGTCGGCCCGGTCTGATAGGTGACCAGCGACTGCCCAAGCAGCGCGGCGGCAACCTTTTCGGCTTCGTCAGAGCTCTTCACCACCTTCACGCCGCCGGCCTTGCCGCGGCCTCCGGCATGAATCTGCGCCTTGACCACGACGACGCCGCCGAGGCGGCGGGCGATCTCTCCCGCCTCCTGCGCCGACAAGGCCACCTCGCCGCGCGGCACGGGCACGCCGTGGCGGGCGAGGATGGCTTTTGCTTGATACTCGTGAATCTTCATGGCTCTCAGCTCTCGGCTGTCAGCTCTCAGCGCCGTCAGCTTGAAGCGCTGAAAGCCGGGAGCCGAAAGCGCTGTCAGACCTTGATCACGTCCACGAGCTCTTTGACCGACGCCGCCGACTTGTGAAGGGCCGCGCGCTCGTCGTCGGTCAGCTCCAGTTCGATGATCTGTTCCACCCCGCGGGCGCCCAGCTTGGCCGGGACGCCGACGAACAAGTCGGTGATGCCGTATTCGCCCTGGAGGAACACCGAGCACGGCATGATGCGCTTCTGATCTTTCAGAATGGCTTCGACCATCGCGGCCGCCGAGGCACCCGGCGCGTACCACGCGCTCGTGCCGACCAGCTTGGTAATTTCCGCCCCGCCGCCGGCCGTGCGCTCGCTGATGGCCTTGATGCGCTCCGCCGGCAGCAACTCGGTGATGGGGACGCCGCCGACGGTCGAGAACCGCGCCAGTGGCACCATCGTGTCGCCATGGCCGCCGAGCACGAAGCACGAGATGTCGGCGGGCGATACCTGGAGTTCCTCCGCAAGAAACGCCCGCATACGCGCCGAGTCGAGCACGCCAGCCATGCCGATGACCCGCTCGCGCGGGAACTTGCTCAACCGATACACGGCTTGTGACATCGCGTCGAGCGGGTTGGCCACCGGCACGATGATGCAGTTGGGCGAGTGCCGGACGATCTCCGCCGTGACGTCCTGCATGATCTTGTAGTTGACCGACAGCAGGTCGTCGCGGCTCATCCCGGGCTTGCGGGGAACGCCGGACGTGATGACGACCACGTCGGAGTTGGCGGTCTCCACGAAGTCCTTGGTGCCGACACCGACCACCCGCGCTGCTGACCCTTCGATCGGACAGGACTGATAAATGTCGAGCGCAACGCCGGCCGCTTTGGTGTCTGCGATGTCGACGATCACGACATCGGCCAGTTCCTTCTGCGCAACCGCGCGGGCGACGGTGGCACCGACATTGCCCGCGCCACCGACGACTGTGACTTTTCGATTCATGCGACTTGGTCCTTCGGCGTTAGGTCACTTCGCCTTGCGGCGTTTTTCGCGGTCCACAGATTCTGTGGAAAACCATGTGGAAAACATCGTGTGAACACCGTGTAACCGCGAGGTTCTCGCCAGAAATGAGCGACTTGCACCATGAATGGTGAATACCTGGCGGACACGACACGAGAGGCAGCGAGTCAGAGTCTCTTCTCCGCGATCTGCTCACGAAGGCGTCTCAGCGATCTTCGGTGGACTCCGTGGATATGGAATCATACACCTGATGAAAATCATCGTCGCCGACGACCTGCCGCCTTCCGCGCTTGACTTGCTCCGTGCCGAAGGGTGGACCATCGACGCACGGAGTGGCCGTGGCCCGGCCGAACTCGCCGCCGATCTGTCGGATGCGGACGCCCTGGTCGTGCGCAGCGCCACCAGGGTCACCGCTGATCTGATCGCCGCCGGCCAGAATCTTCGGGCGATCGCGCGCGCCGGCACCGGCGTGGACAACGTGGATGTGACCGCCGCGAGTGCGCGGGGTATCGTCGTGATGAACGCGCCGGGCGCCAACAGCATCAGCGTCGCGGAGCTGGCCATGGCGATGCTGCTGGCACTTGCCCGAAAGATACCGGCCGCGGACGCGTCGATGAAGCAGGGCAAGTGGGACAAGAAGAGTTTGCTCGGCGAAGAGCTCCGCGGCAAGACGCTCGGACTTGCGGGGTTGGGCCGGATTGGTCAGGAGGTCGCGCGGCGCGCCCGCGCCTTCGAGATGAACGTCGTCGCGCACGATCCTTTCATCAATGCCAACGTGGCACGGAATCTCAGCATCGAGCTGGTCTCGCTCGACGAGTTGTGCCAGCGTGCCGATTTTCTCTCGCTGCATATGCCGTCCACGCCGGACACGCGGCACATCTTCAACGCCGCGCGGCTGGCCGCCTGCAAGAAGGGGATGCGGATCATCAACACGGCCCGGGGCGACCTGATCGACGAAGGCGCGCTGGCCGATGCGATTGAGTCGGGACACCTCGGCGGCGCCGCGCTCGACGTGTTCCAGGACGAACCGACCACGGACCACCGCCTCCAGAAACTGCCGCAGGTCGTGGCCTCGCCCCATATTGCCGCCTCGACGCGCGAGGGGCAGGAACTGGTCGGCGTGGAAACGGCATCTGCACTGCGCGATTTCCTGAAGTCCGGCGTCATCAGAAACGCCGTCAACTTCCCCTCGCTCGCCGCCGACGAGTTTCAGCGGCTGCAGCCGTTTGCAGAGCTTGCTCGCCGGCTGGGCGCGCTGCTGGGGCAGATGGGGGCCGCGCGGGTCGAAGGCGTCAGCGTTCGCTACTATGGCCAGTTGACCGGGGCGTCCAATCCGCTCATCGTGAGCGCGGTGCTCGAAGGGCTGCTGCGCACCGTGCTGTGGTCGCCGGTGACCCCGGTCAACGCGCGAAACGTCGCGTCCGAACGCGGCATCGAGGTGAGCGAGTCGCACAGCCCGCGCGTCCGCAGTTACACCTCCCTGCTCTCCATCCGGATCCATACCGAAGCCGATGACCGGTGGGTCGAGGGGACCGTCGTTCATGGCGAGCCGCGCCTGGTGCTTCTCAACGGCGTGCAGGTCGATGCCCCGGTCGGCGGCACCATGCTGCTGCTGATGAACAACGACACCCCCGGTGTGATTGGGGCCGTCGGCACGATCCTCGGGCGTCACCAGGTCAACATCGCGAACTTCGCCCTGGGCCGCAATGACCGCGGCGCGGTTGGCGTCGTCACCGTGGACGACGAGAACGGCACGGCGCTTTCCGCCGCCGTGCTGGACGAGATCCGCGCGGTCCCTGCCGTCAAGCAGGCCTGGGCGGTAAGAACATAAAGTGCCTCAGGTGCCTCAGGTGCCTAAAGTGCCTAAAGTGCCTAAAGTGCCTGGAGAGCCCCGGACGGGCGCCGCGTTGCGCAGCACTACGTAGCGCGCACAGCGCGTCGTTCGGCCGCGACATTGTCGGAATTGGTTCGCCCATGCTGGTCCGTGAGGATAGGGCAGCCACCCACCGTAGGCACCCTAGGCACCCTAGGCACCCTAGGCACCTTAGGCACCCGACAGGCACCCTACAGGCACCCTACTGAGCGAGGCGCAGTGTGTGGCGCGCCGCTTCCGTGGCGAGCGTCACGCTCGAGTCGGTGATCTCGACGATCGTGAAGCCCGCGATCGCGTCATTGACCTTCACGACGTAAACACCCTGACCATCGGTCAGGACCGCCGTGCGCAACTCGCCCGAGACGCCGATCCCTGCCAGCACGTACGCCATGCTTGGTGCAGGTGCGACCGGCGCGGTGCCGGCCGGCGTGGTGTCGAACGGCGGCGGCTCGACGTCCGGTGCTGGTGCCGCACGCCGCGCCCGTGTGCCAAAGCTGAAGGGATTGCGGCCCGCTGTTGGCGGAAGCGGCGCATCGCGCAGACGCAGATTCAATTGCTCGGTGAACCGCGCCTGGTCGCTGGTCGCCGCCGGACCCTGTGGTCGCTCAGGCAAGGACTGCAGGCGCGCCACCGGGGGCGTCAGCGTGGCGGCGAGGAGCCATCCAATCGTGACGCACACCGCGGCGACGAGCGCGACTGTTCGAGTCGGCATGGGGTGACGCGAAACAGTTTACCAGCGGATCGCATCGACGACCAGCACGGTCGCTGCGCCGACGGGCCGAGCGGTCAAACTGGCTGATTTCTCTGTGGTAGAATTCGCCGTGCCTGCAGTTCCGGTCACGCGGCTGCCCTTCGCGCTGACTGAAACGTCGGTGCTGGCGATCATCCCGGCGCGATATCACTCGACCCGTCTCCCCGCAAAAGCTCTCGCCGATATTGCCGGCCGGCCGATGATCGAGCACGTCTATCGACGCGCGTCGCGCGCCGCGAGCATCGACGCCGTCGTCATTGCCACCGATGACGAGCGCATCGCGCGGGCGGCGGACTCGTTTGGCGCTGTCGCGGTCATGACGGCGGCGGGCCACACCTCGGGCACCGATCGCCTCGCCGAAATCGCCGCTTCCATCCCGTGCGGCCTCATCGTCAACGTCCAGGGCGACGAGCCGCTGCTCGACCCGGCGGTCATCGACGCGGTGGTTGAGCCGATGCGACGCGACCCCTCGATCCAGATGGGAACCGCGGCGCGCCGGCTCCGAAGTGCGGACGAACTGACCAATCACGATGTGGTCAAGGTCGTCTGCGACGTGCGGGGGTTTGCCCTGTACTTTTCGCGCGCGCCGATTCCCTCCGGCCGCGCCCTGTCGGCGTTCGACGCCGCGCGCGTCCACATCGGGTTATACGTGTACAGGAGGGCGACCCTGCTGCAGCTCGCCGCGCTGCCGCCCGGCACTCTCGAACGCCTGGAGGCGCTCGAACAGTTGCGCGCGCTCGAACACGGGGTGCGTATTCACGTCGTGGAGACGCCGTTCGGCTCCGCCGAAGTCAACACACCAGAAGACCTCGAGCGTGTCAGACAGCTCTTCGCGACAGCGCCTCACGACGGATGATGGCTGGTTCGTCCCTGGTGTCGGTCTGGTGAATCTGATGGAACAGCGTCCTACCAAGTATATTTTCGTGACCGGCGGCGTCGTCTCGTCGCTGGGGAAGGGGCTGGCGGCAGCGTCGATCGGCGCCCTGCTCGAGGGACACGGCTACAAAGTCGCCATGCAGAAGTTCGACCCGTACATCAACGTCGATCCAGGCACGATGAGCCCGTATCAGCACGGCGAAGTGTACGTGACCGATGACGGCGCCGAAACCGACCTCGATCTCGGGCATTACGAGCGGTTCACCAACGCGCAGACCACGCGCAACAGCAACTGGACGACGGGCAAGATTTACATGTCCGTGATTCAGAAGGAACGCCGCGGCGATTATCTCGGGCGCACGGTTCAGGTGATTCCGCACATCACCAATGAGATCAAGGACTGCATCCGCGCCGTCGGCCGCGACGTGGACGTCGTGCTCGTCGAGATCGGCGGCACGGTCGGCGACATCGAAAGCCTGCCGTTCCTCGAAGCGATTCGTCAATTCCGCCAGGACGTCGGACGCGAGCACACGCTCTACATTCACCTCACGCTGGTGCCCTACATCGGCTCGGCCGGGGAACTGAAAACCAAGCCCACGCAGCACAGCGTCCGAGACCTCCGCTCCATTGGCATCCAGCCCGACATCCTGCTGTGCCGCACCGATCGCCCGCTGCCGCGCGACCTGAAACAGAAAATCGGCTTGTTCTGCGATGTCAACGAAGAGGCGGTCATCACTGCGCGCGATGTCGAGACGATCTACGAGGTACCGCTTGTGCTGCAGGCGGAGGGCCTCGACACGGTGATCCTCGAGCTGCTCGGCTTGCCGCTCACCGAGGCACGAATGAAGCCGTGGGAAGAACTGGTCGATCGCATCAAGAATCCGGACGACGAGCTGACCATCCACGTCGTCGGCAAATATACCGGCTACGAGGATTCGTACAAGTCGCTCAACGAGGCGCTTTATCACGGCGGGTTCGCCAACCGGCTGCGCATCAACATTCAATGGGTCGAGTCCGAAGCGCTCGAGCAGGACGGCGGCGCGCGGCTGCTCGACGGCTCGCACGGCATTCTCGTGCCGGGCGGTTTCGGGTCGCGCGGCACGCGCGGCATGATGAAGGCGGCGGAGTACGCGCGGCGCAACAATATCCCCTACTTCGGCATCTGCTACGGCTTCCAGTGGGCCACCGTCGAGTTCGCGCGCAACGTCTGCATGCTCGACGGCGCCGATTCGACGGAAGTCGACGAGGCCGCGCCGCACCGGATCATCTACAAGCTGCGCGATCTGCTGGGCGTCGATGAGATCGGCGGCACCATGCGCCTCGGGAAATACGAATGCGAGCTGGCGCCGGGCTCGCTGGCGCACAGGATCTACGGGACCGATCACATCTCCGAGCGTCATCGGCACCGGTTCGAATTCAACTGCCTGTACGAGCCCAACCTGCGCGAAAAGGGGATGCGCATCTCAGGCCGCTCCCCGGACGGAAAGTTCGTCGAGATCGCCGAGCTGCCGGGCCACCCGTGGTTCCTGGCCGTGCAGTTCCATCCGGAATTCAAATCGCGGCCGCTCAATCCGCATCCGCTGTTTGCCAGCTTTGTCGCGGCCGCCTATGAGCGGCAGCGCACGGTCAAGGGCACCGCGCAGAACGCGACGTCCGTGGCGTGATGCTCACCGTCACTGCCGCCGCGGCCGGCGCCGTCACCGTGGGCACCGGATATCCACTCGCATTCATTGCCGGACCGTGCGTCATCGAAAGCGAGGCGCATGCCATCGACACTGCCCTGCAGTTGCGCGACATCGCGGCGCGTGCGGGCGTGCCCTTGATCTTCAAGGCGTCGTACGACAAGGCGAATCGCACATCGCTCGCCAGCTTTCGCGGACCGGGTCTCGACGCCGGATTGAAGATCCTGGCTGAGGTCAAGGCCCGCACGGGGCTGCCGCTGCTGACCGACATACACGACGTGGCGCACGCGCAGCCGGCCGCCGAGGTCGTGGACGTGCTGCAGATTCCCGCGTTTCTCTGCCGCCAAACCGACCTGCTCGTCGCGGCAGCGCGCACCGGCAGAACGGTCAACGTGAAGAAAGGGCAGTTTCTCGCGCCGCGCGACATGCGCCATGTCGTCGCCAAGCTCGAAGGCGCCGGCGCGCACGGCATCCTGCTCACCGAGCGCGGCTCCACGTTCGGCTACAACAATCTCGTGGTCGACATGCGCGCGCTGCCGATGATGCGCGAACTGGGCCGCCCGATCGTCTTCGACGTCACCCATAGCCTGCAACTGCCCGGCGCAGGCGACGGCGTCACGGCCGGCCTGGCCGGGTATATCGAGCCGCTGGCGCGCGCCGGGGTCGCCGCCGGTGTGGACGCCGTATTCCTGGAAGTGCATCACGATCCATCGCGCGCCAGAAGCGACGCCGCCAACGCGCTTCGCCTCGATCGTCTGGAAGGGTTGATGCGCCAACTGGTCGAGCTTGATAGGATCGCGAAGGCGCATGCCTGACCTCTCCCTGGCCAAGAAAGTCCTGCAAACGGAGGCGGCGGCCATCCTCGCGCTCGCCGATCGCCTGGACGAGCGGTTCGCGCAGGCGGTGACGCTCGTGCGCGACTGCAAGGGCCGCCTGATCCTGACCGGCATGGGCAAATCCGGCATCGTCTGCCGCAAGATCGCGGCGACCTTTTCGAGCACCGGCACCCCCGCCTTCTTTCTGCACCCGGCCGAGGCGCTCCACGGCGATCTCGGCGTCATTCGGAGCGACGACGTCGTCATCGCGCTCTCATACAGTGGCGAGAACGAAGAGCTCGTGGGCCTGCTCGAGGCCTTGAAGCGGCTTGGCGCCCGGCTGATCGCGATGACCGGGCATGCCCGGTCGACGCTGGCACAGGCGGCCGACGTGGCGCTCGACTGCCGCGTGTCGGAAGAAGCCTGTCCGATGAACCTCGTGCCGACCGCGAGCACCACCGCCATGCTGGCGCTCGGCGATGCCCTGGCGATGACGGTGCTCGTCGAGCGTGGATTTCAGCCGGAGGATTTTGCCAATCTGCATCCGGGCGGAAGGCTCGGCAAGCGGCTCAAACGCGTGCAGCAGCTCATGCATCATGGCGAGCAAGTGCCGCTGGTGCTGCCAACCACGGCGATGCTCGACGTGATCTACGAGATGTCCCGCAAGGGATTGGGCATGACCTGCGTCGTGGATGACAAACGGCTCCTGCTCGGCATCATCACGGACGGCGACCTCCGCCGCAAGATGGCGAGCTTCGACAATGTCCTCGAGCGCAGCGCGGCCGACGTCATGACGCCCAATCCGGTCGCCATCGGCCCGGCCACACTCGCCGCGCAGGCGCTCAACATGCTGGAGCAGCGCAAGATCACGTCGCTCGTCGTGGTGGACGACACCCGTCGCGTCGAAGGGGTCATCCACCTGCACAATTTGTGGCCCACTGAGCTGGTCTGATCGATGGAGCCGCTTCCTTTTCTCGCGGCTCTGCTCGCGCTGCTGGCTGGTCTCGCCATCGGCAAGGCCTGGGAGCGTTACAAGCTGCGCGATGGCAAATGGATCGACCGCCGCCGTGCGCGCGACTCGCAGCACTACGTGCTCGGATTGAACTTTCTCGTCGCGAATCAGCTCGATATCGCCATCGAGGAGCTGAGCCAGGCGGCGCGCGTCGATTCCGACGCGCTCGAGATCCATCTGATTCTCGGCAATGTGCATCGTGAGCGCGGTCAGGTGGCCCGGGCCATTCAGATCCACCAGGCGCTGCTCCAGCGGCCCAAGCTGACCAGAACCGAGCACGCCTATGTGCTGCTCTGCCTGGGCCTCGATTTCAAGCGCGGTGGCTTCGTCGATCGGGCGCTGGAAGCCTTCAACGAGGTCCGCCGGCTCGACCCGGGCAATCAGTACGCGCTCCTCTATCTCCAGAAGCTCCACGAAGAACAGCATCAGTGGGACGAGGCATACCGGATTCGCGAGCAGCTCGTAGAATTGACGGGGCCCGACACGAAGGCGCGCAGCCAGGCCATCCTGGCCTTTCTCGACAACGAACGGGGCGTGGACGCGATGAAGGGCGGGAACGTCGACGAAGCCGTGCGGCGTTTTCATTCGGCCATCGATCTCGACCCGGCCACGACGCCCGCCTATCTGAACCTCGGCGACGCGAAATTCGAACAGGGTGATACGGCGGGGGCCGTGGCGACGTGGGAGCGCTTGCTGACGGCGTCGCCAGACCGGGCGTATCTCGTGTTCGATCGCCTGTCAGCGGCGCATGCCGCAGCGGGCGCCCCGCACCGGTTCGAGGATCGCTGTCGCGAACTGATCGCGGCCAATCCGAGCGACTGGCGTGCCCGCGTGGCTCTCGGAGAACAGATGGCGGCCCGCGGCGAACACACTGCCGCGTTCGAGGTGCTGCTCGAAGCGCTCTCGCACAATCCGCACGGCCTTGCGGTGCATCAGGCGATCTGGAACGGGATGCTGCGGTTGGGGCTGTCGCCCGAGCACGTGCAGCGCTACATCGACGCCGCCCGCGAGGCGGTGTTTTTTCTCGATCCGCACGTGTGCGTGAAGTGTCACTACCGCTCGACGGAGTTGCTCTGGCAGTGTCCGCATTGTCACGAGTGGAACACGTTCGTCGAGGAGCGCATCGCGCCGGCGAAGGACACGGACTGATCGGCCTCGGCGCTTCGCGCCTCGGAGGGCCTCGCTGCGCTCGGAGGGCCGGCCTTCGACTGCTCTCGCGGCAGGTGACGCCTTCGGGCCGATGGCCCGCCTACTACGAGCGAAGCGAGGCCAGGAGCGCCGCGACCTGCGCGCCGGTCTCCTCAAACGTGCCGTCGGTCGAAATCACGTAATCGGCGCGCCTGACCTTCTCCTCGATCGGCAATTGCGCCGCGACACGTCTCTCGGCCGCGTCCCTCGACAGCCCGTCCCTCGCGATGACCCGTTCGATCTGGGTCGCTCGCGCGCACGCGACCACGATGACCTTGTCGAAGTTACGTTCGCCGTGCGTTTCGAACAACAACGGGATGTCCGCCGCCGCCAACGGCGTGTCCGGCGGCAAGGCGCGAAAAAACTCGGCGATGCCGCGCCGCACCACGGGGTGGACAATCGCTTCGAGATCGCGCCGGGCCTCGAGATCGCCAAAGACCAGCTCACCCAGGCGCGCGCGATCGAGCTCGCCCGACGCCATCAGGATCCCGGGCCCGAAGCGTTCGACGATGTCGGCAAGGCCGGGCGTCCCGGCCGCCACGGCGTCTCGCGCCAGCACGTCGGAGTCCACGACGGGCACGCCGGCCTCGCGCAGCAGTCGCACGACGTGGCTCTTTCCGGTGGCGATCCCCCCGGTCAATCCAATCCTGATCATGGACCCCGCCCTCAGACCGGGCGCTTTCTGAGCTCCGCTGCCGTAATCGTGTTGCGAAGCACCATCGCGATCGTCAGCGGGCCCACCCCGCCGGGAACCGGCGTCAGCGCGCCGGCAACCTGCTCGACGTCAGGGTGCACGTCGCCAATGAGGACGCTGCCCTTCTGCGCGAACGTTCGCCGCTTGGGGCTGTCCGGGCCGAACAGGCGATGCACGTCCGCTTCGCTGGTCAGGACATTGATGCCCACATCAATCACCGTGGCCCCTGGCTTGACGAACTCGCGCGTCACGAAGCCCGGGCGCCCCAGGGCCGCGACCAGCACGTCCGCCGACGCGGCGACCCGCGGCAGATCGGCGGTTCGCGAGTGGCAGATGGTGACCGTCGCATCGCGGTGCAGCAGCAGCAGCGCCATGGGCTTGCCGACGATATCGCTCCGGCCGATGATCACGGCCGTACGGCCGGCGAGCGGAATCTTCTCGCGCTCCAGCAGCTCGACGCAGCCCAGCGGCGTGCACGCGACGAGCGTCGGCCGCTTCTGCACCAGGCGCCCGACATTGGCCGGGTGAAATCCATCCACGTCTTTCGCCGGATCGATCAGATCGAACACGCGCTGCTCGGCGTCGCGCCCCATGCCGTCTGGCAGCGGCGACTGCACCAGAATCGCGTCGATGGCCTCGTCGGCATTGAGTTGCGTGACGGTCTCCAGTGCATCGTCGAGCGAGGCGCGTTCGTCGAGGCGGACCAGATCGGCGCGACAGCCGGCCTCGGCGACCGTCTTCAGCTTGTTCCGCACGTAAATCTCGGATTCGGGACGCTGCCCGGCAAGGACGACGGCAAGTCCCGGCGGACGGCGGTGTGCCTGGACAAACCTGGCGACACGGGGGGCGAGTTCAGCTCGGATCTGCGCCGCGGTCGCGACGCCATCAAAACGGCGGGCAGGCAAGGATACGCTCGGGTCCATCCGATTATAAGCGGTTTATCTCAAGTATGCGGACGCTCTGGGGTATCATCGCCCGGCGATTTTTCTGCTGATTTCGAGGAGGCGAGCCGATGAGCGTGCCGGATCGCGGCATGTGGAGTTCTCGACTGGGGTTTGTGCTGGCAGCGGCCGGCTCGGCCGTCGGTCTCGGAAACATCTGGGGGTTCCCGACACAGGTCGGCCGCGGCGGCGGCGCCGCCTTCGTCGTGGTCTACCTGCTGTGTGTGTTTCTCGTGTGCGCTCCGATCATGATCGCGGAGTTCGCGATTGGCCGGCGCGGGAAGAAGGACCCGGCCGGCTCGTTCGAGGTCATCAAGCCCGGCACCGCGTGGCGATTCGTGGGGTTGCTCGGCATCCTCGCCGGCGTCGGTATCCTGTCGTTCTATTCGGTCATTGCCGGTTGGACCATCGCCTACATCTACTTCACCGTCACCGGCGCGGTGGCCGGAAGCCCGGACGCCATCGGCCAGTTCTTTGCGAACTTCGTGGCGAACCCCACGCTCGTGATCGGTCTCACCTTTCTCGTGCTGGCCATCACCGCGGCGACGATTCTGGGCGGGGTGCGCGACGGCATCGAACGCCTGACCAAGGTGCTGATGCCGGCGCTGCTCCTGCTGCTCGTCGCGCTGATGCTGCGGGCGCTCACACTGCCAGGCGCGGAGACGGGACTCGCGTACTACCTGCGCCCGGATCCGTCGAAGATCTTCGACATCCAGGTGATCAACGCGGCGCTCGGCCAGGCATTCTTCTCACTCAGCCTGGGCATGGGCGCGATGATCACCTACGGCAGCTATCTGGGTCCGAGGGAAAACATCGCACGCGCGGCCGCCTGGGTGGTTTTGCTCGATACGACCGTCGCGATCATGGCCGGTTTCATCATTTTCCCGGCCGGATTCACCATCGAGGGATTCGATCCGTCGACGTCGGGCCCCGGTCTCATCTTCGCGGTCCTGCCGCGGTTGTTTTCGACCATGCCCGGCGGCGAGCTCTTCGGCGGCGCGTTCTTCGTGATGCTGACGATGGCGGCCATCACCTCGACGATTTCGCTGCTCGAAGTGCCCACCTCCTACCTGATTGACTCGCACGGATGGACGCGCCGTCGCGCCGTGCTGACGCTGGCGGGCGTCACCTTTGCGCTGTCGATTCCTTCCGCGCTGGGCAACGGCGCCGTGCCGTTCTTCAGCAGCCTGCCGGGCATCGGCTTGGACTTCCTCTCGGTCATGGCCATCATCTGGAACAACTTTGCATTGCCGGTGGGCGGGTTCTTCATCGCATTGTTCGTCGCCTGGTCGTGGAAGCCGGCCAACGCCATCGCGGAGCTGCAGGCCGGCGCGCCGTTCCCAGGGGCGGCGCTCTGGGCATTTCTGATCCGCTGGGTATGCCCCATCGCGATTGGCATCATCATCATCGTCACGGTGCGCGACCTGCTGGCCTGAGCGCGGCGCGTGTTTTCTCACGGAGCATCGATGGATCTCGAACAGATCACGCAGCAAATCACCACGATCGACGGGTTCGTCTGGCAGCCTTTTGCCATGCCCCTGGTCCTCGTCATCGTCGGGGGCCTGCTCACGCTGGTGACCGGGCTGGTGCAGATACGCCGGTTCCCGTTTGCCGTGCGCACGGTGCTCGGCGGGATTGGTCAGAAAGCCACCGGCGACAACACCATCACGCCATTCCAGGCCCTGTCCACGGCTCTGGCGTCCACGGTGGGCAATGGCAACATCGGCGGCGTGGCGACGGCGATCCTGATTGGCGGGCCCGGGGCGGTCTTCTGGATGTGGATGTGCGCGACGGTCGGCATGGCCACGAAGTTCGCCGAAGCCGTGCTGGGCGTGCATTACCGGGTCACCCGTGAATCGGGCGAGCTCGCCAGCGGCCCGATGTATTACATCTCTCGCGGCCTCGGCGGCGGCGCGCTCGGCAAGGGCGTCGCCGCCGCGTTTGCGTTTTTCGGCGCGATCGCGGCGCTGTTCGGCACCGGCAACATGGCGCAGTCGAACACGGTGGCGCGCACCTTCACGGAAGCGACGCGCTACGCGACTGGCGTCGACCTGCCGATGTGGGTGCCCGGCATCCTCATCACCGTGCTTGTCGGCCTCGTCCTCATCGGGGGCATCAAGCGGATCGCGAACGTGGCCGAGAAGCTGGTGCCATCGATGATCGTGCTGTATCTGGGCGCCGGCATCACGTTCATCCTGATCAACATTGGCGCCTTCCCGGGCGCACTGCTGCTCATCGTTGAGGAAGCCTTCACACCCACGGCGGCCATCGGCGGGTTTGCGGGCGCATCGGTCGCGCAGGCCATCGCGGCCGGCGTCAGCCGCGGCGTCCTGTCGAACGAAGCCGGTCTCGGAAGCGCCCCGATCGCGCACGGCATCGCCGACGTCAAGCACCCGGCCGAACAGGGCGTCGTCGGCATCTTCGAAGTGTTTGTGGACACCATCGTCGTGTGCACGGTGACGGCGTTCATCATCCTCGAGTCCGGCCTGTGGACCGACCCGGCGTATGCCAACGCGAGCGGCGACCTGACGGCGGCCGCGCTCGGCACGACGATTCCCGGCGCGCAGATCATTGTCGCGGTCTGTTCGTTCCTGTTCGGGTTCTCGACGCTGATTGGGTGGTATTACTATGGCGAGAAGTGCGTCGAATTCCTGTTCGGCTCGCGCATCATCCTGCCCTACAAGATCGTCTTCATCATCCTCATCATGGTCGGCGCGGTGGTCTCGGTGCCGCTGGTCTGGGCCGTGGGCACGCTGCTCAACGGCTTCATGGCGTTCCCCAACTTGATCGGGCTCCTGCTGTTGTTGGGCACAGTGCGCAAGATCACGCAGGACTACTTCTCGAACGGCGGCCGCGACTACTCGGTGCGGCACCCGACGACGGGCGCTCCGTACGCCGGGTGAGCGCCTAGCGAGGCGGAGCCTCGGACCCCGCAAGCATGGTTGGTGAGCTCCGCCTCGCTAGCCCCTATTACTCTCGCCCCGCCTCCGGCGGGGCAGTCGTCTTGACCGAGAAAAACTTGACTCATTCCTCAAGATCTCACGCGGTCAAGACTCCTAGCGGACAGCTTCGAGAAACTGCACAACGCGGGCGGCGGGATCATCGGTCAGCAAGTCGCCGATGATCGCCGCCGATGCGGCGCCGGCGTCCCAGACGCTGGTCACGCGATCGAGCGTGATCCCGCCGATCGCGACGACCGGAATACCGCCGGGTGACATGAGCGCGCACGCATCTCGGACCATCTCGAGTCCCACAGCGTCATAACCGGTCGCTTTGGTGCCGGTGCTGAACACGGGGCCGATGGCGACGTACGAAATCGGCTGGGTCAGGGCGTCCTGCAACTGCGCGTGGGTGTGGGTCGACAGCCCTACCATCGCCTCACCGCCAACGATGCGGCGTGCATCCGACACCGACAGATCGTCCTGCCCGACGTGCACACCAGCCGCGCCCGACAGGGCGGCGATGTCGGCGCGGTCATTGACGATCACCCGCCCGCCGACGCGGCGCGCATCGTCCACCAGGGCAGTCGCGAGCTCGAGGAACGCCGCGCCGCCCAGTTCCTTCGCTCTCAGTTGCAGCAGTCGGGCGCCGCCGGCGAGACACGCGCGCGCCAGGTCACGCGGCGCCCATCCCGCGCGGGCACACGCATCGACATCGACAATCGCATACAGCGTCGGCAG
Organism: Vicinamibacterales bacterium; assembly: GCA_035512515.1. Taxonomy (GTDB): domain Bacteria; phylum Acidobacteriota; class Vicinamibacteria; order Vicinamibacterales; family UBA2999; genus JACCSI01. The sequence goes on from DATKDY010000324.1 coordinate 81,932, forward strand.
ACTCACGGGCTCTGATGGCTCCTTAGGGCTGGTGGGGCTGGTGGGGCTGGCAGGGCGGGTGGGCGGGTAAGCCAGATGGCGATGAACCCGAGCCCCCTACCCGCCCCACCTGCCCTACCCGACCTGTAGTCACGCGCTTTCCGCGAGCTTCGGCGCGTTCGGCTTCGTGGGGTAGCGTTCCATGAAGTGGGTGCTCAACCGCCCGGCGACGAAGTCCGGCTCGTTGAGGATCTTGAGGTGCATCGGAATGGTCGTGCGGATGCCTTCGACCACCGACATCTCGAGCGTGCGCTTCATGCGCGCGATCGCTTCCTGCCGGTCGCGGCCGTAGGCGATCACCTTGGCGATCATCGAGTCGTAATACGGCGAGATCGTGCATTCGGAATGCGCGGCCGTATCGACGCGGACCCCCGGTCCGCCCGGAATGCTGAAGGCGTGAATGAGCCCGGGGGACGGCACGAAGGTCACCGGATCTTCGGCGTTCACGCGGCACTCGATGGCATGGCCCATGAAGGTGACTTCGCTCTGCTTGATCGACAGCCGCTCGCCCGCCGCAATGCGGATCTGCTCCTTGACGAGATCGATCCCGGTGACCATTTCCGTGACGGGATGCTCGACCTGGATGCGCGTGTTGACCTCCATGAAAAAGAAGTTGCCCTTCTCGTCCATCAGGAACTCGAACGTGCCGGCGTTGGTGTACTGCACGGCGCGCGCCGCGTCGGTGACCACGCTGCCCATCTTGCGCCGCACCCGGTCGGTCACCGCGACCGACGGCGCCTCTTCGAGCAGCTTCTGATGGCGGCGCTGAATCGAGCACTCGCGCTCCCCGAGATGAATGACGTTGCCGTGATGATCGCCCAGCACCTGGAACTCGATATGCCGTGGCGCGTCGAGGTACTTCTCGATGTAGACGTCGCCGCGCCCGAACGCCGCTTCGGCCTCGCGCTGCGCGGTCTTGAAGGCATGCGGCAGGTCGCCTGGATTGGCGACGATGCGCATGCCGCGCCCGCCGCCGCCGGCAACGGCCTTGATCATGACCGGATAGCCAATGTCCCTGGCGACCTTGAGCGCCTTCTCTTCGCTGTCCACGGGGCCGTCACTGCCGGGCAGCATGGGCACACCGGCTTTCTTCATGGCCCGCCGCGCCTTGGCCTTGTCGCCAAGCAGCCGAATGACGCTGGGATCGGGGCCGATGAAGCGGATATGACACGCTTCGCAGACCTCCGCGAGATACGCGCTCTCGGACAGAAAGCCGTAGCCGGGATGAATCGCGTCGGCGCCGGTGATTTCAGCCGCACTGATGATGGCCGGGACGTTGAGATAGCTGTCGGCGCTAGGGGCGGGGCCGATGCAGATGTCTTCGTCGGCGAAGCGGACGTGCAGCGAGTTTTCGTCCGCCTCGGAGTAGACCGCAACGGTCTTGATCCCCAGCTCGCGGCACGCAAAGATCACGCGAAGGGCGATTTCGCCGCGGTTGGCGATCAGGATTTTTTTGAACATGATCAGGATCGCAGCCGGATGGCGAACAGCCGCTCACCGTATTGCACGGCCTGGCCGTTTTCCACATAGATGCTGACGATGTCCCCGTCATATTCGGAGTCGATCTCGTTCATCAGCTTCATGGCTTCGATGATGCAGAGCACCTGTCCCTTCTTCACGCTGTCGCCGACCTCGACGAAGTTCGTGGCCGTCGGCTCCGGCGCGCGATAAAACGTGCCCACGATGGGCGACTTCACGATCGCCAGTTCGGGACCGTCTTCGAGAAGTGACTCAGGTGAACCAGGTGCAGCAGGTGAACCAGGTGCAGCAGGTGAACCAGGTGCGGCAGGTGAACCAGGTGCAGCGGGTGCGCCAGGTGCACCAGGTGCGAGGGCGCCGGGGAGAACCGGCACGATCGGAGCGCCGGCCGGCGCCACGGGCACAGAGGACGATGACGATCCGCTCTTGATGCGGATCTTCATGCCATCCTGTTCAAGCTCAAATTCGGAGAGGTCCTGCTCGCGGACAAATTCGATGAGATGTTTGATCTCGTCCAGAGTCATGGGCAAAGGTTTATGCTTCACAAGGGTTCTTCACGTAAAGAACGTCAGGGAACCTTGGGCGCGTCAGTGAGCCATTCGGCGCCGTCGTTCGTCACCAGCACGTCGTCTTCGATTCGAACCCCGCCCCAGCCAGGAAAATAGGCGCCTGGCTCGAGCGTGAGGACCATGCCCGGCCCCAGCGGCGGTTCGGCATGTCCCGTGCGCACACGCGAGATGCGCGGCGCTTCGTGCACCTCCAACCCCAGACCATGGCCCGTGCCATGGGTGAAGGCGTCGGCCATGCCATGGGCGGCCAGCGTCCTACGGGCGGCTTCGTCAACGGACTCCGGCGCTGTGCCCGGCTTCACGACCGCGAATGCCGCAGCTTGTGCTTCCACGACGTGCTCTATCAGTTGTCGCTCCCGGCTGCCGGCCGGGCGCGCAGCAACGGTCCGCGACAGATCCGTGCAGTAACCGTCGAGCACGCCGCCGAAGTCCAGAACGACCAAATCCCCGCGCTCGATTCGCCGCTGCCCCGCCCTGCCGTGCGGCAAGGCCGCGTTGGGTCCCGCGGCGACGATGGTATCAAAGGCCGGACGTTCGAACCCGGCCCGGCGCAGCTGCCATTCGATCTCGGCGGCGACCTCAGATTCCGTCCGTCCCGCTAAGGCATCCGAAAGTATACGCTTCGCGACATCTGAAAGTCTCGCTCCGCCGTCGCGGAGGACGGCGAGCTCCCAGGCATCCTTGTGCGTGCGGTGCTGCTCGACGATCCCGTCACAACCAACCAGGGGCACGTCCCAATCGGATTGCTCGAGACCCTTCACAAGAGAGCGATGCCGGCTCACGGTCAGGTGATTCGGCTCGAACCCCATCTTCGCCCCGCGAAAGGGACCGAGCACGTCCGCGAGCTCCTGCTCGTAGCTGGCGCCGGGAGGCAACTGCACGGGCCGGATAAAGGGGCATTCGCGCGCGCGTGCCGCGAGGCTCTCGCCATACCGGCTGTCGCCCACCAGCACGACATCCTCGCGCGTGAGCACGAGCGCGCCTGCCGAGGCGAAGAAGCCGGTCAGATAGGCGATGTTGGGGAGGCTGGTCACCACGAGGCCGTCGAGGTGTCGCGCGGACAAGGTGTCTCGCACGCCCTTGACGCGGGCGCTCAGTCGCTCGGCCGGGGCAATGCGCATCAGGCGCTCGGAGACGGCCGAGGCTCGGCATCGAGCACGCGCAGCCACGCTTCGAGTTCCTGGACGACCCGACTCTCTGAGTAATCAGCGGCCGTTTCGCGCATCTCATGCGGAAGTCCCAAGCCAGCGTGCGGCGAGACCTGGCCCTCGTCGACGGCTCGCAACTCGCGCTCGAGCGCGCCGAATGGATCGCCGGATTGCGTCTCCGCCGGAAGCTCCGGCATGACCGGTTCGGCCATGACGGGCACGGCGGCCGGGTCGGACACCAGCGTTTCCATCACCGGCGGCGGTGCCGCGTCCGGGACGCCAATCGACGCCAACAGCGCATCGAAATCAATCAGAGGCTCGGTGGCTGGGGCGCGGGGGGGCGACGGCTCGGCGGCGGGCATGCGCGCCGCCGCCGACAGGAACTGCGACGTCGCCTCCTCGAACGACAGGCCCTCGCCGGGAGCCTGAGAATTGGCGTTGCCCAGTTCACGGGCGATGCGGTTGACGCTCTCTTCGAGTTCGGGATCGAACCGCGCCAGCGCCAGCGCTCGCGTGTAGAAGTCAAGGGCGGCAGTCAGCGCGCCACGCCGCTGGTGAATCTCCGCCATGCTGCGAATCGCGGCGAGGTTGTCGGGTGCGCTGCGAAGCACGAGATCGAACTCCCGCGCCGCCTCGTCCAGCTCGCCGAGCTCCATGAGCGATCGGCCGAGCGTGACGCGCGCCGAGAGATAGCCGGGATGCCGGGCCAGCCCGGTCCGGCAGTAACCGATGGCCTCCTGGAAGTGGCCGGTGCGGCGATATTCTTCGGCGAGCTGCGCAAACGCAATCGACGCGGGATCGGCATGGACCCGGCGTCGGAGCTCGGCGATACGCGGACTGTCTGGCGGCACGTGACTCTATTGTAGAACCAGCGAGGCAAGCCGCCTGAGATCTGCAAGCATATGATGCGCTCCGCCTCGCTAGTCCCCTATTGCTTTTCGCCCGGCCTCCGGCCGGGCGGTCGTCTTGACCGAGAAAACTTGACCCATTCGTCAAGATTATGGGCGGTCAAGACTCCCAGGCGAAAAACGAAGCGGGGCTTCGTCTTCGCCTGGCGGAACCTACGGTGCTCCGACGCCAACGCTCACCGTGACCGTCGAGGTGCGGTTCGCGCTGTCGCGGACCGTCAGCCGCACGACGTAGCTCCCCGGCAGCGTGAAGCGATGCGCGGTGGTCGGCGACGTGCCCACCACGTCCGGCGTGTTGTCGCCGAAGGTGAATCGGTATTCGACGATCGGAGATGGACCGCTGGACGGGCTCGCGTCGAAGAAGAAGAGCGTCGAGGTGGTGCCGCTGGGCGGCGAGACCGTCAGATCCGCCACCGGACCGGTGGTTGCCGCGCCTACGGTAACGGATTGGGTGAACGTCGCCGTCGCGCCGGCGTCGTCCTCGACGGTGAGCGTGACAATGTAGGTGCCCGCCGTGCCGTACGCCTTGCTCGTCGTCACGCCGCTGCCAGTGCTTCCGCTACCGAAGTCCCAACCGTAGAACACGATCCGCCGCCCTGGCGCCGGCCGAGAGGATTCCGCATTGAAGAAGATGGTCTGGTTCAACGCGGGATCCGTTGGCGAGAACGTGAACGATGCGGTCGGCAGCGCGGCGGGGCCAATGGTGATGGCGCGTCCGATCGTACCGGACGCGCCTCGCCCGTCGGTGGCCGTCAGGCGCACCTGATACGTGCCCATCGCCCTGTACTGATGCTTGGCGAAGATCCCCGTGGCGGTGTTGCCGTCGCCGAAGTCCCAGCGATACGTGCAGAGGGCTCCGCAGGGGATGCCATTGCCGTCCGCGTCCCGCTCGTCGGTTGTGCCCGAGGCATCGAAGACGATGTCCTGCAGCGGGAGCGCAGCGTCGGGGCTGAACGTGAACGCTGGCTGCGGCGCGGTATTGGGCGGCAGGATGACGCCTGGCGCGATGAGCCGGAGATTGACCGTGCGCGGCTCTTCGCCGAGATAATCGGTGCCGATCGGCGTGACCTGGAAGGTGACGATGACCTCTTCGCCCGTCGACTCCGCGGGTCGTGGCGGCGCGGTGTACACGATGCGCGCGCGCCCATCTTCCCCAGTCACGGCGGTGCGGGTCGACAGCGTCCCGTAGTCCTGTGGGATGCCGTTGACAAACATTTCGATCCGCATCGACAGCCCGCGCACTGGACGACCATCCACGCCGCTGGCCTCGATCTGAATGGCCGCCTGCGACGCACCGTCCTGCAGAATGCTGTCCGGAATGGACTGCAGCAACAGCCTCAAGGCAAAGCCGGACGGGCCGGCCAGCGGCGGCGCAGGTGTTGCCTTCGTCGTGCATCCCAACGTGCCGGCAACGAGGACGAGAACGACGGTGTGTGCCAACGTACGCATACTTTCTCCAGTGCTCTACTATTCGGGATCGGCAAAATCGGCGAAGTTGACGCTGATGGTTCCGCTCGCCATCACTTCATTCCCGGCCTGGTCGCGACCATAGAAGGTAATTTCCGCGATTGTCGAAATGAACACTGAGCTGCCGCCCAGGCTTCGCAGGTTGCGGAGGGGCGGCTCGGCTTTCGCTTCGTGCCGCACCAGCAGAAACGCGCCACTGCCACCGGTCTGTGCACCGACTGTGACCGTCATGCCGCCGTCGAACGCATGCGGAACGTCGACACCCGGCGTGTTCCGGCCGTCAGCACGTATGTACTGGACGCGATAGCGCGTAATGGTGACCTCGTTCAGCGTCGAGGGCCCGAGTGGCGACGTCACGCTTCCAGGATTCTTCAGCGCAAGGCGAAACTCGACGCGGCCGTTGTCGTTGATCACGCCGCCCTTGGTGAGCACATCAGAGAGCAGGAAGCTGCTGAAGTCGTCTCCGCCTCCGGCCGAGGCCTCAATCCGATCGACGATCAGGAACACGGGCGAACGGCCCGTGCGCGCGACGTCACCGCAGGAGGTGGACACCGCTGCGACAGCGCCCAGCAGCAGCGCTACAGCGGCTCGATGAAACAGTGTTCGTTGGGTCATCGCAGTCCTCGTCAGCTTCGCGTAATCCGCGGAGTAATGAAGATGAGCAGCTCGCGGCTCTCATCCGAGTTGGTGTCGCGCTTGAAGAGCCAGCCAAGCAGCGGGATGCGGTGCATGAGCGGCACCCTGTCGTTCGTCGCCTGCTCGAGGCTCACGTAGATGCCGCCAATCACCGTCGTCTCGCCATCAGCGACGAGGACCGTGGTCACCGCCCGCTGCGTATCGATGGGAGGGATGCCGTTGACGGCGCGGCTGAAGTCGGGGGTCGCGTTCTCGAGGAACACGCGCATGATGATGGTGTTCGCGGCCGTGATCTGCGGCGTCACGCGCAGCGTCAACGCCGCGTCCTTGAAGCTGACAGTGACGGTGTTGTTGGCCACGGTCTGAATCGGGATCTGGACGCCCTGCGTGACCTCCGCTTCGATGTTGTTCTGCGTGGACACGCGCGGCGTGGACAACAACCGGCCGCGGCCACTCTCCTCTAGGGCCGACAGCGCGAGATCGAGATTGAGCGCGCCGTTCACCGCGCCGAGCGCGATACCAATAGCACTGCTTGGGGCCGGCGCGGGTAGCTCGATGCCGGTTTCCACACCTGCCGGTCCTTGCGCGCCGCCAAGGCCACCTCTGATGCTCCCGCTGTTGGGGAAGGCGAGGCCAGTCGTATTGCCCAATGCCGGGTCGACACGACCGTTGAAGCCCCATTGCACACCGATGGCGCGTGCGAAATCGCGCGTCGTCTGCACGATGCGCGCCTCGATCTCGACCTGCGGCTGCGGCTGATCGAGCGCCTTGACCAGCTCCGCGGCCGACTCGAGCCGATCCGCGAGGTCGCGGATGATGAGCGTGTTGGTGCGCGTATCGACCTGGACCTCGCCGCGTGCCGACAAGGCGCTCCTCGTCAGAATCCCGACGAGCAGATCGGCCTTGGCGTAACTGAGGGGCACCGTCAGGATGCGCAACTCACCTGAGAGCGCCTGCGCCTCGGTGAGCTTGCGTCGCTCTTCCTCTTCCTGCGCGAGGATTTGGATTGGCGCGATGCGCACGACGGTGCCGTCCACCGAGTAGCCCAGCTTGTTGGCCTTCAAGATGATGTCGAGGGCCTGATCCCAGGGCACGTCGCGCAGCGACACATCGACGGTGCCTTGAATGCTGGGATCGATGACGATGTTCAGCCCGCTGATTTCGGCGAAGGTCCGAAGGACCGACCGCAGATCGGCGCCCTGGAAGTCGAGCGTGACCGGGTCGCCCTGGAACCGCCCGGCGGCAGGTTGCGGCTCCTGCGATGGCAGCATGCCGGGATCGGGCGGCGGCGGAGGCTGCTGCGCAAGTGACACAGGTGCCGCAGGTGCAGCAGGTGCAGCAGGTGCAGGTGTCACAGGTGCCGCAGGTGCAGGTGACACAGGTGCAGCAGGTGCAGCAGGTGCAGCAGGTGCAGGTGTCACAAGTGCAGCAGGTGCTGCAGGTGCTGATGGCGGCGGCGCCGCCACACGCAGGGCCGGTGGCTTACCTGTGTCACCTGCACCCGCTGCACTCGTGTCACCTGTGCCACCTATGTCACCTGTGCCGAAGAGGACGTGGAGTTCGTTGTCGTGTTCCTCCACGCGGTACGGCAATTTCTTCGCGAGATCGATGACGACGCGTGTGACGAGAGGCGTGACGCTATTGGTCCCGACGCGGACACGCTGCACGTCGCCGCGCTTGATGTCGGTCACCGCCGGCAGGCCGCGCGCGCTGACTCCGTTGAAGTCGAGCAGCAACCGCGCCGGCAGTTCGTTCGCCTCCTCGACGGCGCTGGCGACGAGCCGGCCGTCGGCTTCGATGGCAATCCCGTGGTCGATGGCGCGCACGGATCTGAGCGCCGTGGCGGTGTTGGAGTCGCGGGCCTCTGGTGCGGCAGCCTCGCGCGGCACCACCCCACGATCGACCTCGACGTAAATGACGTTGCGTGAGCTGCGCACGCGATGCTTCGTCGGATACGCCAGTGTCACGCGGACACGCGCCACCTCCGCGCCGTCGCCGGCGACGGCTTCTTCGACGCTCACGCCGGTGATCGGCGGAAGGGGACCCAGACCGGGCGGCATGACACCGGCCTTGACGTTGCGCAAGTCGACCACGACCGTCAGCGGATCGGGCTGGCTCGTGACGTAGGCCACCGGCTCGCTCGACTCAATCAGAACCTGACTCCGTGCACCCTCGAGCCGCGTGGAAATGGCGCGCAGTTCGGCTCGCGCCACACCAGCGGCGGCGCGCGCCTCGTCGCGACTGACATCCGCGGTGAGCGTGGCTGCCACCGCGGCAGCCAGTACCCCAGCGAGCAGGAAAGAACCGCTGCGTTCCATCACTTGACCTCTCCGCGGAGGAACTTGCGTACCTCGCGTTGCTTCTCGAGCGACAAAGGATTGTTGACTTCCTGCATGAACACGACCGCCTGAGCCGTGATGGCGCGGACCGTGCCGTCCATCAGCCGGTCGGCGGGCCGCACCGTGAAGCTGCGGCCGCTGGGCAACCCAATCATCGCCACCCAGCCGCCTTTGGTCTGCAGGATGCCGCGCACGACGACTTCGTCGACGAGAATGCCGGCCAGACCTTCCGGACGCGATCCGCGCGTGGCCGCCCCCGCGTCGGTGCCGCGGTTGGCGAGGCTGACGAACGGATCACGCCGGGTGTCGGGTTCGTACGCGTAGTTGGGCGGCGGCGTGGGCGCCGCTTCCTGGCCCGGCGGCGCGGGGGCCGGCGCTGGCGGCGACTGGGCCGTCCGGCTTGCCGCTGCGTTGCTCGCGAGCAGGATGAAGACGAGCAGGACAAAGGCGCGCGATCTCATTCCGCCTTCTTCGGCGGCGCCGCCGCCGGGGTGTCGAGCAACACAAAGGTGGTCGCCGTGCAGGTGACGTCGATCGTCGCATTGGCGGTCGGCTGCGCCTTGCCACGAATGTCGAGCGCGCCGACGTTGATGATGCGCGGGAACTTGCTGATGCGATCCAGGAACACGCCGAGGTTGTGGTACGTCCCCTCGAGCTCGAGCGTGATGGGCCACTCCGCGTGCATCTGGCGCGTCGCGATGGCCTGCGGCCGGAACACCTGGACCGTCAGATTCGACTGCACCGCGAGCGTGTTGACGCGCCGGAGCAGATCGGCTGCGTCCTTTTCTTCGGGGAGAATCGGCTTGAGGCTGTCGAGGCGCGCCTGCAGCTCGGCGACTTCCTTGCGAAACTCGGGCAACTGACGCGCCGTGGCCAGCCCCTTGTCGATGCGGGCGCGGATCGAACCGAGCTCCGTCTCGCTCGCCGCGATGCGCACCTCGGCCGGCATCTCGTAGAAGTAGTAGAAAGCGCCGGCGCCGGCGAGCGAGAGTACGACGAAAACCGCCAGTTGCGCTTTCCACGGCAACGCGGTCAGGGAGAAATCAGCCACCTTATTTCGCTCCCTTCACCGGCGGCTTGGCGCCCGGCGGCAGCTCGAGACCCGACATCTGGAACGTGCCCTTGATCGTGAAGCTGATGAGATCGGCGCCATCCTTTTGACCGCGGATGACCTCGCTTTCCACGATCTCGACGGGACGCTGGAAGTAGCGCGTCGCCTCGAGATTGCCGACCAGGTCCGACAGGGACGCGAGCGAGGTGCTCCGGCCCTCGAGGGTGACGTCGTAGCCTTCCTGTCGAAGGGAGACGAGCCAGGTCATCTCGGGCAGCGACCGGCTGATCTGATCGATCATGTGGACCGGCGCGTTCTGCCCGCGCCGCAGTTCGTCGATGAGCGCCACCCGCTGCTGCAACTGCGCGCGCTGGTTCTCGAACTCGGTGACCTGCTTGAGGACCTCGGCGAGCCGCGATTCTTCGCGCAGCGCCGCCTCGAAGTCGGCGGCCAACTGCGCTTCCTGCTGACCGAGCGCCCAGTAGCGCCAGCCGAGCAGCAGCAGCGTCACCAGCACGATGAGACTGCCGATGACGGTCATCTTCTGCGCGATGTCGAAATGGCGGCCGCCGCCCGTTTTGACGCCGCGCCGCTCGCCGGCGACGAGATTGATGCGGATCATCGATCCCCCGCCCGGCGCAGCGCCAGCCCGAGCGCCACCGCCGAGAATGGCGCCATTTCTTCGGGCACGACACCGAGTTTCTTCCCGTCGAACGCCACCTGCCGGAACGGATCGAACTGTTCCACCTGGGTATCGAACCGCTCCCGCAAGGCCTCCACGAAGCCTTCGACGCGCGACGCCCCGCCGCTCAGCACGATGCGGTCGATGTGATCGCTGGCGGCCGTGGCCTTGAAGAAGTCGAACGTCTTCTCGACTTCGAGCAGGACGTTGTCCGTCATGGCGCGCAGCACGGGCCGCGCATCGTCGTAGGTGACGCCCTCGACGCTGTGCCCCTTCTTGACCTCTTCGGCCGCGTCGAACGGCAGATTCAGTTCTTTCTGGATGGCTTCCGTGAAGGCATTGCCGCCCATCGAGACATCACGGGTGAACACCGACTGGCCGCCGACCAGGATGTTGATGTTGATCGCGCTGGCGCCGGCGTTGAGCAGCACCACCACGCTCATCGCCTCGAAGCCGTAGTTCGCTTCGTACGCGTTCTGCATCGCAAAGGCATCGACGTCGACGACGATCGGCGTCCGTCCTGCCTGCGTGATGACGCCGGTGTAATCGGCAATCTTGTCTTTCTTGGCCGCGACGAGCAGCACCTCCATCGCGCCCTGGCTCTCCGGTCCGGTCCCCGCGTCGATGACCTCGTAATCGAGGTTCACGTCCTGAATGTCGAAGGGGATGTACTGCTCCGCTTCCCAGTAGATTGACTCGGACAGTTCCTGATCGCTCATCACCGGCAGGGTGATTTTCTTGACGATCACGGAATTGCCCGACAGCGAGGCGGCAACGTCCCTGGCCTTGAACTGCTTGTTCGTGAACAGCCGGCGAATGGCCTCGGCCACGGCGACCGAATCGATGATGGCGCCGTCGACAATGCTGTCGGGCGGGATTGGCTCGACGCCGATGGCGCCGACCTTATATCCCTTGCCGGCCGGCTTCAACTCGATCGCCTTGACGGCACTCGAGCCGATATCCAGCCCCACCAGGCCTCTCGAACGTCCGAAGAGCAAATTTCTTCTCCTGATCCGGCGAAAATCGCCTGGACCGCCGCGTCGTTACGCCGCGCTTGGCTCTGCGTCTTCCGACGACCGACAAAAGTGCAATCGGTTGGCGAAAATTGCAGGTCTACGCACGAAATCGCCCGGCTGTATCCGGTTGGGTTATCGGCGTCTCCCGGATTTGTAACAGTCCTCGCAGGACCGCTTCGCGAGCGAGGACCCGCTTCGCGGCCACCGCCTCAGGCGGCAGGCCTGGCTCGAAGCCCATCGGGCCATTGGCCCGCGTTCGGCGGCTCAGCCGCGGCCCGCGACGGCGTAGCCGTCGCCATCGGCCGGCAGCCGCCCGCATGGCCGGCTGAGTTCTTGACGATCGGCCGTATATCGTCGTATCATTTGGGTTTGCCGTTATCAGTAGAGGCGCGCACGGGCGCGTCGGTTCGAGGATTGATTCGCATGCGCACGTACGTCGCGACCCCGAAGACCATCGTCAGCCGGTGGCATGTCATCGACGCTCAGGGCCAGGCCCTCGGTCGCGTCGCGACGCTGGCGGCCAAGCTCCTCCAGGGGAAGCACAAGGCCACCTATACCCCGTTCATCGATACCGGCGATCACGTCGTCATCATCAATGCGGCCGGGGTCAAGCTGACGGGCCGCAAGGAAGACCAGAAGATCTATCGCCACCACAGCGGATACCCCGGCGGGCTGCGCGAAGAGCGCGCGGCGGTGGTGCGCGCGCGGCGTCCCGAGCGTCTGCTCGAAGAAGGGGTGCGCGGCATGTTGCCAAAAACGAAACTGGGCGACGCGATGTACCGCAAGTTGAAGGTCTATGCCGGCAAGGATCACCCGCATGCCGCGCAGCAACCCACTGTTTACGAGGTCGCATAACTTGGCTGTTACGCAGTACTACGCTACAGGGCGCCGCAAAGAATCCACGGCGCGCGTATTCCTTCGGCCCGGGTCGGGCACCATCACCGTCAATCGCCGCGAATTCGCCAACTACTTCCCCGCCGAAGCCTTGCGGGTACAGCTGGTACAGCCGCTGTCGGTGACCGAGAGCGCCGAGAAGTTCGACGTGCTGTGCAGCGTCGCCGGCGGCGGCATCACCGGGCAGGCGGGCGCGATTCGTCTGGGCATTGCCCGCGCGCTCTGTGAAGTCAACGCTGAGAACCGCCCTCGCCTGAAAAAGGAAGGATTGCTCACGCGCGATGCCCGCGCGAAGGAGCGTAAGAAGTACGGCATGGCTGGGGCCCGCAAGCGCTTCCAGTTCAGTAAACGCTAGGGGTCGTGCATGCACGACCCGGATCATGCACACCCGCTTTTGGAGGACATTTGACCCCGCTCGCGATGAAAGACCTGCTCGAGGCAGGCGTCCACTTCGGCCATCAAACCAAGCGCTGGAACCCCAAGATGAAGCCGTTCATCTTCGGCGAGCGCTCCGGGATTTACATCATTGACCTGGGAAAGACGGTCAAGCTGTTCAAGGAAGCCGAAGACTTCGTCCGGCAGCTGGCGGCCGATGGGAAGACCGTGCTCTTCGTGGGCACCAAGCGCCAGGCGCAGGATGTCATCGCCGAGGAAGCGTCACGCTCCGGAATGTATTACGTCAACGAGCGCTGGCTGGGCGGTCTCCTCACGAACTTCACGACGATCCAGCGCAGCATCGCGCGCCTGCGCGACCTCGAAGCGATGTCCACCGACGGCCGCTACGAGATCATGCCGAAGAAGGAAATCGCCAAGGCCGAAAAGGAAAAGCGCAAGCTGCAGAAGAACCTCGAGGGCATCCGGAACATGGGCCGGCTTCCCGATGCGCTCTTCATTGTCGATACCCGTAAGGAAAAGATCGCCGTCGACGAGGCCCGGAAGCTGAAGATTCCGGTCATTGGCGTCGTCGATACGAACTGCGATCCCGAGGAAGTCGACTTCGCCATCCCCGGTAACGACGATGCCCTGCGGTCGATCAAGCTGCTCGCGTCGCGCATTGCCGATGCCGTCCTCGACGGGCGCGGCGAACGCGAATCCGCCATGGCTGATCAGGCCTCGGCCGATGACGAAGCGGCAGCCGCGGAGAAAACCAGCCGCACGGTCCGGCCCGCCGACCTGCGCAAACCGCAGCGTCCCGCGGAAGCCCCAGTACCTCAGGCGTAATCCTCGTCCGGACCAGATTGATGCGCCGGTTGGGGCTCGGTCCTCCACCCGGCGCATGTCACGTACCGTAGAGGCGCTGCAGGCAGTGCCCGACCGGGGACACCACGTCCAACAGGGGATCCCGCGTCCGCCAGGCGCCGCGCCCGACCCCGCAGGAGCGAGAGAGAGATGGCAAAGATTACAGCGGAGATGGTGAAGCAGCTGCGCGACAAGACCGGCGCAGGGATGATGGATTGCAAGGCCGCACTGACCGAGGCCAATGGCGACATGGAGAAGGCGATCGACATTCTGCGCAAGAAGGGTCTCGCGTCGGCCGCCAAGCGCGCGGGCCGGGCCACCAGGGATGGCGTCATCGGTCACTACATTCACATGGGCGGCAAGGTCGGCGTGCTCGTCGAAGTCAATTGCGAAACCGATTTCGTCGCACGCACCGACGATTTCCAGACGCTCGCCAGGGAGCTCGCCATGCACATTGCCGCGGCGGCTCCGCTGTACGTCAAGCGCGAGGACGTTCCGGCCGAGGTGCTCGAGAAGGAAAAGGAAATCTACCGTGCGCAGTTTGCCGGGCAGAACAAGCCGGCGAATGTGATCGACAAGATCGCCGAGGGCAAGCTCGAAAGCTATTATTCCCAGGTCTGCTTGCTGGATCAGCCCTCGGTGCGTGATCCCAACATCACGATTCAGCAGATGGTGGCCGCGGCGGCCGCAAAAACCGGCGAGAATGTCACGATTTCGCGGTTCGCTCGCTTCAAGCTCGGCGAGCTGGCCGAGTAGGCGGTAGAGGTGACAGAGGTGGCACAGGTGAATTAGGTGCAGCAGGTGCAGCAGGTGCAGCAGGTGAATTAGGTGCGGCAGGTGCGGCAGGTGAATTAGGTGCGGCAGGTGCGGCAGGTGCGGCACCTGTCCTACCTGCGGCACCTGCTGCACCCTCCCACCTATGCCACCTGCTGCACCTGTATAATTCTGGGTCGTGTCCCCGTCCGCGGAGCCCTCTTACAAGCGAGTCCTCCTGAAACTGTCCGGCGAAGCGCTGATGGGCGAACAAGCCTACGGCGTCGATCCCGCGGTGGCGTCGCGCATCGCGCAGGACATCGCCGAGATTCAGGGTCTCGGCGTTCAAACCTGCATCGTCATCGGCGGCGGCAACATCTTCCGCGGCCTCGCCGCCAGCGCGCGCGGCATGGACCGCTCCACCGCCGACTACATGGGCATGCTGGCGACCGTGATCAACGCACTTGCGCTGCAGGACGCGCTCGAGAAGCACGACGTGCCCACCCGCGTGCTCACCGCGATCGAAATGCGCGCCGTCGCCGAGCCGTTCATCCGCCGGCGGGCGATTCGCCACCTCGAAAAAGGACGCGTTGTCGTCTTCGCGGCCGGGACCGGCAATCCCTACTTCACCACCGACACGGCCGCTGCCCTTCGTGCGATGGAAGTCAAGGCCGAGGTCATCCTCAAGGGCACGAAGGTGGACGGCATCTACACGGCCGACCCGGTCCAGCATCCCGATGCCACCCGCTATGAGGAGATCTCGTATCTTCAAGTGCTGCAGGAGCGGCTGCAGGTCATGGACGCGACGGCGATCTCGTTGTGCATGGACAACAAGCTCCCGATTGTCGTATTCAACCTGAGAACGCCGGGCAACATCCGGAGAGTAGTGATGGGAGAGGCGGTCGGCACGACGGTGACCGCGTGAGGGCGCACAGTTCAAAACCGCCAAGGAACCAGCTCGCCCCGCTTGTGTGAACTTCTGGTTTGAACTGTGGGTTTTGAACTGGGAGTCTTGGCGGTTGGCAACTTGCCGCCGAAGGCGGCTTGGGGGTTCACGCATGGATGTGAGTGATCTGAAGGGTTTGTTCGCGGAAGTCAAGAAGCGCATGGACATCCAGGTCGAGTTCGTGCGCAAGGAATTGACGGGCGTGCGCACCGGCCGCGCCTCGACCGCCCTGCTCGACAACGTGCAGGTCGAGGCATACGGCAGCCGCATGCCGCTGAACCAGGTGGCGTCCCTCTCGATTCCTGAGCCGTCGATGATTGTCGCCCAGCCGTTCGACCCGTCACTGATGGCGGTCATCGAAAAGACGATCCGGACGTCGGACCTCGGTCTCAATCCCTCGAATGATGGCAAGGTCATCCGCATTCCCATCCCCTCGCTGACCGAAGAACGGCGCAAGGAGCTCTCGCGTCATGTCCACAAGCTCGCCGAAGAGGGCCGCAATCACGTTCGGATCGTGCGGCGGGACGCCAACGACAAGCTGAAGAAGATGCTCAGGGAGCATCAGATCTCCGAAGACGACGAGAAGCGCGCGCTCGACGAAGTGCAGAAGATCACCGACCAGCACGTCAAGGCCATCGACGACCTGCAACAAAAGAAGGACCAGGAGCTGCTCGGGAGGTAGGGGCCGAGCATGCTCGGCCCGACCCCACCTATGTATTTCACCCATCTCGAGTGCGCGTCGCAATGCGGCGCGGGCCCTTTTGATCCACGCGAGCGGCATTTCCTGTGCCCCTCGTGCCGCCTTCCGCTGCTGGCGCGATACGACCTCGCCGCCGCCCGGGCGTGGACGCGCGACTCGCTGGCGGGTCGCGAGCCGAACATGTGGCGCTACCGCGAGTTGATGCCGCTGCTGCCCGGTGACGAGCCCGTGACGCTCGGCGAAGGCTTCACTCCCCTCTTTCATGCGAGGCGGCTCGGCGGCGCCCTCGGCCTCGAGCGCCTCTTCATCAAGGACGAATCGCTCAATCCGACCAACTCCTTCAAGGCCCGCGGGCAGTCGGCGGCCATCACGCGCGCCAGGGCGCTCGGCGCGCACACGATTGCGCTGCCGACGGCCGGGAACGCCGGCAACGCGGCGGCCGCGTATTCTGCGGCGGCCGGTCTCGCGTGTCAGGTCTTCATCCCGAAGGACGCCAAGCAGCCGTTCGTCGATGAATGCCGCCTCTACGGCGCCGAAGTCACACTGGTCGACGGTCTCATCACCGATGCGGGACGCATGGTGGCAGAACGCGGCAAGCCGCTGGAGTGGTACGACGTTTCGACACTGAAAGAGCCGTATCGCGTCGAAGGCAAGAAGACGATGGGCTACGAGCTGGCCGAGCAGTTCGCGTGGACGCTGCCCGACTGGATTGTGTACCCGACCGGCGGCGGCACCGGACTGGTTGGCATGTGGAAAGCCTTCGACGAGCTGGAGGCGATCGGCTGGATCGGCAGCAAACGTCCGCGCATGGTGTCCGTCCAGGCCGACGGCTGCGCGCCCATCGTCAGGGCCTTTGAACAGGGGACCGACAAGGCGGCGCCATGGGAAAACGCGCGCACCGTGGCCGACGGCTTGCGCGTTCCGCGTGCGATCGGCGACTTCCTGATTCTGCAGGCCGTGCGCGACAGCGGCGGCACCGCGCTGGCCGTGTCCGACGCCGACATGGTGCGCGACATGCTCGCGATCGGCAGTCAGGAAGGCGTCAGTGCCGCACCGGAAGGCGGCGCCGCCCTTTCAGCCATTCGCCGCCTCGTCGCCGACACTCGCATCCGCCCCGACGACACCGTCGTCTTGTTCAACACCGGCGGCGCATTGAAGTATCTGGATGTCCTGCACCTCGCCGCGCCGTTAGGGTCCTTAATCCCCGAATGAGACGCCAATCGCTCTGGCGGTCCGGATCAGGTCGTAATCGAGCGGAACGGTCCTGGTCTTTCCGACGACGTCGGCCAGCGGGATCTCCACGATGTCCGGAGGGTGGTTGGCCACCATCAGGCCGAACGCGCCGCGCCTGAGCATTTCCACGGCCTTCCCGCCGAAGCGCGTCGCCAGCACCCGATCGAACGCCGTCGGCGCGCCACCCCGCTGCAGGTGTCCCAGCACGACATAGCGGCTTTCCTTTCCCGTCTGCTCCTGCAGTTGCGTGGCGACGATCGCGCCGACGCCGCCAAGCCGTTCGGCGTGGCCGAGTCGAGCCTGCTCCATCAAGGTGAGCGCACCCCCCTTCGGCTTGGCGCCTTCGGCAACCACGACGATGCTGAACTTCGCACCATAGCCTTCGCGTTCGCGCAGGTGGGCGGCGACCTTGTCAACGTCGTATTCGATCTCGGGAATCAGAATGACGTCAGCGCCGCCAGCTACTCCGGCGTGCACGGCGATCCACCCGGCGTAGCGTCCCATCACTTCCACGACCATGATGCGCCGGTGCGCCTCGGCGGTCGTGTGCAGCCGATCGATGGCGTCCGAGGCGAACGACACGGCCGTGTCGAAGCCGAAACAACTCGTCGTCCCCCAGATGTCGTTGTCGATGGTCTTGGGGACGCCGACGACCGGAATGCCTTTCAGATAGAACTGATGCGCGATGTGCAACGTGCCGTCGCCGCCGATGACGACCAGCGCATCGAGCTTCATCTGGGCGAACGTCTCGACCACCCGCGCCGAGTAGTCGGCATGGCCTGGGCCGGCGGCCAGCGGATACTCGAAGGGATTGCCGCGATTGGTCGTGCCGAGGATGGTCCCGCCGAGCCGCAGGATCCCGGTGACGTGCTTCGGCGTGAGCACCCGCGTGCGGGACTGATCCAGCAGGCCATCGAAGCTGTCCTCGAGGCCGACGACTTCGATCCCGCTATTGAACCCCGCCTTGACGACGGCCCGGATGACTGCATTGAGACCGGGTGCATCTCCGCCGCCGGTCAGGACACCAATTCGCGATACCGAGGCCACTCCCTCGGAATATATCACCGCGATCTCGCACGCCGGCCGTCCCGTCGCCCGCCCGGGGGCGCTCGTCCTGCCGCGGCGTAAAGTTTCCGCGCGACAGACCGAAAAGACCACGAAGGGTGATGCCAAGACGCTGCACACATTCGCAATACTCGTGTTACACTCGGCGCGCTTCACCCCTGAGGCACTCCCAGCCCTCGTGACGACAACCAGCGGCGGCTGGTCCCTGGGCCAGCAGCTTAAGTGAGAAGAGAAGGACTGTACGAATGAAGCGATTGAAGACCACAGCGGTGGCGGCCCTGGCGTGCGCCATCATGTTCTCAGGGCAGGCTGCCGCGCAGACTGTTCCCACACTGGCAGTGTCGGCGGGCGCCCCGAATGGCGTCGGCGCCACGGTCACTATCGAGTGGTCGGCGTTGCCACTCGCTCAGGGGTATACGCTCGAGGCTGGCACCGCACCGAACGTCGCCAACATCGCGACCGTGAACCTGCCCGCGAGCATCACCCGGATCGTGGTGTTCGCCCCCAACGGCACCTACTACCTCAGGGTCCGCGGCTTCGCTGGAGCGCTCGCCGGAGACTACACGCCAGTGCAGGCCGTGACTGTCGGCGGTCCGCTCGTCTGTCCCCCCCTGGCGGCCCCAACGGTCACGGCGGAAAACAGTTCATATCTGTCTGTCAAAACCACCTGGACACCTGCGGACGGCGCCGTCGGATACATGGTGGAATACGCCCGCTTCGACGGCGTCACGGAGCTGGCGGAACCAGTGGGCCCGACGGTCAACACCGTGAACAAGTACGCGGGCTTCACCGGCAATTTCTTTGTTCGCGTCGTCGCACACAATGCGTGCGGTGAGGCGGCGGCATCGGCTTACGTGCCGTTCGAGATTACGAACAGCCCCGGCACAGCGCCACGCGCCCCGGATCCGCCGCCTGGCCAGCTTCTGCCACTTCCCTACTACGGCGAAGCGATTGTCTATGAAACGGCTCGGCTGTACCCGGGGCAACTTGCCCGGGCGTGCAAGAACAACCACGAGTTCCTGTTTCTGCTGGTGCGGGAGCTGCGCAAGCGCGACTCGCGTTGGGGGTTGAACTGGAAGCGGGGCAACGTGGGCGATATGTCCACGGACATCGTGACTTACAACCCGACACATCTGCCGGACGAAGGCAACGGACAGGTGTACCTCTTCGACGTCATCTTCGCCGAATGCGAGGTGAACGCCCCGTCGTTCGGTAACGCGACCGACGCAACCTGGGCTGCCCGCGGGAACCCCGCCTGCGGAGCAGGCACATGGTGCACGAAGTGGACGCTGCAGCCGTATATCAACGCCGGCTTCGTTCCCGACGGCCGTAACGAGCAGTAACGTCCGTCAGGCCACCATCCATCACCGAGGGCCTGGGCGAGCAATCGCCCGGGCCCTTCTCTTTTTCAGCTCACGTCAATCACGACTTCGTTCGACGCCGCACCAGCACCGCATGCGTTTCTCCCCCGGACACGAACGTAGTACGTCCCGGGTGGCGCCACTGCCGACAAACTGGTGGCCGGCGCTCCGGTGTCCAGGATCGCCAGGTCAGCGGCTCCTGCACTCGAACCGGCTTCGATGATGTAGGCCAATGGTGTCTCCCCGCCAGGAGGCTGCCATGTCAGCGTGACGTGGGCATCGGACACGGCGAACGCCAGGCCTGATGGCGCCGCCGGACAGGCTGGACCGACGGTCACAGCGACTTCATTGGATGGCGCGCTGCGGCCTGCCGCGTTACGCGCACGAACCCGAATGTAGTAGGTGCCGTTCGGCGCGCTGGCCATCATCGATGGCGTGGATCCAAGCTGAAAGATTGCGAGGTTCGACAGGGCGGGGACGCTTCCGACCTCGACATCGTAACCGGTGGGGGACTCGCCGGCAGGCGCCTCCCACGCAAGCGTCACGAGCGCTCCTGTGACGGTGGCGGCGAGATTATCGGGCGCAAGGGGCGTCTCGACGCTCGTCGTCCCGATGAACGCGACCGTCCGGTTCGCGACCACGTTCTGACGCGTCACGCGCGTGCCGTCGAGGAACACCACCTCGATATCGACGGTGGTGGACTCGCCCAGGCCGAGGTGTATCACAGGATCATCCTGCGACAGGTACCCGTAAGTGCTCTGCGCTTCTCGCATGCCGATCAGGGTCGTCGTACCTGCGCGAAACACCCGGACTTTGGCGCCGAAGGCTCCCGCCTGGCCCTGCGGCGAGACCAGGCGAACCTTCAGCCAGTTTCCGCCATTGAAGTTGTTGCGAATCAACCGGAACGGCGCAAATTTGGCCGTCACCACCGAATCGAGATCGCCATCGCCGTCGATATCCGCAAAGGCAACCGTGCGAGGATCGGGTCGCTGGCATGCCGCACCGGAACATCCCGCCGGCGGCATCATCGTCGGATAGGCAGGTCCCGGCGTGAAACCCGCCTGGCCGTCGTTCAGAAGGACGAACGGCAATCCGGGGAAGACCAGGTCGAGATCGCCGTCGTTGTCGAGATCCGCCAGGCCGGCGGTGAATCCGCCGAACAGGCGGACCTCACCATGGAAGCCAAACGTGCCGGCGCCGGTGTTCAGATAGACGAACGCGACGCGATCGTACCCAAGGGGACGGTCGTGCCGCCTGTCTTGATCGATCAGAATCAGGTCGAGATGCCCGTCATTGTTCAGGTCGCCTGACGAGATGCCATGAGTCGCGGTGTGGAAGATACCGATGTCGGTAGGCGCCACCGCTGTGAAAATGCCCCCACCATCGTTGCGCACCACGCCCAGGGGGCCGGTAAAATTCGCCAGCAGAATGTCGATGTCGCCGTCGCCGTCGTAGTCGGTGGCAATGCCCGCCTGCCCTGCCGGCGTCGTGGCGAGCGGACCGGTTGTGAGCGGCGTGATGCCGACAGCGCTCTCGTTGCGATACACCTCGTTGCGATCGGCAAAAAGCTCCAAGCTGCCGCGGTCGCCGTTGACCGCAAAAATATCGAGATCGCCGTCTCCTTCCATGTCGAAAGCAAACATCGCCCGCGTGTAGGCGGCATGAGCCGCGATGACTGGCGGAGTGACGTCCGCGAACACGCCGCCGCTGTTGAGAAACACGCGATTGTGGCGCGGTGGAGGGTCGGGCAAGCCCTGCGGGCAGGCGAACTCGTACGTATCGCCATTCAGCAGGTCGTAGTCGCCGTCGTTGTCCAGGTCAGCCCAGGCGCCGCCATGCGTCCCTCCCGACCGGTTGGCGATCCCGCGCGCCTGCGCTTCTTCGACGAACACGCCGCCCAGGTTTCGAAAAAACTGGTTGCTGCGTTCCCCTGAGCGGCACTCGTTGTAGGTCAGATAGAGATCCGGACGCCCGTCGCCGGTGGCGTCTGCCCACGCCGCGCCGTGACCACCCGTTTCGCTCGACGCCATCCCCGCCTGCGCGGTGATGTCGGTGAACGACAGGGTCTGGGCCGCCGCCGCGACGTCCTCGGCAGCGGCCGCGCTGACCGCCACCAACCAATTCACTCCCTGACCCTCGCGCGCGAAGCCCACAATGGTGGCGAGCGCGAGACTGGCGGCGACGACTCGAAACTGCGTCAAGATTCCTCCTCCGACATTTGCGCATTTGCGCCGGTAGTCTACCTTGCGGGGGTTGACGAACAGCGCCTTCCCAGCTAGAGCTGTGTTACACTCCGGGTGCTTCACACCCCTTGAGGCACTCCCAGTCCTCGCGACCAACAATACGCAGCCGCAGGACTGTCCCGGCAGCTGGTGTCAAAGAAGGACTGTACGTAATGAAGCGATTGAAGACGACCGCGACAGCGGCATTGGCGTTCGCCATCGTGTTCTCAGGTCAGGCTGCCGCGCAGATTGTCCCAACCCTGGGGATCTCTACCGGGGCGTCGAATGGCATCGGTGCGACGGTCATCATCGAGTGGTCGGGCCTGCCGCTCGCTCAGGGATATACGCTCCAGGCCGGGACCGCGGCAGGGCTTGCCGATATCGCCACGGTGAACCTTCCCGCGAGCGTGACGCGCGTGGTGGTCTTCGCACCGAACGGCACCTACTACGTCAGGGTTCGAGGATTCGCCGGAGTGCTGGTTGGCGAGTTCTCGGCCGATCAGGCGGTGAACGTCGGCGGTCCGCCGACGTGCCCGCCCCTGGCGGCCCCCACGGTCGCGGCGGCAAACCATGGATATCTGTCCGTCAAGGTGGACTGGACGCCGGTCCTCGGCGCCAGCGGCTACATGGTCGAATACAGCCGGTTCAACGGCATCACGGAGCTGGCTGAGCCGGCAGGTGCGACGCTCAACTCGGTGACCAAGTACGCCGGCTTCACAGGCAACTTCTTCGTTCGTGTCGTGGCCCACAACGCCTGCAACGCAGCAGCCGCCTCGCCCTACGTGCCGTTCGAAATCACGAACAGCGCCGGCGCAGGACCCCGAACGCCGGATCCGCCGCCGGGTAGGATCATTCAGCGGGCCACCTTGAGTTATCTCCGATCGGTGGTCGAGCAGGCGGCGGGACGCTATCGGGGCGACTTGCTGAACTCCTGCGGAGACAACACATTCATGTATCGGGTGCTGCAGGAGCTTCGCGCCATCGACACTCGCTGGGGGTTGAATTACAAGCGCGGCTGGACCGGCGACCTCTCGCATGACATCGTGGCCTACAATCCGACGGATCGCCCGGACGACGGCGAGTCGATGGTCTACCTGTTCGACATCATCGCCGGTCACTGCGGGAGCAACCCCGGCCCGAACTGGCAAGACGTCACCGACGAAACGTGGGCCGGTCGAGGACATCCCGCCTGCGGCAGCGAGTGGTGCGCGAAGTGGACCATCGAGTCCTATCTGCGTGCCGGCTTCCCGCCCGACGCTCGTAAGTAGGCACCGTTCGTAGTGAAAGTCAGGCCTCAACCCGTCACAGTCAGGGTTGAGGCCTTTTCTTTTTTCGATTGACTGGCTCAATTCCCTATGGCGCGTCTTGTTCTGGTACCCGCTCTAGCTTCGATCGCGATCGTCCTGCTTCCAGTCTTCTCGTCTGTCGCCCAGGCCGACGCGACACGCATCTGGACCGCTCAGGACCTGTGGGGCTTTGCCACGCTGGTGGTGCGCGGACGTGTGCACGATGTCGCGAGCCACTGGGACCCGGCAACCACGGCCTTGTACACCTACGCCACCATCGATGTCGCGGAAACCTTCAAGGGCGCGGCGCCGGCTGATGGACGCCTCGTCGTCAAGATGCTCGGCGGGCGACTGCCTGACATCGAACTGCGCGTCGCGGGCCAGGCGGAGCTTGTACCAGGCGAGGACGTCCTGCTCTTTCTCGAAACCCGTCCCCGTGATGGCACGCTCTACCCCGTCGGGTTCTGGCAGGGCGCGTGGCGCATCCAGGGAGGCGCAATCGCGCAGCGCAGGCTGCCAGCCAGCGGGGATTCTCAACAGATGTCTCTGGATAGCCTGCGCGCAGCGCGCGATCGGGCGCAGTCAGCGCTCCCTTACGTCGCGGTGCCTGCGGAATTCAATGCCCGCTCTGCGGAATACGGCTATCTGCCGCCCTCGGACGGCGGGCCAGGCCGCTGGCACGAGGCCGATTCGAACATTCCAATCGTCGTGGACTACGAGGCTTTCCCGAGCGGGCTCGGCGGCGGGCTCACTGAGCTGAACGCCGCGCTCGCGCTGTGGAATACCTCGGGCATGAACCTGCAACTCGAACGGGGGAGCACACGCGGCGCGCGGTGTGCGGCCACGTTTGAAGGGGACGGCCGGATTTCGATCACGTTCGATGATCCCTGCGGCGAAGTCGCGTCCAGCGGCTCCGTTGTCGGCATTGGCGGCGCGTACATGACGCCGATTTATCGCACCATCAACGGCGCCAACTACACGAAGATCATCCAGGGCGCCGTCGTCCTGCCGCCGAACAACTCCTCGAGCCTCGCCGAGCGCGGCTGCTTTCAGGACGCGCTCACGCACAATCTGGGGCACGCAATCGGCCTGGCGCATTCGACCGATTCCTCTGCCATCATGTGGCCGAACCCGCAAGGCTCCTGCGCCAGCGGTCCGTCCGCGCTGTCCGGCGACGATCGGGCCGGCGTCCGCAACCTGTATCCGACGGGTCTGCCGGGAACGCCTCCCGGGACGCCGTCAAATCTCTCGCTCACCGTGTCCGGCACGTCGGTCTCGCTCACGTGGACCGCCCCCACACTCGGCGGCGTGGTCGCGACCTATGTCGTCGAAGCCGGATCGGCGCCCGGCCGGACCGATCTCGCCAGCGTGGCGACCGGAAGCACAGTCACAGCGGTTGGTTTCACCGACGTTCCCGCTGGCTTCTACTACGTCCGCGTGCGCGCGCAGAATGCTGCGGGAACTGGCAACCCGTCGAACGAAGTGACCGCGGCGGTGAATTTCGTCCTGCCCGGCGCGCCGGCAAATCTCCTGGCCTCTGTCTCCGGCACAACCGTCGGGCTCAACTGGAGCGCGCCGCTGTCCGGCGGACCCGTGTCGAATTACGTGATCGAAGCCGGGTCGGCGCCCGGTCTGTCGAACCTCGCCTTGACCAGCACCAGCGGCCCGCAAACGAGCATTGCCTTCGGCGGCGTGCCGTTCGGCACGTATTACGTTCGCGTGCGCGCGCGAAACGCCCTTGGCAGCGGGAATGCGTCAAACGAGATCGTCGTGCAGGTGACCTGTCCCTTGCCTGCCGCCCCGACCAACTTGAGCGCAACGCGAAACGGCTCCGCAGTCACGCTGACGTGGCAAGCGTCCGCCGGTGGCGCCACCGGTTATATCCTCGTCGTCGGAAGCGGGCCAGGAGCAGCGGACCTGCTCGTCTCCGATGTCGGTCTGACGACGACGGTGAGCGGGACCGGGCCGCCGGGGACGTACTATGTCCGCATGCTGGCGCGAAACGCCTGTGGAACCAGTGCGAGCAGCTCCAATGAAGTCGTCGTGACCATCCCATGATGCGCCTGCTGCTCCTGACCGCCGTAGCTGCGCTTGCGGCTCTTCCGTCCGCGGCGCAAGTGGCTGAACCGCTGTTTGTCCATCGCGCAGCGACCGCGGCGGTCAGCGGGTCGGTGCCTGCGGACGGACGGGCAGCGATCGTCCGCCGCGCGGAAGTCGGCTTGCGGATCGACAGACTCTTCGCTGCGCAAGGCGCGGCGGCGCGGGTGTTTCTGGATACTGGCGAGCATGCCTGGACCGCACGATTCGAACGGCTCGACACCGATGCCGCCGGATTTCGCTCGTGGGTCGGCGCCATCGAGAACATTCCAGACAGCCACGTCGTCGTCACGGAACGCGACGGGTTCGTGTCGGGACTCATCAACGCCATCGGGACGACCTATCAGATTCGTACCGACGTCCCCGGGTCCTACGTCCTCGAGGAGGTTGATATCACGAGGCTGGGCGACGAGCGGGATCCGGTCGCGATCGCAGGTTCAGGTGCGCCGCACCTCGACGCCATGGACGTCGCCGCCGATGACGGGAGCACGATCGACGTGCTGATGCTCTACACACCCTCGGCGCGCGCTCAGCGGGGTGGAACGGCGAGCATCGAATCACTGATTTCGCAGATCATCAGCGATACGAACACGGCGTTTGCCCGCAGCGGCATGTTGCCGCGCGTTCGGCTGGTGGCGACGGCGCGAGAGATTGCCATCGTCGAAGCCCCCGCGTGCAGCCCGTCGACCGATGTGGCGTGCGGCATGTCGGCGGACCTCGCGACGCTGCGCACCCAGGCGGCGCCGTTACGCGACGAGTTGCGCGCCGACCTGGTGCAGTTGCTGGTGAACAGCCCGGATTTGAGCACCTGCGGCGTGGGGTATCTGCTCAGCCCACCGGGTTCCTCGAGCTTCCCTGCCTACAGCGTTGCCGATATCGCCTGCGCCGCACAGTACACGCCAACCCACGAAATGGGTCACAACATGGGCGCCCACCATGCGCCCGAGGACGGCGCCTACGGAGGGTGGACGGATTTCGCACGCGGGTTCAAGGATTCCGTTCGCCAGTTCCGCACCGTGATGGCGTATGGGTGCGAGAGCGTGTCATGCGGTCGCATCCTGAACCTTTCGAACCCCACGGTCGGATTCAACGGCGGGCCGACAGGCACCGGCACGCAGGACAATTCCCGCTCGCTCAACGAGGCGGCTTTCACCGTGGCGAATTTCAGGCAGGCCCTGCCGCCGCCGACCATTACACCGCCACACGCTCCGACCGGGCTTCGTTCGTCGGTTGTCGGCAACGCGGTGACCGTCGCATGGGACGCCGTGTTATCCGACGGTGGAATCGTCCAGTCCTCGGCAGCGTCCGGGTACGTCTTGCAAGTGGGCTCTGTGCCTGGCGCGGCGAATCTGTTCAACGCGTCTACCGGTAGCGCCACGTCGGCCTCGGGGATGGCGGCCGACGGCGTGTATTACTGGCGCGTGATCGCGATGAACAGTGCCGGCGCGAGCAGTCCGTCCGCCGAAGCGCAGTTCATCGTGGGTACCCCCTGTATCGCGCCCTCCGCGCCGCGCAACTTCATCTTTGGCGTCACCGGCAGCCACGTCACCCTGGCGTGGACACCGCCCGCAACCGGGTCAGGCCCTGTGTCTTACATCGGCGAGGTCGGTTCAGCCGCGGGACTTGCCGATCTGCTCGTGGCGCCGGTGGGGCCAGTCACGTCGGTTGGCACGCCCGCGCCTGCCGGGACCTACTTCGTCCGGGTGCGCGCGCAGAACGCCTGCGGGACCAGCGCGCCATCGAATGAGCAGGTCATCACGGTCCCGTAGTTTCTCGCACCTTCACGCCATCACGCAGCCTGACTACTCGGCTCGACCAGCGCCGGCGCTTGCGCTTATCATCACGTCCCGACCCGCCGATACGTTGGAGCGCAATGATGGTTTTCAACCGCATCTCAGTGACGATTGGTGTGCTCGCCCTTGCCATTCCATTCGGGTCCCCGGTCCATGGAGTCCAGTCGACTGGGGTCCAGCCACCCCTGTTCGAGGCCTCCGTCTTTGCTGACGGCTTCACCGCGTTTGCCGCTTTGCCCCCGATCTCATCCGCGGTCGTCGAGCACCATCGGACCACGGTCAACGTGAGGGCGCTGTTCGCGGGTCAGGGGCCGGCGGAAATTGTGCTCAACCTTCCCGGTGACCAGAGGCTGGCGGTCAAGGACCTCGCCAACTTCAGACAAGCGGGCGGGGGCGGCAGTGATACCCCTCTGACGCCGACGAATCCTCTATCCTTCGTGTCGGGCATGGACGTCAGCTTGCTTTGGGATTCGGCGGATTCAGCGCGATACCGGCTGCAGATCGGCACCGCCTCCGGGCTGTCGAATGTCTTCGACGGCGATGTTGGCAACATCATTCGATTCAACACGACACTCGGCCTCGGAAACTACTTCTGGCGTGTCTACGCCATCAACTCCGCGGGGGTGAGCAGTCCCGCTTCCGCCGAGGGCAGCTTCAGCGTCACGACCACCTGTGGCATCCCGACACCGCCGCGTAACCTCAACGCGTGGGTCAACGGAACGCATGTGCTCCTCAACTGGGAGCCCCCCGCGCTCGGCAACGTCGCGTCCTATGTCGTCGAAGCCGGATCGGCCAGCGGCGGCATCAATCTGTACAACGCGCCGGTAGGCCCGCAAACCAACGTCCAGGCGTTCGTCCCATTCGGGTCATACTTCGTGCGCCTGCGCGCACAGAACGGATGTGGCACCAGTAGCACCTCCAACGAAGCCTTCTTCCTCGCTGGCGTGAGCGGGACGCCCGCCGCGCCGCAGGATCTGCGGCTCACGCTCACGAGCAACCTCGCCACCGCCGCGTGGAACCTGGCTCCCGGCGCACCAGCTCCCGAGGCGTTCATCGTCGAGGCCGGCAGCGCCTTGGGGCTCGCGGACCTTGGCACAGCCGAGGTGAGCGGGCAATTCTACTCGGTGACTGTGCCCCGGCCTGGCCCCGGCATCTACTACGTTCGCATCAAGGCACGCAACGGGCTCGTCATCGGCCCGGCAAGCACAGACGTCGTCCTGTTCGTGCCCTGACCACAGCGCTGGCTCTCAGCCGCGCTAAAATGTCCCCCTGACCGCTTATCTTGCCGGCGCCGCCGGGCTGTTCATCGTCTATCGGGGCCTTCGCCGCGACTTCGATCCTGGCGTCGCCCTTCTCAGCACGCTGCTCTGCTTCGCCGGGACGTCGCTCTATTCCGCCATCACCGGCGCGACCTGGCTTGACGTGGTCGCGTTCACGCTGGTCGCCGCTCTCACCTTCGAGACCGCGCGCCTCAAGTCGAACGTCATCATCTACACGGCGTGGATTGCGGCGGCGATCGTTCCTGTCGTCGCGCACTACGTGCAGGGTGGAGCGCCTCCATCGTTGTTTGGCCCGGACCGGGGGTTCTTTTCACTGACGCCGGCGACGTACGTCGCGCTGGTCGGCACGTTTGCCTACATCCGGCAGAACGCGTTCTGGGCTGCCGCGTCGCTCTCGCTCCTCGTGCTCTGGTTCCTGACCGGGTCGGACCTGACCGCGGCCGTCGCCCTGCTCGCCCCCGGCCTCGCGCAGGCCATCGAGTGGGCCCGCCGCCGCCCACTGGCTGCCGTCGCGCCGCTCGTGACATTCGCGATCGTCTGGAACTACTGGCTCATGGTGCAATACACGGCGGGCACGATCCCCAAGGATGCCCCCGTGAGCTTTGCGGCAATGGTCCTGCAGCAG
This sequence comes from Vicinamibacterales bacterium, assembly GCA_035512515.1. Classification (GTDB taxonomy): domain Bacteria; phylum Acidobacteriota; class Vicinamibacteria; order Vicinamibacterales; family UBA2999; genus JACCSI01. The sequence continues at coordinate 110,760 of DATKDY010000324.1, forward strand.
GCAGACGTCCACACGCGTGCGCCCTACATCTACCCCTTCGCGTTCCCGGCCAACGTCCTCTTCGCGTGGCGGGAAGGTGTACCGATCGATCGCTACGATGTGCTTTCGGCCGAGCCACGGCGCGAGCAATTCGAACTGACCATCGAGCGCGGCGCCGAGCGATTTCTGCTCGACGGCTGGGGGCCGCCAGGCGCCAACGAGGTAGGGCCGTTTCGCTGGCTGAACGCCGAGCGCGCCACGCTCGCCTTCCCCCTCCAGCCCTCGTCCGGAGACCTGGTCGTCGAGGTGCTGGCGACCGCCCGCGGCGGAGCGCCCTCGACGGCCACGGAACTGACGTTCGAGTTGAACGGACATCCCATTGGCCGTGCCCACGTCTCGCCGGTCACAGCGACGGAGGCGCGCCTGCCTGTTCCTGCGGCAAACGTTGGCCGCGTTCTGCGCGCGGGCTACAATCGGCTCTCGATTGTGACGTCGGGCAACCATCGCATCGCCATTCATCGCGTACGGATCCTCCCGGCCTCATGAGCAGCCCGCGGGTGTCGGTCATCGTGCCGCTGTTCAACGGCCGAGAGCTCGTGCGCGACTGCCACGACGCGCTGTCGCCAGTACTCGATCGGCTCGAGGGCGGCGCCGAGGTGATCTATGTGGACGACGGGTCAGTGGACGACACCATCGACGTGCTGCGCCGCCTGCAGGCGACGGACCCGCGCGTGCGCATCGTCGAGCTCGCCGCCAATTTCGGACAGCACGCGGCGTTCACGGCCGGCTTCGCGCACGCCCGTGGGCGGTATCTGGTGACGCTGGACGCGGATCTGCAGTGCGATCCCGCGGACATCCCGCGACTCATCGAACCGCTCACGCGCGGCTACGATCTGGTCAGCGGCGTGCGTATCCACCGTCAGGATCCCGGCGCGCGCCGCTTGTTTTCCCGTGTCACGACTTCCATCGTGAGCCGCCTCGCCGGCGTCGAACTGCGAGACATCGGCTGCCCGCTCAATGCCTTCACGGAGGATGTGGCACGCAGCCTCGCCCCGTTCGGCGAGCTGCGGCGCTTCCTGAAACCGATTGCCGTCCGTGTCGCCCGCCGCGTCACGGAAGTGGAAGTCCAGCATCGTCCCCGCCCCGAGCGGCAGGGATCGTCCTATTCGGCGACCGGGCTGGTGCGCCTCTTCATGGACTTTTTCGTCAACGCCATCGGCGACGTGTTTGCGTGGGTGTTCGTGATCGCGTCGGCCCTTGCGGCGCTGCTGTTCGTAGGCACCGTCACGCTCGTCCTGATCGGCTCGCTGCCGGGCGTGTCACCGGCGCTGGTGGCGTTTGGCGTCTGGATGTTCCTGCTCACAATCCAGGCGACCCTGCTCGCGCTGTTCGGACTGGCTGGCGATTACATCCAACGGATTTACCGCCAGAGCTCGGGACGGCCGTTCTACCTGGTGCGGCGTGTGCACGATGACGGAGCCGCGCCTTGATCGTTCGCCAGCTCGATCACGACGATCTGTCCATTGTCAAACCGCTCGTCGATCTCTATCCGTTCAAGGCCTATCGCAACTACCGGGTTCTGCCTCGCAAGTCGCAACGCGCCGTGATGCTGGCCGAGATCGAGGCCACGCTCAAACACTCCAATGGCATCGTGCTGCATGTCACATCCGGCGACGGACACTCCGTCGCGGTCGGACGGACGCTGGCGTGGGACAGCGCGTTCTTCGGTCTTCCGATGGCACGCCTGGACTATCTGCTCGCGGCCGGCGGCGATCCGGATCACCGGGCGCTCGGCGCGTACCTCGACGCGATGCGCGCGCGCGACGTGCGCCATGTCAGCGCGCGGGCCGACGTCGCGGACATCCAACTGACGACGCTGCTCGAGGCGCACGGGTTTCGCTTGATGGACGCGCTCGTCACCTACACGACGCGCCCGCGTAAGGAGCCGCCCAATCCGGTTCGTGAAGTCGGCGTCATTCGTGATTTCCGTGCCGAGGATGGCGACGAGTTGGTCCGGATCGCCACCGAGGCGTACCGTGGCTTCCGCGGCCGCTTCCACCTCGACCCCCACATCCCGGACGAACGCGCCGATGCGTTTTACGTCGAGTGGGCGCGGCAGTCGGTCGCGATGACGATGGCGGACACCATGCTGGTTTCCGAAGGCGCGGGAGGCCAACTGCTCGGCTTTCTTGGCTTCCGCCGTCGCGAGCCGGTGTCGTCCGTGGGCGGCGTGCCGGTGTTCGGGGGAGGGTTGGGCGCGTGCCGCACGGACACGCCGGGAGCCTATGCGGGGCTGATTCGGGCCGGCACGCTCTGGGCCCACGCGCGCGACGGGGTCGCCGAGTGCCAGACGCAGAACTACAACTTCCCCACCATTCGCATCTACGAAGCCGTGGGTGCGCACTACGTCCGCGCGGAGTACACGCTTCACCTCTCGCTCGCCGCGCCGTAGCACCACCAGCGGTGGCGCCTTCGGCGCCAAGTGGCCAACCGCCAAGACTGTCAGTTCAAAACCCGGTGGCGCCTTCGGCGCCAAGTGGCCAACCGTCAAGACTGACAGTGCCAACCCCGGGCGCCTTTCGGGCCGAGTGGTCAACCGTCAAGACGTTCGCGGCGGCGGGACACCGACACGTGAGCAATCACGAGCGGACGAATGCCCACAGCGGGCCGATGTCGTGATTGTCGGCAGCCTACAGGCAGCCCGTCCATCTCGGGGAACACACCGAAGTCGAGGTATTCGTTCGATACCATCCACGACCGGACCAAACGTTGTGAAACTGCGTTCCTGAACGACGGGACCTGGCTCGCTGACCGATTGGCCGCCGAGGCTGGCATGGACATCGAATCGGATAGGTTTGCGCACGACCGCTGGGAGGCGCCGACGAGCGCGTTCTCCCTTGAGCGTTGCGTCGCCGAAAGGAAGTTCGGGTCGGCTGCACAGTCGCGACAACCGAACTAGCGTTCCAGCGGCCGACATCGATGCCGTGATTGACTATGCCACAAACCACTCACCCAACGCGCCGATTGTCAACATGGACGTTGGGTCTCAGAGCTCATTCCAGCTTGGACCCCGTGGCGTCAGCCATCCGCGCTGCGAGCGTCGCGAGCTCGCCCCGCGCTCCATCGATGATGCGAAGAAGCGTGGCCATTGCCGTCACGTCAGCTTTGTGCTCGGCACATCGCCGCTCGTAGGCGCCGCGGGTCTTCGTACAGATGAGGGTTTGCGGCGACCCCCGGCGCTCGGTTTCGTGTGTCATGTCCAAACCGTGGCGCTGGATCTTCTCGTGCAAATGCCGCCGCCGATCCTTGCGTAGCCGAAAGCGATGCGTTCGCTCGATCGGGTCGAGCACGAACTTCTGCAGCGCCCGACAGTCGCAGCACGTGCAGCGGATCCTCCCCTTCTGACGCCAGTCCTTCGGAGCTTCCGGCGGACGCTCACTGCGGGCCAGCAGAATCGTCGCGGCGCGATGCCACAGGTACTGGTAGTCGTCATCCGCGGAAATGGATCTACGGGCTCGCACGCGCGTGAGCGAGAGCGCCGCCACGATCACTCGGGCCGAGTCAAATGAGTGGGCGGTCGCGACGGCGTCGCACGCGACGCGGCGCAGGTCCGGGGCATCGATGGCCGCAAGGCTGTCGAGGAGCGTGAGCACCATCTCCGCGTCCGCCTCGGTGGGTCTCCGAATATCGTGCGTGCGCCCCAGCCCGTAATCCAGATCAGACGTAGCGGTATGTTTCTGTCGTTTTGGGAGCGCCTCGATGATCGCCGCGGCAAGCTTCCGCAATCCGCCCGGCCACGCCGAGTCGGGTGCTCGATCTTGTTCCTGGACAAGGCGCGAAAGCAGATCCACACATTCTCCACGATGCGACGGTACGTGAGCGCGCGCCAAGCTGGCGAACAACTCACCCGCCCTTCGTGGGCTGAGCAAGGCCGCGTTGGCGGCCAGCGCTTCGTTTTCGCGGCCGTCGTATGTTCGCATTACGATGTCGTTGACGAACGCCTCGAGAAGCGCGGCATCCCCCAGTTGGCCGAGGACCGTGACCATGTCGGGTCGACTCGGTTCCTCCCCATCCATGAGTCCGCTGGCAACGGCAAGCTCGCGTTTCCACGCCCTGAGGATCCGGCTTGCGATCGAACGAGCCGCCGCTTGCTCCGCTCGTGACGCAGACGGGAGGCTGCCGCGCCGGGCGATGTCCTTCAGATACGGCATGACCGCGCGCAAGCCTCCCTGCAGCAGCACGTCAGCGGAACGATTGCGAGGCCACATGACGAGAGCAGCGCGGCGGTAGGACGGCTCAAAACTGGCTCCTTCGTTGCCAGTGGCTTCGGTCAGCCGCTGCTCGTCGGGAACGGCATCGTCCAGGGCGCCGGCTGGCAGTAGCTCGTTTTCCCTCAGGGCCAGCCTGCCGAAATCGACGGATCGATTCTGGGCGTCTACCCAGTGATCCACGTATTGCCAGGCATCTGACACCTCGATCACATCGAAGTCGTCGCGAACCGCGTCGTGCCCCCGCTCATCGAGATCCTTGTCCTCGTCGGACGTGTCCTCATCGTGCCATCCGAAACGCGAACGGCCGTACCCGTACAGGTCGAAATGGGGCTCGGCCGGACCCGTCTCCTCGATATGGACGACGCCAAGGTACGCGGCGCATCCCGCCCGTTCCGCGGCCTGACTCAGCACCTGGACGCGTGCCGCATCCTGGCCCTTCAATCCCGCAAACGAAAGCCCGTCGGCGCTGTACTGATGCTCCAACAGCCACCCGATCTTCATGGGTGCGCCGCGC
>DATKDY010000325.1:0-18418 GCA_035512515.1 Vicinamibacterales bacterium
TCGGGCAACTGCGCCTGGACCATCCGGAAACCCTGGAATGGCACATGGCATTGATACTTGCGCAGGAAGTTCAGGAACTTCTTGTACTCCTCGGGCGCCATGTTGAACGTCGTGACGAGCAGCTTGTAGTTGCCGCGTGTGTGTTCGAGGCCGAGGCGGACGAGGTCGCGGATGTCTTTCCGCGTCAGGTCGCGCGCCATGAAGGGCTCGTACGCGACGGACCAGAACGACGCGCCGCCTTTGAGGATGCGCTCGAACAGGACCTGCGAGGTCGGCACATCGTTCTTCGCCGTGCGTGCCGGCCGTCGCGCCGTGGCCGTGCCGCCACCGATCTCTCGCACCACCGCGTCGTTCTCGATGCGCCCGTCCGAGCGACGCAGGATCAGGCGCTCGGCGACGTTGCGCAATTCGCGGACGTTGCCCGGCCAGTGATAATCGGTGAGGCTCTTGGTCGCCTCGACGGACAGCTCCGGGACCGGCAAGTCGTAGGTGGCACCGAAATCGGTGAGGAAGTGCCGCAGGAGGATGACAATGTCCTCGCGACGCTCGCGCAGCGGCGGGACCTCGATGTGAATGACGTTCAAGCGATAGTACAGGTCCTCACGGAAGCTGCGTTCGGCCACGAGCGTGATCAACCGCCGGTGGGTCGCGGCGATGACGCGAACATCGAGATTCGGGATGTGACGGTCCGAGCCGACACGCTGAATCTCACCGGTCTCCAGAAACCGGAGCAACAGGGCCTGCATGCGCAGGCTCATCTCGCCGATTTCGTCCATGAACACGGTGCCGCCTTCGGCGCGTTCGAGGAACCCCGCTTTGTCGCGATGCGCGTCGGTAAAACTACCTTTCACATGGCCAAACAGTTCCGACTCGAGCAGCGAGTCGGGAATGCCCGCACAGTTGATCGGCACCAGCGGCGCATTGCGGCGGCTGCCGCGCGCGTGAATCAGACGCGCGACCACTTCTTTGCCGACGCCGCTCTCGCCCGTGATCAACACCTTGGCGCCTGAGCGCGCGGCGTAATCGATTTCTTCCTCGACACCGCGAATGGCGCCACTGACACCCAACATCGTGAGGTTGCTTCTCATGGTCCTTTTCTCGCCCTCGCCTGCTGTCCGACAAACGATCCGCGTTCTTGCGCCTGGGTTTCCAACCGACCGGACTCGATAGGACTCTCAGTCCAGGGATGGACAGATTCTAGCGTTAAGGAGAAGAAAATCAACCACTCAATGAACCTTCTTCACGCAAAATGGCAAATAATTCTGCCTCTGAGTGAACTCATGGGAATTGGGCGATCAACCCAGGAAGGGCCGAGTTCCAGAATGAGACACACGAACGTTCTGGATTGAGACACTGGGGCGCCAAGACTCGGTCCAGGTCCCCCGGTCGAAGCGGCGGTCGGCCCCCTTTCAGGGGACGACCACGGTGACTGGCGCTGACGGCGGTCCGAAACCCGCGGTGTTGCCCGCGCGCACGGTGACGACGTAGGACCCCGGCGGGGTATTCATGTGCGAGAAGGCGGTGGCCGGTGAGGCCGTGTCATAGGCGAATGGCCCGGAGGCCGTCATGGCTTCGATGAGATACCGGGTCACGGGCGCACCGCCAGTCGGGGCCGACCACGACAAGTTCACGAGCGTGCCCGTCACGTCCTGCGACAGCGAGGCCGGCGCGCCCGGCACGGTTCCGACGACGACAAGCATTTCTGTTCCCCAGAGACTCCAGCCGCAATCGTTGACCGCCGCGAGGCGTACGGCGTAGGTCCCGTGCGCCGCTGATCCACGGAGCTCCGTGCCCGGGCCGAGCGCCAGCATCATGAGGTCGCGCAGACCCGGCGACGACCCGACTTCGAGCACGTAGGTCGTCACCGGCCCGGCACCGTGCTGCCACGCCAGGTGCACGTTGGTGTCGAGGGCGGAGCCGCGAAGGTGTCGCGGCGCTCCGGGCGGTGCCACACATGACCCGTCCGCGGGCGGCAGCGGGGCCACGGGCAGATCCGTCGCGGCGACCGTGACCTCTTCGGACGGCGCGGTGAACGCGCCATTGGTGAAGGTCCGCACGCGAATGAAATACGCTGCGGCCGGCAGATCCCTGATGTCGAACGTAATGGCGGCATCGGCGACGTAGGCGCTGTACACCGTGTGGCCCGAGACCGTTCCCACTTCAACGCGATAGCCGGCCGGTGTCCCTGGCGCGGGAAGCCAGGCGATGTCGATGACGCCCCCGTCCCGAATGGAGGCGACGACCGACGTCGGTCCTGCGCCCGGCCCGCCCTCCGGTCCGCCGCCCGAGCCGCCGGCCAGACCCGACACCTCCGACGACAAGGCACTGCGGTCACGATTGCTGTTGTACGCCTGCACCGCGAAAAAATACGTCGTCCCGTCCGTGAGCTCATCGATCTGGCGCGTGGTCACCAACCCCACGTCGAGGCTGACGGTGTATTTGCCCGCCTCGGTTCCGTATCGAATGATGTAGCCCACAGTCGTCGTGTCGCTCGGTGGGTCCCACGCCAGCGTCAGCGAGTCGGCGTGCACCGGTGACGCCAGCGCCAAGGCAAAGAGCACTGAGAGAACGATTGAGGGCAATGGAAACAGACGCATGCTCAGTCGTAGGGCAAGGCGTGTTCCGGGAGAGCTGGATTCACGCCCCTACGCAGTCCAGCCCGGGATGGCGCAGCAGATCTGGGAAATCGGGGCGAGACACCCCCACGAAGCCTTACGGTTTCGTACCCTCCCCGGCAGATTCTGCAAGGGTGGTACGTCGGGTCCGCCTCCGCCCCGCTCGTTTAGAGATGCTCGAGAGTCTGAGGCTCGCAAGTCGTTGTGGAGTTCGGTGGCGCGCGGGGTAGTCTATCCACGTGTGGTCGCGGACAGCGAACATCGCTGCAGTCACTTGTCTCACGATGTGCCTCGTGGCACAGGCCCAGACGCCTCCCGGGCCGGCCGCGGCGCTTGCGCGTGCCGAGCAGCGAATGCGCGAACTGCGACGCGAAGCCGACCGCCTCGCCGCACAAACGGGCACGCTGCTGGGTGAGTTGCGCACGCTCCAGATCGACCGCGAGATTCGAGTACACGCGCTCGCCAGGGCCGATGCCGAACTCGCCGTGGTCACGACCGCCCTGACCGAAACGGCCGCACGTCTGACCGCGCTCGAGGCCGAACGCGTGGCGAATACCCCGGGTGTGCGCGAACGCCTGGTCGAGATCTACAAGCGCGGTCGCGCCGGCTACGTCCGCCTTCTGCTCGCCGCCGACGACTTGCGCGCGCTCGGCCGCATGAGCCGCGGCGTGACCGCCGTCGCGCGGCTGGATCGCCTGCGGCTCGATGAGCATCGGCGCACCATTCACGCCGCACAGGAAGCGATGGCCGACCTCGAACAGCGCCGGGCAGCCATGGCCCGTGCCCAGGCGGAGGCGGCCCAGGCGCGGCGCGCGCTCGATGCCGCGGTCGCAGCTCACAACCGGCGGATCGACGATCTCGATGCCCGCCGGGATCTGGCGGCGCGGTATGTGGGAGAGCTCCAGAGCGCCGCCACAGAGTTGCAACGGCAGGTGGACGGCCTGCCGAGCGAGACGCCGGTGGCGCTGCCGTTGGCACCGTTTCGCGGCACGCTCGAATGGCCCGTCAACGGCCGCGTCGTCACGCGGTTCGGACCGAACCGCGATCGCTTCGGCACGACGATCACTCGCCATGGCATCGAGATCGCCGCCGCGGACGGACAAGACGTCCGCGCGGTGCACGGCGGCACGGTCGCGTTCGCGTCGCCGTTTGTCGGCTTCGGCACGCTGGTGATTCTCGATCACGGCGGCAATGCGTTCACGCTCTACGGACATCTCGAGGAGACGGCCGCCGAGCCGGGCGGACGCATCGATCGGGGATCGATGGTGGGACGAGCGGGCCGCAACCCTTCGGGGCAGCCCGTCGTTTACTTCGAGGTGCGCATCGACGGCCGCCCGGTCGATCCCGTACAATGGCTCAGGAGCTCTCGATGAAGTCGCGCGGCCGCCTGCTCGTCCTGATGATCTCGGTGCCCGTTCTCGCCTTTGCCGTCATTGGCGGGTTCATGGGCCGCGCCATGGCGCAGCAGGAGAGCTATCAGTTCCTCCGCATCTTCGAAGACGTCGTCACTCTCATCGTGAACAACTACGTCGAGGAAGTGCAGCCCGACAAGATCATGCACGGCGCCATGCACGGGCTCGCCGACGGTCTCGATCCCGACAGCGCCTATCTCGACGCTGAACAGGTCAAGGCCTTCGAGCGGAACGAATCGCTGGCCACCGGGCGCACCGGGCTCGAGATCACACGGCAGTACTACTTGCGCGTGGTCGCGGCGCTCGATGGCTCTCCGGCGGCGCGGGCCGGCCTGCGTCCTGGCGACTACATTCGCGCCATCGACGGTCAGTCGACGCGCGACGCATCGGTCTATCAAGGGATGCGGTTGCTGACCGGTAAACCCGGCACGAAGGTGACCCTGACGGTGCTGCGCGGCAACGCCGCCGAGCCGCACACGGTCGAACTCGTGCGCGAAGTCCTGCCGCCCGCGCCTGTGCGTGGACGCATGGTGCAGCCCGGAGTCGGTGCGCTCCGCATCGCCGAATTCGGCAAGTCGACGGCCGACCAGGTGCAGGCGGAAGTGGCGGCGCTGACCAGGAACGGGGCAACCCGTCTGGTCATCGATCTGCGCGGCACGGCCTTCGGTGACGTCGAAGGCGGGCTCGCCGCCGCGCGGTTGTTCGTGCCGGCGGGTACACTCGCCTACCGGCAGGAACGCGGCAAGGACAAAGATCCCATTGCGGCGACACCGGGCGACGGCAGCCTCACGCTGCCCGTCGCTGTTCTGGCAGACAACGGGACCTCAGGTGCTGCGGAGGTGTTTGCCGCGGCGCTGGCCGGCAACAAGCGCGCCTCTTTGATTGGCGAGCGCACGCTGGGCCGGGCCGCACGGCAACGCCTCGTGCGTCTGCCCGATGGCAGTGCCATGCTGCTGACGCACTTGCAGTACCTCACACCGAATGAAACGGTGATCAACGCCAAAGGCCTCGCGCCCGACGTCGCCGTCGAACAACCCGACATCGAGTTTGGTCAGCCCGCCCCCACGCCAGACGTCACGCTCGATCGCGCGATCGAACATCTCGAGACACGGTAGATTCGCGCGAGTCCTGTTAGTCCTTTAGTCCTTGACTCGCTCTGATCACGAGCGTATAACCGCTGACGGTTCGATACGCGATGCGACGGCGTTCGCGGACGGCCGTCGCCGTTCGGATAGCCGAACGCACGGCGCACATGAGCACGACTCGCGGCGCGGATCAGGAGGTCAGATGAACAAGCAGGAACTGATAGCGAAAGTTGCGAAAGACATCAACGGTTCGAAGAGCACGGCAGCGCAGGCGATCGAGTCGGTGATCGCCGGCATCACCAGGGCGCTCAAGAAGGGTGACACGGTCACCTTCGTCGGGTTCGGCACGTTCAAGACGGCCAACCGCAAGGCGCGCACCGCACGCAATCCGCAGACGGGCGCTCCGATCAAGATTCCCAAGCGCAAGGCGGTGCGTTTCGTCGCCGGCAAGGCGCTCAAGAGCGCCGTCAACTGAACACGAGCATCAACTGACCCCCTGGGAGCCTTGACGGCTCCCAATGTTCATCAAACGAGTCAAGATTTCTGCGTCAAGGCGACCGCCCGGCCGGGAGGCCGGGCAAAACAACATAGCGACTGTCGCCCAGTGTCGCCCAAGCGCGCGCTGGGCGTTCGCACGTACGGCCAATCCGGCTGATCCGGCATGCTATACTTTTCGTTTGCCTGTCGGCGGCGGCCCCGATCTAGGCGCGTAGCTCAGTTGGTTAGAGCGCCTCCCTGACACGGAGGAGGTCAGTGGTTCGAGTCCACCCGCGCCTACCAGCCTTCGCCCACGCCTGCCAGACGGACGTGGGCTACGGCTGGCAAGCCACGTGAAAGCTGCTTGCCGAAGAGAGCTCGCTGCGAAGGCGGGCGACGGCACATCCCCATGTCTCAGATCTCAGTCACGCTTCCCGACGGTTCCGTGCGCGAGGTTCCGCCGGGCACGCCGGTCGTGGACATCGCGCGGGACATTTCGCCGCGCCTGGCCGACGCCGCTCTTGCCGCGAAAGTGGACGACCGTCTGGTCGATCTCACATTCCCGCTGCACGCCGACGCGAACGTCCAGATCATCACGAACAAATCGCCCGAGGCGCTCGAGGTCACGCGTCACTCGACGGCGCACCTGATGGCCGCGGCCGTGACGGCGCTCTTCCCCGCCGCCCAGTGCGGCATCGGCCCGCCGACCGACGAAGGCTTCTTCTACGACTTCATCGTCGATCGGCCGTTCGTGCCCGAGGATCTCGAGCGCATCGAGAGCAAGATGCGCGAGATCGCGGCCGAGGACTTCATCTACGAACGTCAGATGTGGCCCCGCGACGAGGCGATCGAATTCTTCAGGAAGCGCGGCGAACCGCTCAAGGTGCAGCTCATCGAAGAAAAGACCGCCGGCCAGTCGCACGTCTCCGTTTACACGATCAAGGACCGCGACGTGTTCGTCGATTTCTGTATCGGGCCGCACGTCCCTTCGACCACCCGGCTCGAGGCGTTCAAGCTGCTGACGACGTCCAATGCCTACTGGAAGGGCGACGCGAAGAACGCGCCGATGCAGCGCATCTACGGCACGGCGTTTCTCACGCAGAAAGAGCTCGACGAGCACCTGAAGCGAATCGAAGAGGCAAAGAAGCGCGACCATCGCAGGGTCGGCAAGGAACTTGGTCTGTTCACGTTTCATCCGTGGGCGCCGGGCGCCACGTTCTGGCTGCCGAAAGGCACCGTCCTCTACAACACGCTGAGCAACTACATGCGCGGCGTGCTGATTGCTGCCGGTTACGTCGAGGTCAAGGCGCCGATCGTGTTCAACAAGGCGCTGTGGGAGACGTCCGGCCACTGGGACTACTACCAGGACAACATGTTCCTGGTGAAGTCGGCCGACGACGAGGAAATGGGGCTCAAGCCGATGAACTGCCCCGGCCACTTCCTGCTCTTCGGCACCGAGATGCGCAGCTACCGTGACCTGCCGCTCCGCTTCCATGAGCAGACGCCGCTGCATCGCAACGAAGCCTCGGGAGTGCTGTCGGGCCTGACGCGCGTCCGCCAGTTCTCACAGGACGACGGCCACTGCTTCGTGACGCAGGAGCAGATCGGCGCGGAGGTCGAAGCGCTGATCGGGCTCATCCAGCGCGTCTACGGAGACTTCGGTCTGAGCTACACGGCCAAGCTGTCCACGCGCCCGGAGAAGTTTCTCGGCGAAGTGGCCACCTGGGACGACGCCGAGGCCGGGCTCGAGGGCGCGCTCGAGCGCTCCGGCCAAGCCTATGTACTCAACGTGGGCGACGGCGCCTTCTACGGCCCGAAGATCGATTTCGACATCACGGACGCGCTTGGCCGCAAGTGGCAGTGCGGCACGATCCAGCTCGACTACCAGATGCCGGAGCGCTTCGACCTGAAATACACGGGCGCGGACAACGCCGAACATCGCCCCGTCGTCATCCATCGGGCGATCTTCGGGAGCATCGAGCGGTTCATCGCGATTCTCGTCGAGCATTTCGCCGGGGCGTTTCCGCTGTGGTTGGCCCCGCTCCAGGCCATCGTGCTGCCCATTGCGGACCGGCACGTATCCTACGCCGAGCAGGTTCGCGCGCAGCTGGCCGATGCCGGCCTCAGGGTCGAGATTGACGCCCGCCAGGAGAAGGTCAACTACAAGATCCGTGAGGCGCAATTGCAGAAGATCCCCTACATGCTGGTCATTGGCGATCGCGAAGCCGCCGAGCAGGCGGTGGCGGTGCGCAGCCGCGCGAAAGGCGACCTCGGCGCCCGGCCCGCCACCCAGTTCCTCGCCGATGCACTTGCCGAGGTCGCCCAAAAGACGCTATCTTAGTAGGTTCACGGTATCCGCCGTTTGGAACCCCGTGTGGGGAACCCTGTCAACGCCTCTGTGGGAGTAGTGTTATAGCTTTCGATCGTAATCGGCCAAGCCGTCGCGACGACCGGCTCCGCATCAACGAACGTATCCGCGTTCGCGAAATTCGCGTGATTGACGACGCGGGTCAGCAACTGGGCATCATGCCCCCGCCGCAAGCCCTCGCGATTGCCCGGCAGAAGGGGCTCGACCTCGTGGAGATCTCTCCCACGGCGGTGCCGCCCGTTTGCCGCATCATGGACTACGGCAAGTATCAATATCAGGAGCAGAAGCGCGCCCGCGAGGCCAAGAAGCACCAGCACGTCGTCGAGGTCAAGGAAATCAAGTTCCGGCCCAAGGTCGACGAGCACGATTACGCCTTCAAGAGGAACCACATCCAGCGGTTCATCGAAGAGGGCGACAAGGTCAAGGCGACGATCTTTTTCCGCGGGCGCGAGATGGCGCACCCGGAGATCGGTCACCGGATTCTGATGCGTCTCATTGCGGATCTCGCCGAGGTGGCGATTCCGGAGACACAGCCGCGGATGGAGGGCAACCAGATGCACACCATCCTGACGGCGAAAAAAGGCGCCAAGCCCAGACCGGCCGCCCCGGCTGCGCCACGTCCGGCGGAAGAAGTGGAAACGAAATGAAGATGAAGCTGAAGACGCATCGCGGCGCGGCCAAGCGCTTCAAGAAGACGGCGACCGGCAAGTTCAAGCGCGGGTCGGCGTTCAAGCGCCACATCCTGACGAGCAAGACGACGAAGCGGAAGCGCGGCTTGCGGGCGGCGACGTTGGTGTCGGAGCAGGATCAGGCGAAGATCGAACGGATGCTCCCGTACAAATAGGGCAGGTAGGGCAGGTAGGGCTGGTTGGGCGGGTAGGGGGATTCCTCACCAGGCCTACCCGCCTCACCTGCCCTGCCAGTCCATCTCCAACGCGATCCACGGCAGCAGACGATCAGGGCATTTCCGCTGCCAGTCACAATGGTCGCAACAGGTACAGGTAGGGGCCAGCATGCTCGGCCCGGCCGGTCCGGCCACCCAACCTGCGCCAAGTGCCGTAAGGCCCCCTGATCGTCGAGAAAGCACAGCATGCCTCGCGTCAAACGCGGCGTCGTCCGCCGTCAGAAACGAAAGAAGCTCTCCAAGCTCACCAAGGGCTATTTCCAGAACAAGAGCAAGCTTTACAAGTTCATGAAGGAAGCGGCCGAAAAGGCGGGAGTCTACGCCTATGTCGGACGCAAGCAGAAGAAGCGCGATTACCGCAGCCTCTGGATCGTGCGCATCAACGCGGCCGCGCGTGAAAACGGCGTGTCCTACAGCGTGCTCATGAACGGCCTCAAGGCCGCCGGCGTCACGCTCGATCGCAAGAGTCTCGCGGAGCTTGCCGCGCGCGAACCCGCCGCCTTTACGGCCCTCGTCAACAAAGCCAAGGAAGCCACCCAGCAGCCGGCGTAGGGTCCGAGAGTGTCGGTCCCGATCGATCCGTCCGTTGGCCACGAGCGCGCCCTGCTCCTCTTCCAGGAGGAGTTGGCCGCGGTCCGTACGGACGCCGAGCTTCAGGCGCTGCGCACGCGCTGGGCAGGGCGCAAAGGCAGTTGGGTGACGGCCTTCATGGATCTCGTCGGACGCGCCGCGCCGGACGAGAAGCGTGTCATCGGCCGCCTGGCCAACGAACTGAAGAAGACCGTCGACGCGTCAATCGCGGAGCGCGCGGTCGCGCTCGGCGCCGCCCGGCGGCCGGCAGGCGCCGTGGACGTCACGTTGCCGGGCCGCCTCCCACTGCTCGGCTACCGGCATCCGCTCAGCCTCGTCCGCGAAGAGGTGCAGGACATCTTCACCCGCCTCGGATACCAGGTCCTCGAAGGACCTGAAGTCGAAGACGATTACCACAACTTCGAGGCGCTCAACATGCCCGCCGAACACCCCGCGCGGGACATGCAGGACACGCTGTACCTGGCGACGCCCCTCCCGCGAATTGGCGATCCACAGAACCCGCAGAATGACCTTGATCTAAAAGAGAAAAGAAATTCTGCGAATTCTGTGTTTTCTGTGGATCGTGGTCCCCGTGGTCTTCTGCGGACGCACACTTCTGCGATGCAGATACGCCACATGGAGCAACACGAACCGCCTGTGCGACTGATCGCCATTGGCCCGGTTTATCGCCGCGACAACCTCGATCTGACGCACACGCCGATGTTCCACCAGTGCGAAGGCCTCGTCGTCGGTCCAAACATCACGCTCGCCGATCTCAAGGGAACGCTCCTGTCCATGGCGCGCGCGCTCTTCGGCGCCGATCAGGATGTGCGCTTCCGTCCGAGCTTCTTCCCGTACACCGAGCCCAGCGCGGAGGTGGACATCCGCTGCATCCGCTGTCAGGGAAAGGGGTGCGCCATCTGCAAGCGCACCGGCTGGCTCGAGATTCTCGGCAGCGGCATGGTGCACCCGGCGGTCTTCGAATACGTCGGCTACGACCCTGAAGTGGTGACCGGTTTCGCCTTCGGCATGGGCCTCGAGCGCGTCGCGATGCTCAAGTGGAACGTGGACGACATCCGTCTCTTCTACGAGAACGACCTGCGCTTCCTGGAGCAGTTCGGACAGTGAAGGTTCTGCTGTCCTGGATTGGCGAGCACGTAGACGTGCCTGCAACGCCCGGCGAGATCGGCGAGCGGATGTCGCTGCGTGGTCTGGCGCTCGAAGGAATCGAGACGCTGGACGGCGACGCGGTGCTCGATTTCGACGTGACGGCGAACCGGCCGGACTGCTTGTCGATTCGGGGGATCGCGAGAGAGATCGCCACGGTCTATCAGTTGCCGTTGAAGGAGATTCAGCGTGGCGGGGCTAAAGCGCCGCCCTCCGCCGCCAAGATCCCTGTCTCCATCCCCGATCAGGACCTGTGCTCGCGCTATGTCGCCGCGGTTGCCGACGTCAAGGTTGGTCCTTCGCCTGAGTGGATGCAGTCGCGTCTGACCGCGTGCGGCATCCGGCCGATCAGCAACGTCGTGGACATCACCAACTACGTGCTGCTCGAGCTCGGCTACCCGATGCACGCGTTCGATCACGCGAAGCTCGCCGGGCCGGCCATCGTGGTTCGCCGCGCGCGTGCCGGCGAGAAGATCCGCACGCTCGATGGGAAGGAGCGGACGCTCGACGCCGAGATGCTCGTCATCGCCGATGCCGAGCGCGCGCAGGCCATCGGCGGCGTCATGGGCGGCGCCGATTCGGAAGTCAGCGACGCGACGACACGCATCGTCTTCGAAGCGGCGTGGTTCAACCCGAAATCGGTTCGAGCGACGAGCAAGCGGCTCGGACTGCGAACCGAAGCGTCGTATCGATTCGAACGCGGCGCCGACCTCACCGGCACGGCCCACGCCATGGAGCGCGCGCTGCAGTTGCTCGAGGCCATGGGCGGGCGGGCCGCCGGACCGATCGTGGATTGCCATCCGGTGCCGTACGAGAAGCGGGAGTTGACGCTCAATGGGGCGCTGGTCCGCCGCGTCCTCGGGATGGAGGTGCCTGAGGCCGATGCCGTCCGCATTCTGAGGAGCCTTGGCTTCGGCGTGCGCACGCTGGGCGGATGGCAGGCGGGTGCGCCCGAAGCGGCGACACCGATGTCGCAGCCGGGCGATGCGTGGCAGGTCGGCATTCCCGGATGGCGTGTCGACATCCACCGCCCCGTCGATGTGATCGAGGAGATTGGCCGGCACTACGGGTTCGAGCATCTGCCGAGCACGTTTCCAGCGGTCGAGCAGGCGCCGCCACCTTCAGATCCACGCATCGCACGCGATGCGCGGGTTCGACGCGCGCTCGTCGCGATGGGACTGAGCGAAGCGATCACGTTCGCATTCATCGAGAGCGCCGCCGCTTTGCCGTATGCAATCGACAACGCGCCGGTCGTGCTGGCAAACCCCCTGTCGGAGAAGTTCACCACGCTGCGGCCAGGTTTGCTGCCGGGGCTGGTCGATGCGGTCAGCCACAATCGGCGGCACGGCCGGCGTGACGTCCGCCTGTTCGAAATCGGCACCCGTTTCGCGCCTGCTGGCGAAACACGCGCTGCGGCGGCGGCCTGGACCGGGGCGGCAACCCCCGAACACTGGCGCGGCAAGAGCCGCGAGGTGGACTTCTTTGACATCAAGGGTGTTGCCGAGCAGGTGTGCGCGACGATGAACGTCGGCGCCGAGATCGTGGCGGCCACTCGTCCATACCTTGTCGCGGGCCGCACGGCGGAGCTTCATGTCGCAGGCCACGCAGTTGGAGTGCTCGGACAAATCAGTCCATCAATAGCCGAGCAGCGGGACTTGCCGGGAACCGACGCGGTGTACGTCGTCGAGATCGACCTCGATGCGCTCAGCGCACGCGCGCCAGAGGGTCCGCGCTTCGCCACGCCGCTTCCGCGGCATCCGGCGGTGATCCGCGACCTCGCGATTCTGATCGACGACACCTTGTCTGCGGACGCCGTTCGTGGCACGATTCGTTCCGCAGGTCCGGACACGCTCGTCGATGTGCGAGAGTTCGATCGCTATCAGGGCCAAGGCATCGCGGAAGGCAAAGTCAGTCTCGCCGTCCGCCTCACCTTCCAGGCTGCCGATCGCACGTTGACGGATACCGAGGTCCACATGGCAATCGATCGGATTGTCGCGGATCTGACGACAAAACTCGGAGCACTTCAGAGATAACGCATGGCCACGAAGACCGCCGCCCCCTCCGCCGTTGAACCCATCGATCGCCTCGAGGAGAAAATCAAGACGCTCGTCAGCGTCATCGGTCGCTTGCGCGGCGAACAGGCCCGCGCCGTCGAAGAAAACGCGCGCCTGCAGCGCGAGGTCGAAGCGCTCAGCGCGCGCCTGGCAGAGGCCGAGAACGCCTCGGCTGAGCTGATGGAACTGCGAGGCGAGCGCGATCAGATCCGGACACGAGTATCCGAGATGCTGCAGCAGCTCGATGCATTGAACCTCTGAGGCCCCGGGGCCCAAGGCCTGGCCGGCCGGGACCTTGGCCCAGCTGCATGGCGGAACCCAAAGTCGTTCACGTCGAGATTCAGGGGCAGCGTTATCCGATTCGGACGACGTTGGATCCGAAGTACGTGCAGGATCTGGCGGCGTACGTGGACCGGAAGATGGGGCTGGCGGCCGAGGCGTCTCCTGCGAGCGATACGTTAGGCATGGCGGTGCTGACCGCCCTCAACATCGCGGATGAGTTCTTCCGCATCCGCGACCAGCAACTCGACGACGCGGATGTCCTGACCGCTCGAGCCGCGGCGCTCGAAAGAATCGTCGATCAGGCCCTGGAATTGGTGGGTAATCCCGAGAAACCTTCGTAGTACCTTCGCCCGTCGGCGCGTTCCCTCCTTGACCCGTGCCGGCACCCCGCCTAAGATCGGTCAGTTCCTGCTTTGCTCGTGATGGTTCGGAGGCTCGTCTGAGCCGATGTTTTTAACCCAAGCGAGTTGCGACAGTTGCGTGGTGTGCATGCCTCCGTGGCGAGGAAGCCTGAAGCGTAGCTTTTACAGCGACTCCACCTGCTAATGCAGGTTCAGCGAACCTCCCCACACGGCAAAGCGGGACCCTTCCCCCTCTTTGGCTCGAGGGCCTGACGTGACGGTATCGGAGCTTGGAGAACGGGCCCTGGTGGCCAGAATCCAAGCGAAGTTGAGCACGGCGGGCCGGCAGTCAGCCAGTCTCGTCATTGGAATCGGAGACGACGCAGCGGTCGTGGCGCCGACGCGCAATGCGCAAACGGTGCTGACGACGGATGCGCTCGTGGAGGGGGTGCACTTCGATCGACGGTTTTCATCGCCCGAGGACATTGGCTACCGGGCGCTCGCCGTCAACTTGAGCGATCTGGCCGCGATGGGCGCGGCGCCGGCGTGGGCGCTGCTGTCGCTCATCCTGCCCGCCGACCTGCTGGTATCGGACGTCGAAGCGATCGTCACGGGCATCGCGGGCCTTGGCCGCCAGTTTGGGTGCGAGGTCATTGGCGGCAACGTGACCGAAAGCCCCGGACCGCTGGTCGTCGATGTCACCGCGGTCGGCGAAGTCAGGCCGCGGCGGGTGCTGACGCGCGGCGGTGGCCGGGCTGGCGACGGCCTGTGGGTGAGCGGATCGATTGGCGCCGCGGCGGCGGGTCTGGAGATGTTGAAGGCAGGGGCTGCGGGCGATTGCATCGCCCGCTACCTGCGGCCCGAACCGCGAGTGCGACTGGGCCGTGCCGTGGCGCAAGCCGGCGCGGCGCGAGCCGCCATGGATTTGAGCGACGGCCTCGCCGACGCCGCTCGCCAGCTCGCCGAGGCGAGTGGCTGCGGAGTGGAGATCGATGCCGAGGCGCTGCCGATCGAGCCGGCGGCGCGGGCATGGTGGGAGGCCGTGGGCCAGGATGCGGTGCTCCACGCGCTGAGCGGTGGTGACGATTACGAGCTGCTCTTCGCCGTCCCGCGCACGGGCGGCGGACGGCTCAGGCATGCGCGGTCACGCGTCGAAGAACCGGCGCTGACACGGATCGGCGTGTTGACGAAAGACGCGGGAGTGCGCGTGCTGCTGCGCCAGGGCGCACGTGAGTCGCTTCCGAGGGGATTCGAACATTTCTGATGCTGATTAGCCGCTCGTTCTTGTGGAAGGCCGTTGCCACCGTGGGCGCCGCGGTGGGATTCGTGTTCGTCTACGAGACCACCGTTCGCGACTCGCGGTACGCGGCACGGCAGGCCACCATGGCCGACACCGCCGGGATCACCGAGCCGGGCGCTCGTCTGCAATTCACCGCCACCGCGTATTGCAAGGGCGAGACGACCGCGTCCGGCGTCAGCGTCCGCACCGGCATCGCCGCTGCCGATCCCGCCCTTCTGCCCGTTGGCACCGTGGTCCGCATCAGCACGCCTGATCCCAAGCTGGATGGCATCTGGACGATCATGGACACAGGACCGGCCGTTCAGGGACGCACGGTCGATTTGTACTTGTGGAGCTGCCACGAGGCACTCCGCTTTGGCCGTCGTCCGATTCAACTCGAAGTGCTGCGTCTGGGATGGCATCCGCAGGACAGCCGGCCGGCACGCGTGGACGATCTGTTCAAGCAGCGTGAGCTCGAGAAAGCGCGGGCGCTTGCGGCGCGGCCTGCCCCCTCCGACGTCGCGCCGCCACAATAGCCAACACAGATTTCGCAGATTACACAGATTACGATTTCCTTTCTTTCATTCTTTCTACGAACTCGAACTCCTCACACGTTCTCACTCGCCCGCATCTGAACATCTTGACGCCGCCGAGTTCGATATCTGGGTCTGAGCGATCGGATTCTTAGGTGTCCTTCGTGTTCCTGCAGGCTTTCGAGAGCGGTGAATGTGACGAGCCCCCGCGCATGGTGAGCCGTGTCCGGGAGCATCGGGAACTGTGGACATGAGAGAAATCGACTGAAACATTAGATCTGCGTAATCTGCGTAATCTGTGTTTCGTATTGCAGCTCGTAAAGGCGTCGATAAATCCCGCGCTCGGCAAGCAGTTCCTGGTGCCTCCCCTGCTCGCGCAACTCTCCCTTGTGAAACACGAGCACCCGATCCATGCCTTGAATCGTCGACAGCCGATGCGCGATGGCAATGGTGGTGCGGCCGTGCATCATCACTTTCAGCGCGTCGCGTATCAGGACTTCGGTTTCGGTGTCGATGCTGGAGGTCGCCTCGTCGAGCACGAGCACGGGCGGGTTGAAGGCGAGCGCGCGGGCGAACGACAGGAGCTGCTTCTGGCCGACCGAGAGCGTCGCGCCGCGCTCGACGACAGTGGCGTCGATGCCGCCGAGGGCGTCGACGAACGCGTCCGCGTTGACCGCACGCAGCGCCGCGCGGACGTCGTCGTCCGAGAGCGTTGCGTTTCCGAGCCGCACATTGGAGCCGATCGTGCCCGAGAACAGATGCACGTCCTGCAGGACGAGGCCGAAGAGACCCCGCAACTGGTCGAGCGGCAGCTCGCGGATGTCGACGCCATCGACCGTGATGCGGCCGCGGTTGACGTCGTAGAAGCGCAGCAGCAGGCTGATGAGCGTGGTTTTGCCCGCGCCGGTCGCGCCGACGATCCCGATCCGTTCGCCCGCGTTGACAGTGAATGACACATCGCGCAGCACCCAGTCGTCGTCTTTGTACGCGAACCAGACGTGATCGAACGCGATCGTGGGCTGGTAGGGCTGGTAGGGCTGGTAGGGCTGGTAGGCCTGGTGGGCCTGGTAGGGCGGGTGGGCCTGGTGGGGCGGGTGGGCCTGGTGGGGCGGGTGGGTCGGGTCAGCCTGGTCGGGGGGCTGGTGGGATTCACCCGCCCCACCTGCCCTACCTGGCCTACCTGCCCGACCTGCCCGACCTGCCCCGCCTGCCCGACCTGCCCGACCTGCCCCACCAGCCCCAACAGCCGTATCCAGCAACTGGAAAATCCGCTCGGACGACGCCATCGCGCCCTGCAGGACATTGAACTTCTCCGACAGGTCCTGAATGGGCCGGAAGAAACGCTGCGAATACTGGATGAAGGCGACGAGCGTGCCGAGCGTGAGTGTGTCGTCGAGCACGCGGCCGCCGCCGAACCAGATGAGCAACGCCGTCGCCAGCGCACCGATGACTTCAATCGCCGGGTAGAAGACGGCGTAGTAGAAAATCGATCGCACGTTGGCGTGCATGTGTTCGCCGTTGATGGTGTCGAAGTCGTCGAAGCTCGGCCGCTCGCGCCGGAACAACTGCACGGTCGCCATGCCCGTGATGTGCTCCTGCAGAAACGCGTTGATGCGGGCGATCCACACGCGGACCTCCCGGTAGCTGTCGCGCACGTTCACCCGGAACCAGTGCGTGACCAGCGCGATGAGCGGTATGACGGCAAACGCCACGAGCGCCAGGCGCCAGTCGAGCACCAGCATGGCCGCCATGATGCCGATCAGGGCAAAGACGTCGCCGAACACCGACACCACGCCCGCGGTGAAGAGCTCGTTGAGGGCGTCGACGTCGGTCGTGACGCGCGTCATCACCCGCCCGACGGGGTGTTTGTCGAAGAACTTCACCTCGAGCCGCTGCAGATGCTCGTAGATCTGCATGCGCAGGTCGAACATGATGCGCTGCCCGGTGATCTGCAGGGTGGTGGTCTGGAGGAACTCGAGCGCGAAGTCGCCGACCAGCACGGCGATGAACACCGCCCCGATGAGCGCGAGCCCGGCGCCGTCGCGGGCCGGAATGTAGACGTCGATGACTTGCAGGGTCAGCCAGGGCGGCAGAAGCTGCAGCGCCGCCGAGGCGAGGATGGCGGTCAGCGCCAGCAGGACGGATCGCCAGTACGGCCGCAAGTATCGCAGCAGCCGCCGCATCAGGCGCGCGTCGTAGGCTTTGCCAAGGACCTCTTCGTCGTGGCTCATGACGGAACTAAGAACTAAGAACGAAGAACGAAGAACCAAGAACACAACGACGGAACCTCAGAACACACGCGAACCTCAGAACACCCACATGAACCTCAGAACACCCACATGAACCTCAGAACCACCCACGCGAACCTCAGAACACCCACGCGAACCTCAGAACACCACCAACGAACCTCAGAACCACCCACGCGAACCTCAGACCACCCCTCAGAACACCACCAACCGAACCTCGGAACACCACCAACGAACCTCACAAGCCCCACGCGAACCTCGCAACTCCACGCGAATTTCAGAACGCTACGGGGACCTCAGAACACCACGGGAACCTCAGAACCGGCACCTCAGAGCCCCACACGAACCTCAGAACGCCGCGACGAACCAAGAAAACTGCGATCAACCAAAGAACACCGCTACGAGCTCAGAACGCCACGACGACTTGAACGACCCTCGCCTGAAGGCGAGGGATTCTCGTATCGACTAAAGTCGACTGAAGTTGGAGCCGTGCCGAAGGCGACTCTATTCGCTGACCCGAAAGGTCTCGTCACCGGCTTTCGCCACGTCCTGTTGCTCGATGTAGCGCGCGATCACGTCATCGGTTACGTTGCCGCTCGTGCACACGAAATACCCGCGCGCCCACAAGTGCCGCCCCCAGAACTCCGCCCGCAGTTTCCGGCGGTCCTGCAACAGCGGAGGCGACGCCTTCTCCTTGATCCGTTGCATCACCCGGCTCGGGGCCAGATGCGGCGGCACGCTCAACGGCAGATGCACGTGATCTGGCCGCACATGCCCTGCAGAATCTCGACGTCCAGCGTCCGACAGATCTCACGGATCAGGTCGCGGACGTCCGTGCCGATCTCGCCGCGCAACACCGGCTTGCGATACTTCGTGATGAACACGAAGTGATAGTGCAGGCATAGACCGTGTGCGCCGCCCGACGGTACTCCCGCATGCCCGGCAGCGTATCGCAAGCCTCCTAACTAAAGGCGTCGCCTGAAGGCGAGGGGGTTCACCCATCCCAGAACGGGACCCTGAACGCCAACCGACGGTACGTTGGGCTTCGCGGTCCTGATTCGGTTTCCCGGTCTTGATTCGGTTCT
>DATKDY010000326.1:0-5403 GCA_035512515.1 Vicinamibacterales bacterium
CGCAGCAAATCGGCGGGCGGCGTTCGCGCCGCCCTCCACAGCGCCGGCGCGGTCGCGAGTCCAGCGGCAGCGAGCGCCGCGGCTGCCGCCGCAACCAGCGGCGGCGCGAGACTCTCATTCGCCTCCAACCCGAGGAGCGCGGCGGCTGACAGCACCAGCGGCGTGAGAAGCAACCCGAGGGCAATGCCTGCGGCCAGCGCGCGCGTGAGCGTGACCAGCGGCGCGCGCGCCGCCCGAAGCGGCATTGCCCCCAGCGCCTGACGCACGGCGATTTCCGACCGTGCGCTCCCAACCGCAGCGGCCGCCGCCGCGAATATTCCGAGCGCCAGCAGCGTGAGGCCCACCCCGCCGAGCATCGCCACCAGCGTCGTCAACAGCCGTGCCGGACTGAGGACTACGTGCAGCAGGCGGCTGGTGGTTTGAACCCCGTCAATGGCGATCTCCGGCTCTACCTCGTGCAGTGCGGCACGCATGAGACGATCCGTAAGGGCGACCTCGGATCGGCCTCGCACGACGAAACTGCCAATCGCCGGAGGGCCTTGTGTGAGCGGAACGTACACCTCCATCGAGGGCAGCTCCAGGCCTCGATAGCGCGCGTCGGCCGTGACCCCGACGACCGTCTGTGCGCGCCATTGCGCGGAAAGCGTGAACGTCTCGAGCTGGCGGCCGACGGCACGCTCGTCGCCGAACAGCACACGTGCGAGCGTCTGACTCACGATGACGACGGGCAGGGTGTCAGCCCGGTCCGCATCGGTGAAGCCGCGGCCCTCCACGAATTGCACGCCCAGCACCTCGAAGTAGCTCGGCGTGACGATCACCCGATATGCGCCGGGCGCGCCGTTCGGCTCAATCGTGGCATCCCCGGCGCGGCGTACTGGTTGCCCATCGACGATGTCGCCGTACCGAAAGGGCCGCACGGAGACCGCCGCGGCGCCGGTGACGCCGGGCAATTCCTCGAGCGCCGCCCGCAGGCGCTCGAACAATTGCCGCATGCTGTCGAGGGTGTTGTATTTCCAGCGAGGGATGCTGACATCCACCAGCGTGACGTCACCGGTGGCGGCAAAGCCCACATCCGCGCGTGCCAGGCGATCGAACGTCTCGAGCGTCACGACGGCAAGCGCCACCACGGCGATCGTGGTCGCCGCCTGTGCCAGCAGCAGCGGCGCACCGACGCGACTGGTGCGCCGCATGGCCCGTGTGTCGGCACGCTCACGGCGCGCGGCCAGCCACACCGCCAGCACCGCCGGAAGCGCGGCGACCAGGATCCACGTCCAGGCGGCCAACACGGCGATGACCACGACCGCGGTCCTCCGATGGTCGAACAGCGCGACACCGCTCTCTGCGACCGCAGGGGCGCCGGACAGTTGCACGACGAGCCACGACCAGCCGGCCACGGCACCCACAGTCGCCAGGACGACCATGGGCGCCGATTCGCTCGCCAGACTGGTCGCGAGACGCGCCCTTCGTGCGCCAAGTGACAGCCGGACCCACAGCTCCGTTTCACGCTCGCGCGCATTGGCCCACCGGACGGCCGCGACGTTTGCACATGCCAGCAACAGGACTGCCACGGCCATCCCGCCCGCAATCCAGAGTCGCGCGCCAAGCCGTCCGAGAACGACTTCTGAAAATGGGGTCACGGCGGCGATCACACTGCCGTCGTCCTTGCCGTGACGGCGCCGCACGCTACCCACGATGGCAGTCAGCTCGGAGCGAACGAGCTCATTCGACACATCCGGCTTGCGGCGCCCGACGATATCGAGGATGCCGACGAATCGCTGGGAGTCCAGCGGCAACGCTCCGAAGATTCTGCCGAGCGCATGCTCGGCCGATACCCAGGCGTGCGGGTTGTCCGGAAACACGAAGCCACGCGGCATCACGCCGATGATGCGGTGCTCGGTTCCGTCCACGAAAAGCGACTGTCCGACCACCGAGGGAGTGGCGGCAAAGCGCGACTGCCACAAGCGATGGCTGATGACGATGGCCGGCGGAGCGTCGGGTTCCAGATCCCCCGGGCCGAAGGCACGGCCCAGCGCCGGGGCCACACCAAGCGTTTGAAAAAAGCCGGCGGTCACGGCGCGTGTGGCCAGCGGCACCGTTTCGGACCCGAAGCGGGCCAGCGCCGGCCAGTGACTCGAGCCAAACGCCGCCATCGATTCCACGGTCTGTGCCTCGCGCTGCCAATCCAGAAAGTTCAGCAGCGAGACTTCGATATGATCCTGGCGCTTCGCGGGATCGGCCTCCCATATGACGACCAGTTCGCCCGCCTGCGGAACGTCGAAGGGCCGCAGAATCACTCTGTCGACGAGCGTCCAGGCGACCGCACAGGCGGCCAGGCCGAACGAGAGGCACAGCGCCGATGTCCCGGCCACGACTGGCCGTCGAATCATCCACCGCAGACCGAGCCCGAACGATCGCAACATGAACTCCGTCTTCGAACCCCTACACCGGCGCGCACTCGAGTTGAGGGCCGCGCCCATCAGCTTTCAGCGGTCAGCTGTCGGCTTTCAGCGCTGAAGGCTGATCGCCGATAGCCGAGAGCCACTCGCAATTCGCGCACTAAGTGAATTGCGGGTTTAGTGGCACGCGTGAGTGGAACGTTGCCCATAGTAGTTGGGTTTTGCCGAGCGTTCCAGTAATCTCACGGCACGTGAAACGTACTGACAGCTTCCTCAAACTCGCGGGTCCCGGACTGATCGTGGCCGCGACCGGCATTGGCTCTGGTGACGTCGTCGCGGCCACGGTGGGTGGCGCGCGTTATGGGATCGTGCTGCTGTGGGCCGTTGCTCTCGGCGCCTTTTTCAAATTCGTGCTGAGCGAAGGCATCGCCCGATGGCAACTGGCCACGGGCCTCACGGCGCTCGAGGGATGGGCGGTCCACCTTCCTGCGTGGGTGAAGTACTACTTTGCGGCCTACCTGTTTCTGTGGACGTTTGCGGTGAGCGCGGCGCTCACCAACGCGACCGGCCTGGGCATCTCGAATCTGACGGGCGGCGCGATTGCGCAATCGTGGGGCGCCGTCGCGCACAGCCTGATTGGATTCGCCTTTGTCTGGATCGGCGGCTATACCTGGTTCGAACGGCTGATGAAGCTGCTCGTCGGGGTCATGGGCTTCAGCATCCTCATCTGCGCGGTGCTCATCGTCAACGACTGGGGGCGCATTGCCGCGGGCCTGCTCGTGCCGAGGATCCCGGCAGCGAGCGGCACGTATGTGCTGTCGATCATCGGCGGCATCGGCGGCTCGATCACGATGCTGTCCTACAACTACTGGATGCGCGAGGAAAAGATCAGCGACCCGGGCGACCTCGGGTACGTGCGCGGTGACGTCGCAGTGGCGTACTTGTTCACGGCGATCTTCGGCATCTCGATCATGGTCATCGCGAACCAGGCGTTCTTTCTGGCCGGGGCCACCATCACCGACGCGCAGGCGGTGCCGAAGATGGCGGAAGTGCTCGGCACCCTCCTGGGTCCGTTTGGCGTGTATGCGTACGCGCTGGGGTTCTGGGCCGCGGTGTTCGCGTCGCTGCTCGGTGTCTGGCAAAGCGTGCCGTATCTGTATGCCGACTTCTACGGCATCATGAAACGGATGTCCGTCGAGGAACGACGGGCCGTCACACAGGTGACGAGCACGCCCTATCGGCTCGCGCTCGCCTTCATCGCGCTGATTCCGATTCCGTTCGCCTTTACGGGCCGGCCGCTGCTGATCATCGTCGTCTACACGATCGTCGGGAGCCTCTTCGTGCCGTTCCTGGCTGCGACGCTGCTGTATCTGAACAACAAGGTGGCGTGGACGGCCGCCGTCCCGCGCAATCACTGGACGACGAACGTCCTGCTGCTCGCGATCCTCGCGCTCTTCGCGATCCTCGGCGCCCAGGAGGTCATCAGCGCACTCACGTAGGTGCGCCCGGGCTTGCCCGCTGAAGCCGGAAATTCGCAGCGGCGAAGGCGGGTGGCATAGGTGGCACAGGTGCAGCAGGTGGCACAGGTGCAGCAGGTGCACAGGTGCAGCAGGTGCACGGATGGCGCGAGTGGCACAGGTGCAGCAGGTGCCAGCAGGTGCACCGGTGACGCGGGGGCGTTATCGCACGAGGAATTCGCGGATGTGGCGATTTACATCCGCGGTTTTTTCGTGCACGACCCAGTGCGTGCCGTCGGGAATGCGCTTGACCGTCAGTTGCGGCACATATTGTTCCAGGCCAACGAGGTTGCTCGTCAGCAGCGCCGTGTCCCGCTCACCCCAGATCACCAACGTCGGGACTTTGATGACCATTCCCGCACCTGTTGCACCTGCTGCACCTGCCGCACCTGTGCCACCTGTGCCACCTGCCGCACCTGTTGCACCTGCCGCACCTGCTGCACCTGCTGCACCTGTGCCACCTGTGACACCCGTGGCACCGGCGGGTGGCCCGAGCTGCGCGGCCCGGTAATAGTTCAGCCCTCCCGTCAGCGCGCCCGGCTGTGACCACGCCTCCAGATAGGCCTTTTTGTCGTCCTCTGTGAACGTGCCATTTTTCAGTCCCGCGCCGAGCACGATGTCCACGAGCATCTGATGGTTGTCGGCTGAGAGCGTCTTCTCCGCATCAGGCCCGCGGAACACCAGCATGTACGCACTGGCCTTCTGCTGCGCCGGGTCCTCGCGCAGCAGACGCCCGAAGATCGTCGGATGCGGCGCGTTGACGATGACCAGCTTCTCGAGCGTTTCCGGATGCGCCGCCGCATACGACCAGGCCACGGCCCCGCCCCAATCGTGTCCGACGAGAATGAACTTGCGCTTCGGCCCGAAGCCGAGACGCTCGGCCAGCGCGCGGACGTCCTCGACGAGCAGCGGCACGCGATACTGATCAACCGCCTCCGGCTTCGACGACAGGTTGTAACCGCGCATGTCCGGCGCCACCGCGAAGTGGTCTTTGCCGAACTCGTCGAGCTGATCCTTCCAGGCGTACCAGAACTCCGGGAATCCGTGGAGGAACAGCATCAACTGCCCGCTGCCGGATTTCGCGTAATGCAACGTGACGCCGTTGACCTCTGCCGTGGCGTGTTCGATGGGTGGCGGAGCTGTCGCGGCAGTCATGGAGACCAGAATCCCGAGCAGGAGTGTGCGCATAGCGGCCTCACTCTACTCCTCCCGGGAGAAAAGGAAAAGGGCACGGAGATGATGTTCTCCGCGCCCTCGTCGTCCTTCCCGTCCTTCTACAACAGCGTGTTTAGAACTCGTAGCGCAACGCGAACTGCATGCAGCGGCCAGCCTGCGCGTCGCAGGTGGCCAGCGTGCCGTTGTAGCGACCGAACCCGGCGCGATCCGGGAACATCGTCAGGTCCCCGACGTCGAACTTCGGCGTGTTGGTGACGTTGAAGACGTCCATACGGAACCGCAGACGGTGGTCGGCGATCCCGAGATCGAAGCCC
>DATKDY010000327.1:0-4763 GCA_035512515.1 Vicinamibacterales bacterium
CTTGAAGTCGCGCGAGCGCCTTCAAATACGGCTCGGGCAGCAGGTCTGGCCGGCCGGACAGCACCTGGCCCAGCTTCACGTAGGTGGGGCCCATCGCTTCAAGGTCATCGGCCAACTGATCCGGTGTGGCCCCTCCGGCGCTAGCCGGCTTCAATTCCTGGGGATCAACGGCCTCGTCAATCCCCATTTGCTTCACGAGATCGGAGCGGCCGTACTTCCACAGTAACAAAGCGATTTCTTTGTAACGTTTTAGATGATTGGCGGAAATTTTCATTTAAGTTCTCCGGGGGAGCCATTTACAGCCAGACAACGTCGCGCATGCAGCTGGACTTGCCGTGCAGGAGAAAAGTGACCGGGCCCGCTCGCGGCACGCGTGGTCCGCGAACGTGCCCGGCGCATCCCGCCACTGATCACGGCACGCCAAAGCTCAGGTGCGGTTCTTACGTCGGCCGAAGATCAGGCGATAGAGAATTTCCATAAGTTGTGTCTTGGAAGGCCTGCCTGAAGACGCCGCTCTCCGCTGATGTGGCGTGACCAACGGGCCGCGTTGATTTGTAGCCAGGTCGAGCTGCGAGGGGTCACGACCCGCGCCGCATGACCAAATGGGCTTGCAGGGCTAACATGGAACGAGGGCGGACAAAGCCGGAGCAGCCCCAATGGCAGAGCTGTCTAAGGTTGCGAGGGGTGTCTACTCGTATTTCGAGCGGTGTCTCCTCAAGAATCGTCCCATTCACGGCTTGATTCCTCAACCGCTTCGCGGACATCCTCGATTACCGCCTCATGCGCGAGACGGGCGAGCTGAGCCTCGGACGCGGCGGCGTGGGCGCTGACGAGGTCGTCGACCAGGGACAACAGAGCTCGGCTTGACTCACTCGCGTTCATGCCGTTGGAGCGCGCCGTCTGAGAGTAGCTCTCCAACCCATGAGCAACGCGAGCCGACTGAAAGGCCTGTACGCGTAGGGCGTCACCGTACCTTCTAAGGGTGACGCTCTGATTCGCATTGGCTCTCACTCGATCGGCATGCGCTTGAGCGGCGAGTGCTCTCTCAACAAAAACCTGGTGAGATACGACTGGAGAGTTCAGGTAGTGGCGAATCGCGTCGGCAGCGGCCAGGCTGCCGCTATCGACCTGGTGAATCACGGAGAGGTAGCGTGACAACCCCTCACGAGCAATCTGCTCGTTACTACCGAACGGCTCGGAGAAAGTGGGCGGTTCATCCATGTACTCAGCAGGCTTGGGAGCAGCGAGCGACTCACGCGCGGAATCTCCTTTCTTGGTGATCGGAGACGTGACACTAGGGACCTGTGTAGGGTGACGACTTACTGCATCAACGGAAGATGCATCCGCTGCGATCGCCGCCTGCTGTCGCTCGCTTACACCAGGCGACGCTTCTCTCCCCGGCTGCAGGATCGCAGCCGTGATCATGGAACCAAGCAGAATGGCAGCGAGAACTGCCACCACGAGCCCGAAACGACTCGTCACCCAGCGGTCCCGCCGCTCGTCTTCTTCGACCGACGAGACCTCACCGCAAAGATCCGAACCGCAGTGCTTACACTTAATCGCCTCGGGCTTGACCTCCTCGGCACAAAAGGCGCACTTGCGAACAGTAAGAGGACGAAGCCGCGCAGCCGACTCAGTAGACACAACTGCTGCTACTTCGATTGGAGCTCCCTGGCGGTAACTGCTTGGTGCGCCAAGCTCGCGGGTCTTCAGCTTCGAGAACACGACACCGCAGAGCGGGCACTCAGTGAGCTCCGCAACTGGAACGGATCGCCCACAGTTCGGACAGCTTCCTGCGTCGACGGTCATTCAGGTTCCCATCAACGCGGTCCGCTGATCGCGGCGACCCACGCAGTCCGACATTGGACCGGATGATACCCCGCTGAAGGAAGTCGCCTGAAACGATGCCGCTGGCCTAGTCGCCACGCTGCCCCCTGTCTGTGCTTACGCGGTTCTGACTCGGACTGATGGCGTTCGGGGACTGGAGGGGACGACGCCTAGAGTGCGGTGTGAGCGCGCGTGGTCCCTGGACGCGAGTTCGCGGATTCCTGGCTGCTTTTGCAGCGGTGTCCTACCGCTTCCGCGGCGCCTTGCCGCGCACCATCCGAAGCCTTAACACCTTGGCCAACGGGTCGAGCGTCGCGAGTGTTAAGGAGCGCTCACCGCGCATGAAGCGCGAGAGCTGCCCGTGATTGATGCTGGCCTGTCGCGCCAGCTCTGCCAGCGAAAGGCCACTCTCCTCGATCGCCTGTCTCACTACGTCGCTGACTACCATTGCCTGTTCTGCCTCTACCTGCTCCTCTAGGAAAGCTTCGAGCTTGCTGGCATCCTTCCCGCGATAATGCTCCTCGATACGGTCGAAGGCGCGTTTGATGCGCGCCTCGCGGATCGAAGCTACTTTCCGGCGCGGGCCTTGCGGGCGGTCTGCCATGTCCACGCCTTGCCCGTCTTCGTCGTGATGCCGCGGCGGTTCATCTCGTCCGCGATCGCCTGCCAGCTCAGACCCTCGGACCGGAGCATCCGGAGGGCGCCGAGAATGGCCTGCTCGCCCGCATCTTCGCTCAGGTGGACGCCATCCGCGGCGAGCTGGTAGCCGAGCGGGATCTGCCCGACGCGCTCGCCCTGAGCCCGCTTGTGCGCCAGGGCAGCCGTCGTGCGCTCGCTCACCAGGTCCCGCTCGAACTCGGCGAGGACCGCGAGCCTGCGAAACACCATCTTTCCCGAGGCGCTTGACGTATCGATCCGCTCCGAGAGGCTAACCAGGTCTGCGCCGGCCTTCTCGAGGCGCTCCGCAATGCTGATGGCATCCTTGGTGGAGCGCGCCAAGCGGCTGAGGCGATAGACGACCAGGGCGCCACGAACGCGGCAGACGGCCGCCAACGCGTTCTGGAGGCCTTCCCGGTTGCTCGCCTTCTTGCCGCTCACGCCGGCGTCGGTGTAGACGCCTTCGACCGTGTAGCCGTTCGCCAGCGCCCATGCCTCGGCTTTCGCCTTCTGCGCATCGAGGGAGACGCTCTCCTCGGCCTGGCCCGCGGTACTCACCCGGAGGTAGATCGTCGCTGTCTGTGTCATGAGGCACATGATAGAGATTCGATTTCTCCGTGTCAATAGGCACAGATTAGGTTCTCCGTTTATTACTCACCGGTCGGTGGGTAATGACCCGCTAGCCGGCGGGCGCGCCGGAACAGCGCCGCGTCGTCGTCGCGGCTCCGCCTCCGCCAGCGACACACATCGACTTGGGATACGTGGGCGACCCTTTACGGGCCACGCCTGCCCGATCTCGTCGGCGGGCCGCGGCTGCGTTCCGAATCCCCTACTACAAGCCTGACGTGACGATCGGCGTGTACGACCCGACCGCCCCATACCGTCAGGCGCCCGGAGCCGATCCCGCCGTGGTCGACGAGGAGACTCAAGGCGGAGATCGAGTCGCTCCGCGCGATCCAGGCTCGTCAGTGCACGCTGCATTCGTCCCGTCAGAGACGCGCGATATGCGGACCCGGAACTAGCCCCTCTCGAATCCCGTTGGGGACACACCCTCTTATACCAGCCCGCCGAGCACCCGCTCTGTGGAAGGCGATCTCCGAATGGCCGCCTCCAGTGGGCCTTTGGAAAGACTTTGGCTGAGAGGGATGCCAGAGCTCCGGTATACTTTCTATACCATGGAGCTCGAGTTTGATGCCCGCAAGAGCCGCTCGAACCAGAGGAAGCACGGCATCGATTTCATCAAGGCGCAGCAACTGTGGGACGACCCAAACCTGATCGCAGTGCCGGCCAGGACCACCGACGAGCCGAGGATCCTGATCGTCGGAAGGATCGAGGAACTTCACTGGTCTGCGATCATCAGCTACCGAGGCAACCACGTCCGAATCATCTCGGTGCGCCGATCCCGCAGAGAGGAGGTCAACTCTATGAAGGCTAAGGCGAAAGAGCTCGATAGGAGGTTCGACGCCGGCGAAGACATCACAACGTATCTCGATCTGTCGAGGGCACGGCGTCCTGGCCACGAGCAGCGGCGAGTCAACGTCGACTTCCCGGTCTGGATGATCGAGTCTCTCGATCGCGAGGCCTCGAGGCTGGGGGTGCCTCGGCAATCCCTAATCAAGATGCTCATCGCGCGGCACCTGGAGGAACTCGGCTCTTCCGCCCCGAGCCCGTAGAGCTCGGCGACTGGGGTCCCGTGCGAGGGATCCCGCTGGACCTCCAAACCCACTACCGTGCGCAGAGAGCAACGGGTGTCAGAGATCACTCTGGCGCTCCTCGGGGCGCGCCACCGAGGAAGCGGAGGCGCAAGCGCGTTGCGCCACTCACTGGCGTGTGCGAGCATCGACACGATGACCGATGCCACCGATCTCGTGAAAGCCATCGGCGAGGCTCTTCGCACCGAGAAAAGGGTCGCCGCCGCATACCTTCATGGGTCGGTCGCGCGGAACGAAGAGAATGCTTTGAGTGACATCGACCTCGCCCTGGTGATCGCTCCAGGTTCCGATGAGCACGGGCGGGGCGTTCTGATCCGAAGGCTGTTGGTGGAGCTCGCGAGACGGGCGCCAGGACGGTCGTTCGACGTTCGTTTTCTCGACGAGCTGCCGGCGGCAGTGGCCGGCCGCGCCATGAACGACGGAGAGCTCGTGTACGAACGCGACGCCGCCGCTCGGGTTCGAGCGGAGGTCGCCGCCCGGATGGCGTACCACGACTTCCTCTACACCGAACGAGCCTTCGTACACGAGGGACTCGGGGGGCTTCGCCGTAGGCTCGGCGATGGTTGA
>DATKDY010000328.1:0-8282 GCA_035512515.1 Vicinamibacterales bacterium
CAACAGTCAGAAGTCCTTCTCCATCGACGGGCTGAAGACGAACTGGGGCGGTGGCGACGGCGGCGCGACGATGCAGTACTACGGCTTCGAGATGTACGAGGAGTACAACATGCAGACCGCCTCGGGCACCGCGGAAAGCGATGTGAGCGGGGTCTACATGAACATGGTCACGAAGTCCGGCGGCAATCGCGTGACCAGCGATCACAATTTCTATTTCATGAATGACGACCTGCAGGGCACAAACATGGACGACGAGTTGCGCCGTCGGCTGGGACTGCAGCCCGGGCAGGAGTCGGCTGCCGCCGGCAACCCGATCAAGATCTCGTATGACTGGAGCTCCACGCTGGGCGGTCCCATTGCGCGCGACAAGGCCTGGTTCTTCGGCGCGCTGCGCTGGTGGCGACTCGATCAATTTCAGATTGGCGCGCTCAACCCGGACGGTTCGCAGGGGATCGACGACAACCGCATCCGCAACTTCATGGGGAAGGCCACCTACCAGCTCAATCAGCAGACGCGGACATCGCTGATGTTCAACCGCAATCTGAAGGACCGCTTTCATCGCCGCGAAGTGAACTTCAGCGAGGACAAAGCCACGGTGCTGCAGGACCAGCCAGCACAAAACTATGTGGCGCAGGTCAGCACGGTGTTCGGGCGCGCGACGGTGTTCGACGCCCGCGTCGGCCGCATGTGGGGCGAGTTCCCGCTGCGGTATCAGAAGGAGGTGCAGCCGACCGACATCGCGATTCGCGACATCGTGCAGAACACGCAGATCAACGCCGCGACCGGGCAGTTTGTCAACCCCAACCACCGCTATCAGGCCAATGCGGGTCTCGGGCATTTCCGTGAGGACCTTGGCCCGGGAACCCACGATTTCAAGGCCGGCGTGCAGATGTCGTGGGAGCGAATGGGGTACGACCGCACTCGCAATGGTGATCACTACCTCGAGTTGCGGGACGGCGTGCCAAGCCGTGCCCACATTTCCAATACCCCCGTCAATTCCGATCACCGGCTCGAAACCTGGGGCCTCTTCCTGCAGGATCGGTGGATGGCCGGACGAGCCACGCTCAACTACGGCGTGCGCTTCGACGGTGTGAGCTCGTACCTGCCAGCGCAGTCGAGTCCTGCGGGCACGTTCGTGGGCGAACGATCCTTCCCCAGGAAGGACGTGTTCGATTTCAGCTTCAATGCGGCACCGCGCTTCGGTCTGTCCTACGATCTGTTCGGCAACGGCCGCGCGGCACTCAAGGCCTATTACGGGCGGTTCTACAACCAGTTCGGATCGCAGCTGGCGGAAACACAGAACTTGAACGGTTTGCAGAGCGTCGCGGTGACCTGGACGGACAGGAACAACAACCTCCGCCTCGATCCCGGCGAGTTCACGGCGCCCAACTTCGGGTCGATTGTGCCGCGCATGGACGAGAACGCCTCGCGCCCGTACAGCGACGAGATCAACGTCGGCGTGGACTACCAGGTGCTGCCCAATTTCGCGCTGGGTGCCAGCTATCATCGCCGCCAGCACCGAAACGGGCTCGGCATCGTTGATGAGGCACGGCCCAGCTCGGCGTACACGCCGGTCGAACGCACGTATACCGATCCGGTCAGCGGGGCCCAACAGACGATCACTGTCTTCAGCCTGAACCCTGCCCTCGCCTCGGTGCGCGACCGCGTGATTACCAATGTAGACGTGCTCCAGAGCAACTACGACGGCGTGCAGTTCACGTTCAACAAGCGCCTGTCGAATCGGTGGCAGTTGCTTGGGGGCCTGACGCTGCAGACGCATCAGGGCTTCTCGCATGGCGGCACGTACACCAATCCGGGCAACACGACGGATCTCAACGACCCCACCTATCGGCTGAACAAGGACGACTCGTCGGTGTTCATCGAGCTGCCGTGGGCGTTCAGTCTTTCGGGCAGCTATCAGGGACCCTACGGCATTCAGTTTTCCGGCAAGTACACCGCGCGTGCAGGCGATCCGTTGGTTCGGACGTTCCAGGCGGCCGGCCTCACGCAGGGCACGCAGACCGTGTGGGTGCAGCCGCGCGGCGAAGATCGCACCGAGACGGTGAACAAGTTCGTCGACGTTCGATTTGCCAAGCGCTTCGCGCTTGGGGCGTCGAGCTTCGAGGGTACCGTCGATCTCTTCAACCTGCTGAATGCCAACCACGTGCTGAACCAGAACACCGGCATTGGCTCGACGTGGGGTCGTCCGTCGCTCGTCCTGGCGCCCCGCATCGTTCGGTTCGGATTGACCGCCCGCTTCTAATCCCGCAATTCACTTGAATTGGCGTGAATTGCGAGACGCTCTCGGCTATCGGCGATCAGCCTTCAGGGCTGAAAGCCGACAGCTGACCGCTGAAAGCTGAGGGGCGCGGCCCTCAACTCAAGTGCGCGCCGGTGTAAACCGCCGATCCGCGCACGCGCCTCTGCACGCGGGCGGCCACTGGGGCCGCCCGCGTTGTTTTTGCGTCCGTGACGGCCCCGCCGTCCCCCACCGACTTCGGCTTCCGAACCGAAGCGTCGAAGACATGCGATGACGAACTGCCCGCGGCAAATTCGTTATACTTTCCTTTTAATCGAGGGACTTACCACATGGCACGAGCCACGGCCGCGCTTGCGGCAGTGACATTCACGGCGTTTGCATTCGGCGTGCATGCCCAGGGGCGCGCGGTCCCCACTCCTGCCGCCGCGATCCGGCCTGTGCCCGCGCATTCGTCTGCTGCCACGGCTGAGTCGCAGACAGCGCTCGTCAAGCAATACTGCGCGCCGTGTCACAGCGATCGCATAAAGGCCGGCGGCCTCACGCTCGCGTCATTCGATGCGGCGCAGGCTCCCGAACACGCCGAGACCACCGAAAAAATGATCCGCAAGCTGCGGGCGGGCATGATGCCTCCCGCCGGGGCTCGGCGTCCCGCGCCTGAGGTCCTGACCAGCCTGGCGGAAGGGCTCGAGAAGCGCATGGACGAGGCGGCGGCGAGCCGGCCCGATCCGGGGTGGCGTCCGTTCCAGCGTCTCAACCGTGCCGAGTACAAGCAGGCGATCGCGGATTTGCTGGCGGTCGACGTGGATGTCACGGCCTATCTTCCCGCCGACACGCTCAGCGACGGGTTCGACAACATCGCTGATGCGCAGACGTTCTCGGCCACGCTGCTCTCTGGCTACTTGCGCGCCGCCAGCCGCATCACGGCACTGGCGCTCGGGGACGTCGAGGCGGCGGCCAGCGAAACGAACTACAAGGTGCACAAGACTGCCTCGCAGTTGCACCGGGTGGACGGTGCCCCCTTTGGTACTCGCGGCGGTTTGTCCACGATGCATGTCTTTCCGGCCGACGGCGAGTACGTCTTCCGCATGGACCTGCACGCCAACGCCTGCGGCGTCCTGTTTGGCGGGCCCACGACCGGCGAGCAACTCGAGGTGTCGGTTGACGGCGAGCGGGTGGCACTGCTCGACATCAATCCGCGGATGACCGAGGTCGAAACCGGCCTCACGTTGAGGACGCCGCCGGTGTTTCTCCGCGCCGGGCCACGGCGCGTGACGGCGGCGTTCATCAACCGCTTCGAGGGGCCCGTGGTGGATTTGCTGGCCCCGATCGAACACACCCTCGCCGACACCCAGATCGGTGTGGCGTTCGGCATCACGACCCTGCCTCACCTCAAGGACCTCAGCATCGTCGGGCCGTATCGCGCGACCGGCGTTTCGGACACGGTGAGCCGCCGCAAGGTGTTCACCTGCCGGCCGACGTCGCCGGGCGAAGAAGTCTCCTGTGCGCGCGAAATCGTTGGCGGGCTCGCGACGGAGGCATTTCGCGGGCCGGTGGCGGAGTCCGACTTCGCCGCCCTGATGGGGTTGTATGAAGAGGGCCGGCGGGAAGGCGGGTTCGAGAGCGGCATCGCCGCGTCGATCGAGGCGATTCTCGTCAGTCCGCAGTTCCTCTTCCGCCTCGAACCGGTGCGCGCCGCGACCGCGGGATCGGGCGTATATCGCATCGGCGATCGCGCGCTGGCGTCGCGGCTTTCGTTCTTCCTGTGGGGCTCGGCTCCTGACGACGAACTGCTCGCCGCCGCCGCTGCGGGCCGCCTGAGCAGGCCTGCCGAGCTCGAGAAGCAGGTCAGGCGTCTCATCGCCCATCCGCGCTCGGAGGCGCTGGCCACACGGTTTGCGTCGCAGTGGCTGCGTCTGAACGATGTGGACGAGATGCTGCCCGACGCGCTGCTGTATCCCTATTTCGATCACTCGCTCGGCCAGGCCTTCAAGCGCGAGACGGAGCTGTTCTTCGACAGTCTGGTGCGCGAGGATCGCAACGTGCTCGACCTGCTCACGGCCGACTACACCTTCGTCAACGAGCGCATCGCGCGGCACTATGGCATCCCGAATGTCACGGGCCCCGGGTTCCGGCGCGTGCCGGTGCCCGATCACCGCCGCGGCATCCTCGGGCACGGCAGCATCCTCATGCTGACGTCGGTAGCCGATCGCACGTCGCCCGTCATGCGTGGCAAGTGGGTGATGGAAGTCATGCTCGGATCGCCGCCGCCGCCGCCACCGCCGAATGTGCCCGCGCTCGAGGATACCCGCGCGGCAGAGGCGGGCAAGCTCCTGTCAGTCCGCGAGCGCATGGAAGAACATCGCCGGAACCCGGCGTGCACGTCCTGTCACCGGGTCATCGATCCGCTCGGGCTGGCGCTCGAGAACTTCGACGTCACCGGCAGATGGCGGATCAAGGACAACGACGTGCCGGTGGACGCCACGGGCGTGTTGTATGACGGCACGCCGATGGACGGGCCCGCGGGATTGCGCCAGGCCCTCCTCAAGCACCAGGACGTGGTGCTTCTCAGCTTTACCGAGCGCCTGATGACGTTTGCGCTCGGCCGCCGCCTGTCGGCGACCGACATGCCCGCCGTGCGCGCCGTGATCCGCAGTGCCTCCGCACAAGACAACCGCATGTCGTCGTTCATCCTCGGAATCGTTCGCAGCGCCGCGTTCCAGTCCACGTCCGGCGCGCCGTTGGAGACACCATGATCATCAGTCGATCAGCGCTTCCTCGCCGTACGGTTCTCAAGGGCCTGGGCGTCACCGTCGCCCTGCCATTTCTCGAGGCGATGGTGCCGTCGCGCGCGTCGGCGTCAGCCCTGCGCGCCACGCCGCGCCCGCGCCTCGTGGCCATCGAGATGGTGCACGGGTCAGCCGGCGCAACAGCCGTCGGCCTGCAGAAGAATCTCTGGTCGCCGGCCGACACCGGCGCCGCCTTCGATCTCACGCCAAGCGTGTTGAGCCCGCTCGAACCCTATCGCCAGCACCTCACGATCGTCAGCAACACCGACGTCAAGAACGCCGAGGCGTTTTCATCGCAGGAAATCGGCGGGGATCACTTCCGGTCGGCCGCCGTCTTCCTCACCCAGGCCCATCCGCGTCAGACTCAGGGATCGGACCTGCGCGCCGGCACGTCGCTCGACCAGCTCGTTGCGCAGCGGTTCGGCGGCGACACGCCCATCCCGTCGCTGCAGTTGTGTATCGAGAATGTCGATCAGGCCGGTGGGTGCTTCTACGGGTATTCGTGCGCCTACACCGATTCGATCAGCTGGTCCTCGCCCAGTGACCCGCTGCCGATGGTGCGGGATCCACGGCTGGTCTTCGATTCGCTGTTTGGTGTCGGCGCCACCGCAGAGCAGCGCGCGGCGCGGCGGAAACGCGATCGCAGCATTCTCGACTTCGTGACCGAAGCGACGTTGCGCCTCCAGAACACACTGGGCAGCGCCGACCGGGCGCGACTCGATGATTACCTCGACGACGTGCGCGAGGTGGAGCGCCGGATTCAGAAGGTCGAAGCGGAGAATCAGAGCGGCGAACAACGCGAGATTCCCGATGCGCCGGCCGGCGTGCCCGATTCCTACGAGGAGCACGTCAAGCTGATGTTCGACCTGCAGGCGATTGCGTTTGCGTCGGACATCACCCGCGTATCGGCCTTCAAAATGAGCCGGGATGTGTCCAATCGCGTCTTCCGTGAGGCCGGCGTGACGACGGGCTTCCATATCGCGTCGCATCACCAGGATCGCGAGGACCGCGTCGTGGAATTCGCGAAGATCAACAAATACCACGTCGGCCTGCTGCCGTACTTCCTGGAGCGGCTGAAGTCGACACCGGATGGCGACAGCGACCTGCTCAGCAGTTCGGTGATCATCTACGGGTCACCGATGGGCAACTCGAACGTGCACAATCACAAACGGTGTCCGTTGTTGCTGGCCGGGCATGCCGGCGGCAAGCTCGAGGGCAACTGGCACATCAAGACACCCGATGGCACACCCATGGCCAACGCCATGTTGTCTGTGCTGCAGATGACGGGGCTCGAGATCGAAGAGTTTGGCGACAGCACACGCGCCATGGAGCTGAACCCCAATGTCACATAACTATGCAGGAGCGTGTGTCGCCCTGGTTGCGTTGCTTTCGGCGAGCGCGCACGCCACTCCCGAGGCGGCCGCTGTAGCGGCCGCGGCGCAGGCGCGCGACGTGGCGACGGTGCGCGCGTTGCTGAAATCGGGCGCGGACGTCAATCACCCGCAAGGCGACGGGATGACGGCGCTGCACTGGGCCGCCGTGCACGGCGAGGAGGAGCTCGCGTCGATGCTGCTCTCTGCCGGCGCCAACTGGCGCATGACGACGCGCCTCGGCGGCTATATGCCACTGCACCTGGCGGCGCGGTCGGGGGCTGCTGGCGTCATCACGTGGTTGATTGAAGCCGGGGCAGACATCAACATCAAGACGGCCACCGGCGCCACGACGCTGATGCTCGCGGCCGCATCGGGAAGCACCAATGCTGTTTCGCTGCTGCTCGAGCGGGGCGCCGAGGTCAATGCCGAAGAGGGCGCCCACGGGCAGACGGCGCTCATGTTTGCGGCCGCGCGCAACCGCGCTGACGTCGTGCGCCTGCTGCTGTCACGAGGCGCCACACCGTCGGTGACGACAAAGGTCATCGATCTCGGCGCGCTGACGGCGGCGCCCGACGAAGACGAGCCGCGCCAGGGCCAGCCGCCGCGGCCGGCGGCGGGCCGCGCACCCGCACCGACGCCCGCCGGCGCCGCGATGGACGTGCCGGGCGTGACGCGGCCGTATCGCTACAACGAACTGATCGGCAAACAGGGCGGCCTCACCGCACTGCTGCTGGCGGCGCGCCAGGGCGCGCGCGAGACGGCACTGGCGCTCGTCGAAGGCGGCGCCGACGTCAATCAGGTGAGCCCGGCCGACCGCACAAGTCCGCTGCTCATCGCGACCATCAACGGCCATTTCGATTTGGGGCTCGAGCTAGTGGCACGCGGTGCTGACGTGAATGCCGCGGCCGACAACGGCGTCACGCCGCTGTATGCGGCCGTCAACGTGCAGTGGGCACCGAAGGCCTTCTATCCTCAGCCGCGCGCCTACCTGCAGCAGAACGCCTCCTATCTGCAGTACATGAAGGCGCTGCTCGACAAGGGGGCCGATCCCAACAACCGTGTTTACCGCCGCGTCTGGTACAGCACCTACAACTTCGACAACCTGCGTCTCGAGGAGAACGGCGCCAGCGCGTTCTGGCGGGCGGCCTACGCGGCTGACCTCGAGGCGATGCGCCTGCTGGTGGCCCACGGCGCCGACCCGCACATGCCGACGGTGAAGCCGGCAGGCCGCACCACGCGCGGCGTCCCGGGACAACTCCGTCAGACCAGGGACGTCTCAGGACGCGATCCGCTGCCGGTGGGCGGCCCCGGCATCCCGCCGCTGCAGGCGGCGGCCGGCTGGGGGTATGGCGACGGGTTTGCCGGCAACGCGCACCGCTTTGCGCCCAGCGGGATGCTGGCGGCGGTGAAATACCTGGTGGAAGAGCTCGGGGCGGACGTCAACGCCGAAGACTACGACGGCAGCACGGCGCTCCATCAGGCGGCCGCGCGCGGCGATGTCGAGATGATTCTCTATCTCGTCGCGAAGGGCGCCGATCCCACGCGCATCAATCGCGAGGGCCAAAGCACCGCCGACATGGCCAACGGGCCGGTGCAGCGTATCGAGCCGTTTCCCGAAGCGCGCGATCTGCTGATCAAGCTCGGAGCGAAGAACAGCAACAAGTGCGTGTCCTGCTAGGACCGGCGCGCTGACGCGCGCCGGATGGCGGGCTCGCTTCGCTCGCCCGGGGCCGCGGCTGCGCCGCGGAAGGGCGGACTCGCTTCGCTCGCCCGAGGGCCGCGGCTGCGCCGCGGAAGGGCGGACTCGCTTCGCTCGCCCGAGGGCCGCGGCTGCGCCGCGGAAGGGCGGACTCGCTTCGCTCG
>DATKDY010000329.1:0-5802 GCA_035512515.1 Vicinamibacterales bacterium
ACCGCTGCGTTCCGGATCTCCGAGGCCGAAGGCCGAGGCCGTCCAGCCGAAGGCTGGCCCGCCGCCGCAGGCGGCCTGCCGCGAAGCGGCTTCCGCGCGCAAGCGCGGCCTTCCGTGCACAGCACGGCCCTCCGCGCGCAAGCGCGGCCAAAGGAGTGCCTGAATGTATAGCGTGACGGTACGCGACCACGTGATGATCGCGCACAGTTTTCGAGGCGAGGTGTTTGGTCCGGCGCAGCGGCTGCACGGCGCGACCTACGTCGTCGATGCCGAATTCCGGCGCCGCGATCTCGACGCCGACGGCATCGTCGTGGACATCGGTCGCGCCACCGACGTGCTGCGACGAATCCTCGCGGACTTGAACTTCCGCAACCTCGACGACGTACCCGCCTTTGCCGGTCGTAACACGACGACGGAGTTTCTCGCGCGTGTCGTGTTCGACCGCCTCGTGGAGGCGATGGGGCGCGGCGAGCTCGGACCTGGCGCCGCTGCCGTCGAGCACCTGCGCATCACCCTGCACGAGTCGCACGTCGCCTCCGCGTCGTTCGACGGTCCGGTTTCGGTCTCGACCTGATGCCCTCGGTAACGTTCGCGGTGGCCGGGCGGCTCGACGCGCGGAGCGGTGGCTCCGTGTACAACCGCCGCATGGCCGAGGGCCTCGC
Organism: Vicinamibacterales bacterium; assembly: GCA_035512515.1. Classification (GTDB taxonomy): domain Bacteria; phylum Acidobacteriota; class Vicinamibacteria; order Vicinamibacterales; family UBA2999; genus JACCSI01. The sequence continues at coordinate 663 of DATKDY010000329.1, forward strand.
GCGCCGCGGCTGGATCGTCGACGTGCAGGAACTCGACGACAGCTTCCCGTTTCCGACGACGGAAGCGCTGCAACACGCGTCGGACGTGCTCGCGAGTGTTGAACCCGACCGTCTGGTTCTGGTCGATGGGCTCGCGTTTGGCGCCATGCCAGACGTCATCGCGCACCAAGCCGCTCGTCTGCGGCTGATTGCGATCGTGCATCTGCCTCTTGCGGCGGCCGTAGGCCTCGATGCTGCAGTCGCCGGGCGATTCGCGCTCTCCGAGCGCCGGGCGCTGGCGCACGCGACGCATGTGATCGTCACGGGCGAAGCCACGCGCTCGCTGATGGCTGACTGCGGACTCTGGCACAACGATGTCGTTATCGTGGAACCCGGAACCGATCGGGCGCCTCTTGCTGCAGGATCCGGATCAGCGGACGTGAACCTGCTCACGGTCGCGACCCTCAATCCCGGCAAGGGCCACCAGACGTTGATCGAGGCGCTGGCGCTGCTGTCGCACGGCCGCTGGCGCTTGACCTGTGTGGGAAGTGTGACGCGGCACCCCGAGACGGCCGACCGGGTTCGCGCAACGGTATCGCGGCTCGGGCTCGAGGCGCAGGTATCGCTTGCGGGGGAACTGAACGAGAAGCGCCTCGATGCTTGCTACGACCGGTCTGACGTCGTGGTGCTTGCGAGCTTGCGCGAGACCTACGGGATGGTAGTTGCCGAGGCGTTGGCGCGTGGGCTGCCGGTCGTGGCTACTGCGACCGGCGCGATTCCCGCACTGGTGGGTAACGACGCAGGGCTGATGGTGCCACCAGGAGATCGCGTGGCGCTGGCGGATGCGCTATCCCGCATGATTGACGATGCCGCGTTTCGCGCGCGCTCGGCCGCCGGCGCGCGGCGGGTGCGCGAGCGTTTGCTCGATTGGGACGAGGCCGCGCGGCGGCTCGAGGCCGCTCTGTGCTTTTGACGGTCGTGAGTTGGAGCCCGGCCACTGCTTCGGCGCGATGCGGCGCAACTCGTCGAAAGCCATCTCCCATCCGGCGAAAACATCGGCGAGCCTGTCAGCGCGTCGGTGTCCGAGAATGCCACCGGCACCCCGGGCGTCCAGCCGCGGATGGCATCGCCCTCGAGAGGCAGGATCATCAGGTCCACCTTCGATGGGCCCATCGTTTCCACTTCACATTCGATACGCTCGCCAGTTTCGGCGTGTGCGTGCCGCTCGCCGACTACGCGTTTGTCAACTACCTTCGCCCGCGGGTGGCGACACGGCAGTAACGGCGACCCGGGCGGACGATGCCTGATAGCATCGCCTCAGTGAACGACACGAATGGATGACGCCGCGCTTTCTGTCTGGCTGCAGTTACGCGAAGCGGCGGATTGGAGGGCGCGGTCGGTTGCGCTCACGCAGGCCATCGTGGAGACGTTGCTACGCGATCGATCGGTGTGCGTGCTCGACCTGGCCGCAGGCGCGGGATCGAATCTGCGCTATCTCGTCGAGCGCCTGCCCACTCAGCAGCGGTGGCTGCTCGTCGACCGCAGCGCGGCGCTGTTGTCGGAGGCTGAGACCCGAACGCGGGCGTGGGCCGCAGAGCGGGGCTACGCCGTGGACAACGATACCAGGGAGGGCGCGGGCTTCTCGGTTGCGGGCCCTCGCCTCGACTGCCGCGTCGAGATGCGTGCACAGGATCTCGGGTCGCTGGATGATCGAGAGATCTTCGCAGGACGCCATCTCGTCACCGCGTCGGCCTTGCTCGATCTGGTGTCCGAAACATGGCTGCGCACGTTGGCGTCGCGCTGCCGCGGCGCCGGCGCCGCGGCACTGTTCACCATCACGTATGACGGGCGCTTTTCGTGTGCTCCTCCAGAACCGGAAGACGAGCGCGTGCGCGGATTGATGAACGAGCATCAGCGGCGTGACAAGGGGTTGGGCGGCCCAGCGGAAGGCCCGGACGCTGCGGCGTGTGCCATGCGGTGTTTCGCGGATGAAGGCTACCAGGTGACGAGCGAAGCGAGCGATTGGGTCCTGGCCCCGGGCGATGCGGCCATGCAGCACGCGCTCATCGACGGGTGGGCGGAAGCCGCATCGGAGGTTACGCCCGGTGACGCAGCAATGGTTGCATCCTGGCGGGCGCGCCGTCTCGCACACGTGAATGAGGGAACGTCGCACCTCGTGGTCGGTCACCGCGACGTAGCCGCGTGGCGCAAATAGCGCTGCGGCCGCCCCTTCGCGGCGGAGGGCGCTAGCGCTACGGCCGCCGCTTCGCGGTGGGGGGCGCTCCGCGATGGCCGCGGCTTCGCGGCGGAAGGCCGGCCTTCCGAGCCCGCGAGGCCTTCCGCGAAGCGGCCTTCGCGCGCGAAGCGCGGCCCCGAGCCCGTGAGGCCCTCCGCGAAGCGGCCCCCCGCGAAGCGGCCGTCAAGCGCAGCGGCCTACGGCCGCGGGCCGGCGCCGCTCAAATCGCAGTCGAAGAGCACGTCGGCCCCCATTCTGAAGACACGGCAGGGGGGTCGCAGACAATCGCGGAGCCGATTGGGCGGCGACAGCCGGATGGCGGGCCGGCCGTCGCCGATGAACACCGGCGCCACGGTGATCTGCAGCCGATCCAGCAGGTTGGCCTCGAGAAACGCCGACACCGTGACCCCGCCGCCTTCCACGAACACGCGCGCGCAACCGCGTTCGCGCAAGTGCGCCACCACCTGCGCTGCGTTCGCGCGGCCATCCTCCGTTTCGTCGATCCCGATCACCGCGGCCGCGCCAAAGTGCGTTTCGGCCGCGGCGATGCGCGTCCGGCCACAGAAGTACAGCGTCGGCGCCGCCTCGTCCACGAAGACGCGTGCCGAGGGCGTCAGTCGCCGCTGGGGATCCACGACAGCGCGGATCGGGCTTGATCCAGGCACTCGCCGCGTCGTCAACTGCGGGTTGTCGGCCGCCACCGTGCCTGCGCCAACCACAACAGCATCGCAGAGGGCACGCAGCCGATGCATGTGGACGAGGTTGTCCTCGCCGGTCACGAACTGCGAGTCGCCGGAGTGGGTGGCGATGAACCCGTCGAGGCTTTGCCCGAGATGTCCGACGGTGATCGGCCGTGACGCGGTCGCGCTGCAGAGTGGCAGGTAGAGGCCGAGCAGCCCGCTCCGCGAGTCGTCTTCGTCGAGCAGCGATTGCCAGCCCGATTCCGGCTGCCAGGCCAGCACGGCCTCTCGATGATCCAGGGGCACCGCGGTCAGCTGCGCGTGTCCGTTCGCTGCAAAGGCGCGGGCCACGCGTTCGCGATCCAGGCCGGCGGCCATCGCCGCGGCCGAGCGGACGACATTCCACGCGGCCTCAGCGGCGCCGCCGATTTGCGGAGCGCTAAGCTCTACCGGCAACGAACCGAGACTCTCTCGCCCGCGAGTGCCCATGCGTTCAGTAACATCAGCGGTCACTATGCCACCAACGCCGACCTCGCGCCAAGCGGTCAAGGTGAGCAATGCACCACCGCCTCGAAGATGACGAGGTTCGAAACCGAGCTCATTCGTCGCTACTACGAACGGCACACGCGCGCGTTTGTCGCTTTCGGCCAGGGCGGACCGCTGGGTGCGATGCATCGGGCAGTCGCCGGCCCGGGAGTCAGCACCAGAGCCGAGGCATTTCGATACGTCGAGGACATGATCATTGCAGTCGTCGAGCGGCACTCCGCCGGCAGCTCGCCGCGGCACGTCATCGATCTCGGGTGCGGGGTGGGCGGCAGCCTGTGTTACATCGCCGAGCGCCTGCCAATCACCGGCACGGGCATCACGTTGAGCCCCACGCAAGCCGCGCTCGCGCGTGAGCGCATCGCAGGAGCCGGCTTGTCGGATCGTGTGACCGTCCTCGTCGGCGACTACACCGACGTTCCGCGGGATGTCGTGCCTGCCGATCTCGTGTTTGGCATCGAGTCGTTCGTGCACGCTCCCGACGCGACTCGGTTTTTCGCGCAGTGCCGCCGGCTCGTGCGCCCGGGCGGCGCGTTCGTGATCTGCGACGACTTCCGCCGCGCGGCCGCCGGTCCGGAGGCGACGGCAGCCATCGAGCGATTCCGTCGCGGTTGGCACATCAACACGCTGCTCGAGCCCGAGGACCTGCTCGCGTTGGCGGCCGCCGCGGGATTCGACCACGAATCCACAACCGACCTGTCTCCGTATGTGGAGATCAGCCGTCTGCGCGACCGCCTGGTGGACGTCCTGGCTCGCCCGATCGAGCGGCTGCCCTGGCGCTGGTCTCGCCTGGACCCGTGGTTGGGCGGCAGCGCACTGCAGACGTGCTTGCGCAACGGCTGGCTCGGCTACGATCTCGTCGTGTTCCGTCCAGCATCCGATCGATGATGCGCCCCATGCGCGCGCACGCGTTGCTCAGCGTGCTGTTCTTGTGCAGTATGGCCGCGCTCGCTCTCGCCGGTCTGCGCTTCTCATTCAGCCTCGACTGGATGTGGCTGAGCGACCCGGGGGACCTGCGCGATCGGCTGCTCGAGACACTGTTCTACTTTCATGCCTTTCCGCCCGGCATGAACGCACTCACCGGTGTGCTCTTGAAGATCAGCGTGTCCAATGCCGCCGGTCTCGCCCACGCCGTGTTCCTGGCGCTCGGGCTCGTCTTCATCAACGCGCTCTTCTACCTCGCGCGCGCCGTCGGCCTTTCGACGCGCGCCGGTTTTGGGCTCGCGCTCGCCTTTTCGCTCGCGCCACCGTCGATCTACTTCGAGCATCTGTATCTCTACGAGTGGCCGGTGGCGACGCTCTTGTGTGCGGCAGCCGTCCTGTTCCACCGGGCCGTGCATCGTCCATCGTTCGGGATGTGGCTCGCGTTCTTCGCCGTGAGCGCTGCGATAGGCTTGACCCGCAGTTCGTTTCACTTGGCCTGGTACGCGGCCATGGCGGGTTTTGGCGTGTGGTTCGTCCCACGAGGATTCCGTCGCGTCATGATGACAGCCGCGATCGTGCCCGCGGTGCTCCTGGTGGCGCTCTATGGCAAGAACCTGTGGCTGTTCGGCGAGTTCGCGGCCTCGACCTTTGGTCCGGCAAGCCTCACGCTCGTGACCGTGGCGCACCTGCCGGCCGATGTGCGTGACGCATGGGTTCGGGACGGCAAGTTGTCGCCGTTTGCGATGACCAGCGTGTATGCGCCGCCGCGCGATTACGC
>DATKDY010000330.1:0-2117 GCA_035512515.1 Vicinamibacterales bacterium
CGGATCCGGCAGGCGATCCACGCGGCGGCGACGATGCAGGCGACGGAAGCCGGTTCACGGAACGGCTCGGGCGGTTCCGGCGACATCAACTCGTAAGGAGGCGACGACATGGATACCACCTTGCGCGTAAGCCGGCGCCAGTTCCTGCGCGTGACGGCGATTGCCGGCGGCGGCGTGCTCATCGGCACGAACGTGGACCTGCTGGGCGCGGCCGAGGCTTTCGGACAGACGCAGTCGGCGGGGATCAACGCGTGGATCCGGATCACGCCGGACAACATCGTGACGATCATGGCGCAGAACCCGGAGATCGGGCAGGGCGTCAAGACGATGCTGCCGATGCTGATCGCGGAAGAACTGGATGTCGACTGGAGCAACGTCCGTGTGGAGCAGGCCGGCCTGGACACGGACAACTACGCACGGCAGTCGGCGGGCGGGAGTACGGCGACGCCGAACCACTACGAGCCGATGCGCCGGGCAGGAGCGGCGGGTCGCGCGATGCTGGTTGCGGCTGCTGCGCAGCGATGGAGCGTGCCGGCGTCCGACCTGACGACTGCGTCGGGCGTGGTGCACCATCGCGCGAGCGGCCGGAGCGCGACGTACGGTGAGCTGGCTTCGTCGGCGGCGACAATGACGGCGCCGGACCCGGCGACGGTGACGCTCAAGCAGCCATCGGAGTTCCGCATCATCGGCACACGCGTTCCGAGCGTAGACAATCTCTCGATCGTGACGGGCAAGCCGCTGTTCGGCATCGACACGGTCGTGCCGGGCATGCTGTACGCCGTTTTCGAGAAGTGTCCGGTGTTCGGCGGCAAGGTCGCGAGCGCGAACGTCGATGAAGTCATGGCCGTGCCCGGTGTTCGCCACGCGTTCGTCGTGACCGGCGGTGAATCGCTGAGCGGTCTGCTCGATGGCGTCGCGATAGTGGCGGACAACTGGTGGGCCGCGAAGACGGCTCGCGAGCGCGTTCTGCGCGTTCAGTGGACGGAAGGCGAGACCGCGCGGCAGAGCAGCGAGGGATTCGCTCGCCAGGCGGCAACTCTCTCGCAGAGCGCGCCTCAGCGCAACCTGCAGACGGATGGCGATCCTGACGGTGCGCTGGCGGGCGCGGCGAATACCGTCGAGGCCGCCTACTTCTATCCGTTCATCGCGCATGCGCCGCTCGAACCGCAGAACTGTACGGCGCACTGGCACGACGGTGTCATGGAGATGTGGGCGCCGTCACAGACGCCCGAGAGCGGTCGTCGTCTCGTTGCGCAGACGCTGGGGATAGAGGAAAGCGCGGTGCGCATCCACCTGACACGCATCGGTGGCGGGTTCGGCCGACGGTTGTACAACGACTACATGGTGGAGGCCGCGGCCATCGCGCGGCAGGTGCCCGCACCGGTCAAGCTGGTGTGGACCCGCGAAGATGACATGCGACACGACCTGTACCGTCCCGCGGGTTTCCACTTCCTGCGCGGCGGCACGGACGCGAACGGACGGCTCGTCGCGTGGAAGAACCACTTCGTTTCGTTCGGTGATGGCGAACGTTTTGCCGCGAGTGCCGCGCTCGGCAGTACGGAGTTCCCACAGCGGTTCGTACCGAACTACGCGCTCGACGCGTCGATGATGCCGCTCGGCGTGCCGACGGGCGCGTTACGCGCGCCGACCAGCAATGGCGTAGCATTCGTCGTGCAGTCGTTCATCGACGAGCTGGCGCACGGCGCCGGTCGCGATCCGGTCGAGTTCCGTCTCGAGATGGCCGAAGCCGCCACGGGCGAGGTCGGGCGAGGCGTCGACGAATCGAGGATGGTGCCCGTGCTGCGGGAGGTGGCCAGCCGCTCCGGCTGGGGCACACGCAACCTGCCGCGCGGCACAGGCATGGGCGTGGCCTTCCACTACAGTCACCGCGGCTATTTCGCGGAAGTCGTACAGGCCACGGTCAGCCGCGCCGGCGAGTTGAAGGTCGATCAGGTCTGGGTCGTCGGCGACGTCGGCGAGCAGATCATCAACCCGTCCAATGCCGAGAACCAGGTCGAGGGCGCTGTCCTCGACGGCATCGGCCAGGCCCTGGCCCAGGAGATCACGATCGAACGCGGCCGTACCGTGCAGAGCAACTTCCACGACTTCCCGTTGCT
>DATKDY010000331.1:0-30087 GCA_035512515.1 Vicinamibacterales bacterium
GTCGGTGGACGGATCGCCCTCGACCGCAACGAGATCGGCGAGCAGGCCCTTGCGCACGGCGCCGACCCGGGCATCGAGGTGAAACAGCCGCGCGTTGACGGACGTCGCGGACCGTAGCGCGTCGAGCGGACGCATGCCGTAGTCCACCATCAGCTCGAGCTCGCGCGCGTTGTCGCCGTGCGCGTACACGCCCACGTCCCCGCCAAAGCACATCGTCACGCCCGCATCGAGCGCCGCCTTGAAGCTTGCGCGCTTGGCGGCGATGCGTGCCGGCTCGGGGTCACTCCCCTTCTTCCAGCCGCCGTACTGCGTGATGGCGTCACCGGCCGCCAGCGTCGGGCAGAAGCCGACGTTGCGTGCGACCATCAGCTTCCAGATCTCATCGGTACCGCCATCGCCGTGTTCGATCGTCTCGACGCCGGCCTCGATCGCCCGCCGCATTCCTTCGGGAGATGACGCATGAGCCACAACCGGGCGCCCACTGCTGGTCGCGACCTCGACGATGCGCCGGAGTTCCTCGAGCGTGAACGTCGCGCGCGCTTCGCCGGCAGGCCCATAGCGGTAGTCGGCGTACACCTTGATGAAATCGGCGCCGCGCGCAATCTGATCGCGGGCCACGCGCATGACGCCATCGACGCCGCTGGCCTCCTCAGCTCCCTGCGGCACGGACCATTCCGGTGCAAATCCCTTCGGCGCATAGCTGCCGAGAGCGACCATGGCCGGCCCGGCAACGAGCATCCGCGGGCCCGGGATGACGCCCTCATCGATGGCGCGCTTGAGACCCACATCGGCATAGCCCGCGCCTTCCGCGCCGAGATCACGCACTGTGGTCACGCCCGCCATCAACGTCGCGCGCGCATGATTTACCGCGCGGGCGACTCGATAGGCGAGCGGTTCACGCAGCACTTGATCGTTCCACGGCGTTTCGTCGTACGGATGCAGCAGCAAGTGTGAGTGACCTTCGATGAGACCGGGAAGCAGCGTGGTGCCAGCCAACGCGATCCGCTCGGCGCCTGGTGGCGCCGCCAGCGACGGACCAGCCGCCTCGATGCGATCGTCGCGCACGATCACGGTCCACCCGGCGTGCATCGTCTCGCCGTCAAAGACGCGATCGGGCTGGAGCACGATCACGGTGCCCGGCTGACGCGACGCGGGCGGCGTCAACTGCGCGTGGGTTGAAGACACCGCCAGACACGCGAGGGCGGCGAGACAGATGACGGTGCGCATGATGGGATATTCTAGCTCTCAGCTTTCGGCTCTCAGCTGTCAGCGCTTTCAGCTGGGGAGCGCCGAAAGCTGAAAGCCGAAAGCATGAAGACGACGGCAGACGTAGTGATCGTGGGCGGCGGGTGCATGGGCGCCAGCGTGGCGTATTACCTCGCCGAGCGCGGCATCACCGACGTCGTACTCCTGGAGCGCGAGCCGCAACTCGGCACGGGATCCACCGGACGCAACGCTGGCGGCTTTCGCCATCAATTCTCGCATCCGGCCAACATCGAGCTCTCCAGGGAGTCGATCGCCGTCTTCGCGAATTTCGAAGAGGTCATCGGGCATCCGATCGATTTCTGGCCCGACGGCTATCTCTTCCTGCTTTCGTCCGACGCAAGCGTCAGCGCATTTCGCAAGAACGTGGACCTCCAGCGCGCGCACGGGATCAGCGTGGATTGGCTGTCGGCCTCCGATGCCGCGGCGCTCTGTCGGGGCCTGGCGGTTGACGGCGTCATCGGGGCGACGTATTGCGGTGACGACGGCATTGCCGATCCGAATGGGGTGACGCAGGGCTTTGCCAGGACGGCGCAGTCACACGGCATCGAGATTCGACGCGGCGAGGAAGTCACGGGCATCCGCGTCGAAGGCGGACGCATCGCTGGGGTCGAAACCACCAGCGGCGTGATTGCCACCCCGAACGTCGTCAACGCCGCAGGCGCCTGGGCACGGGGAATCGGGCGGCTGGCCGGCGCCGACGTGCCCGTCACACCGGAGCGCCGGCACATCTTCATCGCGCAGCCGCCGGGCGGCGGCAGTTGGCACGACGAGGCCCATCGCGCGAAAGTGCCAGCTTCGCGGCTGATGGTCATCGACTTCGAGTCCACTTTCTATTTTCACCGTGAAGGCGGAGGTCTCCTGTTCGGCATGGGCGATCCCGAAGAGCAGCCGGGATTCGACATCACGGTGCGATGGGACTTCCTCCCGGAGGTGATCGCCGTCGCCGTCAAAAGGTTGCCGGCCTTGAGCGAGGCGTCCGTCTCGCACGCCTGGGCCGGGCTTTACGAGATGACGCCGGATCACAATCCGATCATCGGACCCGCACCAGAGGTCGTCGGCTTTTACACGATCGCCGGCTTCAGCGGCCACGGATTCCAGCACTCGCCTGCCGCGGGACGCATTCTGGCCGATCTCATCGTCGGCCAGGATCCCGGCGTCGATATTTCGACCTTTGCGCCCGATCGCTTTGCCGCCGCGCAGGTCATGGGCGAGCTGAATATCGTTTAGGAACCAATCGTCAGCGTCAGCGTCGGCAGCACGATTCCTTCAACTGCGGCGGTGCCGGCTTCCGACGCGGCGAGAAACGCCACGATCGTGGGCAGTCCATTCGGCAATGCCATGCCGACACGATCGCCGCGTGTGATGCCAACAGCCGCAAGCGCTTCGGCGAACGCGGTGACCTGGTCCCGCAACTGGCCGTAGCTCACGCGGATGTTCTGCTCCGGGAGGATGATGGCCGTTCGATCGGCCGGAATGGACTCGAAGAGCCCGAGAAGGGTGCTTGGGGCTGCCTGTCAAGGCAGGGCTACCTTTCCGGCGGGGTTGTCCAGGGGTGGGGCTCAAAACGAGATGCGGGCATCGACTTGAATGCGCTTGAGCAGCGCGTTGGGGTCGCCGGCGGGAACCCTCAGCCGCCTGGTGAAGATGGCGGTGGCGTCGAGATTCAGCCGGTTGATCGGCATGAACGAGAACGACGCCATGTTCATCACCACGTTGCTGGCCGGTCCCATGTCGCTGAAGTTGAAGGCCGAGACCACGGCGTCGCGCTCGATGCGGGCAAAGGTGTAGGACACCGAATAGGCCTTCACGCTCGCCGCCCGCCCATAACTGCCCACCAGCCAGATGCCGCTGTCCTCGTCATCGGCGGCGCGCGTATTGACGACGTAGTCCGCGAGCAGCGTGAGGGGATACTGCGGCCGGCCGGTGTCGAACGTCATCTGCGCGATGGCGTCGACGAGGTTGAATGCCGACGCATATCCGATCACCTGCCCCGCGGCGTTGCGCCGGACGCGATTGGTCTGCTGCGTGCGGATGGCGGTGCGCTGATCGAGCGCGACCGCAAGCTGGTCCGCCTCCTTGAAGGCGTAATCGGCAATCGACAGTTGCACCGCGTGTCCGCCCAGGCGAAACATCGCCTGAAGGTACTCACCAAACATGAACGCGTCGGCGCCGCCGCCCACATCGCTGAGCGGCGACTGCACGGCGACGGCGCGAAACGCCACCGGTCCCGCCGCCCACGCAACCTGCTCGAACGCACCTTCCCAGTTCACGTCGTCGTCCCATGCCATCTGTGTGCGCGTGACCGGATACGCGAACTTGCCGCCGCCGACGGTCAAGGCACGCGCCTCTGGCGGGTTGTAGATGAGGGCGACCTGGTCGATGTTGAGGGGTTTGCGGTTCCAGAAGTCGGTCAGGCTCTGGTTGGTGGACGTCACATCGGCGCCGTCGCCGCTGGCGACGCGCACGTTGAAGTTGAGACCCTCGGTCAGTATCGCGCGCAAGCCGAGCCGCAGCCGGAAACGTCCACGCTGGCGCGTCGGTTCGCCGGCTCGATAGAAGCCTTCGAAGCGCGCGCGGAAGTCGCCGGAGAAGGTCAGCCGCTCCTCGGCTGGAGCCGCTGGAGATGCGTTGCCCGATTGTGCCGAGACAGGGCGGGCTGCCGCGAGGATGACCAGCAGAAGCACAACACGAAATGCCATTGCAGGCACTGTGAACGCACCGTGTTTTTGCGCCGTTACCGCCGCGTTACATTTACGTTACAACAGGTATACTTTTCGTTCCGCCGCCAGTTTCGTTGTTCGTAGTGAGGATACCCATGACTATTAGCCGATCGCGTTTCGTGCCTGTTTCTTTGGCCGCAGCGCTGCTCGCGGCCCTCGTCATTGCCAGCGTTCCAGCGCCGCAGACGCTGCTCGCGCAGAGCGATGCCAACCAGATCGTCGCGCCCGCGGCGTTCAAGGATCTCGAGTGGCGCAATGTTGGCGCCTCGCGCGGCGGCCGCGTCACCGGATTTGCCGGCATCCGGCAGGAGCCCCACACCTTCTACGCCGGGGCGACCGGCGGGGGCGTCTGGAAGACCGTCGACGCGGGTATCACATGGGTTCCCGTCGGCGACGGACAAATCACGACCGGTTCGATTGGATCGATCGACGTCGCGTCGTCGAATCCCGATCACGTCTGGGTCGGTACGGGCAGCGCGGCCATCCGGTCGAACGTGATCATCGGCCGCGGCGTCTTCAAGTCCACGGATGCCGGCCGGAATTTCCAGTTCGCGGGCCTCGAGGAGGCGGGGCAGATCGGCGCCATCCGCATCCACCCGACCAGCCCGGAGATCGTCTGGGCCGCCGCATCCGGATCGCCATTCGGGCCGACCGAAGAGCGCGGCGTGTTCAAGACGACCGACGGCGGCAAGACGTGGCGTAAGACGCTTTACGTCGACACCGAGCACGGCGCACGCGATGTGGAAGTGGACTGGCAGAACCCGAACGTGCTGTATGCGGCCACGTATCGCGGATTCCGCAAGGGCTGGGACATCATCAGCGGCGGACCGGCGGACAAAGGCGGCATCTGGAAGTCCGTCGACGGCGGTGAGACCTGGAAGAAGGTCACTGCTGGGCTTCCCTCCACGCTCATCGGCAAGATCGATCTCGACATCGCGCGCAGCAATCCCAACGTGGTCTACGCGATGATCGAGGCGCCGGGACCGGAAGGCGGATTGTACCGATCGAACGACGCCGGCGAATCGTGGTCCCTGGTCAACAACAGCACGCAGCTTCGCCAGCGACCCTTCTATTTCAACTACGTCAACGCCAGCCCCAGGGACGAGAACACGGTCTTCGTCAGCGCGTTGCTCTTTCACAAATCGACGGACGGGGGCAAGACGTTCAACACGATTCCGACCCCTCATGTGGACAACCACGGCATGTGGATCAATCCCGACAACCCGGACATCTTCCTGCAAGTCAACGACGGCGGCGCCAACGTCACCCTCAACGGCGGGCGGAGCTGGTCGTCGATTCTCAACCAGCCGCACGCCGAGTACTACATGGTCGCGGTGGACGATCAGTATCCCTATCGCTTGTACGTGCCTCAGCAGGACAACACGACGCTGATTGTGCCGAGCGTGCCACCCGTATCGTGGGGCATCGACCATCCCGCGCAGTTCTGGGTGCAGGCGTCGGGCTGCGAGACCGGCGGCATCTGGCCGCGGCGCGACGGTAGCGTCGTATGGGGCGCCTGCAAGGGCGAAGTCGGCCGCTACAACGTGCTCACAGGGCAGGAACAGCACTACTGGATTTACCCGCAGAACCGCTACGGCCACGATCCCGACGACATCAAATATCGTTTCCCTCGGCAGACGGTCATCTACCTCTCGCCACATGACGAGCGCGTCGTGTATCAGGCGTCACACGTGGTGCATCGCTCGACCGACGAGGGCGTGACCTGGGAAACGATCAGTCCGGATCTGACGGCGCGCGAGCCCGAGTTCCAAATCGTGCCCGGCAACCCGATCACGCGCGACATCACGGGCGAAGAGGTGTACTCGACGATCTACTCGATGGTCGAATCGCGCCTCGAGCGCGGCGTGCTGTGGGCCGGCGCCAACGACGGCCCGGTTCACGTGTCGCGCGACAACGGCAAGACGTGGAAGAACGTCACGCCGAAGAGTCTGCCACCGGGGGGCCGCGTGCAGAACATCGAGGATTCTCCGCACCGCAAGGGCTCGGCGTACGTGGCCGTCTATCGCTTCTTGCGCGAGCACGACTTGAAGCCGTACCTCTACCGCACTGACGACTACGGCGAAACGTGGACGCCGCTGACCGATGGCAGGAACGGGATTCCGCTCGATCATCCAACGCGCGTCGTCCGCGAGGATCCGGCACGCGACGGCCTGCTCTACGCCGGAACGGAGTTCGGCTTCTTCGTGTCGTTCGACAACGGCCGCATCTGGCAGCCGCTGCAGCAGAACCTTCCCGCCACGCCGGTGACCGACATCCGCGTGCACCGCAACGATCTCGTCATTTCGACGATGGGGCGGTCGCTGTGGATTATGGACAACGTCACGCCGCTGCAGCAACTGGCCGCGACGTCGCCGACACTGGAAACAGCACACCTCTTCCAGCCGCGCGAGACGATCCGCTACCGCCACTCGGCGAACGCCGGCGGCAACGGCGAGCCGAAGTATCCGCCGCCCGGTGTGCACATCGACATGTGGTTCAAGGACGCCCCGACTGCGGACACGCGCCTCGAGATCCTCGATGCCAGAGGCCAGGTGATTCGCGGCTTTGGCCTCGGCGCGGCGCCGGCGCCCGGGCCGGCTCAGGAGATGCGCGCTACGTTCCGCGGCGCGGGGGGCGTGTCGTCCATCCGCCGCGAGGCCGGCATGCAGCGCTTCAACTGGGACATGCGCCACCCCGGCCCCTGGACGGCGGCCACACCGCAGGGTGGCGGCGGCGGGCCGATGGTCGTGCCCGGGAAGTACAGCGTCCGGCTCACGGCCGGCGGCCAGACCCAGACCCGATCGTTCGAACTGAAAGTCGATCCGCGGGTCACGCGGGACGGCGTTACGCAAACCGACCTCGAGGAACAGATCACCTTCCTTCTGCGCGTGCGCGACACCATCAGCGACGCGCGGCGCCTGCAGCAGAGCATCGAACAGGCGATGAAGAAGGCGGGCGTACCGGCCGTCGGCCCCGCCGTGCCGGGCTCGACGCCAGGCCAGTTGACGTTTGCGCACCCGCTGCAATCGCTGTGGGCGCGCGTCGCGGATCAGGGTGGCATTTATCCACAGCCGATGCTCATAAGTCAGTTGAGCAACGTCAACCGCATGGCCGGTCAGGCCGACCAGAAGATTGGAAGAGACGCGTACGATCGCTTCAACGATCTCGTGAAGGAACTGCAGGCCCTGCACGCGGAGTTCAAGCAGATCACGGGAAGCACGCAGTAACGCCGGACACGGGGCACGAAGGACACGAAGCTTTGATTTAGAAAAGATCCTTCGTGATCTTCGTGATCTTCGTGTGCCGGCGGCGCGAACGAGATATTCTGTGAATATGTCAGCTCGAGGCAAGGTCGCCGATAACATTCTCGGTGTCATCGGCGACACGCCGCTGGTCCGCATCAATCGGATCACCAAAGACATCGTGGCCGCGGACGTCTACGCGAAACTCGAGACCTTCAACCCGGGCAATTCCATCAAGGATCGCATGGCGCTCAAGATGATCGAGGATGCCGAGCGCAGCGGAAAGCTCAAGCCCGGCGGCACCATCATCGAGGGGACATCCGGCAACACCGGCATGGGGCTGGCCATCGCGGCTGTGGTCAAGGGCTACAAGTGCATCTTCACCACGACCGACAAGCAGTCGAAAGAAAAGGTGGACGCGCTCAAGGCGTTTGGCGCCGAGGTCATCGTCTGCCCCACCAACGTCGATCCGGACGATCCGCGCTCCTACTATTCGGAGTCGTCCCGCCTCGAGCGTGAAACACCCGACTCATGGAAGGCCAACCAATACGACAACCTCTCGAATACCGCCGCGCACTACGAACAGACGGGTCCGGAGATCTGGGAGCAGACCGACGGCCGTGTCGATCACCTCGTCGTCGGCGTCGGCACCGGCGGCACGATCTGCGGCGTGGCCCGGTATCTGAAAGAGCGCAAGCCCGGCGTCAAGGCGTGGGGCATCGACACCTACGGCTCGGTGTTCAAGAAGTACAAAGAGACCGGCATCTTCGACAAGAACGAGATCTATCCGTACATCACGGAAGGCATCGGTGAGGACTTCCTGCCGAAGAACGTGGATTTTTCGCTCATCGACGGGTTCGAAAAAGTCACCGACCGCGATGCGGCGATCATGACGCGCCGCATCTCCCGCGAAGAGGGCATCTTCGCGGGCAATTCCGCGGGTTCGGCGATGGCCGGGCTGCTGCAGCTGGCGCCGAAGTTCAAGGCCGGCGAGATGGTGGTGGTGATCTTCCATGACCACGGCACCCGGTATCTTGGCAAGATGTTCAACGACGACTGGATGCGGGCAAAAGGGTTCCTCACACCGGAAGGCCAGACCGCACGCGATCTGGTCAGAACGAAGAAAGCCGCTCCGCTCATCACGATCGATTGTCGCGAAACCGTCGCCGAAGCCGCACACCTCATGACGCAGCACGGCTTCTCGCAGGTCCCGGTCACCTCCGACGGCCGCATCGTCGGCGCCATCAACGAAGCGCAGCTCTACACGCAGATCGTGAAGAACCCCGACGTCAAGCGCGGCCCGGTGGAGGCCATCATGCAGCCGGCGTTTCCGTTTGCCGACATCTCGACCAGCATCGACGCGGTCGCGTCGATGCTGACGCCGGAGAATCCGGCGGTGCTGGTGCGCGACTTCAAGAGCGAGGAGACCTACATCATCACGCGCTCGGACGTCATTCAGGCGCTCAGCTGACGCCAGCGGATCGCCCGCGGCCGCGGCAACCAACTCCGCACGTCATCCGTCCAACCGGTCATGCCGCTCTCAGCTCTCGGCTGTCAGCCCTCAGCGCTCTCGGCTCTCGGCTCTCGGCTCCCGGCTCCCGGCTCCCGGCTCTCAGCGCTGAAAGCTGAAGGCTGAAATCTGTTATATAAATCTATATAATAGGTGCGATGCTGAAGCTGCGTGAGTATTACCTGATGCTGGCCCTCTCCGGCGGCGCCCGCCACGGCCTGGCGATTGCGCGCGACGTCCAGCAATTGTCGGATCGAGCGGTCCGCCTGTGGCCGGCGACGCTGTACGGGACCCTCGACGAGCTCGTCCAGCGCGGGTGGATTCAGGAACTGGCCACGCACCCGGCAGAGGAAAGCGAAAAGAAGCGCTTTTATGCCTTGACGTCCGCCGGTCGGACGGCGCTGGCCGCAGAAACCGAGCGGCTCGCCTCGCTCGTCAAAGTCGCCCGCGCACGGCTGCGCCGCGCCGGAGAAGCATCGTGATCGAGCGAGGGCGCTCGCTGCTCCTCTATCGCACGTGCCTCCGGCTCCTCCCCGGACGGCTGCACCGTCACCGTGACGACATGGAGGAGCTGTTCGCCGACGAACTGCAGCGATCACGTCACCGCGGACGACTCGCGGTGGCGTCCACATGGATCTCGGCGCTCGGCGACATTGCCGGCGCCTGGCCACGCGAGCTCCGCGCGCGCACACGGCACCAGCAACGCGTCCGCCTTCCGAGAGAGGAACGTCCCATCATGATCGGCAGCGATATCCGCTACGCCCTGCGATCACTCGCACGTCAGAAAGCCGCCAGCCTGCTCGTCGCGTCGATGCTCGCACTCGGCATCGCCGCCAACGTCGCCGTGTTCAGTCTCGTCAACGGACTGTTTCTCAGGCCGTTTCCGTTCGAGGCGCCTGATCGGCTGGTCTTCATCAACGAGAAGGCCCCGAAGTGGAACCTCGACGTGACGGGGGTGAACTTTCCCGACTTCGATCAGTGGCGCAAGGGCCAGCAACTCTTCGAGTCGATCGCGGTCTGGACCGAGCGCAGCCTGAATCTCTCGGATGGTTCGAGCGCCGAACGCATCCTCGGCATCGCCGTCTCACACGAATTGGCCGACGTGCTGCGGCTAGGTCCGATCCTCGGGCGCATGTTCACGGCGGACGAAGACAGGCCGGACGGTCCGGCAGTCGTCGTGATCAGTCACGCGCTCTGGCAGGAACGGTTTGGCGGCGATCCGGCGGTCCTGGGACGCACGCTGAGACTCAACGGCCGCGCCCACGAGATTGTCGGCGTTCTGCCACCGCATGCGGATGCCTATCCGGGCGGGATGCGCCTCTGGGTGCCGCTTCAGGGCAACCCCGCACAAGAGGGGCAAAGCTACTCGTACAACGGCATCGGACGGCTGAAGCCCGGCGTCTCGCCGGCGCAGGCCGAGGCCGATCTGCTGCGTGCCCACCAGCCGATCTTCGACACGCGCGACAAAGAGCGCGTGGTCTCGCCCTTCGTGCTGCCGCTGCGTGAAATCCAGGTCCGCGACTTTCGCACCGCCGCGACGACGCTGACGCTGGCTGTGGGCCTGCTGCTCGTCGTGGCGTGCGCGAATGTCGCGGCGGTGATGCTGGCCCGCGCCCTCTCCCGTCGGCGCGAGATGGGGATTCGCGTCGCGCTCGGCGCGAACCGCCTGCGCCTGATCCGCCAGTTGTTCGTGGAAAATCTGGCGCTCGCCATCGCCGGCGGCGCCGTCGGGCTCCTGCTCGGCCAGTGGGCGATACGAGCGCTGGTCGAAAGCCTTCCGAACGGCCCGCCCCCATGGGCCGGGTTCGGCCTCGACGCGCGCGTCATGTTGTTCGCGCTCGCCGCCTCTGTGGGCACCGTGCTGGTGTTCGGCTGGGCTCCGGCTCTTCATGCCATTCGTGGTGACTTGCGCGCGGCGATGTCGAACGTGGCCAACGCCGCCGCAGCAACTCCTGGCGGGGGCCGCACGCTGCGATTCATCATCGGCGCGGAGTTCGCGCTGGCGACCTTGTTGCTCATCTCGGGCGGACTGCTGTTTCGCGCCTACGACCGAGTGAGGGACGTCGATCCCGGCTTCACGCCCGATGGCGTGCTCACCTTCACCGTGTCACTGCCGCCGGCGCTGTACCCGACCGACGAGCGGATGGCGTTCTGGGACCGGCTCGAAGCGCGACTCTCGCAAGTGCCGGGTGTCCGCTCCGTCGGCCTCGTCAACTGCCCCCCATTCGGCTGCCATTGGGGTTCGTTCTACGTCGCGGAAGGTGCGCCACCACGCGGCGCCGACGACGCCAATCCGGTGGTCCTCAACCGCTACGCCTCCCCGACCTACTTCGGCACCATGGGCGTGCGGCTTGCGCGCGGCCGGTTGTTCGAAGACCGGGACGGACGCGGCGGACCACCGCAGGAGCGCATCGTCGTCATCAACGAAACGTTCGCACGGACGTTCTTTCCTGGCGTTGCGGATCCCGTGGGGCTCCGCATCCGCTCGACCAATGACAGCGCCCCATGGAATCGCGTCGTCGGTGTGGTTGCGGACGTGAAGCACTACGGGTTGGAGCGGCCGATGCGACCGGGCGTGTACTGGCCGCTCCCGCAATCGCCGCCAACCGTCATGGCGGTGGCGCTCAAAACTGACGGCGATCCAGAAGCCATCGCCTCGTCCGCGCGCATGGCGATGCGAGAGCTCGATCCCGAATTGCCGCTCTTCAACGTGCTCACCATGGAAGCCGCCCTGGGCCGGACGCTGGCGATGCGCACGACCTATTCGTGGATGCTGGCCGTGTTCGCGTTGACGGCGCTGGTGCTCGCTCTCGGCGGCACGTATGGGGTGTCGTCGTACCTCGTCACGCAGCGCACACGGGAAATCGGCATCCGCGTGGCGCTCGGCGCCGGGCGAGCCGACATCGTCCGCGGCGTGCTCCGCGCGAGCGTGGCGGTGGCCGCGATCGGCATCGCATCGGGTGTGACCGCGTCGTTCGGCATGGGGCGGCTGCTCGAGAGCCTGCTCTTCGGCGTCAACCCGCACGACGTGTTGACCCTGGCGCTGAGCGTCGTCGTGCTCGCCGGCACGGCGCTCGTCGCCAACGTGCTGCCGGCGCGTCGTGCGGCACGCGTGGATCCGACGGGCGCCCTGCGCGCCGAGTGAGCGGCTCAGCGCACCTGGACCAGCCAGACGTTGCCGCGCAGCTCGCCGCGCTCGTACACGATGAGGTCGCCGCGCGGGGACCATTCGGGATAGCGGACGTAGACGCTGGGCGGCAGCGGCGCGGTCAAGTCGCCGCGCTGGCCGGTCGTGACGTCCACCCACTGCAGGTTCCACGCGCCGTCGCGCAGGGCCGCAAACGCCACCTTGCGGCCGTCGGGCGACCAGCTGCGCACCCACGTCTCTCCGCGTTCGCGCGTCAACATTCGCAAGGCCCCGGTTTCGACCTCGATGACGCCGGCGTGCGTCGATGAGCCGTCTTTGACCTCCACGGCCAGCGAGCGCTCATCGGGTGACCATGAGGGGTACCCGACGGACATCGCGCCGTCCGTGAGTTCGCGCGGCTCGAACGGACTGAGCGACGCCGCGTAGATCACGCGACGCCCGGCAGGTTCGGTAATCATCGCGAACGCCGCACGCGTGCTCGACGGCGACAGGTCGAACTCGGCAAGCCGGCCCCGCATCCGCGCAACGTCGGGGCCCTTCGTCGCGTCCAGCCACAACTCCTCGCGTCGCGTCGCGACATCCACGGCCCAGAGGCCCATCCGATGCCCCCGGTAGGAGAGAAACGCCACCCGCTGGCCGTCGGGAAACCAATTCGGCTCGAAATTCGCCGTCTCGTCTGACGACATCTGAATGCGATTGCGGCCATCGACGTCCATCACCCACACGTGAGGCGCGGAGCCCATGCGCGTGGACATGTAAGCGACCCTCGTGCCGTCCGGCGACACGGCCGGCAGCGAATTGCGGCGGCTGGTGTCGTCAGTGAGCGCTCGTGGCTCACCACGAGGGACTCCGTCAGGCGTCACCGGTTGCGCCCAGATGTGGCTGTTCAGCGCGGCACCCGCGAAAGCCAGCCGGCGGCCATCCGATGAGATTGACAGGCCGCGAACACCCGGCACGCCAGGCAACGGAATGATCTCGCGGCGGGCCATATCGAACGGGTTGTCGGGATCAAAAGGAATCCGCACCACGAGCGCGTCGCCACCGGACGCATAGATCCCGGAATCGTCTGGCGCGAACACGACGTCGTACAGACCTGGGCCTCGCGCCAGGGGACGCGTCTCCCCTGAATCGAGCGTGTGCAGCCAGATGCCGTTGTCAGGCCCGGCTTCGAACAAGGTGAAGGCCAGGTAGCGGCCGTCGCTGCTCCACGCCGGAGCGGCGTGGCCACCAACTGGCTGGCCGGCGCGGGTCATTTCGCGTGCCTCGTGGCCGTCGGCGCCGACGATCCAGATCGTCGACCCGCTCTGCGCGCCAAATGCGCTGGGCGTCACGTCGATGTGCTCGTCTGACTGGTACGCGAGCCGGCGACCGTCGGGCGACCATGCAGGTTTGGAGCCTGTCACCACCACCTGCCGCGGAACACCGCCGCGGGCAGGCACCACCCAGATGCCGCCGCGGCCATACGAGTGATACGCGATGAAGCGGCCGTCCGGCGACCAGGCCGGCTGCACGTTGTGTCCGCCGTCGCTCGTCAGCGGAGTCTCCGTCGCGGTACCTGCCAGCGCGCGCACGTAGATCTCGAACGCGCCCCCCCGGTCGGACACGTAGGCGACGGCATCGCCCTGCGGCGAAAGCGCCGGATGCATATCAAGTCCCGGATGCGTCGTGAGCTGCACCGGCCATTGCACATCGTGGCTGTCACGGGCGACGACCTCAGCATCCACGGGCCGTGCACCGCTGCGTGCCCATAGCCCGAGGCCCACCACCGCAGTGGCGAGCAGGATCGCTGCGGCCAATCGCGCCGGCCTCCACGAGAAAAGACTGTCCCCTCTCCTGTAGGCGGTCAGTCCCCTCACTGTGCGGGTGGCGTCGTCTTCCGGTAGGGCGGTCCGAGCCTCCTCCTGGGTAGGTGCCACGGCAGCCGTCACTCGCTCGACCGGGCGAATCCAGCGGTACCCGCGAGTGGGAATCGTTTCGATGTAGGTGGCCTCTCGCGCCTCATCGCCGAGCACCCGCCGCAACTGAGCCACTACGCGGGTGAGGGCATGGTCAGTGACGGCAGTTTTGGGCCAGACAGCGTCGAAGATCGCCTGTTTGGTGAACAGATGCTCCGGTTGCTGGACGAGCAACGCCAGCACGTCGAACGCCTTGGGTTCGAGCGCGACAGGGACGCCAGACCGCTCCAGACGGTAGGCATCGAGATCGAGGACGAAATCAGCAAAGCGGAACTGCACAGCGGTCCTGCTCAGAATACGGTCACCGACGCCGCCCTGAACGCTTGAATCGCGTCATCAGAGAAACGTCACACCTTCCGCGCCCTTTCATCAGGGGGCGCTCACGACTCGCACCGGGGCCGCACCGCAGAGTGCGGCCTATGACCTGCACGCTGCCTGTTGCCGTAGCGCTAACCGTGGCGCTCGTCCCCAACTTCGGCCCACGAACGGTGCCCACACCTTCTGTGCCCGAAACGATTCCGTTTTCTGTCTACGACGGGGGGGCCATCGTCGTTCCGATCTCCATCGCAGGGGCCGGGCCTTACCGCTTCGTGCTCGATACGGGCTCGACGCGATCGGCGGTCACCGCCCGGCTGGCCCGCCTGCTGCGAAGCCCGATGGTCGCGCAGACTGCACTCGTCACACCTGCCGGACGCAGCACGCGAGACGTCACGCTCGTGCAGGGCCTCGAGGTCGGGCGCACCCAGCCTGTCTCGGTAGCGGCCATGGTGGTGTCCGACGATGCGTTGCCGCGTGCGGGGAGAGTTGACGGCTTGCTGGGCCAGGACGTCCTTGCGGGCCAGACCTTCACGATTGACTATCGACGCCGTGAGTTGGTCTGGCACGACGGCGGCACCGCCCACGTGCGCGGCCATCGGCTGCCGCTTACCGCGGCCAATGGCCTGCAGTTCGTCTCGCTTTCGAGCCTGCCCGGCGCGTCCGGGCCGGCGAGGCTGGTTGCCGATTCCGGCGCGGACACCATCGTGCTCTTCGGCGGAGACGCCGGGGCCATGCCGTCCGCCACCCCGATGGGGACGGGCGTGCTCAGGACGTCCGCCGGGATCCAGTTGGGACGCCGCGTCTCGATTGCCGAGCTGGACATCGGTGGGCTCCTGTTGCGCGACCAGTCGGCCTTGCTGCTGACCGAACGCGAAGCCACCGGGCTCCTCGGCGATGGGCTCCTTCCGCTTCACCTTTTCGCGCGCGTCACGTTCGACGCCGCGGCTCGTGCGCTCATCGTTGCAGCGCGATGACCGGCGCTACGCGCGCCGTCCGGCGCGCGGGAATTCGCACGTCCAGCCATCACCAGATCATATTCGCCGCAGAGGTAGGATGCCGCACGATGTGCTTGTCACGGCGTTGGTCCCTGCGGACGTGTCGCGCCCCATCGCGCGTGCGCGCGGGTCACGTAGTGCAGCCGCGCGAGCGGGGTCGGGTAGCGGCGGCAAAACCACTCGACCAATTCCAGGACACCGCGCCGTTCGTCCTCTGTGACAGGAGCGTCCAGGTACTGTGCAATCTCGTCGTCGGTCAGTTCGCGCTCGACGAACGCACGGAGCGCCGCGATGTCGGCGGAGGTCACCGGCGGCCCCGGGTCTTGAGGATTTCGAGCATGCGGATGTCCTCGAGGTCTTTCGATCGAAGGGCAAATCGCTTCGTTCGAATCAGATCGTCCAGCGTAGGAATGTTCACGTAGACGTCATCGGCCAGCAGAATCTGCTGCCTGCCCTGCCAGACCTCGTCGAAGGCCACGACCTCCCCTGATCGTGCCGCCACGGCCCGCGCGACGAGCACGTCGATGTGCTCGTCATTTTCCAGCACGTACCGGCCGGAACGTCGCGCCTCGTCCGGCGACTTCGTGGGATGGAGATCAAACGGCTTTGCGGCGGCATTGAACGCCGCGGCATCGCCGGCAGAGATCCAGAAGTCATAGTCTGCTGTCAGGACGGGCAGGCCCAACACCACCATCGCCCGGCGCCCGATGAGGAGCGCCCGCACGCCGCTCGCCTCGAGAGCGCGAAAGAACTCCACTTCATCGAAGGTCCCGGCACGCATCGGCTCGATTATAGGGCGTCCGCCGTGACGCAATCGGCGTAAAGGTAAGATGCGGCACGATGCGCTTGTCATGGCGTCGGGTCCCTGCCGGGTGTCGCGTGAAGTGGGCCGCAGTCACGGCATGCGTGTGGCTGGTTGCCGCCGCAAGCGCGAGCGCGCATCCGGCGCCGTTCAGCTATCTCGACCTCCGTCTGACCGAGGCAGGCGTTGACGGGTCGATTGTGCTGCATGACCTCGACGTCGCGCACGATGTGGGCGTCGATCCCCCCGAGCGATTCGCCGATCCCGCGTTCGCCGCGCAGTATCGCGATCAATTGTCGCGGCTGATGGACTCGCGGATCGCGCTGTTCGTGGATGGCCGCCGCACTTCCCTCACGTGGACCGGGTTCGAGACGCTGCCCGAGCGCCAGAGCCTGCGTCTCACGTTCAGCGCCGGCGACCAACGGCCCGGCCGTCTTCGCGTCGAGACCGTGGTGTTTCCGTACGACTCCATCCATCAGACGTTTCTCAACGTGTACGAGGATGGCGGGCTGCGCCATCAGGCCATTCTCGATCAGCAACGGACGGCGTTCGACTACTACGCCGGCACCTGGCAGGGCGCCACGGCGGTGATGGGGGTGTTCATTCCCGCCGGCATCGAGCACATCGTCATCGGGCCCGACCACGTGTTGTTCCTGATCGGTCTCCTGCTGCTCGGTGGCACACTGTGGCGGCTGGCCACCATCGTGACGGCATTCACGCTCGGGCACAGCATCACGCTGTCGCTTGCGGCGCTCGACGTGGTGTCGCCACCGGCCGCGATTGTGGAGCCGGTGATTGCCCTCAGCATCGTGTTCGTGGGCGCCGACAATCTGCTCGTCCAGCGCGATCGTGCGAAGGCCGAGGCCGACGAGCAGCAGAGGCCGCAGCCCCGTGATATCCGGGCCTGGGTCGCCGGCGTCTTCGGCCTGATCCACGGCTTCGGGTTTGCGAGCGTGCTGAAAGAATTCGGACTGCCGCTGACCGCGCTCGGCTGGTCGCTCTTCTCGTTCAATCTCGGCGTGGAGATCGGCCAGCTCGCCATTGTGTTCGTCGTCGCCGCCGTGCTCGCGTCGGTACGGCGTCGCGAGCCGCAACTCGCCCGCCGGCTGGTGATCGCCGGCTCGATCATCGTGATTGCTGCCGGCGGCTACTGGTTCGTGGAGCGCGTTTTCCTTCCGTGAGGCGCCTCCGTGCCTCCCAATGGTGTCAATAGGTGTGGTATTCGTAGGGCATGACGAAGGTGGTTTCACGACTCGCGGGAGAAGCTGACGCGCCGATCCCCAAGCTTCCGCTGTTCCGATCGACGGGGCCCTCGATCGCCGAGGGCCTCGACCGCGCGCTGGAAGGCTTCGGCCTCGGGTGATCGTGCTGGGCTTGCTGGCCGTGTGCGGCGGCGCGGCGCGTCTCACCGCCGCTCGTCAGATCTCCGGCGTCGCATCGATCACCAGGCGGACCAGTTCGGCCTGTCGGTGGGTGTTGGTTTTTGCGAAGATGGATTTCACACGACTGCGGACCGTTTCGCGGCGCAGGCCCAGTCGGACCCCTGCTTCCATCAGTGAGGCACCGTGCGCAAGGAGACGCGTCAGCTTTGCCTCCGCCAGTGTCAGGCCGAACACCTCCTGCAGCGTGCCTCCATCCGGGATGCCGATTCGTTCTGGATTACTGACGAAGACCACGGCTGCCGCACCTTCGCCTTGGAAGAAGCATCGCTGCCGCGACGAGGGGCAGACCAGCACGGCGAGCGGACGACCAGAGGGTCGGCCGACCGCCAACACGCCGCCCGCGCCTACGCCTTCGCCATTCGACGTTCTGACCGCGTCAGCCACCAGCGCTCGAAGGCGCGTCGTGTCCGCCGCCCGAGCCGCGTCCGTTTGAGGTCGAACGGCTCGCCGTAGCTCCGCCGCTCACGAGCGCGGCGTCCCGTTCAAGACCAAACGAACCAGCTCGCCCTGACTGTGCGTATTCGTTTTCTCGAAGATTGCCTTCAACCGGCTGCGAACCGTTTCGCGGCGGAGGCCGAGTCGCTCGCCTGCTTCCATCAGCGACTCGCCCTGCGCAAGGAGACGAGTCAACTTCGCCTCTGCCCGCGTCAGACCGAAGAGCGTTCGCAGTGTGTCTTCGTCCGGGACCGCAATCTGTTCCGGATCGGCGACGAAGACCATCGCCGCTGCCGTCTCGACGCCCGGAAAGAGCGTGCGGCGTTGCGATACTGGACAGACGAGCAGCGACAGAGCCCGTCGGCCCGATGGCCGACCGATGGCGAGCATGCCTCCGGCCCCGAAGCCGAAGCCGCTCGATGTTCTCACCGCTTCGGCGACGGTCGATCGCAGGCGCATCGTGTCGGATGCGCTCGCCGCGCGCAGCGCTCCCTGTTCCACGGTCAGCCCGTCACGCATCGCAATCAGTCGTGACGCCGCCCGATTCATGAAGGTGACGCGTCCTTCAGCATCAATCAGCAGCACGGCACGTGATAATTGGTCGATCGCGCTCGAGAGGTCGTCGGCCGCCCTGCTCGCCGCGACGAGCCGCCGGTGGAGTTGCAATGCGCGCCGGACGTGGGGAACGAGCGGCCCGAGGAGCGCGACGTCTCGCTCGCAAAACGGTCCGCGGCGCTCGCTCCCGCTGACAGAGATCACCGAGAGCGCGGTGGGGCTCATTTCCAGCACGCCGATGAGGGCCCGGACGACATCGTAACGCCTGGCAAAGTCCTCGTAATAGGCCGTTCGTTGGACGTCACGATGGGCAATGAGCTCGTCGCCCACAATCACACCTGGTTGAGCCAGACGTCCGCTGCTCGGGCTGTGAGCCCAAGGGTCAGCGGATCCCCACTGCTTGTTGTAAAGGCCAATCGCCTCGGGATCGAGCGTGGTGGTTGCTGCGACGCTGCATTGCTGTGATCGGAGGTCCTCACAGAGCAGGCTGGAGGAGGAGCCGTGCAGAGCGATGCGCAGGCTCTCCAAGAATGGCAGCCACCCTTCTGCCGTTCCTGGTGCTGCGTACAACTGCTGAATCAGTCCAAGCAGACGGTCCGCCGGGTTCATGTATCCAGGCCTCGTGTGCCAGCCAATCGAAAGAAAACGAAGGTCACATTCTAGCCAACGGCGTCTCAACGCCAAGCAAAAAGACCGCGGAGCCCCCATATGGGGGTTGTGACACCCCGCCGATCGCTGTATCGTCCGCGCCGGTTGCCATGACGACCGACCTTTTGTCCGTCAGGAGCGCGACTTCGGCGGTGCGCGGGTCGCGGCCGCGAACAGCCCTGGAGGAATTAACTTGGCCAGTCGAAAATCCAGGCCATTCGCATTGGACCAGGAGTCGCGGGCGACGCTGGAACGGTGGGCGCGACGGCACACCGCTGAACAGCGTCTGGTCAGGCGGAGCCGCATCATTCTTCTGCTCGACCAGCAGATGTCCGCGCGAGCCGTTGCACGCGCGCTCGAAACGACCCGACACACCGTGGACATGTGGAGACGCCGCTTCGAGGCAGAGGGTCTCGCGTGCATCACAACGGATCGGCCAGGCCGCGGAAGACGCAGGCGGTCCGGCCGTTCGACGACAGACGAGGAGGAGCCGGGCCAGTGGCTCACTCAATTCCGCGTGGAAGGGAGCCATGACCACGGGCGAGACACGGCACGTCGTTTGCGGGTAATGCAGAGCTTCCAGCGCGAGGCTGGAAGCCGGCCAGCGAATGGAGTCGGTGCCGTTCGCAGAAATGGAAGCCGGCGAAACGGTGCCAGCCGTCCATCCATGGCAATAGGTCGGTTGAGCCGAGTTCGGCAGAGGGGGTTCTATGTGTGACCGTCGTTGGGTTGGCTGTTCCGTGGCAATGCTCGCCGTCCTCGTTCTTGGTGTGTCGGCGGAACCGGCGGCCGCGCAGGCGAATTACACCTACACCGTCATTGACGATCTCTCGGACTGTTACAGTGCTGGCGCTCCGGCGCTCGGGAACAATGGGGAGGCGGCTTTTTTCGTTCAGTGCGGCGCAGGCAACGGCGTGCGAAAGGGCGACGGGGTCACGTCGACCAGTATCTACACTTACCGCGGCGTACTCGGGGACCCGTATTCGATACCGGACTCTGTAGTCTCTATCAACGACCTCGGATTCGTCGCGTTTAGCGGCGCACCGACGGGCGGGGGCAGCACGGGCTACTCGATTCTCTACGGAAATGGCGGCCCGTTGACGGTGGTCACCGATACGAGCGTGCAGACGCAATGGGAGTTCGTTCTGAGGCCCTCGATCAACAATTCACAGGCGGTCGCTTTTATGGCTGCCTCGTCCGGCGCAGGGTCCTACAACACGGTCATCCGCGCCGATGGCGCCACGTTCACGACGATCGCACAGCCGGGCATGTCCGCGCCCGGCGCGGGTACTATTCACCAGGCGTTCGAACCTGCGCTGAACAACGGCGGTCAAGTGGAGTTTTCGGTGAACACGCTTGAGGGCGTGCCTGGCATCTTCAGGGGCTCAGGAGGCGTGCTCACGAAGATCGTGCTCGGCGGCGCGGCGGGCTCGTTTGCCGGCATCAACGATGGTGGCCGAATTGCGTTCCCAGTCAGCGGCCATCTCGTTCAATCGGGGACGGGCGGAAAACTTACGACCATCGCCTCCGCCGGTGGTGTCTTTCACCACGTGGGTTTAGGCGTCGCAGCCATCAACAACTCGAACGCCGTTGCGTTCTGGGCTCAGACACAGGCGGGGCCAAGCGGCGTGTTCGTGGGTGACGGCATCGCGACGCAACCGGTCCTTCAGACCGGGGACGTCCTTCCAGAACTCGGAACCGTGACGTGGGTCGGTATCAGCGAAGAGGCGATCAACGACCACGGTCAAGTCGCGTTCGCTCTGCAGTACGACGACGGCGTTAGCACGAAATCCGCCATTGTCCGCGCGGATCCCATCCTGCCGCAGATCACCCAGATCAAACTGGCCGCGACCGTCGCAGGCTGCAAGACGGCATCGGCGAGCGTCTTGCTCGA
Organism: Vicinamibacterales bacterium; assembly: GCA_035512515.1. Classification (GTDB taxonomy): domain Bacteria; phylum Acidobacteriota; class Vicinamibacteria; order Vicinamibacterales; family UBA2999; genus JACCSI01. The sequence goes on from DATKDY010000331.1 coordinate 20,931, forward strand.
TCGCGCCGCGCCTCCCGGCGGCGTGGTCATCGACATCGACGAAACGAACCCGGCCGCCTCGGCGCCAACGACGCTGAAAATCGCTTCGAACAAGACGAGCGGCAAGTTCGTCGTTTCGACCATTCCCGTGTCCGCGAAGCAGACGGGAACGGTCACCGCGACACTCGCGTCGTCCACGCAGACGAAATCTCTCGCCGTCCGACCCATGGGCGTGCAGTCCGTGAGTTTGAGTCCCAACCCCGTGGTCGGTGGGAATGGGGTGACCGGCACCGTCACGCTGGAGTGCGCCGCTGCGCCGGGCGACATCACGGTGGCACTGTCGAGCAAGAAACCGGAGGTGGCGCAACCAGCGGTGCCATCGCTGCTGTTCGCGGCCGGGACCCAGACGATGACCTTTCAAGTCGACACCAGTGCTGTTACCGCGAACGCCATTGCCAAGATTGCGGCTAAGGCGAATGGAATCACCAAGAGCAAGGGGCTGACAGTCACTCCATGACCAGAACTCGCCACTCGACAACTCGAGCTTCTCATGTGCGAGCCATGCGGACCTTCCGAGCGGGACCACGCGTTCCAGGTCAGGGCTCACGGCGCGTAGATCCGGAACATCGCGGCGACGATGGCGGCGGTGGCGGCGAGCTGTCCGACCCACATGCCGAACATCCAGCGCGTCTGGTGGAGCAGAGATTCTTTGATGCTGCCGTCAAGCCGGCTGATATCGCCCTTGAGCTCGACGCGAAGGTCGCAGGTCGGTGATCGCCTTCTCGACCTCGACGCGAAAGTCGGTGATCTCCCTGGAGCTTCAGCCGTGGACGTGCGGCTTCAGGACCGTGGCGATGAACGAGTGGATCGGCGTCGCGACGCCCGACTCCCGGCCCAGCCGCACGACGGCGCCGCTCAGCCACGGCAGCTCCAGACGGCGGCCACGTTCGAGGTCCTCCAGCATCGACGACTTGGCGTGATGCGGGAGCTGCCTGACCATCTGCATGATCTCGTCCATCAACGACTCGGGCAGGGCGATGCCGCGCGCGCGCGCCACGAGCGCGCTTTCCTCACACGCCTGCTGCAGCATGCTCAACAGGTCGGGATCGTCGCGGAGCACGCCGATCGGTGAACGCGTCACCGCGGTCATGCCGCTGAACACCGCCAGGCGCGAGAACTTCGACCAGAGGTCGACGTCGATGCGCTCGCTCATGCGCGCGCTGAAACCGGCGCGCTGACACGCGGCCTCGAGCGCGACGAGGCGGTCGGATCGCCGGCCATCCAGCTCGCCAAAAATCAACGTATCGAGCGATGTGTGACGAATCAATCCGGGTTCGGCAATGACCGCGGCCACATACGCCACGCCGCCGGCGACATGATCGCGGCCGACGTGACGCGCGACGATGTCGACGGCCTCGACGCCGTTCTGCAACGTCACCACCACGGTGTTCCGGCCGATGAGCGGCGTCAACGCCGCGGCGGCGGTTTCGAGATCGTACATCTTGACCGTCAGCAGCACGATGTCCGCCTCGCCCACGGCATCGACATCGCCGGTCGCCCTCACCTCGCGCAGATGGAGGTCGCCTTTCGGGCTTTCCACACGCAGCCCCGACGCCCGAACGGCCGCAAGATGCGGGCCGCGCGCGACGAAGGTCACGTCTTCTCCGGAGGCGATGAGCCGTGCGCCGAAGTAACCGCCGACACCGCCGGCGCCGATGATGGCAATACGCATGGGAGGACTGTCTGGTCAGGCCACTGAATCGAAGGAATCGCGCTTGACGGCGTCGAGCGACACCACCGGCTCATCACCGACGACGGTCGCGTTGTGCGTGACGCCGCGCGGCACGTCCACCCACTCGCCGGGACCCAGCATCGCGACGTGGCCACCGACGACCACACGGAATCGTCCGGCGATCACCGCGTCGATCTTGTCCACTCCGTGCGTGTGATCGGGAAAGACCATTCCCGGCGGATAGACGTAGCGCGCGATGCTATATCCCTGGGCCTGCAGCTTGCGCCTGAGCGCCGCCTCCGAGAATTCGCCATCGAGGGCCGGGTTCCACCGGTGCAGGGCCATCGTGCTGCCGCACGCTAGGCGGCGTCGCCGCCGCCGCCCTCGACCGGGATGCCCGGCAGCCGGCCCGCCGAGAGCTCCTGGTCGATCATCAGGAGGCCAATCCCGCTGTTGCCGGCCAGACGAATGCGACCGAGCACGGCACGCGCCGCGGCCTCTTCCTCCATCTGCTCGGTGACAAACCACTGCAGCATCACCGTCGCCGGGCGGTCCTTCGTTTTTTCGGCAATCGCGTACAGGTCATTGATGGACTCGGTGACTTCCTGCTCGTTCTTCAGCACGTGGTCGCACAAGGCCTCGGCCGAGGCCCAGCCGGTCGGCGGCGCGCCGACCGCCGGCAGAATGACCTTCTGATCGCGTTCGACGAGGTGATCGATGATGCGCTGCGCGTGCAGCAGCTCGTCGGCGGACTGCTTGCGCATCCATTTGGCGAAACCCGGAAGATCGTGTTCAGCCAGCCAGATCGACATGGCCAGGTATTCGTGCGATGCGCGAAACTCCAGCTTCAGATGGTCGTTCAGCCCACTCAGCAGGTCGCTATTCATAACCACAGATTCTACCGATCCACAGCCTGGAGCATCTGAGAAGTTACACAGACTGGGGCATCTGCGAATCCTGCGGCGCATCACCTCATCCCGCAGTTCGCCGCAATGCACCTGAATTGGCGTGATTGCGCGTGGCTCTCGGAGCGCCGGTTGCCCCTACGCCAGACCCACCGCCATCAGGTTCTTCTTCTGAGCGCGGTGGTAGGCGGTGTACGCGGCGATGAGGTGAAACGGCCATCCAAACAGGCCGGCCGTGCCAATCCAGAAGCCGGGCGTGACAATCAGCCAGAAAATGCCCCGGAGGAAGTCGCCGTTGTAAATCTGGCCGACACCGGGAATCAGCAGGCTCAAGACGGCCGCGGGGCCGGGTTTATAGCGTTCCATGACGTCTTAGACGGAGCGGCGTCTGGCCAGTTCGAAGGCCCAGCCGCCGAGCATCACGAAGAGCAGCGTGCCGCCAAGGGCCAGCGGCATGCGGCCCGTGCCGCCGAAGTACACGGCCGCCGTCATCGACGCCACCGCCAGAATCGCACACAGCGCGACCGACGCACCGGAAGGCCTTGATCCCATCGACCGATTGTAGCCGCTCGGCGAGCGGGGCGGCTTCGGAGGATCAGGCGCCAAGCTGATTAGAGAGAAGGGCGACAGCCAACGCATAGGAGTGGGCACAGTTGTATTTGAGGATCGCCTCGTAGTTGCCATACACCAGAAATGCGCGCTTCCCGGTGTGGATCATCGACGCGTCGAGTGGAACGGCCGGGAGCGCGCCGCCGGTCGTGGTGCGGACCCCCAGGGTCTGCCACTTCTCGAGCGGCAGTTGGCGGGTCATCTCGCGCTCGGCGCGGCACCCTTCGCTCCTGAGCCCCACGGTGTTGCGGAGGGCGTCAGGGCCGCCGGCCGGCAGCCGCACTTCGCGGCCCCACGTCGTGCCGGCGGACCAGCCATGTTCTTTGAGATAGTTGGCGATCGACGCGAAGATATCCGCTTCGGATCGCCAGATGTCACGGTCGCCATCGCCGTCGAAATCCTGCGCGAAGTTCATGTAGCTCGACGGCATGAACTGCGGCTGGCCCATGGCGCCGGCCCACGAGCCGCGAAGCTGCTCGAGCCCGATGTAGCCGCGATCGACGATCGTGAGCGCCTCGAGAAGCTCACCACGGAAGAAGGCGCCGCGCCGGCCCTCCCACGCCAGCGTCGCCAATGCCTGAATGGTCGGACGCACGCCGCTGAAACGGCCGAAGTTCGACTCGAGTCCCCAGATCGACACGATGACCCGCGGCGACACGCCGTAGGCACTGCCGACACGCGCGAGCAAATCGCGATGTTTCGTCGCCATCTGCCGGGCTGTGCGCACGAGCGGTCGTGTCAGCCGGCGTTGAACGTACTGCTCGACCGTGAGCACGACTTCGGTCTGCGTGCGGTCGCGCTCGATCACGGTGGGGTTGGGTTCGAGGTTGTGCAGGGCGCGGTGGACCGTGTCGGGGCTGATGCCGCGGGCCAGCGCATCGACGCGCACGCCTTCGAGGAACGTCGCGAAATCAGGTGCGCTGGGGGCAGCAGGTGCGCCAGGTGCAGCGGGTGCGCCAGGTGCAGCAGGTGCGCCAGGTGCAGCAGGTGTGCCAGGTGCAGCGGGTGCGCCAGGTGCAGCAGGTGTGCCAGGTGCAGCGGGTGCGCCAGGTGCAGCAGGTGCAGCAGGTGCCTGGTGCAGCGCCATGACCGCCGAACAGATGAGTAATGCCGCGCGAATCACTCCCTCATTGTACGGGCGTGACGGGGAATCACAGTGCGTTTCCGGCGGCGCCGTCCACGATGATTGCCTGACCCGACACGTAGCTGGCGGCGTCGGATGCGAGAAACGCCACGACGTTGGCAAATTCGTCCGGGCGGCCAATGCGTCCGAGGGGCACGCTAGCCACGGAGGCTTGCTTGATCTCGTCAAGCGGCTTGCCCGCCTTCGCCGCGGTGGCCTGATCGATCTCTTCGATCCGCTCGGTCTGAATCCGGCCCGGCGCCACGACGTTGACGAGAATCCGGGCGGGCCCCAGCTCGCGCGACAGTGTCTTGGCCAGCCCCCAGACGCCCGCGCGCAGCGCATTGGACAGCACGAGATTCGGAATCGGCTGCTTGATCGAGGACGACGCAATGGTAATGATGCGGCCGCCGCCCGCTTTCTTCAGTTCAGGCACGGCCGCGTTCACGATGCGCACGAGGCTGAGCAGGTTCTGCTCGAAGGCCTTCTGCCACTCGGCCTCGCTCATCGCGGCGGTTTCACCCGCAGGAGGCCCGCCCGCGTTGTGGACGACGATGTCGAGGCCGCCGAGGTGCGTCACGGCCGCATCGACGAGGCGGCGCGCTTCGCTTTCGGCGCTGACGTCCGACGCGAGCGCGTGAACCCGCGTGCCGGTTTCCTGCGCGATGCTCTCCGCTGCGGCGCGAATGCGCCCTGGGTCGCGGCTGCAGATCACCAGCTCACACCCTTCGAGCGCGAGCGCCCGGGCGCAGGCATAGCCCAGGCCCCGGCTCGCGGCCATCACGATCGCTCTCCTCCCGTGCAGTCCAAGATGCATGCAGTTGGCCGTCCGCCGCGCGTCAGCGCTGCGGCGCCGACGTCGGCGCGCGGCGCGCGGCTTTGGCCTTCTCCACCTTCGCGGCCACATCCGCCAACAGCTTCTTCGCATCGTAGACGATGCCGTCTTTCACGACCACGTCGATCCCGCCGACGCGTTCGGGCTGGTTCGTGGCGTCGTTGACGCGCAGGTGTCCCGTGCCATACAGCGTCTTGAAATTCTGGAGCGGGTTTTCTTTCGTGATGACCAGATCGGCCTTCAGGCCCGCCCGCAGGATGCCAAACTCGATGCTGGCGTCCTTCGGCTCGTGCAACGTCTCGGCAGCGTGCAGCGTCGCGGCGCGCACCACTTCGAGCGGGTGGAAGCCCGCCTCCTGCAGCATCTCGAGCTCGAGGATGTAACCAAACCCGTAGGTTTGATAAATGAACCCGGAATCCGATCCCGTCACGACGCGGCCGCCGGCGTTCTTGAAGTCGTTCAGAAACGCCATCCACACGTGGTAGAAGTTCTTCCACGCCACTTCGTCCTCGGTCGTCCAGTCGAACCAGTACGAGCCGTGGGCGATACGATTCGGCTGATAGAAGTCCCAGAGCGACGGCAAGGTGTAGCGGTCGTGCCATTCGGCTTCACGCATGCGCATCACATCGCGGCTGGCCGAATAGATGGTCATCGTGGGATTGATGACAAACCCGCTGTCCACCCATTCCTGGATGAGCGCGTTCCAGCGGTCGCTCCCCTGCGGGTGAATCTTGTCCCACAATCGCGCCACCTGGCCGAAGCGGTGCTGCTCGTCGTTGTAGTTCTGCGCAACTGGATAGGGTTGCAGGCTCGTGTCCTTGAGGAGCGACTCGAACAGCCCGTAGTAGTGGGTCAGATCGCGCAGCCCAAGCCGCGAGGCCTGCACCGCGTTCATGCGCCCGACCCCCATCTGATCGAGATGCGCCGTCGATCCGAGACCGAGCTTGCCGGCCTCGTCGAGCAGGGCGGCCATGATCTCAGGGTCGTAGGCGCCGAGCTTCAGCCCGTCGATGCCCTTCTTGGCGGCAAAGCGGACCCATTCACGCGCGTTGTCCGGCGTCTGCGGCCGCGCCCGATCCCAGCCCTGGCCGGTAAACGGCCGGTGGTACGCGAAGATGCGCGGCGCGACGATCTGATTCTTCGCCGACAGCTCGCGCTGCTCGAGATCCCAGTCCATGTTGCCGCAGGGCACGCCGCGCACGGTGGTGACGCCGTGCGCGAGCCAGAGGCGATAGACATAGTCGGGATCGTTCGCCTGGTTGCCGCCACAGTGCACGTGCAGATCGACCAGGCCGGGCATGACGTACATGCCGGTACCGTCGATCTCCCTGGTGCCTTTGGCGGGACGCCCGCGGTCCGGTACCGGCACCATCGGGAAGCCGACGCTCGAAATCTCCGTGATGCGATCCTGAACGACGACGATGTCCATCGGCCCGCGCGGCGGCGCGCCGGTCCCGTCGATGACGGTGACGCCACGAATCACGAGCCGCTCGTGAGGGCCGTCGCCGTCACCCGCGCCGCGCGTGGCGGCGGGCTGCATCTGCTGGGCGCCGGTAGTCATCGTGAGCGTGGCGACAACGACAGCCGCCGATGCCCAACCGCGAAAGCTAGTGAACGTCATGGACCCTCCGTGAACGCTCCAGTATAGGGCACGGGGTCGGAACCGCGCTCCGCGCACAGGCCCCGACGATCGACAGAATGCCTGAACTGGCTGAGCGACGTATTTTCGTCCACGCGGCCGGCGGGCCCGAGCGAATGAAGAGTCAAAACGGCAACGCGAACTCGTCGCGCGGGAACGTATCGGTATTGAGATCGGCCACCGGGCGGCGATCGTGCGGTCCGAACGACCGCGGAACCGAATCGAGGTACGGCTGCAGGACAGTCATGATGTCAACGCCGGCGGCCTCATAGTACTCGCGCACCTCCTCCGCGCGCGCGACCAGCCGGTCGCGATCGAAGGCGATCGGCGCCTCGCTTCCAATGTAGATTCCACCAAACCCTAGGACGTACGGAAACACGCTGAGAAACGTCTGCTCTGTGCGCTCGGTCGGCGCCCACGTGACGGCCAGCCCCCCGGGCTTGAGATGACGCCGCAGGAGATCGAAATACTCCCGTGAGTACAGGTTGCCCGCATGTGCGCTGGTCGGCCGCAGCGCATCGGCCTCGATGATGTCGAACCGACGACCCGCTTGCCGGACGAACATGCGACCGTCGCCGACTTCATGCAACACGCGCGGGTTGGAGAGCAGCGCAGTCAGTCCAGGATCGGGGTGGATTCTCGCAAGCCGGCGCAGTGTGTCGAGTTGCGCGCCGATGATCTCGACGCACGTGACCTGCTGCACGTCGGGATGAGTCGCCGCGCCAAATGCCGTGTCGCCCGAGCCTAACCCAATGATCACCACGTCGCGAGGCGCCGGATGAATCAGCACCGGCAACGCGCCCAGGGCCGTATGGATGTTCCCGTAGGGGATCGAGCTTTGCCCAAGTCCGTTCACATACACGGCGATCGTACCGCGAAAGCTCGGCGACTCCGCCTTGAGCAACGACAATCCGGCCGCATCTTCAGCCAGCAACACGTGGCGCGTGTCGGCCGCGTGGAGGCGAGCCCACAGCGTCTCGCCGTCGGGCATGGCGATGACCGCCGCTGCTGAAACCAGCACTGCAGCCAGCGCCGCGCCTGTGGCCGCGAGGGGCTTGCCCGGCCATTTGATCCATCCGAGCGGCAACGCGAGGATGACGCCGAGTCCGGTGAGGACCTTCAGCGTTCCGGCAGTGCCCAGCGCCGGAATGAGCAACCACCCCGCCACCACGGTGCCCAACACACTGCCGGCGATATTGCTGGACAGCAGGACGCCGAGCCGTCGCCCCAATCGCGCGAGATCGACCTGACTGGCCTTCTGGAGATAGGGAAAGCTCATGCCCATCAGAAACGTCGGGGGCCCGATGAGCGCGGCCGGCACGACCACGTAGAGAATCGCAAACTCGACGAGCCGGTTGAGGGCGGAAAGATTGGTCCACGAGAGGTCGCGCGCCATGGCGACGGTGGTAAACACGTCCACAGGTTCGTATTCGCCAAAGTAGCGAACGAGCTTGATGGGATGTCCTGACGCGATCAGCGCCATCAGGGCCACCATCGAGAACGCAACGTACAAGGTGAGCGCGTATTGAAGAGCGAGAAACGTCAGACCCGGCTGGTGGCTTCGGGCGACGCGCCGCGCGCCGATGGCGGCGCCGAGCCCGAGGCCTGACAGGTACACGGCGAGCAGCGTCCCAAAGGTGAAGGCACCCGATTTCAGCATCACACCCAGCAGCCGAAACCACGCAATCTCGAGCCCGAGCGCGATGAATCCGGTGAGCCCGAACACCACGACCCACACGCGAAACGGAAACAGTTGACTCACTGGCGGCGGGTTCTGCTGCGCGGCGCCGGGGATGGCTTCGGACCCTTCGTGTATTTTCTTCCTGGCGAGCAACAAGGCCAGCACCGCACAACAGAGATTCAAGGCCGCAGCCGTCCAGATGGCGCGCTCGACGCCGATGCGCGGCAACAGGACCCACGTGCCGGCCAACGCGCCGGTCGCGGCGCCGAGCGTGTTCCACCCGTAGAGCGATCCGACGACGCGGCCCGTCGCGGCGAGCGTGCCGACGAGGCCGCGGGCAATCAGTGGAAGCGACAGCCCCATCAGAAACGTCGGCACGAGCAGACTCGCGAAGAGCACGACCGCGGCAATGCCTGGCGTGGCCGCCAGATCCGGGAAGCGCATGTAGAGCGCGTCGTAGTAGAGCCTCTTGCTGATCAGGCCGAACAACCCGATGAGGAACTCGACGCCGGCAAAGGCCCACAAGCTCGCGCGCGCGCCGAGCCGATCCGCGAGGCGGCCGCCGACCAGGCTGCCCACGCCGAGCCCGCCCATGAACGCAGCGACGATGATCGTGACCGAGTAGACGTCGGCGCCCGAGAAGATGACGAGGAG
>DATKDY010000332.1:0-7628 GCA_035512515.1 Vicinamibacterales bacterium
CAGCGAGGCAGATGCCGTTGACGATCTCGAGCCGGCCGTGCTCGCTCACCGGCAGAGCGCCTGTCGTCCGAGTGCGCCACGCGCTCATTGCGGCCGACCCCGGCTCGTGCACGTACAGCTTCAGCAAGGCGCTTGGGTCGGCGTACGTCCGCTCAGCGCGTGCCACGATTCGCTTCGTCCAGCGCCCTTGCCGCGGCCGCGCTCAAGGGCCGAGGTTGATGGCGGCGCAAACGCCTCAGATAGTCTTTCGGGGCCGGCGCCTTCCTTCCGGCGGCGGGAGTAAACCGCGTCAACCGGTATTTGGGCGTCCCCTGCTCGGTCACCACGACTTCCCCTTCTGTTTCCACCAGCTTTCGGACTTTGGGAAAGTGATTGCGCAGTTCGCGGACGGTAGCGGTGGCAGCCATGGCGTGAGACAAGTATGTCTCACGACCATTCAGGCGTCAACCCAGCCAGGAGCCCCACGACGAGCAGCGTTGCGCCAATGTAGAAGAGAGGAGGCGCCTGCATCGGCGGATAGAACGTGTAGAGCACCGTGCTCTGCCCACGCAGGATGGTGATGGCCGCAATCACCGAGCCGGGCGCGGCCACCCAGAACCCCGCCCACGCGATCCCGCGCCCCGTGATGCGGCCCAGGCTTTCCTGCGCGAAGACGTAGCCCAGGCCCATGATGAAGAAGATGGGGAAGAACAGCGCCATCAGGACCCCGTGCGCTGTCACCGAAAGGTAGTAGAGTGACTCGCTGCGCAACGGGAAGTTGATGTCGGCGATCGACAGTCCCTGCAGCTCGCGCATCATCGAGGCAACACCAAAGGCGGCGACACCGACGCCGATGTGACTGCCCGCGAGGGTGTGCCTTCCGCTCATGGCGCCTCCGTGACGATCAGCTTCCCGACCATGGCGTGATGGAAGAGCCCGCAGAACTCGTGGCAGGTGATATAACCATCCTCCACACCACCACACTGGGGGCTTGAACATGCGCACGCCGCTCGTCGTTCTGGCACTGGGACTTGCGACCGCGAGCGCGATCTACGCGCAGATCGCCGATCCAGTTCCCGCACACATCGAAAAGCGCGGGCTGATGGTCGAGATCAGGGATCTCGTGCGGCTGCCCGAAACGCGCGGCATGCGCCCGCCCGAGCAGGACGTGAATCCCGCCGGCTGGGCGCGCGTGAGCTACGTGCGCGATCTTCCGGACGGGCGGCGGTTCGTCAACGATTCGCGCGGCTTCCTGTACTTGCTGGACCGCAACAACCAGCCGTCCGTGTATGCCAACGTCGCCGCCGTGTTCCCGTTCGCGGTTTACAATCGGCTCGAAAGCGGCTTCATCAGCTTCGACTTCCATCCCGAGTTCGCGCGAAATGGGTTGTGGTACTCGGTGCATGGCGAACTCGCCAAGGGGAATCCCGCGAAGCCGAACTTCATTCCGCCCGGCTTCAGCGAGGCCGATGTGACGCACCACAACGTCATCACGGAGTGGCACGCCACCAACCCCGCGGCAAACACGTTCGAGGGCACCAGGCGGGAGTTGCTCCGTGTCGCGCACGTCGTCAACAACCTGACGCACCCGTTTGGCGCCGCGGAGTTCAACCCGACGGCCAAACCCGGCGCTCCTGATTACGGCCTGCTCTATACGAGCGGCAGCGATCTCGGCTTCAGCAACGGCGGCGGCCCCAACGCCAACAATCCTGGTCAGACACAGCGCCTCGATACGGTCATCGGCGCGATCCTGCGGCTCGACCCGCGCAGCCCTGCGGGATCCGCCGTGAAGGGACTCGGCGACTACACAATCCCGCCAATCAACAAGTTCGCGGTGGACGGCGATCCCCGCACACTCGGCGAGATCCACGCGTACGGGTTCCGGAACGCACACCGGCTCTCGTGGGACCCGGCGGATGGGACGATGTTCGCGTCAGACATTGGAATGAATCACATCGAAGAGATCAATATCGTGCGTGATGGTGAGAACTACGGCTGGATGCGGCGAGAAGGGTTCTTCGAAAACGGCGTGTCCAGGCTCGGTGGCGCGCTCAACCAGCTCTTTGCGCTCCCGACAGACATCATGACGGGACGAACGAAAGACGGATTTACCTATCCCGTCGCCATGTACGACCATCACGACGGCCAGGCGGTGACGGGCGGTTTCGCGTACTACGGCCTGATCGCGACACTCCGCGGCAAGTTTGTGTTCGGCGACATCGTACGCGGTCGTCTCTTTGCCGCCGATGTCGCGGCGATGAAAAAGGCCGACGATGGCATTCCCGCGACGGTGGCGCCCGTCGAGGAGATCCAGCTGTACGTACGCGGCGCGGACGGCAACCGCACCTATGTCGGCATGCGCGAGCTGATCGAAAAGACGCTGGGCGCGACGGTCACCCGCGCCGATCTGCACATCAGCCGCAGCCGCGAGGGCGAGCTCTTCGTCACGTCCAGACAGGACGGGATGATCCGAATGCTCGTTCCAGACTCGAGCGGTGTGCCGACCGGTCGTTACCAGAGGGAGATCAAATAGATCGCGGCGGTGCCGCCGAGCAGCGCGAGGCCGGCGTACGAGAGCAGGAGCAGCGCCCGGCCGGGGCGATCGCTGGCGGGCATGTTCGGCCCGGCCACCACGCGCAGATTGAGGTAGCCGAGCATCGGTCCGGTCACAAACGACACGATGGTCGCAAAGTCCACCATCGTTGTGAGGTTGCCTGCGAAGAGCGCGACGACGAGCACGGTGAGGATGCCGAGGACGGCGCCGGCGATCCTTGTAGACGGCCCCCGTATCGCTCTCGCCGGCCGGCTGGCCGCCTTTGCGCATCACGTGGAACGTGCGCGCGATCGCGCGCGGAAAGCCGTCGATCACCGTCAGCGCCGTCGAGAACATCGTGGTCACGACTGCGGCGAGAACGATCGGCCTGGTCCAGCCGCCAAGCGTTCCGCTGTAGAGCTCGACGAGCTGCAACGAGAACTGCGTGCCGGCGCCCAGAGCAGACCAGGGCCGAAGCTTGTCCAGAAGACCGATGGCGCGCCCCGCGGCATCCGACGCGCCTGTTTGCCGGGAACCGTCACGTCGCCTCCGGCACGATCAACGTCCGGTGTTCATGGCAGCCGGCGTGCGGAATGAGGGCTGGCTGGTGACGATCGGATCGTGGTACCGGCCGTAGTGCGCGCGGGCAACCGTGTCGTGGCGGCCGCCGATGTCCCAGGCGATGCCCGCGCGCGGCGCGAGCGAGTGCGTGCGATACCGCGCGTCGTACGGCGGGAAGCCACGGAAGCCGTCGAACCGGAGGCCGGCGTTGATGGTGACCGGAACGCTGACACTCCATGAGTCCTGGACGTAGATCGTCGTCCGGCTGTGGCGGCCGCGATAGGTTGCGCCGTCCCAGAGATGACCTGAAAGGGCTGCCCGGCCTGGTCGTAGTACAGCCGCCCGCCGGGATGTCCGGACGAGTCGACGAGCCCGGCGCGCTCGTACTCCAGACCGGCCTTCAGCTCGTGCCCGAAGCCGGCGCGGCCATCGACGTAACGCGTCAGCGCGGCCGACGTCGCCCTGATCCACGAGTTCCAGTCGGAGTAGACCTGAGCGTTCACCGCCTGCACGGCGGTGACTAGATCGACACGCGGTGGTGGGCCGTTTCGGCGCCCCGTCGCCGGGCCAGACACGCCGTCCCGGTGGTTCCCACCGTGGCGGGCGTCGAGCAGCCAGCGGTCAGTCGGCGCCCCCAGAAAGCGGACGCTCCAGATATCGTCCGACCAGTCGTTGGTCGTCATGGCGTCCGGCTCGACCAGCGGTCCGGCGTTCAATCCGCTCGCGTCCGTCAGGTTGCGCGCGACGAAGCCCTCCATGCGGATGGCGCGCGGGAGCGCGGCCGTGAGCTTGCCAATCACGCGGCGTTCGGTGACGCTGGCGAACGGCTCGTCGGACGTCAGTGGTCTGGCGCTGAACGCTGCTGTCCGCGTGTCGTTGCGGTCCTGCTGGCTGCCGGAGAAGAACCACAGTCGATCGCGCAGGATGGTTCCTCCCGCCTGCCCGATGGCTTCCCACCGCCCGAGGACTTCGAGCGGCCGAAACTGCGCGGCAAGCTCCGGCGTGAGCGCGCCGCTGTTGTTGGCCGTCCACGACGGTCTGGTCAATTGTTGACTTGAGCCGGAACCACGGGAACGAATCCCACCCTTTCCTCTCCCACTGGCGCGCGCTAGCGTCCGACGGCTTTCCGCTCTTCAGCCGTGATGTTCGGTCCGCTGCCGGCACGGGCCGGACCGATATCGAAGAACAGCCGGACCCCCTGCGCGTAGCGCCGCGTGAAGTCGGTGGTCCCGTTGATGCCGACAGGCAATCCGAACTCCGTACCTGCCGCGATCACCTTGTCGAGACCAGCCTGGGTCAAAGCCTGGTCGTGTCCGTACGACAAGCTCATGTCGCCGCCGCCGGCCCACAGCACCGCCTTGATGTTGGCCGCCTTCAGCGTTCGGGCGATGTCGCGGACGTTGTCCACGCCCACCTTGTTCTCGATGATGAGCAGGAGGAGCATGTCGGCGTCCGGCTGGAGGCCCCACACATCCGCCCGCTTCTCGTACTCGCGGCCGCTCATGCCCCAGTAGCGCGCGGCAATGGCGTTGCTGGCGCCGCGCAGCCCCTCCGGCTCCACGTTCGGGGCGCCGGCGGGCTGCGGATACCGCACCGCCTTGATCGCATTGATCGCCTGCTCGGCGGTTTCGATGTGCGGGAACATCAGCCCGGCGACACCGGTGTCGAGAATCTGCTTCACCATCCATTGGTTCTGATGGATCTCGCGGCCGTTCGGCGGAATCCGCACGATCACCGGTTTGGTGGCGCTGACGCCTTCCCGCGCGATTGCCGCGGGATCCAGCAGCGCGCGCAGGAACTCGCTCAGCCCGTTCACGTCGAGCGGATCGTGCTCGAGGTCGTAGAGGATGAAGTCGTAGTTCCTGTTGTTCTGGAGGGTCACGGCGGCGTGATAGTCCTTGCCCACGCCGATGTAGTTGGCCCAGATCGAGAAGACCGGCTTGCCCTGTTCCAGCAGCGTGATCACGGGATTCGAGCGCCGCGGTGGGGCGGCCGTTTGTGCCCTCACCAGCGGGAGCGCGGCCGAGACCAGCATCACGGCTCCCGCCGTCGCGATCAGTCTGCGCATGTGTCCCTCCTTCTGTCGCCCGCCGTCCGTTCCCCGGCAGCCGTTCGTCCGACCCGCCATCACGCGGATGCGACGGATCACTTCACGGAGTACCTGGTGAACGCGCCGCCCGCCTGGCTCAGCGAGTTCGGCCCCTCCGCCGCGTAGACGTTGCCGTCCGGGTCCACGGCGACACCTTCCCCCGCCGTGCCCTGATATACCCGGTCGTCACGCTCGAAGGGCGGGATGAACGCGGTGATGCGGTCTTCGTCGAGGGGGCCGATGCGCACGCCGTTGCGCCAGTTGGCATGGTTGAACGGCCCCGACTCCGAGTCGATCGCGTAGACCATGTTGTCCTTGATGAAGAGGCCGCTGATGCGCCCGTACATGTAGCGCGACTCCAGGTACTTGCCCTCTTGATCGAAGATCTCGATCCGGTGGTTGCCGCGATCCGCTACCCACAGACGGCCCTTCGCGTCGAACACCAGCGCGTGCGGCGTGCGGAACTCGCCATGGCGGACGCCGAGCCCGCCCCAGGACTTGACGAACTTCCCGTCCGGCGTGAACTTGCTGATGCGCGCCGTGGCGCCGCGCGCGATCCCTTCGGCGATGGCCTTGGCGTTGGTCATGCCCTGTCCGTCGTGGCCGTCGGAAACATAGATGCTGCCGTCGGGTCCGACCGCCACATCGTTCGGCTGGTTGAACTGCCCGTCGGCGTTGCCCGGCTTGCCGGCCATGCCGAGGCTGAGGAGCTTTTCGCCGGTGGGGCTGAACTTGTGCACCTGATGCCCCCTGGTCCCCTCCTTGTTGCCCGCGAAGTCGGCAATCCAGACGTTGCCCTGCGCGTCAACATGGATGCCGTGCGGCGTGACCATAATGCCCGCCCCGAAGTTCGCCAGCACCTTGCCGGTCTGACGGTCGAACTTGAAGATCGGATCGACCGGGTTGCTCTCGCAGGTCATCGGTGCGCCCGCGCCGAAGGTGCCCGCGCCGCAGCGCTCGTAGGCCCAGACGTGGCCGTCCTTCGGATCGATGTCGACGCCGGCCGACGAGCCCCACTTCCGGCCCTCCGGGAGCTGACCCCAGTTGCGGGTCACATTCGGGGCCGGGTTCGGCAGCCCCTCGCCCGTGATGGGATTGCCGGCCGTGGTGGCCCGGGCCGCCTGCGCGGCCACTGACGTCGTCGCCGCGGTGCCGGCGCTCCACGCACTCAACAGGAGCGCGGCGCAGGCACCGAGAGCAGGAAACAGGATTCGCGGCATGGACATAAAACCTCCTCGTAGCGGTGCGATGGTGGAGCCGAAGACCCGCGGCCGGAAAGGGGCCACGGATGCGTTCTATCAGCGTTCCTGCGCCGGCGGCTTCACGCTCGCCGCCGGCTTCGTGCCCTTCAGAATCCAGCGCTGGATGCGCCGGCCATTGCCGGCTTCGCCGGTGTACATCCGGTTTTGCGAGTCGATCGCGATCATATGTGCGCGGATGAACTCGCCGGCCTGGCGTCCGGGCCTGCCGAAGCGGTCGAGAATCGCCAGGTCCTTGCGACGGAGGAGCCACACCCGCTGGTTCGTGCCGTCGATGAGGTAGAGCAGGCTCTGCTCAGGGTCGCGCGAGAACTGCAGGCTGAAGCCGCTCCCCGAACCGCCGGTTTCCGGACGGACGAACTTCTCCATCAGATACTCACCGTTCTGGCGGAACACCTGAATGCGGTTGCCACGGCGATCCGAGACGTAGATGAGTCCGTCCTTGGAGCCGACGAGGCCATGGAGCGTCGAGTACTGCGGCGGGGGATTGGCCGGGTCCACCGGATACGTGTACTTCTGCGTGTCGTCCGGAGGCTTGCCGTACGCGCCCCAGTGGCGCTTGTACTGGCCGGTCGCCGCGTCGTACACCACGACGCGCTTGTTTCTGTAACCGTCGGCGATGAAGATCTCGTTCGTCTTTGGCTCGACGTAGAAGTTGGCCGGCCCGCCCAGGTGAACGGGATCGTTGCTCCCCTTGTTCACGCCGGGCGTGCCGATGGTGAGCACGTGTTTGCCGTCCTGCGTGAACTTCATCACGTGATGGCCGTTGCTCGTGCCCATCCACACGAAGCCGTTGTGGTCGATGTAGATGCCGTGCTCCTGGTCGAACCACGTGTAGCCCTCGCCCGGGCCGCCCCACGTGCGCAACACCTGGCCTTCGGGGTCGAGCTCCAGCACCGGCGGAGCAGGGAAGCAGCAGTCGGCAATCGGCGGCTTCACCGCCGCGCCGATTTCCTGTGGTGTGAGACTCGACGGCATGTGGATCACCCACAGGTGGTCCCGGTCGTCCACGAACAGCCCGCGGATGTCGCCCAGGATCCAGTCGTTCGGCAGCGTCGGCGGCCACATGGGATCGACCTCGTAGATCGGCAGCCGGTCGGCCGTTGGCGACCCCGGGGCGGCCTTGGCATTCGCCCCCTGGGCGTCGGCCACCGCGGGCAGGAGCAGCGCGGCCACCAGGGCCGCGAACGTGCGTGAACGGGTCATG
>DATKDY010000333.1:0-4230 GCA_035512515.1 Vicinamibacterales bacterium
AGCTGCGGGTCGGGGGTTCGAGTCCCTCCTGGCGCGCCATATGACAAGTGACGGCAAAAGAGTTTCGCGCCCATAGCTCAACTGGCAGAGCATTCGACTCTTAATCGACAGGTTGTAGGTTCGATTCCTACTGGGCGCACTGAAAACTGCCACATAGAACTGCCAAGCTGCGAGCGGCCAGCAGGTAGCTACCTGCTTCGAGCCACTGCAAGGACAGGTCACAGTCGCTTGCAGCTCGAAGCTGGCGGCTACTCGCTGCCAGCTCGCAGCTTGGCAGTTCTAAGTGGCAGTTCCCCTACGGCGCAATCGCGATAGGCACCGACGCGCGGGTGTCGTCCCACGCGAGCGACAGGCGGCCGTTGGCGATGGCGATGGTGAACTGCTCCACAGGGGACGCGAGGCGCTCGACGGTCATGGAGATGCGCGCGAGGTCCTGATCCTGGTTGTAAACGGTGCCCCACTGGCCGGTCTGCTTGTTGATCACGAGCTGCCACCCCGTACGGCCGGGGATGGACCAGAGCGTGTACGAGCCGGCGGGAACGGACACGCCGCCGATGGTCAGGTTGCGATCCGTGCTGAACGAAGTGGCCGTGTTCGCGCCGGTGCGCCACACGGCATCCCACGGTACGACCCCGCCGAAGATCACGCGGCCGCGCTTGGACGGGCGCTGATAGTTGATGGACACGTTGGCACCGCCGACCGTCGCTCGCACGGAGTCCGGCGGCGAGAGCGGGCCGAGTCCGGTGCCGGCCGCGTCGCGCGCGGCGTAGTCGCTGATCCACGCCGGAAGGTTCACCGTCGCCACGCGCCTGACCAGCGCTCCGAGCGTGGACCGGCGTGCGTCGAGCTGATGCACCCGTCCGACCGCGTCGAGCTGGATGAGAATCGTGCCGAGCTGTGGCGCGGTGAAGGAATACGTCGCGGGCGAATCCATCCGGACCGTAAAGGGCAGGGGGTCCCCGCCGAACTGCGCGTACACGAGCGTGTCGCCGCGCGCGAGCGCGTGCCGCGCAAGGACGGCGAGCGTAGAGTACGCCGGGAGCGACAGGACGGTGGCGACGTTGCTGTTCGCCATTCGCGAAGTCTGCGTGCGCGTACCAGAGACGTTGGTGACCGTGATCGAGTCGCTCGCCACGCTCCAGGTACGGACGGCCCGGGCCGAATCGCGGTGGGCTTCGGGTCCGCGCACTCTCGTCTCGTAGGAGTTGATTCGCCCGTCGTTGTCCCAGCTCATCCTCACGCGGCGCACCGACGTGCGCGGCGTGGGGCTGACGACTTCGGCCTCGAGCGTGTTCCCACGGATCGTGAACAGCTCCAGCGCGGTCGTGTCCGCTCCGAGGGTCGTCACGAAGCCGGCGCTGTCGCCGGCGAACGGCGCGGGTGGCCGCGGCAGCGGGCCGGAGCCCGCACAGGCCGACAGGAGGGTTGCGAGAGCGATGAGCCTGGCTTTCATGGTGGCGTCCTTGAGGTGGTGACTAGTGACTAGTAGCTAGTCGGTCGTGAGAGCGGAAGGGCAGGGGCGGTTACTAGTCACTAGTCACTAGTCACTAGTCACTGCGTCCAGCCGGGCCCGCGCAGCGCGCGCCCGGGCGTCGCGCCGGTGTGAGTCGCGTCACGCAGCACGCGCACCCCGTTCACCCACACGTCGCGCACCCCGACCGACAACTGGTGCGGCTCCGTGAAAGTCGCCCGGTCGGTAATCGTCGCGGGATCGAAGATGATGACGTCGGCGAAGCTGCCTTCCTTGAGAAGCCCGCGGTCCCGCACGCCGAGGGACTGCGCCACCGCCCAGGTCATCTTGCGCACGGCGTCCTCCAGGCGGAGCAGTCCTTCTTCCCTGACGTACTTGCGGAGTACGCGTGGATATGAGCCGTACGCCCGCGGATGAATCAGCCGCGTGGTGCGCTCGGGATCGAACCCGCCGGCATCCGTGCCGATCATCACCCACGGCTGGGCGATCTGCATCGCCACGTTCTCCTCGGCCATGCCGAAGGTGATCTGGCTGACGTTGTCCTGCTCCGCGATCACGATGTCTATCAGCGTCTCGGCCCAATGCCGCCCGAGCGAGTCCGCGATCTGCTTGAGCCGCATGCCCTCGAACCGCTTGAGGTTGGGCGCGTCGAGCCCGATTACCATGCGCGACTCCGGTCCGTCGAACGGATCGCCGTCTTTCTCCTCGTCCACGATCATCTCGCGCACCATGCGCGCGCGCAGAGTGGAGTCGCGCAGGTTCTCCAGGAGCTTGCCGTCGGCGGACGCCCAGTCGGGAATCCCGGCCGACAGGTTGTTGCCCGACGCCGCGTATGGATACATCGTCGCGGTGACGTCCTGCCCGGCGCTGCGCGCCGAATCGATCTTCGCCACGACCAGGCGGGCCTTCGGCCAGTTGACGCGGCCGCCGGACGCCTTCAGGTGATAAATCACGACCGGGACGTCGCCGTAGCGCCCGATGTGCAGCGCCTCGTCGGTCGCCTCGAGCAGCCGATCTCCCTCGCTCCGCATGTGCGTGATGTAGGTCCCGCCGTACGGCGCCATCGCCCGCGCCATCTCGGCGAGCTCCTCGGTCGTCGCGTAGCTGCCGGGAGGATAGATGAGCGCGGTCGAGATGCCGAACGCGCCGTCTTCCATCGCGTTGCGCACGACCATGCGCATGCTGTCGAGCTCGGCGGCTGTCGGCGCGCCAGGAGTTTGCGCCTTGACGTACGCGCGCACGGTGCTCGCACCGAGGTACGAGCCCGCGTTGACCGAGTTGCCGTGGCGCTCCAGGGCGGTGAGCCATGCGTCGAAGCCGCGCGGCCCGGCGAAGGACGCGTACAGCCGCGACCGTGCCGTCGTGTCCGTGATGCTGACACCATAGTTCTCCGCCGCGCTCGCGTTCAGCGGCGCGGGCGTGGTAGACTCGCCGAGAATCTCACTGGTGACTCCCTGTGTGATCTTGCTGATTACGCGCCCGTCGCCGGTGAGAAGCGCGGTCCAGGAGTGGCTTTGGATGTCGATGAAGCCCGGAGCGACCACCATCCCCGTCGCGTCCACCCGCTCGCCCGCCTGCGCGCGCGCCAGCGAGCCTTTCGGCCCGACGTACACGATCCTGTCACCGCGCAATCCCACGTCGCCATAGTGCCATGGGTTCCCGGTGCCGTCCACGATCTTGCCGTTGGTGATGACGACGTCGTACGCAGCTACGGGAGCGACGGGAGTGCGGCTGACGGCCGGCGCGCACGCGGCGGACAGGGCGAGGGGGACGAGCAGGCGGAAGCGCATTGGGAACCTCGGGGAAAAGCTGGCAGCTAGCAGATGGCAGCTAGCAGCGAAATCGGGTGACAGGAAAAAAAACAGCGGGCAGTTGATCACTGCCCGCTGAAATCTACGAATGTTGTCAGCTGCTAGCTGTCTTAGAACGTGTACTGAATCCTCGACATCACCATCCGCCCGATCGCGGGGACTCCGACATACGAGGCGCGCTTGTTATCGAGCAGGTTGGTCGCGTTCAGGGAAAAGAGCCCGTGACCTCCCGTGCCGGGCATGCCGATGCTGAAACCCGCATCCAGCATCGCGTTGACCGGAACCTCACCGATCCACACGCCGTCGTTCACGGGGAATGCATTGACGTAGCGGCCGCGCAGCTCGGCCTTGAATCCACGATTACGATCGTTGTACCGCGCGGTCAGGCTGGCCTTGTTGTCGGCCGCGTTGAGCGTGATCTGCTCGACGCCGACGGGGGTGGGGAAGAGCACGTCGCTCACCCACGAATAGGTGCCGAGCATGGACCACCTGTCCGTAACACCCAGGTCGAACGAGAGGTCCGCGCCGTGCACGTTCGTCGTGCCGGGGACGTTTCTGTAGATGAAGAGAAGGTCACCGTTGTTCGACAGCGGATCGTCGGGAACGACGGTGCCCACCGGAACCTGGGTTATGGCGCCTGCGACCGCCGCCGCCGTGGGCGCCGCGGTGGGGCCGAGGCCCGCCGCGGTGAACACCGCCGTCAGGTACGCCGCCATCGAAGCTTGATCGAGGAAGATGTTCGGCGTCGCGAGCGCCGTCGTGCGCACGTCGAACCTTCTCTGGTGCCAGAGGTCGAGCCCCACGCTCAGGCGGCTCGAGAGCGCGCCCTTGTAGCCGAGCTCGATGACTTCGTTCTTCGTCACCTTCAACGGATCCAGGTCCTGCACGAAGGACGGATCCGCCGCGTCGAACGTCCGCGTACCGACGTTGAAACTTCGCAGGTTGGTG
>DATKDY010000334.1:0-8360 GCA_035512515.1 Vicinamibacterales bacterium
GCGTATCCACCCGCAGACGCCTTTCGGCGTGATCCTTCTTCTTCAGCTTGGGCTCCCGTCGGAGATTCCCGGCTACGTCCTGGGTCTCGTGCGGTATCCGTTCAGCCGGTACCTGCTCGCGCTCGCGATCGCAGAGGTGCCCTACACGATTGCGACGGTCTATCTGGGCGCCGGGATCGTCGAGGCGAAGGGCGGTCTCGTGCTCGCGGTCGGGCTCGGCATGGCTGTACTCGGCGTCGGCGCTTTCTACCTCATGCGCCGCCGCCTGGAGGCATCTGTGGCAGACTGACCCCCGCACCTGCCAGGCGGAACTCATGGCCGGCATCACTCGTCGTGCGTTCATGGGCGGCGGAACGGCGACAGCCGTCTTGTGTGCCACTCCGCCGGTCGCCAATCCGGACAATGGCTTCAACCGCAATGAACCCATTGCGTTCCTGGAAGCGGGTACCTATCTGGTGATCTGCAACGTCCGTCCGCACTTGCTCGATGGCATGTGGGCGACTGTCAAAGTGCTCAAGTGAACTGACCGATTCTCGGCATTGCGGTCGAGAGCGAGGGGAGCCACCCGGCTCCCCTCGTTTTTTCAGGCGCCGTCAGGCGATCGCTGCCCTCTGCACCCGCTGCGGCTGCGACACGCCGTAGCCCTGGGCGTAATCCACGCCGAGGCCGCGCAGCACCTCGATGATCTCGGCGTTCTCCACCCACTCGGCGACCGTCTGCCGGCCGGCCGGCCGGCCGGCCGGCCGGCCGGCAAACAGGAGAAAGTCGAACAGAATGCCGGCGCCGCGCGCACAGACGAGTGGATCGTCCTAGCCTTGCTCCCGCCGGTGCGCCAGAATCCGCCCGATCCACTCCAGCTCCTCGATGCGCGCGAGCACCCGAAGCCACCCCGGTGCGGGTGGCGGGCCACTGCGATCCGGATGCGCCACCCGTCTTCGGTAACTCCAGCTCGACGACGCTCGGCTTCACGCCGAGCATCACGAGCATCGAACAGAATGGCGACGCGGTCGGCGCGGCCACCGAGGCGAACCTGCGCGCCTCACTTTCAGCCTTTGCGACAGCCCCGTTCCAGCTGTCTCCGCCCGGTACCGGCAACCAGTCGGTCAGCTTCACGTTCACGAATAACAACGCCATTCCGCTCGGCGTCTACGACCTGACTGTCGAGGTAAAGCCCGAGACGGGCACCGGCGTCGGCGCCGCGACCAAGACGTTCACGATCCAGGTCGAGGAGCCGCAGCTGCTCGACACGCTCGCACCGACGGTCAACATCGTTTCGCCGAGTGGCGGCGCCTCGATCAAGATCAACGACACGCTGCTGGTCAATTTCACGGCCGTCGATCTGCCTCAGGGCGGGGCCGGCACGGGGGTTACCGCAATGCGCGCGGCGATCACGAGCTGCGAAGGCGTGTACCATTTCGGCCTGACGAGCTGGCTCCTCATCTCGCCGTCGTTGCCGGTTGCGGCCGACGTCACCGCCACGGCAGGCGTAAGCGTCAACACGGGCTGGCTCGGCATCGGCAGCTTCGTCCTGGACGCCGAAGCGGACGACGGCGCCGACCACACGGGCTACGCTTCTGCGACGTTCTCGGTCGGCGCGAATATTGCCGCGCTACCGCCGATCAGCGTCCCGAACCGGCAGTTCAACTCCGGCTCGACCGTTCCGGTCAAGTTCTCGATCACGGACGCGACCGGTTCCTACCTGCCGCCGATGGGCGGGCTCATCGTCCGCATCACGGCGCCCGGCGGCAGCTACGAGGACCGCGTTGCCGGTTCCGGGGCGACAGACGTCCGCTGGGAAACCGATGAGTATGGCAACGCGACCCAGTACATCACGAATTACCAGATCCCGGTCACGGGTACGTACTACGTCGAAGTGCTGGTCGGCGATGTCTGCAGCGAACCCGCGCTGCAGGGCGGATTCACGTTTGTCTCGGCCAACAAGGGTGGCAAGCAGTAACCGCCCTCGGATCATCCGAATCAGGCAGGGCCCCTTACCGGGGCCCTGACTCTTTTGCGTCGCGAATCTGAAGAGCCTGGCGCGCCTGTTGCAACCGCGCTTCCGGGCAGATGTTCTTGTTGTGGTGGAAGGCGTTGTCGGGGTCGTACTTGGCCTTGACCTCGGCGATTCGCCGGTAGATGTGATCGCCGTAGGCCTCTCGAACGCGGCTGGTGTCGTCGTCGGAATCAAGGAAGTTGCCGTAGACGCCGGCGGCGCGGTGCGGTTGTAGGGCTTGGAGGAACCGCCGCGCCCAAGCGGTCTCGGCAGCGGCATGCTTGCCGGATTCGTCAGGGAGCCACACGCCGTCGATGATAATGTTGTGGGCCACGTCGCGACCGGCGTAGGCGGTGGCATCCTGGGGGACTCGGGCGACGGCGCCACCCATGTGGAACATCGCCGAGTACGAACGGGGCGAACTGGCGCTGTAGGCGTGATCGGCGATGACGGCGATGGCATCGTCGGAAAGGCCGGCGAGGTTCGTGGACTTCCAGTAGTAGTGCCACCCGTGGAGGACCGTGTCGTCGAGGCCGCCCTGGAATGCGGCCGCTCACAGTCCTGACGCCGGCGGAGCTCGCCGCGGTCGAGCGAAGTCTGCGTGTCGTGCTCGGTATGTATTGAATCCAATCATCCAACATACCTCGGTGCTTCCCTCTCCACCCGGCACTTCGCCAGCTTCCCTTCGCGCACCTTCCACACGCTTATTCCGCCGAACTCGATCGGCTGCCCGTCAAGCGGCAATCCGAACACGCCGCCCGCCCGATTGCATCACGTAATGCGGCGCCATCGGTTCGTCGTGACGCAGATCATGTAGCTTGGATGACGAGATAGCCGACGCGCATGAATGGAGCGCCCCGAAGTGCCATCATAAGCAGTTGGACGCTATCGGGCCGTCAGACGCCCAAAACGGAAACCCCGGCACTTGGCCGGGGTTCCGTATCGTCAGTAGTCGCGCCCGTTACTTTTTGAATTTGAAGGTCACGACGCGCGAGATCTGTGTGCTGTTGAACTCCAAGTACGCGGCCCGGCACGTGCTCGCATAGGTCTTCGGCGTCTTCCAGTTGAACTGCCAATAGCCATCGCCGTTGTACTGCAAGCCCGAGTTACCCGCAGCGTACTCCTCGACGGAGTCGAAGATCTCACCGCCGAGGGTGTCGCAGTCGATCAAGTAGGAAAACAATCTCACGAAGCTCGCCGGGTCGCTAATCGGATCGCCAGTCGCGTCGGTCAGCCGCCACTTGAACGGCACTGCCCGGCCGGCCTGTGCGCCGTTGAGATTCTCGTTGTCGATCGGCTGATCGAACCCATCAAACGCATAAGCAACGATGAAGTCCACGCAGGGATTGTTTTCATCATTTGCAATCGGGTCGAGTCCACTCTGATTGCCGGCGCTGTCGGTGCCGCGCACGCAGACGGTATGTTCTCCGACGGGATTCAATGGCCCTATGGTTGCGACGACGTCCTCCATTACCTGGTTGAAAATTGTATCTGACGCGGCCATCGCCAGCCACGAGTTTGGTGGATCAAGACTGTAGTCGGCCGATGCGATCGTGTTGCCGCCTCGGTCTGTGTCGTCCACGTTCGCCTCGACATCCGCCATGCCGTTCAGCAACGGCGTCAGCGGCGTCAAGTGAACATTGCTGACGATTGGTGCTTCCAAGTCGGACGGTGTCGAAAACCCGACCTTCATCAGGACTTGGTGGGAATCACCGCCTCCCGGCGTTCCTGAGATGTTCAGGTTGGCCGTGACCTTGAAACCTCCTGTCAGGTCTTCGCCGATCGCATACCTCTGCTCCAACGCCCCAGCGCTCCCGAGCGTAGCGATGGCGGGATTGGGTGTGAATGTCGTTCCTCCCTTCGATACAACGACGTTTGTGATAGTCACCACAGCTGCCCCCGGCCCGCTGGGGTTGTTGAGCACCTCGAATGCCAGATAGTTGAGATCACCCAGGTCGATCGTGTACGTCTCGGACGTAGTGACCGTTGACGTGCCTCGCGTATAGACGCTCTTCAGCGTCTTACTTGCACTCGCACCGTCATACTCGAACGTGATTGTTCGCTGCCCGCTGCCGAGGGCGTAATTAATATCGTTGCTCGCTCCATTCAACTGCAACGCAATATCCGAGTTGTCGACGTAGACCTCTTTGCCGCCCCCGGAATTAAAGTTCCGGTAGAGAACGCTCCCTTTCACGGTCGCGCCCGACAGGAATCCATTGTCCACGGTCAACGCCGCCTCGGCCATTCCGGAGAGGCCGGCAAGGAAGCCCGCGACGACGGTCGTCACGATGACGCGCCTGGTGGCGACAGTCACACTGATCATTGACGCAATGACGTTCAGGATGCCGGAACCAGAATGTCGCTTCGCGACCACGCCGGTTGGCAGTTGTGATAATTGCATGGCGATGAGTCTCCCCTTAAATCAAGATGCAAAACGCCGCGAGCCAGCGAGCCTTGGTTCGGCGCCAGTCAAGGCACGTCTCTTTCTGCCTGAAGTCGAGTCCGCGGGCTTTACTTCCAAGCGGGACGTCGTGAGCTCAAGCGCGACGCCAAACCCGTTGCCGAGCGGCTCTATGCGCACGACGCGTCCCTCGCAACGAATCGTCGCATCTGCCAGTTCGACTTCAAGCACGATGCTGTCCCCCTCGCGCTCTGCCCGATCAGTCTCGAAAAAGACGCCCGACGCACTGATGTTTCGGGTGACGCCGACACATCCTTCTCGATAGCGGACAGGTAACGTAAGCTCATATCTCCCTGCGCCGCGACGTTCCCGATTCACAAACGCTCCATGCTTCGGGCCATCGCAAAAAGCCGCATTCGACATTCCTGCGCGCAAACAGATTAGATAGCGGCACGCGGCGGCGACATTCTCAAAAAGCAATAATTGCCTAGTACATTAGATATATATCGAAGCTAAGGGATCGCTGCCGCCGGAGCAGCGGACGCTGCGCGCGGGCCAGGCGGCTGTTCAGACCAGCCGATTCGTTTGCGCGTAACGGGCGAGTCTGGTGCGACTGTCTACACCGATCTTATGGTAAATATTGTGCAGATGCACTTTGACCGTGCCTTCGCTGATGAAGAGCCGCTCGGCGATTTCACTGTTGCGTAATCCGTTGGCAACGAGCTTCACGATGTCTAATTCCCTGGGAGTGAGCAGTCTGGCAGCGTCGTTTCTACTGGCTTCGTCACGCAACAGTCGCTCCAGAGCCGCGCTCACGGAGCGCTTCTCGAGCCACAGTTCACCCGCGTGCACTTGACGTATGCATTGAATGAGTAGTCGAGGTGACATTTCCTTCAGCACGAGCCCACGTACGCCGAGCCGCACCGCCTCCGCAAGTTCGTTCTCGTTCAAGGCTGCCGTGAAAAGCACGACTTGCGTCGCGAGGCCTGCCTCCCTCATCTCGCGCAGCACACGCAGCCCGTCCTTGCCAGGCAGCCTGATGTCAAGAACCAGAACGTCCGGCGCATGCTGTCGAATGGCGTCGAGTACCTGATCGCCGTCCTGACAACGAGCCACTATCGCGAGATCCTCTTCCAGTCGAAAGAGGCTCTCGATCCCGTCAAGAATGAGAGGGTGGTCGTCGGCCAAGACCAGCCTGATTGGCATCTCAGTCAACAGCCCGCTCGAGCGGCAATACGATGTCTAGTCTGGCTCCCGCTGTCGTCGAGTGAACCCTCAATGAACCGCGGAGCAGGGAAATTCTGTACCCGAGGCTGGCCGGACCGGCGTTCATTACCATTAGTTCGGACTGGTCGAAGGATCCGCTGAATGGAAAACCGCGTCCGTCGTCCGAGACAGTAATGTGAATCTGATTGTCACCGAACTGGATGCATGCATTCGCCGATGTGCCTCCGGAATGGCGGGCGGCATTCACCAGCGCCTCCCGAACAATGTGAAAAATGTCGCGCGCGAGGGTGTGCGAAAGCGCCTCTGCAGCGCCATCCAACTTCACGTGTACACGCAATCCCCACTGCTGTTCCACGTTCGAACGCAACTGCTCGAGCAGGTACACCAGACTGAAACCGGTTTTGCTCGACGCCAGGTCGGCGCGCTTCAGATCGTCCACAAATACGCGCAAGTCCAGCTTCTCTTGAGCGATGATTCCTTGCACCGTGCGCAATTGCTGACTGGCTTCGCGTGGACTGGTTTCGACGAGTTGGAGCGCAGATTGCAGCCGAAGACCGGCTGCCGTAAGCGACTGAAGCACACCATCATGAAGGTCGCTCGAAAGGCGGATGCGCTCCTCGAGCGCAGCGATTTGCCGAAGCCGGTCCATGAAATAGTTGAGGTCGATGCTCGCGGCGGCCTGCCCAGCCACCAGTTCGGCCAACGGCACGTCATCCACGCTCATGGCTCGCCGATCCAGGAAGAAAAGCCTGCCGCGGAAGTTGCCCGTCACCACGGGCACCGACAATACGCTCCTGATATCGTACAAATCCCGCAGCTCGCAATTTAGGGCTTCGCCGTACCACGGAGCCGCCGTCGACGAGCCTTGTTCGACGATTGTCGCGGCACCACGGCTCACGTCGATCGACAAGAAGCTTCGGTCTTCGAGAGACAAGTTCACGAGTGGGCTGAAGCTTCCTGGCGGCTTGTGATCCCAATTCAGCCGACCGCCCTCGAACTCTACGACATTGACCCAAGGCTCTTCCTCATCGTCCCAGATGAGTAGTGTTCGCGGGGCCTCGAGAATGTTGGCCGCCTGTTTCAGAACCTCGATCAGAACATCGCGGACTTCTGCGGCAGGTATCCGAGACCATAAGGCAAGTCTCGCAATCTGACTGCGGCGGCGCAGCTCATGTACGCCGACATAAGCCAGCAATGCGGCGACGACTACTAAATAAAAAGCTCGAATGATAAATCGATTGAGCTCAAAGGTTGGATCATGCAGAACTTCTGCTGCATAAATGCCCATTCCGATAAACGTGGTAAGCGCTATGGCGGCCGTCAGTAACGCACCACGCCACTGCCAGCGAAGCATGGCGCACAAGATCGAGAAGACAAAGTAAACGAAGAAAGGGCTTGTCGGCCCCTCGGTGAGGTAAATGAATACTGTGAAGGCCGCGAGATCGAATGCATGTGTCGCAAGCGGGAGTCGGCTGAACGAACGCGAGGCGGCCGACACAATGAAGAAGATCGCAAGCGAATAGAGCACATAGGTCGCGAGCAATGCATAGGTCAGCGAAGCGTATTTGGAAGGCTCTGAAGCATCGAGCCATATGGCGAGCAGCGACGCCGCGGCAAGCACGGCCCGACCCGCCGCGATGACGTGTTCCGTTCGCCCTTCCAGGGAAAGCAGGTGCTGTGTCACCGATCCGTATCGCGAATTTCTTTATCCCGCTCCAGAACCCTGGTCGCCAGGTTTGGCCCGCTTCCTCGAAGATGCACCGCAGCGGACAATTGATGATAAGCGATTGCGACGGCGAGGCGCTTAGTTCGTATAAAGGGCGCTGTGTTTACGCCGAGTGTAGCGCCGGACGGCGAACTTGGGGGTAGGCCGAACAGTATCCCTCGGCTGCGAGCCGCTAGAACGCTCCAGGCGACACTGGTGGCCGCGGTCCAGGACGAGACCAGCGTCGACATCCAGACGATGGTCGGCGCGAGCCGTGACGAGCGCGCGCTCTCGAGTCCCTGGTTTGCAGTGAAGAAGCGCCTGCCCTGGTTGCACATCAACCTCGTCACGGCCTTCCTTGCGGCGGCCGTGGTCGAGTTGTTTGAAGGCATCATTGCCAAGATCACGGCGCTCGCCGTGCTGCTGCCCGTGGTGGCGGGCCAGTCGGGCAACGCCGGCGCGCAGGCGCTCGCGGTCACGATGCGCGGGCTCGTGCTACGCGAAATCAGCCTGCGTCACTGGCCGCGCGTGCTGGCGAAGGAGGCTGCGACCGGGACGATCAACGGCATCGCTGTCGCCGTGACGACTGTGGCCGGCGTCTGGATCTGGAGCCGCTCCACCGGCCTCGTCGCGGTGATCGCGGCCGCCATGGTCATCTCGATGATTGCGGCCGGCGTCGCTGGCGCGCTGGTGCCCGTCGTGCTGCGCCGCTCGGGCCAGGACCCGGCTACCGCCTCCTCCATCATCCTGACGACCGTCACCGATGTGGTCGGGTTCTTCTCCTTTCTCGGCATCGCGACGCTGCTTGCACCGATGATCGCGTCATGAACGAGCGGATGCTGGTTCACCGAAAAAGGGGACAGTCCCTAAGCGATCGCTGCCCTCTGCACCCGCTGCGGCAGCGACACGCCGTAGCCCTGGGCGTAATCGACGCCGAGGCCGCGCAGCACTTCGATGATCTCGGCGTTCTCCGCCCACTCGGCGATGGTCTGCTTGCCGGTCAGGTGGCCGATCTCGTTGATCGAGCGGACCAT
>DATKDY010000335.1:0-30366 GCA_035512515.1 Vicinamibacterales bacterium
GATCTCGACGCTGGTGCCGAGGTCGAATAGCGAGATGCTACCGCCCGTGCGGTTGACGACGAGCAGCGTGCCCTTCTGGACGTCCTGGGCGATCGCACCGGCGGGCGCGAGCAGCAGCACGACGAGGAGGAACCGCGCGAGTATTCGTGTGCCCATGACTCTCGGTCCAGGCGCCGACGGATCCGTACGCGCATCTAAAGTGGTCACGGGCATAATTACGGCGGCATTCAGCCGCCGATGCATCCCGCTCCGCGGCGTTGCTCAGCGCTCACACAGTCCCGCTATCCTCGCGCTTCGCGCCTTGCGGAGCGGGCGCCTCGGCGCCCTCGGTGCCTCGCCGCAATTATGCCCGGGACCACGACGGACTGGTCGCCACCTGCCCGGGCGCCACGCGGGCAATGTGGACTGCCACCCTCGTCACGCACGCGGTGGCAGTGCGCTCGCACCCATCCTCACTTCACCAACTCTGTCTCTGGGAACCGCGCGTACCAGGCGGACCAGGAGGCGACCACGGTCGGCACACGCGCGGCACGCTCCCCCGGATGGTCCTCGCGCACCAGCGCATCGGCGTCGACGCGCCAGGTGCGCCCGTGCTCGTCACGCAGGCGGCCGTCCGCCTCGCGCGCGACGAACCGCGCCTCCGGCGCTTCATACACCGCCGCGGCGCGCCGGCCACGGGCAATGACGACCATCGGCACGCCCGCGCTCTCGATGTGCCTGACGCCATCGGGCACACGGGTGTCGACGGCGATCGCCACGGCCTTCTCGACGCTCGCGCCCGACGGTCCGGGGCGCACCCCGATCACGCTCGCGTGAGGCCGGAGCGCGGTGGACGAGACCGGAACCGCAAACCGCAGTCCGAGGCGCGCAAGCCGCGCCGGCGTGAACGCGCCTTCGGCGTACGTGAACGGAAAGCCGGTGTCGGCCGACATCACGACAGTGATCGGGTACGCCGCACGCCACTCACGCCAGGTCGTGACCTCGATCGGCAGGGGCCGCAGCGGCGCCCCGGCCGGCCCGGCGAGATTCAGCACGGGCTCGCCGGTCAACCCGCTCCAGACCTGGCGCGTCTGACGGTCGGCGAGCAGGCTGTGCGACCGGTACACGAGCCCGCTTACCGCGAAGCGGCGTGCCTCGCCGTCCACCTGCGCGTCGTAGGCGGCGCTCACGCCCGACAGCGGACAGTGCGCCAGCAGCACATCGCGGCCGCCGACGCGATCGGTGACGACCTGATGCGGCGCCACCAGGCGCAGCGGGTAGGCGCGCGCCTCACCGTCAATCGACAGGCCGAGCACCAGATGATCGTCGCGCACGTGCCGTACCGCGTCTGACGCGATCATGGCGGGCATGGCCAGCGCCGGCACGTGGGCGGGGTCCCGCCCGGTCCAGTCCACCTCGTCCAGGCGGATCGCGGCGTCGCCCTCCGTGAAGTAGGCGGCCGTCATGGGCACGGCGCCGGCGGAAACCTGGGCCTTGAACGCGAGATACTCGGCGTGCGGTTGGTAGGGGAGCTGCCACGTCCACTGCCGCCAGCGCCCGAGGTCGTCGCCGAATCGCTGACCGGTGTGCTGCCGCAGGAACTGGAGCAGGCGCGCGCGCACCTTCGCCGACGGATGCAGGCGCCGCTCGATGGTCGCGAACTGGGCGCCGGGGTAGACCGGCATGTGGGTCAACCCCTGCGGATCGCGGCGCGGCGTCACGCCGCTCACATCGACCGTAACGCTCTCGCCGCGTGGCTGGGTGAAGCGCGCCAGATCGAGCAGCATCGCCGCGTACGCATCACGCCACGCGCCTCGGAGGCGCCCGAGGGCGGCGTCGGCGACCCGATCGTCGGCTGACGCCGCGTCGAAGAACCAGTCGAGCAGCGGCTCGCGCTGTGCTCCCGGCGAGGCGGCCAGCCACGACGTCGTCAGCAGCACGACGAGAGGCGCCGTGAACGAGGACACCGCTGGTGGACGTGACATGCGCGCCGGTTCGCGTGCCCGCGGCGGCGGGCACGGGCTGTGGAGCGGATTAAAGTCCCCGTGATCGGACGATTGCCGGGCGAGACTTTTCAGGTCACTGCCGGGTCAGGGACCCGGTCAGGCCAGGTCGCGTCTCATTCCTTAGCAGGCCGCGGATCGCATGTGAGAAAAAACCAGCGAATCGGCATTCGGGTCGGCTCGTTGTCGCTCGCCGGCGGCGATCGGCGCGATAATGCGGCCATGACCCGCCGACTTCCCTCCATCCTCATCGGCGTCCTTTCCTTCACCGTCCTGTTGCCGGCGCAGCAGAGCGGCCTTTCCCCGGCCGAACAGCAGCGACGGTTCGACCTCGAGAACGAGCTTCAATCGATCGCGATCGTCGAGCGCAAGGTGATGATGCCGATGCGCGACGGCGCGCGGCTGGCCACGGACATCTACCGGCCGAAGGACGCCACCGGGCCCGTGCCCATCGTCTTTTCGAAGACGCCCTACAACTTCAATTTCTGGGACGTGCGCAATCGCGTCCCCGCCGACATGTCCACGGCGCTCGCCGTCGTCAAGCGCGGCTACGCGTACGTCGTGCAGAACGAGCGCGGGCATTTCTTCTCGGAGGGCAACTACGACATCCTCGGCGCGCCGATCACGGATGGCTACGACGCCATCGACTGGCTGGCCAAGCAGCCGTGGTCGAACGGCAAGGTGGGCACGACGGGGTGCTCGTCCACGGCGGAGTGGCAGCCGGCCGTGGCGTCGCTCGGCCATCCGGGGTTTGCGGCGATGAACGTGCAGGGCTTCGGCGCCGGCGTCGGCCGGGTGGGACCGTACTTCGAGCAGGGCAATTGGTATCGCGGCGGCGCGGTTCAGATGCTGTTCATCACCTGGATCTACGGGCAGCAGAACCAGGTGCGGCCGTTCTTTCCACGGGACACGCCGCGCGAGGATCTCGTCGCGGCGTCACGGCTGTTCGATCTCGCACCGCAGATGCCGCCGGTAGACTGGAGCAAGGCGCTGTGGCACCTGCCCGTGCAGGACATTCTCGAAACGGTGGCAGGCCCGCGGGGCATCTTCGCGGATGCGATGCCGGTCGAGACGGGCGGCGCGATGGTTCGACGCACGCCCAACGATCCGGCCTGGTACAAGGGCGGCCTGTGGCACGACGACATGCCGCTCAACCTGCCGGGGCTGTGGTTCATGTCCTGGTACGACGTCTCGGCCGGCCCCAATCTCGAGATGTTCAACCACGTGAGGAAAACCGCCAAGCCCGATGTCGCCGATCAGCAGTGGGCGATCATCGCACCGGTGGCGCATTGCGCCTACACCCGTGCGACCGAGAACACCATCGTCGGCGAACGCAGCATGGGCGACGCGCGGCTCGACTACAACGAGATCATCTACGGCTTCTTCGACAAGTTCCTGAAGGGCGCGCGCGAAACGCGCCTCGACACGCTGCCGAAGGTCACGTATTTCACGATGGGACTCAACAAGTGGCAATCGTCCGACACATGGCCGCCACGCGGCGCCCGGCCCGTGACGCTCTATTTGTCGAGCGGCGGACGCGCCAACTCGCTGACCGGCGATGGCCTGCTGACCACCGCGCCGCCGGCGACCGACGCGCCGGACGTGTTCGTCTACGATCCGCTGAACCCGGTGCTGTCGTATGGCGGAAACGTGTGCTGCACGGGCAACGCCATCCAGGCCGGATCGTTCGACCAGCGCCGCATGCAGGCGCGGCACGACGTGCTGGTGTACACGTCGGAACCGTTCAAGGACGGCATCGAAGTTAGCGGCCCGATCACGCCCACGCTTTATGTGTCCTCCGACGCCCGCGACACCGATTTCACCGTGAAGGTCCTCGATGTCCATCCGGACGGCCGCGCCTACAACCTCGACGAATCGATCCAGCGGATGCGCTATCGCAACGGCTACGACAAGGCGCCAGTCTGGATGGCGAAGGGCGCCGTCTACGAAGTGACGCTGCAACCGCTCGTGACGAGCAACTACTTCGCGCCCGGCCATCGGCTCCGAATCGAGATCTCCAGCAGCAACTTCCCGCGCTTCGATCGCAACCTCAACACCGGCGGGAACAACTACGACGAGTCCAGGCCGGTCATCGCGCGTAACACAGTGCATCACTCGAAGCAGTATCCGTCGAGCATCACGCTGACCGTGGTGTCCGGAGCCAGAACGCCGACGGATCGTGCGAAGCGCTGATCGATCGCGCAGTTGCGGCGTCTTCATACCGGCTGCGGAAGCTAACCCTCCGCGCTCTCACCGTGCTCTCGGCGACGGCGGCTGTGGGGGGCCGCGATGAAGTCATCGCACGGGCGTATCCACCGTATATCCCCGCCGTGCGTCCAGAAGGCAACCTGGGTTTCCCCCGCGCCCCCTGGCATATGAATCGGCGCTTACGAGATCCTCGCTCCGCTCGGTCCCACGCTGGGCCTGAACCCGTGCGCTATCATGTCGGCTCCGCGTCGGAGTGAGGTAGCGCGACAGCCTCGCGGCGCTGACGCCGTTACCAGTCGGGAGGCCCAATGAAGCGGCTCGCAATCGTCCTCGTCTTCCTCGTCGTCGCCGGCGGCCTTGCGGTGGCGCTCCTGGCCCGCAGCGTTCTAACCGGCGAGAACGTCCGCGCGGCCCTGGCCTCCCAGGTGTCGGCGGCCCTTGGCCAGCCCGTCACCATTGGCGGGCTCGATGCCTCGATCTACCCGCGTGTGACGATGGACCTGGCCGATGTCCGGATCGGATCGACGTCGGCCGTCCACCTCGACGCGGTGCACATCGGCGTCGCGCTCCGCGCGCTGCTCTCCCGGCGTATCGAGAACGCGGCCGTCCGCGTGGATGGCGCGCGAATCACGCTGCCGTTGCCATCGTTTGCCATCGCACAGGACCCGGATGCCGCCGCGTCCTCGGAAGACCGGTCGTTGCCCGTCGAGATCGCGTCGATCGATGAGATCGTGCTTCGCGACGTCGAAGTCGTGCATGGCGATCGGCGTCTCGGCGGCGATATCGAGCTGGTGCCCAAGGGCGGTGGCGTCGATCTGCGTCGCCTCAGCCTCACGATTGACGACACGCGCATCGACGCGACCGGGAGTTTGACGTCGCTCGCCCCGCTCGAGGGACGGGTCGAAGCGACGGCCAACGCCGTCGACTTCGATCGGCTGCTGGCCTTTCTCGGTGACTTCACTGACGTGACGCCGGGTGCAGGCGCACCGGCGCCCGCCCCGACGGGGGGTACTGCTGGCGCCTTGACCGTCGACTTGACGCTCGGCCATGCCACCAGCGGCGGCCTGTCGCTCTCGAACGTGCGCACGACCGCCCTCGTGACGCCCGAGGCCGTTGCTCTTGACCCTGTGGCGTTCGAGGTCTTCGAAGGCCGCTACGAGGGATCGATGCGCGTCACCGTCGGCGATACGCCCCGCTATCGCTGGCGCGGCAAAGTGTCGGGCATCGACACGGCGAAGCTCATGGCGTTTGCCGGTGCCGCCAACTCGATCAGCGGCCGGCTCTCCGGCACGGTGTCGCTCGACGGCGCCGGACTCGACGTCGAGGGCGCGCTGAGGACCGCGCGCGGGGACGCGCGGATCGATATTACCGATGGTGCGATCGCGGGCCTGGCGCTGGTCCGCACGATCGTCGTCGCCGCCTCGGGGCGCGGTGGCTACGTGGCAAGCGCAGGAACGGCCATCCAATCGCCCGGCGATGCCGCCGCGGAACGCTTCTCGCGCCTGGGGGTGACGCTCTCGTTCGCTGATGGTCTGCTCACGACGCGCGACTTCGCCATGACCGCCACCGACGTGGATCTCACGGGAGCCGGCACGATCCGTCTCCAGAGCATGGCGACGCGTCTCGACGGTCAGGTACGGCTCTCGGAATCGATCTCGAAGCAGGCCGGCAGCGATCTCTACCGCTACGCGCAGGAAGGCGGCCGGGTCACGCTGCCCGCGACCGTCAGCGGCCCGATTGACGGGCTCACCGTGCAGATCGATCTCGGCCAAGCGGCGCAGCGTGCCATCCGCAATCGTGCGGTCGAGGAGGCGGAGAAGGCCATCGAACGAAACTTGAAGGGTGGCTTGAAAAGTCTCCTCCCGAAACGGCCGCCGCTGCGCTAAACCGAGCGACTTTACACGCCCACGGCCGGGTCGAGGAGGAACGGTATGCGCTCATCGCGACAGCAATCGCGCTAACGCTGCTCGTCGCGCATCCGTTTGCACAAGCCGCCGCGACCAAGGACCTGGCGACCAACCCGGACGTATTCGGTGCGTAGCGCCTTTTGCCGCACTGAAGGGCGGCTTCCGCGGTTACCCGGGCCCGGCGGACCCCTGGAAGCCAACGAAAATGGGGCAGGCCCATTTTCGCCAATCGTGCAGCGAAGACGACGAATGCGCGGTTTCTGCGCGGGAACAGCCCGGTGAGGGCTCCTAACGGGCAGTTGCAGGCGGCCGGCGCGCAGCAACTGCGCCTTCTCAGCAGCGCCTGCGATGTTCACGGAAATGGGCCTGCCCCATTTCCGCGGCCGGCCTCGATGCGACCGCGCGCCGCTGCGCGCCGCCCGGCTGGTCGAACGTGCGATCGTGGCCGGAGAGCGCCTGGTCACCGATGCCGAAGTGTTTCAAGAGATCCTGCATCGCTATGTGGCGATCGAACGGCCCGAGACCATTCAGGACGCCTTCGATGCGCTCTCGGGGGTCGTCGACGAGGTGTTTCCGATCGACCATTTGCTGGTGGACGATGCAAAAGCCTTGGTCCTCGCATACCGTGGCCTGTCGGCTCGCGACGCCATCCACGCGGCGGTGAAGCATGCCCATGGCGTCAGCCGAATCCCCAGCTTCGATGCCGGGTACGACTCGCTGCCCGGGCTCGTGCGCATCTTCGAGTAGCGGGTCAAGGAGTGAGTCAGGCGAGAATGACGCCGCGTCGCGGTCATGCGCTGCGGTATCCTACGCACGCCATGGGCACCATCACGAACGCACTCGTCGCGGTCCGCTGTGTTCTGCCGCTGATGCTGCTTCTGGCATCGAGCGCGCACGCACAGAGCACCGCACTGGTCGGCGGCACCGTGATCGACGGCACCGGCCGATCCATCTCCGGCGCAACCGTCGTCGTCACCGGCGACCGCATCGCGTGCGTCGGTTCCGCCGCTGAATGTCCCGTGCCCGCTGGCGCCACGCGCGTGGACGCGACGAGCCGCTTCATCACGCCCGGGCTCGTGGACGCGCACGTCCATTTCAGCCAGACCGGATGGGTCGATGGACGTCCCGACGGACTCCCCGCGCCGGCGATCTATCCCTACGCGGAGACGGCGCGCGCGCTGCGCGCCAATCCCGAGCGCTGGTATCGCTCTTATCTGTGCAGCGGCATCACCGCGGTCTACGACGTTGGCGGCCATCCCTGGACGACCGCACTCCACGGCAAAGCCGAGCGCGATCCGATGGCGCCGCACGTTCGCGCGGCCGGCCCGCTGATCACGCACGCCGGGCGGTCCGCGCTCAACCTCGACGACGAGATCTACACCTTCTTGCCGATGGCGACCTCCGCTGAGGTGCAGTCCAGCGTCGCGAAGCTGAAGGCGATGGGTGCCCAGGCGGTCAAAGTCTGGTATCTCGCGCCGCAACCCACGCGCCGCACCGAACTCGACGCGCGCATGATGGAGGTGGGCGCCGCAGCGAAGGCCGCAGGTCTCGATCTCATCGTCCATGCGACCGGGCTGCGCGAGGCCAAGGTCGCATTGCGCGCCGGCGCGGTCCTGCTGGTGCACAGCGTCGAGGATCAGCCCGTCGATGAGGAGTTTCTCCGCCTGCTCTCCGCGAATCGCTCGGTCTACGCGCCGACGCTGATCGTTGGACGCAATGCGACCCGCGCGAACGTGGCGATCGGCCTCGGTCAGCGCTTCCCGATCGACGACCCCGGGCGCTGTGTGGACAAGGCCACGGTCGCGAAGGTCAACAACGTCGAGCCGTTGCGCCCGCTGATCCCCGAGGACCGTCGCTCGGTGGACGTCGCCTTCCGGCGGCTGGAGGCAGTCGGTGCGCGCGTAGCGCTCATGGGCGAAAATCTCCAGCGCGTACACGCGTCCGGCAACACCATCGTCGTGGCAACGGACGCCGGCAATCCGCTGACCCTGCACGGCCCATCGATCTACAACGAGATGGAGGCGATGCAGGCCGCCGGGATCAAGGCGGCGGACATCGTCGTCATGGCCACGCGCAATGGGGCGCGGGCGATGGGTCGCGAGCGCGACTTCGGCACGCTCGAAGCCGGGCGGATCGCGGACTTGTTGGTGCTTACCGAAGATCCGCGGACCGACATCGCCGCGTTCCGGTCGCTCACGCACGTGATGCGCGCGGGCCGGCTGCATCGGCAATCGGAGCTCACCGCGCGCTGAAACGCTGAAGTCGGACAGAGAGCGTGCGCGGGGTGGGGGCCGAACCGTCGCTCGCCGACTCCTGCCCGTCTGCTGGAAATCATCCGGGCATTCGTGATGAAGCTCTCCCAGGGTTTCACCCGTCCCGGGCCCACAGTCGTCAGGCTGTCCGCCATGCTTGCCAGCTTTGGCCTGTTGTCGATCTCGATGAGGACGCCGGTGACGCCGGGGGACAACAGGGTGAGGTTGGCGAAGTTGCGTCCCGACAGCGGCAGCGAGTCGAGCTCGGCGCGCGACACCGTGGTGCCCAGCGTGTTTCTCGTCGTCTCGACGAATGGTGCGGCGCCCGTGGCCGTCACCTGTCTCGTGAACCGTGGCGGGCTGCAGGGCGAGCTTGACGGTGGCCTCCTGCCCGATGGTGAGCACGAGCCCCGCACGCACCAGCGTGGCAAAGCCCTGGAGTTCGGCGCGTACCTCGTGGCGCTGGGCGCGAGGGCCGCGACCCGCGTAGTGGAATGCCTTGGCCACCCTGCTGGTACTCGCAAACTCAACCGTCGCCTCAAGTGAACGCTCCTTGAGTGACTGTCTCGCGCCGTCAGGCGCACGAAGATGAACCCCACTGATGCCCGTAGGGCTGCTTGATGGTACTGGTTGGACCGGCCACCTTCGAGTAATGATCTTGCCGCCGCTGCGCCATGCTCGCGAATGACTGGCTGCGTGTCCTCGTGGAAGATTCTCGGTGACACCCTTCCGGTGTGCCCAGTGTCGGCGACAGGTCAGCGACTCACGGGCGCAATCTGGTTCAACACCTGCTCGAAGTTCAGGACCAGCCTGAGAGAGACGCGTCCGCGGGGAGACGTCGTAGCTGGCAATGCCGTTGGCGTTGCCAAACGCGTAGCGCCGCTCGAACAACATCACGCGTGGTGCGATGCGCAGCTCGCCGCCCAGCGACAGCGACACGGCCATGATGGCTACAGGCGCGTGGAAATATCGCCATCAACTTTGCGGCAATATGATGGCGACATATCCAGGTCCGTTGCCGAGCCGAGCTGATGCCCGAAGAGTTCCGTAAGGACCGTCGCCTGAACCTGGGCTATGCTGCGAGGGGTGAGCACGAAGCTGCAGAAGCCACCAGATCGTTTCTTCCTCGATGTCTTGCTCGACTCCTGGGATCGGAACAACGCCATCCTCATCAACCTGCTGCGCGCGCTCCCGGATGACGGGTTGGAGGCCAGGGCGCTCGATGGCAGTCCAACGGTCGCGCAGCTCTTCGTGCACCTCCATTACGTGCGGCTCGTGTTCGTCGCGGAGGATGCGCCCGAGTTCAGCGGGCCCGTGCCCGAAGGCGAGTGGAGGGCCGAACGCGATCGCGATCGCCTCGTGGACATGCTGAACGAGAGCGCGCGCGTGGTCCGCGATGCGGTGAAGGGTCGGCTCGACGCCGGCCGCGACATGGACGTGCACTACGACCATCCCATCCTCATGTTCCAGCACCTGATCTGGCACGAGGGCTATCACCACGGTCAGATCAAGCTGGCGCTCAAAGCGGCCGGGCGCCCGTTCGACGATGAGGAGATCGGTCGGGTCACGTGGGACGTGTGGATGGCGAAGCGCGAACGCGCGTAGAGCAACGCCGCAGCGTCTCTGCGCTTGACCGGGGGCAGGGGTCCGTCCACCTCCGCCAAGGCTACGGCGGCCAAGAACCCCGATAACGTGGTCCCGAGCCGCACGCTCTGCTACTCTCCGCCCGCCCCCTTGAAGTGATCCTCCTCCTCCGCAAACAGCACATTGAAACTCGTCAGCGTCCCATAGCACCCCGTGATGTAACCCTGCAACCTCACTTTCACGTCATCCGGCAGGTCCGACGCGTTGACGTGCTGCTCGAGTGTCCGCAGGCGATTGCGCAGCATCACCACCTTGTGAAAGAACGTCTCAATCGGCCAGCTCTTCTCCTGCAATCCTGGCGTGCCCGGGCGCAGGACGAACGTGCCGCCGCGCCACTTCTCGGCCGGCGCGACCGGCGTGATGCCGGTCTCCTCGCGGATAATGCGGCGCAGCAGCATTTCGAGATCGACCGTGGCTTCTGATGACATGGGAGACCCAATCCTTTCGCGTTCGCTGATGACGGGGAGCGCTTCGCGCACGGGCGCGCGCGGCTGTCGCTCCGGGACACGCGCGGGCGCAGGCGTGGAGGCAGATTCCGACCCAGCGGTAGACGCAGATGTCGGCGAAGGCCGTGGCGCGCTCGACACGCCGATGCGCGGGCCGCCGCGGTAGTTGTGCTCACTGCGACAGTAGCCGCACATCACACGGATCGGCTGACCCTGCGCATCAGCGGCGATGACGGTGTGCAGGCGGTCGGTCTTGCACGCGCGGCAGTAATCCTCGACGGACTCGCCGGCGCGATAGGGCCGTGCGGCGCACATTACCGTTGGTCGTCCTGCAACAGCGCTTCCACCAGAGGCGTGAACACGTTGCGGGCCTTTGCGCCGAACACGTTCCACGCATTCGCGACCGCGACGATGTCCCGTGACGGGATGATGATGAGAAACTGCCCGCCAAAGCCGCGACCCGCCCAGACGTCCACGTCTTCGCGCGCCATGATCCACCACTGGTACCCGTAGTGCCACCCCGGCGCCGCCGCCGTGACGCGCCGCGCTGTCGCCCGCGTGACCCAGCCCTCGGGCAACACGCGACGCCCGTTCCACATGCCGTCACGCAAGTACAGATAACCGATGCGAGCCAGATCCTCAGCCGACAGATACAGGCCGCCCTCGGTGTCCGGGTGCCCGGTCGGCGTCTTCTTCCAGTGAAAGTCCTTGATGCCAATCGGCGCGAAGAGATGTTCGCGCGCGTAGTCGTCGATGAAGCGGCCGGTCGCGTTTCTGATGATGCCGGAGAGCAGCATGCTGCCGCCGCTGTTGTAGACCCACTGGGTGCCCGGCGCAGCATCCATCGGCTGGCTGAGCGTGAACGCGAACCAGTCGCGGCTGTATTCGAGCTGGTACGTCGTGTTGGTCTCGTCGAGCGGGCGATCGCTCTCATGCCATTCGATGCCCGATCTCATCGTCAACACGTCATCGATGGTGGCGCGGCGAAGACGCGGATCCACCTTCGAGAGATCGCGATCCGCGAAGTGCTCGAGGAAGGGCTGACCGAGCGTCTTGATCTCCCCGCGGCCGAGCGCGATGCCGATGAGCGTGGCGGCGACAGACTTGGTGACGGACTGCAGGGTGTGGTCATCGCGCCCCTGATAGTACGGATGCCAGTTTGGGTGGAAGTAGTTGTAATCATGCATCTTCGCGGGGTCAGCGCATCCGTCGCCGCATCCGAGCGGTCCGGACGCCCCGCGGCTGAGGGCGCGGTAGTCGCGGGCATAGCGATGGTTGACGACCATGTAGCCGTTGCGAATGACGACGAGACGATCGAGGTTGCCGTAGGCGCCGCTGCGGGCGTCGCGGTCGATCGCATCGAGGGCGGCGCTCGACAGTCCCTGCGACGCCGCCGTGGCCTCCGGCCAGGATGCACCGGGCCAGGGACGGCCCTGGTGGAGCGACGCCGCTGGTTGAACGGCCAGTCCGACCAGGCAAACGAGCACCCCCATGCCCGGCCAGCGAAGTCGTGTGCCCATGGGTCCGTAAGCATAACGGCTCTTTCGGCTTTCTCTCGGCACTGACTGTTGCGCGCTGAGAGCGGCCATCCGCGCCGATGCCGCCGGTAGGACCAGTGGCGGCGTGGTGGCATTCGGAATTGGTGATCGCTGATAATGGCCATCGCGGCTCGAAGCGCATAGCGAGCCTACCCATCAGGAGACCGAGATGGCCCGAACGTTCTTGAGCTTGTTCACCGCCGCAATCGCACTCGCTGCCGGGACCTTGGTGCTTGGTCACTCGCAGCCAGCAAGTAGCGGCCAGGGTTTCCGATCCGCGCTGCACGATTATCGCGTCGTCACCGTGACCAACTCGCTCGTGCAGGGCTGGGCGATCGCCTTTCTGCCGGGCGGAGACATCCTGGTGACGGAACGGCCCGGCCGCCTGCGGATCATTCGACAGGGCAAGCTCGTCGAACAGCCCGTCGAAGGCATCCCGAAAGTGCACTACGCGGGGCAGGGCGGGCTGCTCGAAGTGATGCCGCACCCGAACTTCGCGTCGAACCGCCTGCTCTATCTCACCTACTCGAAGCCCGGCGCCACCGAGCAGGATTCGACGGCAGCGCTCGTTCGCGGGCGCTTCGAGAACGACCGGCTGACCAACGTCGAGGAATTGTTCACCTCGGTTTCGAAGGGCCGCGGCCATTACGGCGGCAAGATCGCGTTCGACAAGAACGGTTATCTCTTCCTGACGCTCGGCGATCGTCAGGTGGCGCCGGAAGGCGATCTCGAGAAGCATCCAGCACAGGATCTCTCCAACCATCACGGCGCGATTGTGCGCCTGCACGACGATGGCCGCGTGCCGGCGGACAATCCGTTCGTCAACCAGGCTGGTGCGAAGCCGGAGATCTGGACCTACGGTCACCGCAACGTCCAGGGTCTGGGCATTCACCCGGAGACGGGCGACGTGTGGGCGAACGAGCACGGGCCGCAGGGTGGGGACGAGCTCAACCTGATTCAGCGCGGCCTCAATTACGGTTGGCCCGTCATTGGCTACGGCGTGAACTACCGCACCGGCACGGCGATTCACGAGGGCACGCACAGAAAGGGCATGGAGCAGCCCGTGCACCTGTGGGTGCCGTCGATTGGGATCTCGGGATTGATGATCTACACGGGAGACAAGTTTCCGCAGTGGCGCGGCAACATGTTCGTCGGCGGCATGGTCGGCGAACGGCTCGCCCGGCTCACGCTGGACGGGCAGCGGGTGGTGGACGAGGAGCGGCTGGTGCAGCAGATGGGCCGGATCCGCGACGTCCGTCAGAGCCCGGACGGGTTCATTTATCTCGTCACCGACATCCGCGACGAGAAGCCGACTCCCCTCTACCGACTGGAACCAGCCGTCGACGGAACTAAGAACTAAGAACGAAGAACGAAGAACGGAACGGAAGAACGACGGAACGACGGAACGACAGAACGACAGAACGACAGAACGACGGAACGGGGCTGAACGACGGAACGACGGAACGGCAGAGCGACGGAACGGGCTGAACGACGGAACGACGGAACGGCTGAACGGCAGAGCGACGGAACAAAGAACAGAGAGCAAAGAACTGCCATGCGCTTCGTTCTGCGTTCCGTTGTTCTGCGTTCCGTTGTTCTGCGTTCTGTTGTTCTATTGTTCTTTCGTTCCGTTCTTTGTTCTTCGTTCTTAGTTCTTAGTTCCGTTTCAGCCCAGAGCACCAGTTGGAAATCCGAACTCCCCAGTGCTGATCCAGGACCTTCTATACGCGGCGCGGACGCTGCGCATGAACCTCGGCTTTACCGCCGTCGCGATCACCTGCCTGGCGCTTGCCATCGGTCTCAACACGATGATCTTCAGCATCGTGAACGGCGTGCTGCTGGAGCCGCTGCCGTTCGCCGATCCCGATCGCCTGATGATGCTGAACGAGTCCAACCCGCCGCTTGGCGTGCGGCGCACTGGCGTGTCCTACGCCAATCTGCGCGATTGGCGGGACCGCAGCCGCTCCTTCAGCACCATCGCCGGCGTCCAGCAGCGCAGCCTGACGATCGCCGATCGCGGCGAGCCTGAACGCTACAGCGGAGCGGCGATTTCGTGGGAGGTGTTTTCGACCCTCGGTGTACGGCCGGCACTCGGGCGCGACTTCATGGCCGATGACGATCGGCCTGGCGCCGAACCTGTCGTGCTCTTGAGCGACGAGGTCTGGCGGGTACGATACAGCGCCGATCGGACCATCGCCGGCCGTTCGTTGCTGGTCGACGGCCGTCCCCACACGGTCGTCGGCGTCTTGCCGCCCGATTTCGAGTTTCCGATGGCGCAGAAGGTCTGGGTGCCGCTCGCTCCGCTCGTGAACGACGAGCCGCGC
The DNA here is from genome assembly GCA_035512515.1 of Vicinamibacterales bacterium. Classification (GTDB taxonomy): domain Bacteria; phylum Acidobacteriota; class Vicinamibacteria; order Vicinamibacterales; family UBA2999; genus JACCSI01. The sequence continues at coordinate 14,302 of DATKDY010000335.1, forward strand.
GACCGCCGCGGGCTCATGACCGTCGCGCGTCTGTCACCCGGCGTCTCGATAGAGGTCGCCCAGGAAGAGTTGCGGGCGGTGGCGGCGGGCCTGGCGAGCGAGTTTCAGGAGAACGATCGCTGGACCGCGCTCGTGCGGCCGATCGAGGACGACTTCATCCCGGAGGAAGTCGACCTGATTCTGTGGACGATGATGGGAGCGGTGACGCTCGTGCTGGTCATCGCGTGCGCGAACGTGGCCAACCTGATGCTGGCGCGGGCGGCCGCGCGACGCCGCGAGATCTCGATCCGCGCCGCGATCGGGGCGGGCCGCTTTCGGATTGCGCGGCAGTTGCTGACCGAGGCGATCCTGCTGGCGCTGCTTGCCGTTCCGCCGGGGATTGCGTTGGCCTATGTGGGCAACGATCTGGTGCGCCGCGCCATGCCGCCCGACAACGTGCCGTACACCGTGCAGTGGGAGATCAGCTGGATGGTGCTGCTCTACACTGTGGCGATCGCGCTCGGCACGGGGATTCTGTTTGGCCTGGCGCCGGCGCTGCAGACCGCGAATCTCAACCTGCAGTCCGCGCTCAAAGAAGGTGGGCGCGGCACGGGAGGCGTCGGCCCCCGCACGCGCCTGCGCAGCGCGCTGGTCATCTGTGAGGTCGGGCTGGCGCTGGTATTGCTGGTGGGCGCGTCGCTGTTCGTTCGCAGCTTCCTCAACCTGCGCGACATCGACGTCGGCTTCGACGTGACGCCGCTGATGACGCTGCGGACCTTCATGAGCGGCGACGCGTACTCGACCGAAGAGGCTCGCATGCGGCGCGTCGAGGAGATCGTGCGCGCTATCGAGACCGTGCCCGGCGTCGCGGCGGCGTTTGCCTCGAACTGGGTCCCGCTGAGTGGTGGCGGCGGCGGCGGCCGGATCCTGATCGAGGGCCGCACGTGGCCGGCTGGCGAGGAGCCGTTCTTCGGGTTCACCGCCGTGACGCCGCACTTCCTGAGAACGTTGAACGTCCAGGTCACGCGCGGCCGCGCTTTCACAGAGGTCGAAGGCCAGAGGCGCCACCCGGTGGCGATCATCAGCGAGGGCATGGCCGAACGGTTCTGGCCGAACGAGGATCCCGTTGGACGTCAGTTCCGGCTGACCGACCCTCAGATCACGGACTCGTTCACGATCATCGGTGTGATCCGCAACATCCGGCACTTCCAGGTGGATCCGGTGGAGCGGGAAACGGCTCACGCCTACGTGCCATACCCGTACGCGCCCACGCCCAATACGGGCCTGACGATTCGCGTCGCGGCCGGTGAGCCCGCCGCCATTACGCCGGCGGTGCGAGCGGAGATCCGCCGCCTCGATTCGGGTATCCCGCTCTTCAACGTCCAATCGATGCCCGAGGTGAAGCGCCTCGGGTCGTGGCAGTTCGGGCTCTTCGGCTGGATGTTCTCCGCGTTCGGCGCAGTGGCCCTGCTGCTGGCCGTGACCGGGGTGTACGGTCTGCTCGCGTATACGGTCTCGCAACGGACGCAGGAGATCGGCGTCCGCGTCGCGCTCGGCGCCTCGCGACCTGATGTCGTTCGTCTCATCGTCGGACAGGGACTTCGCCTCGCGGGAGCGGGCATCGTCGTCGGTCTGATCGGCGCGTTGGGTGTGACGCACGTCGTCGCGTCGTTGCTGTACAACATCACGCCGACCGATCCGGCGACGTTCGTCGGCGCGTCGCTGTTTCTCATTGGCGTGGCGATGGTCGCCAGTTACGTGCCCACGCGGCGTGCGACCGCAGTCGACCCGCTCATCGCACTCCGCGCGGAGTAAGCGGCGCGAACCGCCGGGAATGCCAGACGCCGTGCCGCCGCGCGGCAGTTCAAACAGCCAAGAGCCCAGTTCAAGACCCGGGGTTCGACCTCGTTCCCTCCGCCGTCTTCACCGGCCTATTGCCCAGAGATGGCCGAGCGTTCGGATGAAGAGCATTCCGTCCGAGATGGCGGGGGAGGCCATGATCACCTCGTTCATCGCGTGCCGGGCAAGCTCCACGTACTCGCGTCCCGCCTGCACGACGAAGACGTCGCCGTCTTCGCTGGCCAGGTACAGCTTTCCGTCAGCAGCGATCGGTGACGCTGAGAACGCGCCCCCGCCGCCGACGCGCGCGCGGTACAGCCGCTCCCCTGTATCGGCGTCATAGGCCGTGAGAATGCCGTTGTTGTTCAACGTGTAGAGTTGACCGCGGTAGACGATCGGCGACGAAATGTAGGTGCCGTCCCGGTCGTGGCTCCACGCGATGGCGTCGCTCGACGCCCGCCCTGGCGGCAGCGAGATGTCCCCTCGCGCGCCCGCGCGCACGGCATAAACCGGTCGCACCGGCGGATATCCAGCCGTGATGATCGCCATATCGCGATGCACGACCGGTGTGCCGATCGCGATCTCTGAATTCGGCGTCAGCGTCCACAGCAACGCGCCCGTCGCCGGATCGTATCCACGCACCTTCGTGCCGTTGGTGACGATCTCGTCCCCTTTCGGTCCCGACAGGATCGTCGGCGTCGCCCACGTCGACACCTCGTCTGGCCGCGCAGTGCGCCACAACTGCCGGCCGTCGGTAAGATCAAAGGACGCGATGAACGAACCGCGCGCCTGGTCCGCCTGCACGATGACCGACGATTTGTAGATGATCGGCGAGCTGGAATGTCCCCATTGATAGCTCGGGTCCAGGAACCAGCCGCTGTCGAGCACGCCGATGTCCTTCTTCCACTCGAGCGTGCCGTCCATGTCGTAACAGACCATCAGGCCAATCGATCCAAAGACCGCGACAACGCGACGGCCATCGGTCACCGGTGTGGCGTTGGCCTGACTCGACTTGGTGTGTCGCTTGGTGATGGGCGGCCCCTTGAAGGCTTCGCGCTGCCACACGACTTTGCCGGTCGCGCGATCGAGGGAGTAGACACGGTAACTGTGGATCGACAGGTCGTCGACGGGCTTGACGTCGCCGTAGAGACCGGTGCGGAACGATGTGTCCTGGTCACTCGCCGAGGTGACGACGATGACGCGATCGCCCCAGACGACAGGACTCGATGTGGCGAGGCCCGGAACTGGCGTCTTCCAGCGGACGTTCTTGCCGGTCGCGACATCCCATTCGGCGACCACGCCCTGTCCGTCGGCGACGCCCGCAGCGTTCGCTCCGCGAAACGCCGGCCAGGGCAGCGGTTTGCCACGAGGCGCGGCCGCGGCAGTTGGCGCGGAGACAGCGGGGGCGGCCGCGGTGCGCATCGCGGCGCCTGGGTCGGGGGCCGGCGATGTGGCATCGCCAAACCCTTCGCGTTCGTAACGGACGCTGCTGTTGGCGCGTGCGATAGAGAGCCGCTCGACAATGCCGCCCCGGCCAGCGAACGTCACCGTAACCTCCGGCGTATCGTCCGCAATGAACCGTCGATCCTCGACCGGTTGCAGCCGCAGCGGACTCTGGCCGTCGGCCGTGACCAGGAGTCGTTCGCCGTCGAAGGACACCGTGACGGCGGCGCCGCTCGTCGCGTTCTGATACCTGCCTTGATACGAGCGCAACAACGCGTCGTCAAGCTCGAGGATCGCCGGCGCGATCGCGGGCGTGCGGGCCGCTGCATCACCGACCAGCGCGACGATGGCGGCGTCGCCTGTCTGCTTCGCCAGCGCCGAAGCGCCGGCCAGCGCCGTGGCATCGACCTGTCCCGTGGCGAGCGCGGCTCTCACCGCGGCCACATTCCGGCGGCGAATGCCAGTGTTCAGCACGTTAGCGGCTCCTCGCGACCCGCGCTCGAGAAGGTAGAGCGCAATCTCGAGATGCCCGCCGCGCAGCGCGAAATCGAGCGGCCGCGATCCGTAGAACCAGTCGGTGACGTTCACGTCCGCACCACGTTCGACCAGCACACGGACGACGTCCATGTGTCCACGCTCGGCGGCAAAGCCAAGCGCGCTGACGTTGTAGCGAGACAACGTGTTCACATTGACGCCGCTGTCGAGCAGTGCGACCACGCGATCGCGGTTACCGGTGCGCGCGGCATCGAGCAGCGCCTCGCCGTTGTCAGTAGATGACGGCTGTTGCGCGACGAGCGCAGTGGCGATGAGCAGCGCCAGCGGAAGCGAGTACTTCATCACGGTGGCGAATCTAACACGGCAAGTTGGGCCTGGCGCGGGAGGGTTCGCTGCGGCGTAGAATCAGCCGTCATGGGGACAACAGCTCATCTGTCGGCCGGGCGAATGCTGGCCGCGCTCGTTCTCGCCGGCGCGTCGGCTGCGCCAGCGCTGGCTCAGGAGCCGGCCAAATGGCGCGCGACACTCGAGTTTCACACGTTCTCGATCGTTGCTGTCGATCCGGTCACGAAGGAAACCGGCGTCGCGGTGACGACGAGGAACCCGTGCGTGGGGAACGCCGTTCCATGGGTGCGTGCGGGCGTAGGAGCCGTCGCGACGCAGGGCGGCACGCGCGTCGAGTATGGCGTCGAGCTGCTCGATTTGCTCGCCAAAGGCGTGTCGCCCAAAGAAGCGCTCGATCAGCTTGTCGCAGCTGACGCCGATCGCGAGCGGCGACAGGTAGGCGTCATCAGCGTCGATGGCCGATCGGCCCAGTGGACGGGCGCCGGGCAGAAAGGCGCCGAAAGCCGCGGCGATTGGACGGCGGAGCGTGCCGGAGCGACATTTGCGGTGCAGGGGAACTCGATTGTCAGCCCCGAGGTTGTGTACGCGGTCGCCGCCCGTTTTGAGGCGAGCGAGCGGTCGCCGCGCCATCTCGCGGATCGCCTGATCGAAGCGCTCGACGCCGGACAGCGGCTCGGCGGCGACGGCCGTCACGGCGAAACGCAATCAGCGGCGGTGCTCGTCGCTGACCCGCGCCCCGGAATGTCACGGCGTCCGGACGGCCAGACGGTGAACATCAACGTCTGCGAGCATCCAGAGCCGGTCCAGGAACTGCGCCGGATTTACGACACGGCGAGCGAGACGCTCGGGTTCAGAACGCTCGAGCAACCCATCGGCCGCGACGTGGTCCAACTCAAGATGATGCTGCACGCGCTCGGATATTTCGGATCGAAGGAGAACGAATTCGATCCGCGCGCAGCTCAGGTCAACGTTTACACGCAGGAAGCCGTCGATGCCGTCGACAAGTTCCGCGCGGCGCAAGGCTGGCAGACAACGGTGCCCGGGTTCGTGGACGCACGTACGATTGCGCAGTTGTGGCGGAGGCTCGAAGAGGCCGGACGGGCAGACGAGATCCGCAAGAGGATGCTCGACCTGCTGCGCGTCCGCTGACTCGCCTTGACAGCGATCACGCAGCGGGCCGTGCCGTCGGGCTGGGCGTTGCCGTCATGCTGCGCCAGCCGACAGTCGGCCACGATAGCGGGATACACTGTGGCTGGGAGATACGAACATGCGTTACGTCCTCGCCGCGTTGATGTGCCTGGCGTGCCCCGGGCTGATTGCGGCGCAACCGGCGACCAAGACGACACCGCCGCCGTCCATCGGGTTGCCGCTCCCGCCGATCGGGCTGCCGCTGCCACCCATCGGCCTCGACACATCGATCGACCGGCCGGCCAGTGGCGTCAATCCTCGTCCTGCATCCGATGGACGACGGCACTTCCAGCCTCACCCGGCGATCGTGATCTTCGGCGCGCCGTACGCCTTTGGCATCGATCCGGCCCTCCAGTCGCCAAGGCCTGGCATGATCGCGCCCGCCGCCCCGGCGCCAGCGGTCGGGCTTCTGCGGCTGGACGTGGAGCCAGCGGATCTCGCGCAGGTGTTTGTCGATGGCGAGTACGTCGGGACGCCAGACGACATTGGCGGTGAACTCGAACTCGCGCCAGGCAGACGCCAGATCGAGATCCGCGCGCCCGGTTACGAAACGGTCATCTTCGACGTGCGAATCGTCGCGGGGCGGACGGTGACGTATCGAGAGACGCTGAATAAGGCGGGTGGGGCGGGTAAGGCGGGTCAGGCGAACGCGGTTCCGCCGGGCCCTCCCAGCCCCACCACTCCTACCAGCCCCACCAGCCCCACCAGCCCTACCAGCCCTAAAACCACGTTCTACCTGATACCGGGCTGTTATCTCGGCAACGTGCATCCGGACAACGTGAAGCTCCCCGCGGGCTGCGACCTGAGCCGCATGATCACGCACACGCCGTAGACCCGGCGCGTCGCGCTCAGACGCGCTCGACGTGCGGGCCCTCGGCGACCTTCGGCCATCAGATGGCGACTCGTCTGAGGCGAAGCAACGTTCGCACCGGTGCTTGACACACCGTGTAAAGACATAGTATATTTACGAAATGAGCTCCAAGCTCGTGAACATTCGGCTCGATGCCGAACGGCTGCGCAAGACGTTCGTCCTGCGGGAGCGCGGGGTCTCGTTGTCGGACGTGGTACGCGACGCCATCGACGAGCGGTTCGCTCGCCTGGGGAGTGCCGATGCCCCACGCGACGTCCGCACGATTGTCACGCAGATCCTCGCGGCGTACCCCGATCCGCCCGATCTGCCGCGCCGCTCGTACGACGTTCACGATCGCAACGCCGCACGCCGGGCGATTCAGCGAAAGCTCCGGTCGAAACCCCGTTGATCCTCCTCGACACCTCGCCGCTCGTGGCGCTGTGCGACGCGCGGGACGGCAAGCATCGCACGGCGGTCGGGCACCTCGAGTCTCTGGCCGCTGAGGACTTCGCCATCTGCGAGGCGGTGGTGACCGAAGCGTGTTTTCATCTGCCGCATCTGCACCAGCGGCAGCGGTTGCGCGCGCTACTCGAACTGCTCGGTGTCCACGCGTTGCCCCTGACCTACGAACGGGCGTTTTTGCTGGAAGTCCTGGAGTGGCTGGCGAAATACGGCCACCACGATCCTGATTGGGCCGATGGATGCCTGGCGGTCCTGTGCGGACGCGACAAGCACCTGAAGATCTGGACCTACGATCGCGAATTTCGAACGACATGGCGCCGGCCGAACGGCACGGGGCTCCCTCTCGCGATCACATGACGCGATCCGCCCGGTCATGACCTTCCTGCTGTGGCTGCTCGGCGTCACGCTCGTGGTCGTTGGGTTTGCCGGCATCATCTTTCCGGCGCTGCCGGGGACGGTGTTGATCTTTGCCGGCCTGTTGATCGCCGCCGGCGCCGACGGGTTCACGCGCGTCGGCCTGTGGCCGCTCATGCTCATCGGCGTGCTTGGCGTGATCAGCTACGCCGTGGATTTCGTGGCGGCGGCGCTCGGCGCCAGGGGAGCCGGCGCGAGTCGACGGGCGGTGGTCGGCGCCGCGCTCGGCACGTTGCTCGGCTTGCCGTTCGGGCTGCCGGGCGTGGTTTTCGGCCCGCTGGCGGGCGCGCTCGCCGGCGAATGGAGCGCGCATCGCGACTGGCGCCGTGCCGGCCGTGTCGGAATGGCTGCGTGGATCGGCTTCCTGATTGGCACGGCCGTGAAGATTGCCCTCGCCTTCTCCATGGTCGCGATCTTCCTGTTGGCGGTCTTCTTCTTCTGAACGGCGGAGCTGAAGCCCACTCCCTCCTCGCGACAGCGAGCCCACGTCGTCCGTTGCCCCGTCCCTGCGACTACAATTTGCTCGTGCGCGTGCTCCTCCTGCTTATGCTGTCGGGTGGCCTCGTTGGGCATGCCCAGGTTGGGCAGACGCCGGCTCCCTCCGCCGCGTGCGCGCCGGATCGCGCGTTTCCAGACGCCGATCTGTACTGCATCGAACTGCTGCCGGCGGTTGACATCGACCGCGGATCGGGCACTGCGCGGCTCGTTCAACCGTCATCCCCCTTCGGCATCTCGGTATCCCCCTCCGGCCACACGCGATACACAGTGGTCTTCACGCTCCGCGATCTTCCGAACCCGGATTCGCTCGGCCCTTACACGACGTTCGTCGCGTGGGCGACGCCGCCGCAATTACGGCCGGTGACGAAGCTCGGCGTCGTGACCGACGGCACGTCGCGTCTGGGCGTGGTGGACTACGACCGCTTCCTGATTCTGATCACGGCCGAGCGTTCGGCGGCTGCCACCGAGCCGAGCGGCCGGATGGTGCTGCGTGGCACGTCTGCCAGTGTTCGCATGCAACCACACGACATCGGGTTTCTCCTCGGGGCGCTCATCGAGCAGAAGGATGCGCCCCCGGGAGCCGAGCCGCACGCTGGCCACGACCTGCACGCGCCGGCATCTCCGGGCGGTTGGACGCCGCCGCCCATGCACGCTGAAGTGTCGATGCCACCGGCGTTCATGACGCTCAGGCCGGACGTCTCGTCATACCTGCCGCGCGCGGCCGACGACACGCCTCTGGCACGGCCGCGCGAGCTCGTCCGGCTGAAGGACGGCGAACAACTGGCGCTCGTCGCCGGGCCCGTCCGCCGCGTGCTGTTTGGCCGCACGATCACGATGCTCGGTTTCAATGGGCAGTACCCAGGCCCGCTCATCGAGGTCGACGAGGGTTCGACCATCATCGTCCAGTTCACCAACCGCACCGATTTTCCGACAGCGGTGCACTGGCACGGCCTGCGGCTGGACAACCGGTTCGACGGCGCGCCGCACGTCACGCAGGATCCGGTGGCGCCGGGCGCGTCGTTCGAATACCGTGTCTTCTTTCGCGACGCGGGGATCTACTGGTATCACCCGCACCATCGTGAAGACGTGCTGCAGGATCTCGGGCTGTACGGCAATCTGCTCGTGCGCTCGCGCGATCCGGGCTTCTTCGCGCCGGCCAATCGCGAGGAGATCCTGATGCTCGACGATCTGCTCGTGGCCGACGGCCATCTGGTGGAGTACGGATTGGAAGCGCCCACGCATGCGCTGATGGGCCGGTTTGGCAACGCCCTGCTCGTCAACGGCGAACCGCAATGGCAATCACGTGTCCGCCGCGGGGAAATCGTGCGATTGTTCCTCACCAACGTGTCGAGCACGCGGGTGTTCAATCTGTCGTTCGAGGGAGCGGCGCGGATGAAACTCGTCGCCTCGGACCTCGGCCGCTACGAGCGCGAAGCGTGGGTGGACAACGTCACGATCGCGCCGGCCGAACGCTACATCGTCGACGTCCGGTTCCCGGAGGCCGGCGAGGTGTCGCTGGTCAACCGCGTGCGCGCGATCGATCACATGATGGCGCGCTTCTTCGAAGAGCGACACGTGCTCGGCGTCGTCACCGTGTCGCCCGAGCGTGCCTCGCCGGACCATCGGACCACGTTTGACGTGCTGCGAACGAACGAAGCGGTGACCGCGGACATCGATCGGTACCGCGCGCAGTTCACGCGCCCGGTCGATCGCGAGCTCGTCGTCACGCTCGAAACCACCGACCTCCCGTTCCCGCTGCGCCCGCTGCTCAATCTCGAGTCTGTCTATCGCCACCCCGTGGAATGGGCCGGCACGATGCCGGAAATGGACTGGATCGTCAGCGGCAGGAACGCGCGCTGGATCCTGCGGGATGGCACGACGCGGCGCGAGAACATGGACATCGACTGGCGCTTCCGCCTCGGTGAGGTCGTCAAGATCCGGCTGGTGAACGACCGCAACGCGCTGCATGCCATGCAGCACCCGATTCACATTCACGGACAGCGCTTCCTCGTGCTGTCGGTCAACGGCGTGCCGAACGACAACCTGGTGTGGAAAGACACGGTGCTGCTGCCCACGGGATTCGTGGCCGACGTGCTGCTCGAGATTTCAAACCCCGGCAAGTGGATGCTTCACTGTCACGTGGCGGAGCACATCGAAGCCGGTATGCGAATGGTGTTCGAGGTGGAACCGTAGAGGAGAGACTGTGATGACGCGAACCCTGCTGCTTCTTTCGTTGCTACTGGTGCCGGTTGCGCTCGGCGCGCAGGCCGTCAGCTCCCTGACCCCCGACGTGCGGCAATACGTCGTCGTGCCCGAGACGTCGGTGGCGCTCACCAATGTCCGCGTGGTGGATGGCACCGGCGCCGCTCCACGCGAGGGACAGACGATCGTGATCCAGAACGGAAAGATCGTCAGCGTCGGCCCCGCCGCCGACGCCAAGGTGCCGGCCGACGCCCGCGCGATCGACCTTGCGGGGCATACCGTGCTGCCGGGGCTGGTCGGCCTGCACAACCATACCTTCTACACGACCCGTGGCCGCAGCGTGCAACTGCAGTTCTCCGCGCCACGGCTCTATCTCGGCTCGGGTATGACGACGATTCGCACGACCGGTGGCACGTCGCCGTATCACGAGATCAACATGAAGCGCGGGATCGATCGCGGCCAGATTCCAGGACCGCGCATGCATCTCACCGGCCCGTATCTGACCGGCCCGGGCGGCGCCTCGACGATGGCCCAGATCGGGTCGCCCGAGGAAGCCCGCCGCATCGTCAACTACTGGGCGGACGAGGGCGTCACGTGGTTCAAGGCCTACACCGACATCAGCCGTGAGACGCTCGGCGCCGCCATCAAGGCCGCGCACGCGCGCGGTCTGCGTTTCACGGGTCACCTGTGTTCGGTGTCGTTCCGTGAGGCAGTGCGGCTCGGCATCGACAACCTGGAGCACGGGTTCTTCACCAACAGCGACTACGTGCCGAACCGCACGCTGGATCAGTGTCCCTCCAACATGACCGAGAGCTTGCGCAAGGTATCGATCGACGGGCCCGAGGTGCGGCAGACCATCCAGGAAATGATCAAGAACAACGTGGCGCTGTCGTCCACGCTCGCCGTCTACGAGCTGTCGTATCCGGATCGGCCGCCGCTCGAGGACCGCGTGCTGCAGGCGCTGGCGCCGGAAGCGCGCGAGGAGTATCTCCGGACGCGAAAGGAAACCTCGGCACGCGCGGCACAGTCCACGATGCCGGAGATCTTCAGAAAAGCGCAGGAGTTCGAGCGCGCCTTCGCCAAGGCGGGCGGGTTGCTGGGGGCAGGCGTCGATCCCACTGGCATGGGCGGGGCGCTGCCCGGCTACGGCGATCAGCGCAACTACGAGCTGCTGATCGAGGCGGGTTTCACGCCGGTCGAGGCGATCCAGGTCATGACGCTCAACGGCGCCCGGGTGCTGCGCATCGACAAGGAGCTCGGCTCGGTGACCGCCGGCAAGATTGCCGACCTCGTCGTCATTCGCGGCAACCCGATTGCCACGCACGGCGACATCCGCAACGTGACGATCGTGTTCAAGGACGGCGTAGGCTACGACTCGCCGAAACTGCTGTCGTCGGTGAACGGGCTGGTCGGCATCCGCTGAGCGCTGCCACAAGAGCCAACACAGATTTCACAGATTACGCAGATTGAAAAAGCCAACGCTGATTTCGCTGATTACACAGATTCTCGCTTGAAGAATCATCCAAGAAAGATCGATTGAAAGAGCCCACGCTGATTCCGCCGATTACACAGATCTCTCTTAAAAAGAATTCACAAAAGAGAGATCGGTGAAATCCGTGAAATCTGCGTTGGCTCTTGTGGGCACCTAATCTTGCCTGAGGACGATGTTCGGGTCCATGCGCGACGCGCGCCACGCCGGCAAGCCACACGCCACCATGGCGACCAGCGTGATCGTTCCCACGACGGCGACAAGCGTGGCGGGATCGGTGGGCTGGACCCCGTACAGCAGCGAGGCAATCAACTGATTGAGCGCGAACGCGCCGGCCAATCCGACGACGATGCCGATCGCCGTCAGCAGCAGGCCATGCTTCATCACCTGCGCGAGCACACTGCGGTGGCCGGCACCGAGCGCCATGCGGATGCCGATTTCGCGGCGACGCTCGGCAACCATGTACGACAGCACGCCGTACGTGCCAATCGCCGCGAGAAGAAGCGCCAGCCCTGCGAAGCCGCCCAGCAGCTGCGCCAGCAGGCGTTGCCGCCGGATCGATTCGTCGAACACGGCGTCCATCTCGCGCAGGCGGACGATGGGGACGGACGGGTCGGCCTCGCGGACGGCACCTTCGATCGATTGCCGCAGCGTCGCGGGCGGCAGCGTCGTGCGCAGCACCACGTTCATCACGCCTGGCGCGTTGCCAAACGGCGGCGGCAACGTCGCGGTTTGATCGACGAAGAAATAGAACTCCGTGCCGGTCTTCTGATCGACGCCACCCTGCTTCACGTCTTTGGCGACGCCGATGACGGTGAACCACGGAACCTGATCGCCGCAGCACGGCCGCAGCCGCTGGCCGATGGCGTTCTGACCTTTCCAGAACGTGTTGACGAGCGTTTCGTTGACGACGGCCACCATGCCGGACGACGCCGCGTCGCTCGGATGGAATGAGCGGCCTTCGACGATCGGAATGCCCATCGTCTCGAAGTAGTCGGACATGACATTCTGGTAGTAATCGACGTTCTCGAAGGGGCCCTCAGGCGGTGCCGTGTAGTTGTCGATGTCTGTATCGTTGGCGTTGAGCGGCCGGTTGGGCGGCAGCCCCGACATCGCGCTGGCGGCCTGGACGCCAGGCACACTGCGCAGCTCGTCCAGCAGCCGTTGATACAACTGCGCGCGTGCGCCGGGCTGCGGATAGTCAGCGACGGCGAGCGCCATCGAGAACGTGACGAGGCGTGAGCGATCGAAGCCGGCATCCACGCTCGAGAGATTGGCGACGGTGCGCAGCAACAGGCCGGCACCGATCACGAGCATCACGGCCAGCGCGACCTCCGCCATGACCAGGCCGCGCCGAATGTGATGGCGTGCGGCCCCGGTTGCGCCCTTTGCGCCGCCCTCTTTGAGTGCCGTGACGAGACCAGACGCCCGCGTGTGCATCAGCGGCGCAAGGCCGAACACCAGGCCGGTGGCGACCGACACCCCCAGCGTGAAGAACAGCACGAGCGGATCGACCGTGACCTCGCTCGTACGCGGCAGGCTGGTCGGGTAGAGCTGAATGAGCGCCTGCACGCCGAGGCGCGCGAGCACCAGGCCAAGCACGCCGCCGACGATGGAGAGCAGCACGCCCTCGGTCATGAACTGACGAAGGAGCCGTCCACGACCGGCGCCGAGTGCCGTGCGTACGGCGAACTCGCGATGCCGTGTTTCGGCCCGGGCCAGCAGCAGGTTCGCGAGATTCGCACACGCAATCAACAACACGAACCCCACGGCTGCCTGCAGCACCCAGATCGCGCGGCTGGCGCTGCCGACGATCTGCTCCTGCACGGGATCCATCTGCAGGATGTGACCGGCACCGGGGTTCTGTGCGCGCTCCTTTTCATCCGTTGGCAGCGGCGAGAAGACATGCTGCTTCACGCCGACGCGCTCGCCCCAGTTCTGGATCAACGTCGTCAGCTCGGCCTGGGCTTGTGCCGGCGTGACGCCATCCTTCAACCGGCCGATCAAATACAGAAAGTGGCTGCCGCGGTTCTGACGATTTCCCGGATTGAGACCGAGCGGCGTCCAGATCTCGGTGCGGTTGTCCATCACATCCACACCGGCCGGCATGATGCCGATGACCTCGCGCGGCAAGCCGTTGACTTCGATGGTCTGGCCGACGACGTTCTGGCCGCCGAATGCGGTTTGCCACAACTCGTGCGACAGGATGACGATCGGCGGCAGCGGCACGGGCGGAGAACCGGGCGTCGGCGGCGGACCTGTCAAGTCGGCTTCGCCTGGCGCAAACAACCGCCCCATGGCGGGCTGAACGCCGAGCGCCGTGAGCAGTCGATCGTCCACCGACGCCGACCGCACGCGCAGCGGACGATCGCCGGCGGTGAGGTTGACCTCGCCGGTGGTGAACGCACCGACCGATGCGAATGACTGATTGATCTCGCGGAATTCGAAGTATTCCGGAGGCGATACCCAGAACTGGTTGAACCCGAACGCAGGAAACTGCGTGGTCAGGTACATCAACTGTTCGGGTTTGGGATACCCGAGCGGCTTCAGGATGACGCCGTTGACAATCGAGAAGATGGCGGTGTTCGCGCCGATGCCCAGCGCGAGCGTGAGGACGATGATCGCGGTGAAGCCGGGCGTGCGGAGGAGGCCGCGAACGGCGTGGCGGGCGTCCTGCCGGAGCTGATCGAAGTTCATGGGGGCTTGGACGGGATGGCCCCCTGAAGGGTTCAAGTGGTGGGGCTGGGCTACTTTTGGCCCTGGCCTTCGCTCTCCATGTCGGAGACTTGAGCCGCGGTCGTCTCGCCCGATCGACGAGGCCGGCGTCGGTCGCTGGGCGCATTGGGCGGGTCGCCGCCGAGTCCCTTACGACTGCCGCGACTCTGCCGACCAAATCCATAGGTCGGCTGCGGCGACTCGTGCGCCGGCATCGAATCGACCGTATCTTTTGGCCGTGCTGTCATGCGCCTATGGTACAGCTTTCGGGGCCAATGCGCAGTGCTCTTTCGCACAGCGATTTGACGGGCGCAGCGGTATGCTCGTCGAGTGCCGGACCCTGCCAAAACGCTCGAACTGCTTCGGGAGTTCATTGCCGCGCTCGATCGTCGGCTACCCCAGATCGAGCGCGCCGGTGAGGCCGCTATCGCAGATGAAGCGGCACACCTCAAGGCCAAGGCGGCGGAGCGCATTGCGGCCATCGAGAAAGCCGCGGGCAAGCCGGTCGAGCCGCGCTAGCTCGCGGGATGGTCCGTTCTCCTACTCCCCGGCGGGCTGGCGGCGTGAGGCACGGTTCTCGGCAAGCCACTGCTCGCTCATCGCGCCGTGGCTCGCGGTTCGGCCTCCGCGCCCGCCGCGCCTCGCGACAACGGCCGCCACCACGAAGAGCGCTCCGAGAACGCCAAGCAGGGTCACCATTGAACGGCCCTCGTTCCGCTAGAAGTAGAAATGACGGACGGCGGTGCCATTTCCGCTGCCCGGACTGTCATGAAACGCCGGACTTTTCTCACGCGTCGCGGCATCGTCCTCAGCCCGCGGCATGCTGCCGGGCATCTGCGGGGCGATCCCGATCCGGAGCGGCGACTGCTCGCGGGTGACATGTGTATCCCGGCGCGGGGTATCTTCCCTGGAGGGCCGTGGATGACGGGACCGCCAGATGCGGATGAGCTTCATGAGCGCCTCGCGGTCTGAATGGCCTGGGAGAGCGTCTGCTCGTCGCTCTTCCAGAGCAGGCGGACGATGAGAAGCGATCCGAGCGTGACGCTCACGAGAATGGTGTAGCCGAGAATCATGTATTGAGCGTACGTCATTTACCCGTGCAGTGCTGTGCGCTCTTGCACGGGTATGAGAAGATGTTCCGGTGCGCGGATCCGCTCCAAGGAGTGTCCCCGTGATGGACGTCAACGCGATTTTGAAGGCATCCGGCGTCGGTCGACGACTCGTCCGCTACGCCGCAAATGCCGTTGTTTTCTCGCAGGGAGACGCCGCAAACAGTGTTTTGTATCTTCAGGACGGTGGCGTCCGCCTCTCGGTGCTGTCGACGCGTGGGAAGGAGGCCGTCATCGCCATGCTCGGCGCGGGCGACTTCTTCGGCGAAGGCTGCCTGGCCGGCCAGCCGCAGCGCATGTGCACGGCCAGGGTTTTCACCAGGGCGTCCGTCTTGCGCATCCGGAAGACGGATATGGTCCGGGCCCTGCACGAGCAGCCGGACTTTTCCGACCGATTCATCTCGCACATGCTGACGCGGAACATTCGCATCGAGGAAGATCTGATCGATCAGTTGTTCAATTCGAGCGAAAAGCGGCTGGCCCGCACCCTCCTGCTGCTGGCGCAGTACGGCAAGGAGGACGCGCCGCGGATGCTCCCCAAGGTGTCTCAGGAAACGCTTGCCGAGATGGTCGGCACGACACGATCACGCGTGAATGTCTTCATGAACAAGTTCCGGAAGCTCGGGTTCGTCGAGTACAACGGCGGTCTGAAGGTCAACCGGTCGCTGTTGAGCGTCGTTCTTCACGACTGATCGCGCGGCCCGTGGGGGTCAGAGACGTTCGATCAGCGCCACGATCAGCCTGACGACCAGCACAATCGGCGTCCCGACGACCAGCACAGCCACCGGCACGAAAAGCAACAGCGCGGCTCCTGACACCGCTTCACCAGCGAGTTCGAGTAGGCGCATCGCCTGTACGTTACGTGGCGAACACGCGGTCTGCTGTTCCCAACGAGACAGACGGTGGAGTCGCGACGTGCTCGAGGCTCTGCCGAAGGTGTACGGCTGTCAAGCGAGATTCAGCTGCCACGACACGCCGAAGCGGTCGGCCACCCACCCGAACTTCGAGCTGAAGCCGTAGTTGTCCATCGGCATCAA
>DATKDY010000336.1:0-4311 GCA_035512515.1 Vicinamibacterales bacterium
GCCATCCAGCCAGCCGCCGTTGGGCACCGAATCGAGATGGCCGCCGATGATCACGGCGCGTGGTGAGTCCCCTTCCAGCGTGATCCAGCAGTTGCCGGCCGCATCGGTGGTCGGCGCCAGCCCGATCGCGGCCAGCTTGCCGGCAAACCAGGCGCGCGCGTCGCGCCATACCGGCCCCCACGCCACCCGCTGTGCCCCCGCGGCCGTGCCCGTGCGATCGCGAAGCTCTTTGAGATTGGCGACGACCTCCCGCGCGCCCATGATGGTGACGATATCAGAACATCGCACATCGCACATCGCACATCGCACATCGCACATCGCCACATCGCACATCGCCCCACTATCAGTCTTCCAGACGCGCCGCGCGTTCAACGCGCGCTCGCGGCATTCAAGACGGACCGTCCACGCCAGACGTACGCTCTCGACTTCCTGGAGGACAAGATCTATGTTTTGGAAGCCTGTTGTCGTTGCGCTGGCCATCATGGCCGCGGCCTGTCAGAGTCCCACCGCGCCCAGTGCGCAGCTGCTCCTGGAAGGAGGAACCGCGCCACTTGCCGTCACCGCGGGGCCGCCGCCAGGAACCACCGGAGGCGGGGTCTACCGCTTTGCCAATACGTCTGACGTCAGGTTCAACTTCAATGCGATCGGGACCGGCCGCGGCGGCGCCACCGGCCAACTGTTCCAGTCGTTTGTGTTCGGCGGGGAGCTGATCGAGTTCCGCGGACGCGTGACCTGCTTCTCCGTCGATTCGGCCACCGGCCGGGCGTGGATCGGCGGTGTGGTCACCGAAAACAACTCCACGCACCCGCAATTCACCACGCCGCGCACGCAACCGGGCCGCGACATCTGGTTCCGCGTGCTGGATGGCGGTGAGGGAGCCAACGCCGCCGAACCCGATCGATCGACCATTTCCGGCTTCGAAGGCGACCGCGGCATCATCACCTCGGCGGAATACTGTGCCGCGAAACTGTGGCCGGACGGGAATGTGGCCACGCATCCGGTCACCGAAGGCAATATTCAGGTGCGACCGTAGCGCCGCAGCTCGCGAGCCCGGGCGCGATACTCGCCTGGCGTAAAGCCGAAGCGCTGTTTGAAGGCGCGGGTGAAGTGACTCTGATCCGAAAAGCCGGCGCGCGCGGCGACCTCAGCCAGCGACTCGTCACCGAGCGCGAGCCGCTCGGCGGTCCACTCGAGCCGTAACTCGCGTTGATAGGCGCCGACCGAGCAGCGGTAGTGCCGCCGGAACATACGGGCGAGATGAGCCGGGTGCACGCCCGCGATGGCGGCGAGATCGGCCAGCGTGATCGGCTCGGCAAACGAATCGTGGAGACGCTCGCGAACCGGAATCAACCACTGGGGCGCGGGTGTCTCCGTGCGCCTGGGCGCCAGCCTGCGCGCCGCGGTCGCCAGCAACTCATGGCCGAGGGCCTCGATGACAAGCGGACTCACGTCGTCCGGATGTGCGATCTCGACGCTCATCCGCTGCGCCAGGACGCCGATGGTGGGTTCGTGGAAATGATTGATGGAGTCGAGGAACCGGTTGAACGGCCGGAAGACCTCGCAGCGCGCCACATCCGGCTGGACAACGAGCACGTGCGCGCCGCTGGCGCCGAACACGTTGTCGTGCCGCTCGCCCGCCGGTTCGGTCAGCACCATCGACGGCCGCGACCAGTGTGATCGGCCGCGCATGCCCGACGCAAACCGCCCGCGCAGGGTGGTCGCGACGCAGGTGCGATCGTGAACGTGCGCGCAGAGCCGCTCGCGGGGCGGAAAGATCGCATGTGTGACGAGCAGTCCGCCCACCTCGATGCTCGTGTAACGGGGGCTCCCGAACGACACCGGCTCGACGCGGTCGGCTGCGGGGGATGCCATGAGCCCCATAGGCTACCACCGGACGCACACGGACTTGCGTCGCCTGGCCGCGCGGCGCGTCCTCAGGCGAAACCTTTCGCAGGCTGCCGTAAAATTCCGCAGGGCCCTGCGCACGCAGCGCTTCAGCGATCACGATCGACTCCGGATTGGCAGAAACCCCACACGCTCAGCTGGCTCCTGCCTTGCGTCACTTCTTGTGGCGACTGCTTGTCGAGAGCAAGTGCCAACCGGCCCGATACCGCGGGCATCGTCGGTGGCACTGGCCGGCATGGACATCATCATGTACTGGCCCCGATGACAGTATGAGGATGCGGTCCTTGTGACGTTATGGCGTTGCAGGTCGTTGGCCCTGCTGTGGGGCACGGCCGCCGATCACCACTCGAACCACCAGACTGGAAACATCGCGGCGAGCGCCGCGCCGACTTGGAGGGCAAGCACCAGCCGCGCCTTTCTGGGCTCGGTCGGAAGCCACTTGACGGCGAACCACGCGATGATCGGTACCTGTCCGGCGACGAGCAACTGCCAGATGCGGGCCGCGGCCCCCTCGTCGGCCTGGCGGGCCGTGCCGAACATCGCCGCATAGCCCATTACGAGGGCGAGGGCGGCGACCGACATGACGAGTGGAATGAGCGCACTCGGCCGCCTGAGTAGTGTGGCGTCCATCAGTCCTCCTGGTGCACTAGATTTAAAGTACTTTGAATTTTAAAGTAATCGCCGCGCGCCTGTCAACATGCTGGTTGCGGCGCCCGCGCTTTCTTCATCGCCGGCCGCGCAGCAGAGAGGCCATGTCGTACACGACGCCGTCCTTGATCGTGTACCGCGTCCTTCGAAGGTCAGTGATGTTCACCAGCGGATTTCCGTCCACGATCACCAGGTCTGCCAGCTTGCCCGCTTCGAGGGTTCCGAGTTCCGTGCCCAACCCCATCGCCTCGGCGGGCACGGCCGTCGCCGTCCGGATCGCCTGCGCCGGCGAAAGCCCGCCGCGCACGTAATGCTCCAGCTCGGCGAGGAGCGACACGCCGTACGGGTTGATCGGCGCATCGGTGCCGGCAATCACGCGGCCGCCGGCGGTCACGAGCGCGGCCACCATCTTCTCCTGTGTCTGCACGAGGGCCTCGCGCGCCGCCAGATCCCGCGCATCGGGCGCGCGTTGCCTCAGCGCCCGGCCGGCCTCGAGCGCCGACGATGGAAACAGCTGCTGCAGGCGCGGGTCGTCGAGCCACCACCCGTCACGGAGTGTCAGCAGTTGAAATCCGCCTTGAATCACGATCGTCGGGGTCAGCGTCATCTTCGACGCGGCAAGCAGGTCGACCACGTCGCGGTACGATCGCCCGAGCGCGCTGATCTTCGGCGAGTAGCCGCGCCGGCTCGTGCCGCGGATGTGCTCGACGCCGTCGGCGCCGTATGCGACAGCGGGATAGATCTCGTGCGACGTCACCGGCATGCCCATGCGATGCGCTTCGTCAATCGCGCGCTTCTGCAGCAGATCCGGCAGCCGCACGTAGGTCTTGATGAAGTCGAAATCCAGTTTCGCGGCCCGCGCGAGCCGCTCCGCCACCTGTCCGCCGTCGCCGAGCGACGTGCCGCCGGGATAGTACACGCGCGTGCCGTCGAGCGGCTCGCCCGTCGCAAACACGCGCGGGCCGATGCGCACGCCCGCGTCGATGGCTTCGCGATCTTCCAGCGCTTCGAACGGATTCGCTGCCGGGTTGCGCACGCTCGTGATGCCAAATGAGAGCCAGATCCGCCCGAGCACTTCCCCGTAGCCCTTCACGAGATGTGTGTGACTCTCGATCAGCCCCGGCAACACCGTGCCGTTCGACGCATCGACGATCGTACCGGTGTGGAGATCGCCACGATGCGGCTCGATGCGCGTAATGCGGTTGCCGACGATGACGACGTCGATGTTTTCGCGCGGGTCGAGCTGGCGACCATCGAACAGGCGACCGGCATGCACGACGATCGTTCCCGTCGTGTGCGTCGCCGTCCATGACAGGCGCGGTATGATGCGCCGCACGCTGCCGTCCCTGACGTTCACGAGGCCGAACCCATCGGCATGCTGATAGAGCAAGCGCCGCGAGTCGCGCGTCCACGACGGCGTATTGGCGAGCTCCGGCGACAACTGGCGCGGGCGTCCGCGCGGGACACCGCCGGGGCCGACCGGAAGCACGGCAAGGTGCCCGTCGATAATGGCGGCCATCAGGGTGCCATCAGGCGACCAGGCCGGGCCGAAATCCTCCCGCATGCCGATTGACGTGTGCGGCACCGGATTGAACCAGGTGTCCTCGGTCGTTGCCCCACCTGACGCCTGGCGCGGGCTGATGTCGATCGGAACGCGCAGCACCTGGTTGGTTCCCTCTCGGAACCTCGTCGAATAGGGACGCAGGGCGCCCATCACCACGGCGCGGCCGCCCGGTAACCAGCTCGGACGGCCTGGCT
>DATKDY010000337.1:0-31822 GCA_035512515.1 Vicinamibacterales bacterium
ACGCGCCAGATCCACGATCCCGACGTCGCCCTGTAACAGGTCCTCGTACGCAATGAATCGACCGTCGCCTGACCAGTCGGTCGGTATCTGCATTTCATCGAGTGGCGCCTCCGGGACGAGCCGTTCGTCGAGGCTCTCCTCTAGGAGGCTCGTCACGAACAGCTTGGGCAGCATGGTCAGTGGCACGCCCGAGTAGACCAGTCGCTCTGAATCCGGAGACCAGACGGACACAGCTACGACAACAAGACATTGGTAATCAAGACGATACGTCGTCAGGATCTTTCCAGCGACACCTGAGGCCGCAGCCATGGACGCCGAGTGCTCAACAACCGCGTCAGATCTCGAGGACGGCCATCCAGACCACCTGCACGCGAGCGCTGCTGGCGCGAAGTCCCGATCCGGGAACCGCAATCCGGACTCCCTCGCCGAAAAGCTCCTGGATCCCGACCTGACGCGTCTCGTTCCCGGGTGGTGCGCGCCTCTGCAGCAGCCGTTCGACGAGGCCTTCCGCGCTCTGATGACCGTGACCCGGGCGAGAGACGCTCGGCCGTCGACGTTCAGACCTCCTCGAGCCGCCCCGACGCGTACCTGTGAAGTAGGCTTGAGATCAGCGTCTGATAGGAACGACCCTGCGACGAAGCAGTCGGAGCGCCGCCACCGCGCACGCTGTCGTTCGACGAACGCGAAGGGGCCCCGTTAGACTTGAAGAGGAAGGCGCTCGCCGTGATCTCGTTTTCCAGGATGCCGTAGTGATGGCGCGCCGACCACGCGTCCGATCTGCCGCGGCACAGAAGGGTGGTACATTCCTGTGCCGCGAGTGGGAGCTCGCGCAACTCTGTCGTGCCCTGGATGATGCTCTCGACGGGTGGGGCCGTGTCGTCCTTCTCGCGGGCGAAGCAGGGATTGGAAAGACGCGCCTGGCGGGGGAGCTCGCGTCCGTGTCGGCCACACGGGGCGCCAGCGTCCTGTGGGGTCGCAGCTCCGACTTCGACGGATCCCCGCCCTTCTGGTTGTGGACCCAAGTGCTGGGCGCGCTCGCCGGACTGCTCGATTCCGATCCGGCTGGCGATCGGCTCAACTTGCTCCGTGATCGGATCGCTCTCATCGTTCCGCAACTCGGCGAGCGCGTGCCGCTGCGCGGCCGCCAGTCGTCCACGGAGGATGAGTCCGCACGGTTTCGACTGGCCGAAGCGGTCCGCACGCTGCTGGCGCGCGCCTGCGAACAGGTGCCGCTCGTCCTCGTGCTCGAGGATCTTCACTGGGCGGACAGGGCATCTTTGTTTCTTCTCGAGTCGCTGGCCCAAGGCGCGTCATCGCAGCGGATGTTAATCCTCGCCACGTGCCGCGAAGAGGAGAGGACGGGGCCGGTCGCCCGCACGCTGGCCGAACTGGGTCGATTGGGCGTCTCCCGTGTTGCCTTGAGCGGCCTCCGAACTGGAGGGAAGCCGCTTCGACCGACGCGAACGTCTCGTGGGCGCGGCAGCTGTTCGAGTCGCTGCACCGCTTCTCGTCGGGCAAGCCGAACCTGAACTTCCCGGGGCTCGCCGACGAAGGGCCGCGGCTGGTGCGTGCGGCGTTCGGGCCGCAGTACGACCGGCTGCTCGCCCTGAAGCAGACGTACGATCCGCAGAACCTCTTCAGGTTGAATCAGAACATCACGTGAGCAAAGGCAGCTCCGAGCGAGTGTGTGCCACCGGCCGATGCGCGGCCACTCAAGGTCTGTTTGATTAGGACCACGCCAGCCTGGTCGCGCCGTCGTCCGGCGCGATGCCGCAGACGTCAGCGGAGTGGCTGAGGCGGGGATGTCGGCGAATCTGACGGTTCGTCCGGTCGGCCGCAGACCCATCAGTTCACCACGGTTGGGTACCGTGAGCCGTCCAACGGGTGACGGTCTACGTTTGACTGCGCGATATCAGTCGCTCGGCACGATACGAAACGGCTTCCGGCCTTTGACCCGGTAGACCGAGAAATCCGTACGATCCGTCGTGAACACGGACGTGCAATCGAGCTCTTCGGCCAACGCGACAAGCGTGGCATCCGCAAAGTCCATCGGCAGGTCAGCGTACTTGTCCAGCAGCTTCCGAACGCGCTGCAATGACGGCGCGGTCGAAGGAACGAGAAGAGCCCCACCGGACAGGAAGAAGTCGACGCAAGCAGCGCGTCCGCCCCGGACACCGGCCAAGAGGTGAGTCGCTTCGGTCAGCACCGCTTCGGTCGACAGCACCGCACCCGTCCAGTCTGCGAAGACACGACGGCATTTTTCGTGGTGCGTCTGACTGCGATCGAGGAGCGACACCAGGGCGCCGGTATCGAGCAACAGCTCACCGGGCACGCTTCAACGCCGCCAGCACGTACTCACGATGTCGCTCCGCCAAATCGGGGACTCCAGACGAAAGCGAGCCGAGTAGATGGGCCACTCGATCGGCGGGCTTCCTGTCGGCCGGCGGCGCTTGATGAAGGAAGGCCTCGAGCGCCATGCGGACGACGTCCGAAGGTCGGCGGCCGAGGCGGCGAGATGTTTGCCGAAGTGCGCGACGGAGCGCTGTGGGCATACGGACCGTGAGCTGATCCTCCAAGAAGCTCCCTCCAACCACTGCACTGCAATTGTAGTGCAACGCACTGCACAAGCCCAATCGCCCTCGACGAGATCCACGTGGCCGCCGAGGACGACGTAGCGACCACCGAACTGGTGGACGATGGGCGCCACACGATGCTTGTACTCCTCCAGCCTCGCCTGATCGGTCTCTTCCAGATTGTCAAACAAGCAGTACGCCGGCACAGTGCAATCTCCTTCGGCCAGGCGGATCGGTTCGCGAGATCTAACCGCAGCATGCTGTCTTCTTCGGACTTGCAGGAACGGGAGCTGCAGACCCGCAGCCGCATCCTGAACCGCCCGTTGACTTCACCTCGGCGTCCTTCGCGCAGCAGGCGTCCGTGCCGGTCGGTGCGGGTCCTCCGCAGCACGGCGTCGCCGCGGATTGCGCGTGGGTCGTTGACGCGCGCCGTTCGGGCGCGTCGGAAGTCGTGGTCTGCGTGCGAGTTTGGTTTGCCATGTCGGTCTCCCGTGAGCGGCGGCGAAGTCACTCTTCGCCGCTCCACTCGAGAAGACGCTCTCAACCTGCCGCGGACGCAAACGGCTGGCTAACGCCGCAGCGAGCAGGCTCCCACGCCGCAGCCGGAGGACGATGGGGATACGTCGGTCGAACCGCCGCACGAAGCGGAGTCGCGGAGATGGAAGTCCGCCACACCGCGCCGGCGGTCAACGTCGATCTCGCAGCATCGCAGGAGCATCGCTTTGAGCTGCTCGCGGGCGCGTTGCACACGTGACTTCATGCCGGAGACCGACACGCCAGCGCGCTTGGCGGCTTCGGCTTGGGTGAATCCCTGCACGGAGGTGAGCTCGATTGCCTGTCGGTAGGGTTCGCTGAGACGCGCGACCATGGGCGTGAGGCACGGCGCCAGTTCCGCTTCCGCCGCGCGCACATCCTCGATATCAGTCTGGTCGGGCAGATCGATCTCGAGGGCGTCGGTGCGGCTGTCACGACGTTGCCGCGCGCGCATCGCATCGTGGAGCGTATTGCGCGCGATCTGAAAGAGCCACGCTTCGATGCGATCGGCCTCTCGCAGCGATGGCAGGTGCCGCATCACGCGCAGGAACACCTCCTGGACCACATCGTCGGGCTCGATGCCGGGCGGCACGCGGCGCGCGACGAACGCACGCAGCCGGCCCGCGAACGCCGTCCACATGAGTGACGTGTCACCAGCGCGACCAGCGGTCATGACAGACGAGGGGTCCTCAGTCGACGAATGCGCCATACCGCCTCCGATCATCTCCTAAGACGTCGGTCCGGGCCAAAGGACGCAGGAGAGCGCCGCCACGCTCGAGTAACCTGTGGTGTTCGCTCCTCGACCGCGAGCACCTCGGGCACTCCTCCGGGCGCGCGTCGTGAAGCGGCCTGAAACATACACGAGACCGTCAGCCCTGCGAATGCGACACCGAGTACGGCAAGAACGGCGCTGTAGCTGACGGCAGTCACGGCCCATCCCGCGAGAACGGGACCGGCAGCACGCGCGAACTGCTGCGCCTGCGCGAGCCGTCCGTTCAGGTATCCCGTTTCGTGGCCCTCGAAAAGCGTGTGAACCAGATAGGGCCGCACGAGTGTTGTCAGTCCAGAGCCGACCGCGAACAACGCGATCCCGACGAACGCGGCCAACACCGACGGTATCAGCGCCCACGTCGTCAATCCGAGTGTCTGCAAGCCCAGGCTGCCAGCCAGGAGGAGAAAGGGAGACGCTGAAAACCGACCCTGCATCATCAGGGCTCTCCCGGGGAGTTGCATGAGGCCGAACATCCCACCGAACGCCGCAGCCGTCGTCGGCGTCACCGCGCGCTCGGCAAGGGTGGGAACCAGGTTGGCGATCACCGCGGCGCTGGACAGGCTCGCAAAGCCGAACGCCAGCAGCAGAAACCAGAGATTCGGGCCTGGAATCATCGCGTCTGTCGGTGCCAGTTGCCTTGTGACGATCGGCCGATGACGTGGGCCCTCGCGCGCTCCCGCGAACGCGATCCTATGGATCATCCAGGTGGAAACGGCGAGCAGCACGGCCAGCACCAAGACGCCGACTCGCCATCCTCCGATTCGAACGAACGCGTCAGTGAGCGGCAGAAAAACCGTGCTTGCCAGCCCGCCGAACAACGTCACGACACCGAGGGCCCGAAGGCGGGCCGCCGGATCGTCGTGCGCGCGCCCGACGACGGCGAATGCCGGTTCATACAGCGTCGCGGCCATGCACAGACCGAGTCCCGCCCACACGACGTACAAGACCCAGACATTCGGCAGCATCGCCCAGAGCCCCAGGAGGCCCGCTGCCGCGTAGCCTCCAACCTGCATCAACCGCGCACCGCGATCACGGTCGCTCCACCGTCCCACTACGGGCGCGGCCATCGCCGACAACAGCAAGGCGAGTGAGAAGGCACCCGTCACGATCCAGCGCTCTGCCCCGAGCTCCGCTTCAACCGGCAACAGCAGGACCGCGAACGCGTAGTACAGCACGCCCCAGTTCACACACTGTCCGATCCCCAGGGCGATCACTGCACGGCACGACATCAATGGCTCCGGTCTGAGTTCCGGCTACCCGCAGCAGCTCGATCCGGGTGTGGATGATGCCCCAACTCCGATGGTCACCGGCACCGCGACCGGTTCCGCGGACCCGCAACAACTGCTGGGGCCCTGCGTGCTGGCGTCCAATGAGCAGACACCGGTCTCCGGCAGCACCAGCTCCACACGACGAGCCGCTTCCCAGTCGCCCGCGATCGCGGCGACGACGGACCGCGCCTGTTCGTAGCCGGTCAGCATCAGGAACGTCGGCGCACGACCGTAGCTCTTCATCCCGATGACGAACAGATTGCCATCGGGCTGCTTCAACTCCTCCGCGCCGTGCGGACGCACCGTGCCGCAGCTGTGCACATTGGGGTCGATGAGCGGCGCCAGCGCTCGCGGGCTCTGCACGGCGGGGTCCAGATCGAGGCGCAGCTCCGAGAGGATCGACCAGTCGGGGCGGAAGCCGGTCGCCGCGATGATCTCGTCGACCGCCTGCAGGCGTCGCGTCCCCGCACTGACGACGAGTCCATCGGTCGTCGGCGTGACGCGCTCCACATGAAAGCCGGTCACGAGCTCGAGCCGTCCCGCATCGAGCAACGCACGCACGCGGGATCCGAGCTTGCCGCGCTCTTCCAGCTGGTCGTTGCGCGCTCCGCCCAGGAGCTGGCCGATGACCGGCCGTCGAATGGCCCAGACGATGTGCGTCTTTGCGTCCTCTGCGGCGAGGGTGGCGAGATCCAGCAGCGCGTTCAACGCCGAGTGGCCGCTGCCCACCACCAGCACGCGCCGGCCTTCGTACCCTGCGCGATGAATCCCGAGCACGTCCGGGATGCCGTAGAAGATGCGGTCGGCGGCGGCGCGCTCCCCAATGGCTGCGAGTCCTGAGGCACCGAGCACGCCTGGTGTCTCCATCGTGCCGGATGCATCGATGACCGCCTGCGCGAGCACGTCCTGCCCGCCGTCTGGTCCCGCGACCCGCACGAGGAACGGCGCCGTCTCGCGGCCGGCGTCTTTCATCAGATCGTGGTCCTGCCGTGCGACCGCCGTAACCCGTGAGTTGAACCTGATGAAGGGGGCGAACTCGCTCGTTCCTGCGAGCGGCTCGAGATAGTGATCCACCAGCTCGCGGCCTGTGGGGTAGGCGTCGCCTTCGGGCATCACCCAGCCATGGTGCTCGAGGATCGCGACGGCCGCCGTGTCCACGTTGAACTTCCACGGGGAGAACATGCGCACATGACCCCAGCGCCGAATGCCCGCGCCGGCGGACGCACCGGCCTCGAACACGAGGGGGGTGAGGTTGCGCGAGAGCACGTGGGCTGCAGCGGCCAGACCCACGGGACCGGCGCCAATGATGACAACAGGCAATGCGGAGGAACTCATGTCTCTACCTCTGAATGGACGATGTGGTCGGGGTTGTTTTGAAATCGAATCGCAGGAACTCGCTGGGGAGCTCCGACGTGTTCTCGTCCGGCAAGACCGCGAGGGGACCCTGCGCAACCAGCGCAGTGATTGAGAAGGTGAGCGCGAGTGCGGTGGCCGACAGCTTCATCATCGAGGGCCCTCCCTGTAACAGTTGGTAGTAGCAACCATATGGCCTGAAAACCCGTCCGTAACGCTCTCGGGAATCACCTGCTCGCCGGCCTCCCTGATCGCGATGCTCATACTTGGCACTAACAACTAATGGAACCAAAAAAAGATCAGCCGCACGAAGTGCCGTCGCCGGCAGGGCCGCAGCAGGCGTCTGCACCGACGGAGGCCCCGGAACGAAACCGGGAATCGGCCGCGCGCGCCAGCCGCCGAATCACGTTGACGACGCCGGCACGAATCTCGGGGTCCAGGTCCTGCAGCAACTGCTTCTGCTGCTCGACGAGATCGTCCGTGATCCGCCCACATAGACGTCGACCCCTGGTGGTTGGATGCAACGCCGTGGCACGTCCGTCTGTCGCGTCCGGACGCTGCCCGACGTACCCCTTCTTCACCAGCGTGTGCACCACTCGACTTGTCGTGCTCTTGTCGAGAAAGAGACGCTCCGTGAGTTCGCTGAGACGCATCGGTCCATGCTCGACCAGCGCTTCGAGCGCGTGACACTGCGTCACGGAAACGTCGTGACAGCAAATCCGGTCGCGATCGCGGAACTGGTAGACGCGGACCAGATCCGCGACCGCCGCCTGAAGGGCTCGAGCGTCGCGGTCGAGGTCCGCAGCGGAAGTGTTCTGTCGGGGCGAAGTGGTAATCGCCATATGGTTGGTAGTGACAACGATATGCCGGGATGCGGCTGGGTGTCAAGCGGGCAGTTGCAGGCAACCATCCTTCGATGATTCCGAACCAGCGCGGCGCCGGCAGCCCTGAACATCATCGCTGAGCTGTCGCGACCGGTGCGTTTGCCGGGAGTCCGATTGACCCTGTTTCTACAGAAATGTAGAATATTATTGATTGGGCATGGAGCGAGACACGCAAATCTCGGCGGTCGTCTCCCGCACGACCAGCGAACTGCTCGAGCGACACGTCCGCGCGACGGGAGTGAAGAAGGGCCACCTCGTGGAACAGGCGCTGCGGCACCACCTCCAAGCGCTGCAGGAGTTGCCTGCCGATGTTGTCGCGCATCCAAAGATCGTCGTGACGAGACGGTCCGGTGATGCGATCTTGAGACAGATCGAATCAGGGAAGTCCACAGCGGCTTTGCGCCGGCTGCTGCGTGACTAGCACCCCAACGCGCAAAGACCGCGCGTCGGGGACCCCGCTCGAGATCCGAGCCCTTCGCGAGAGCGACGATCGAACGGCTTTTCGTTCGGGCGACGCCGACCTCGATCGCTTCTTTCATCAGTTCGCAGGGCAGAACCAGTTTCGTCACCATCTCGGCGTCACGTACGTCGCGGTCCAGGGTCGAAACGTCCTCGGGTATGCCACGGTTGCCGCGGCGCACGTCGAAATCGAGGATCTGCCGCCAGCCAGCCGCCGAAAACTCCCGCGCTACCCTCTTCCGGTGCTCCGGCTCGCTCGCCTCGCCGTCGACCAATCGGCGCGCGGGCAGGGCCTCGGCCTGCAGCTACTCCGGTTCGTGCTCCGACTGTCTCGGCAGATGGCCGACGAATACGGATGCGTGGGAGTCGTGGTCGACGCGAAACCTGAAGCCGAGGCGTTCTACGCAAGGTACGGGTTTATCGCAGTGGACGCAGTCGAAGGCCGTTCGGATGCACGGCCCGTACCGACACCGATGTTTCTCTCGATGCGCGCCATCAGCGATGGCATCGGCGAATCTCGGCCGACGAAGGCATGACGGTTGCGCCGCCGGATGCCGAGGCCTTCTACGCCAAGTATGGATTTGTCCCAGTTGACGCGGTGGTAGGTCGGTCGGATGCGCGTCCTGCCCCGACGCCGTCCCTACCCTTCGCGCAGCACCGCCACCGGATCGAGCCGTGCGGCGCGACGGGCTGGCATCCACGCGGCGAGAACGCCCACGGCAACGAGCACCGCAGCCGCGCCGGCGAACGTCACCGGGTCGCGCGGCTCCAAGTGGAACAGCAGCGCCTCCACGAAACGCGCCGCCCAGAGGCTGCCCGCCAGGCCGAACGCGACGCCGGCCGCGATCAAGACGCTGACGCGCTGGAACACGAGACGCACGATGCTGGACGGGGCCGCACCCAGCGCCATGCGCAGCCCGATCTCCGTCTGGCGCGCGCGCACCGCGTGCGCGACGACGCCATAGAGGCCGACGGCCGCAAGGAGCAGCGCGAGCCCGCCGAAAAAAGCCGAGAGCATCGCGATGAGCCGCTCTTGCGTGACCGTCGCCTCGACGAGTTGATCGAAGGTCCCTAACGTGAATGCGACGGTCGGATCGGTCTGCGTCAACGCCGCGGCGACGTCACGCTCCACGGCCGCGCGCTGGCCAGGCGCCGCGTTGATGGTCAGGAGCACCGTCGGCCAGAAGCTCTCTGGCGCTTGCTGCGCCACGGGCACGTACATTGTCGCCAGCATGCCCTCGCGAGGGGTCGTGTAGACGGCATCGCCGACTACGCCGACGATCTCGTAGCGCGTGTCGGCGTCCCTTCCGAGACGCACGTGCTGCCCGATCGGCTGCTCGCCCCGCAGATACCGTCGCACGAACGCCTCGTTCACGATGGCGACGGGAGAGCTGCCCACGCGGTCAGCGGCCTCGAAGTCCCGGCCGCTGCGCAGGGACATGCCCATCGTCTCAAACCAGCCTGGTGTCGTGGCGTTCCGCCAGAGAAAGGGCCTGCTGGGAGATATCGGCCCATCGCCGACGCCGACCAGGCCGCTCGCCCAACCACCCCCGGTGAGGAGCCGTATCGCGGAGACGGACGCCGAACGCACGCCGGGGACCGCCGCCGCCGCGTCGCGCAGGCGCTCGACGCGCGCACTGCGCTCCTCGGGCGGCCGGCCGCTCGCCTGGAGGTTCAACTCCGCGACGAGCAGTGGCTCTGCCACGAAGCCGAGCGGCAACTGGTTGAGCGACGCAAACGTACGCAGGAACAGTCCGGCCGCGACGACCAATACGAGTGACACCGCAATCTGGGCGACGACGAGCGCACCGCGCATGGCAAACCGGCGGTCGCCGGCGATTCCGCGACCCATATCCTTGATCGCGTCGCCCGGCGTGATGCGCTTCAGCCCGAGCACGGGCGCCACGCCGGCGGTGACCGCCGACAGGCACGCAAGTGCCGCCGTAAACGCGAGGACGCGCCAGTCGAGTGCGAGGTCCAGCGACACGGTGCTCTGCCACGTGCTCAACTGCTGCACGAGGAGCGCACTGCTCCACTTCGCGAACACCAGCGCGAACGCCGCACCGGTCGCGGCCACGATCACACTCTCGACGAAGAGCAGCCGCGCGATCCGCCACCGTGAGCTCCCCAGTGCCAGGCGCACGCTGAGCTCGCGGCGGCGCGCCAGCGTGCGCGCGAGCAGCAGGCTGGCGATGTTGGCGCACGCGACGAGCAGCACGAGCCCGACGGCCACGACCATCGCGAAGAGCGGCGTCTCGAAACGCCTGCGCAGCGACGAGTTGCCGGTGGCGGCGAGCACCAGCGTGAGCGGCTCGCTGCGCTGACCTGAGATTGTTGCGGTTTCGACTATCTGGGGTTGCACGGTCCGGAGCGCGGCGTTGGCCTGCTCGAGACTCTGTCCGGGCTTCAGGCGCACCATGATCTGCAGCCACGACGAGCCTGCGCTGGCCAACCGGCTCTCCCGGCCGCGAATGAGCGGCTCGGCGCCGAAGGGCAGCATCACGTCCGTCATCCGGCCGACGTCAGGACCGAAGAATCCTTGCGGCATCACGCCCACGATCGTGAACGAAATGCGCTGCACGGTGAGGCGGCGCCCGACGACGTCGTTGGCGCCGGCGAAGCGCTGCCGCCAAAGACGATGACTGATGACGGCGACGGGGCCGTCCGCCCCTCGACTCGCGCTCGGGGCGTCCTGAGCAGCGCCGAAGGACGGCGCGGCGCCGCCGTCGTCGGCGGGCGTGATCATCCGGCCCCGGATAGCGGTGACGCCGAGCACGTCGAAGAGCCGGCCGCTGACGTACGCGCCGTCCACGGGGTCGCTCTGGCCGCCCGCCGACAAGTCAAACGTCTGGGGGGACCACGCGAACGCGTCATCGAACAGCTCGGCCTCGCGTGCCCTGATTTCTTCCCAGATCGGATAGGACCATGACCCGTTGGTAAGCAGCGCGAGGCTGCCGGGATCGCGCACGGGCAGCGGGCGCAGGATCAGGCTGCTGAAGATCGAGAACAGCGCCGTGTTGGCGCCGATGCCGAGCGCGAGCGTGCCGATGGCCACAAGCGCAAAGCCCGGGCTCTTGCGCAGCCCGCGCAGCGCCGCACGCATGTCCTGCAAGATGCTGTCGACCGTGCGAATCGTCCAGACGTCACGTGCATCGTCGACGGCGAGCGCGACGTTGCCGAGCGCGCGCCGGCTCGCGTGTACGGCGTCTTCTGGCGCAACACCGTCACGCTCGAACGCCTCCTGACGCAGCGCGCGGTGCGCTTCGATCTCCGCCCGCAGATCGGCATCGTGACGCGAGCGGCCAAAGAAGTACCGCAGGCGGCGGAAGATCGAGATCATCGAGGAATCCTCGTCATGTTTCTTGCCTCGTGCGTCTGCCAGTACGTCTGGCGCCGATGCCCCACATCTATGTCGTCCCCAATACCTGCTGAATCGCACCGACCATGCGGTCGAACTCGGCACGTTCGGCGGCGAGTTGCTTGCGGCCGGGCGCGGTCAGCGTGTAGTAGCGCGCGCGGCGATTGTTCTCCGATGTGCCCCACTCGGCCTTCACCCAGCCGTTGAGGAGCAACCGCTGGAGCGCGGGATACAGCGCGCTCTCGCCGACACGCAACACGTCGTCGGACGCCAGACGCAGGTGCTCGACGATGCCATAGCCATGCCTGGCTCCACTGACGAGCGTCTTCAGGATCAGGAGCTCGAGCGTGCCCGGGAGGAGATCGGAAGGAGTATTGGTGAGTCCCATCAGCTCTTGATGGGACTCTATCGCCGAGACCGACGGCTGTCAACTGCCATCAAGGGGTGAGGGGGCGATCATGCGTGATGCCTCATGCCTCGCGCCGCCGCGCTCGAGGGCCCTGTCGTCTCGCGACGCGCTCGAGGAGGTTCGCGGCGCTGTCCGTGAGGGACGCGGAGAAGCGGCAGACCCCCACGCTCTCACTTGAGTCTGTAGTAAGCGCGGGCCGTGGTTTGAAACGTGCGTAAGTCGGGCGCAGCCGCCAGTCTCTTCCAGCCCGCTTCCGGGAGTGGCGTCGCTGAGCGCAAATCGCCAAGAACACGATTGGTCACACCAAGCGAGATCTCCAGGCGGCGGTCGCGTGGGACTGACGGGACGTCCTCGGCGATGAGCACATAGCGAAGGCCAGACAAATGACGCCGCGCAATGGCCAGCACCTCCTGCGCCACGAGCACAGGCACCCGGCTACCGATCGTGATTACTTGAAACTCTTCGGCCGACCGTCCCAATGGCCCGTACTGGCTGGCCGCGTAACCGACCGCCCGAAACGCCTCGATGGCGTTGCTGGCATTGGGAACGCCGAGGACAGAGACGGTGTACGGGCGACGATCGAGTGTCTTCGGCGTCGGGTCGGTGCCCGGCGACGTGCCCGGATTGGTGCCGCCCTCCGCCGGCGTCGATGTGGTGGCGGCCGTGACTGAAACGCCCGATCCGATCAGGAACTCACGCAAGACAACCGACGTGACGGCGTACGTGAACTGGTTGTCAGTGTCCGTGATGAGTCCGGCGACCCTGTTGTCGAGAAGAACAGGGCCGCCGGAGAACCCCTCTCCAACCGATTGATCGATGACGAGTCGCTGGCCGTCGCGACCGGAAAACACGCGCGCAACAGTACGCGGACTCGACGCCATCTGGGGATAGCCCACGAGAAACAGGCTCTGGCCCAGCGCGGGCCCGTCGCCAGCGACCAGCTCGAGAGGCTGTGCCTGCGCCGGGAACTTTCCTCGCACTCTGAACGCCGCCAGACCGTTGATGTTCTGCGTCTCGATCGTGATCACATCCTCGGGCGGAACGGGAAACGAGCGCGACGGATCCACGGCGAAGGTCACTTCGAACTGCACTCCCTCGATCACATGCGAGGAGGTCACCACGGTTGCCACGCCATCATCCCGCGACACGATGAACCCGCTGCCCCGCACCGGCGTGCCTCCGTCCCGGGTACCGGTAATGCGCACGAGCGAGTCGAGGGCCTGCCCAACTCCCTGGGAGAGCACGGAGACGGGACCGCACAGCGCCACGATCGTGACTGCCCCGACAAGCCGGATGACGGGACGCTCAATCCGCCGCGCGAACGCGATGAGCACGCGCGATATCCGACGCATCACGACGCTGGTCATAGCCATTTCACCTGTCCCCCCGTTTGTGTATGGGCAGCCGGCCCGCGAACGGCCATCGTCCGTAAGCGGACCAGATGGTGGAGGTCGCCCACACCAGGCCAAGCGCGATGATCGTCCACGGCGAACCGTAGCGAATCGTCTGAAACACCGTCAAGCGCGGATCGAACCACCGATCGCGGTCGGGCTCGGCCGTGGGAGCCACGCGCGCACTCCCGATCGCGCCGTCAGAGAGCAACCCTGCGACAGTGACCAGCAGGCCGGCTCGTGTGGAATCGAGCGCGAGCCTCCGAAGCTCCAAGGCACGGGTCTGGTCCAACACCAGGAAGTCGTCGCCCGCGATGGTCAACGCGGGCGCGCCCGGATAGTCGGGGTAGGAGAGGATGCCGTCGGCAAGGAAGGGCGTGACCGTTTGTCCTCCCAACGCTTCGTCGACGAACTGCAGCGACTCGATGGCGAGGGGTCTGTCGGTATCGAAGAAGTCGGTGGTGCTCGCCGGCGCGGGAGTAATCACGAGTACGGCTCCGCGCTCGCCCGTTTCCACTCGCACCATACGGTCGGCTTGATCGAGTCGCGCCTCATAAAAGGCGGGCGAATCAGACGAGCCCAACGCAGGTTCCACGGCCACCAGGTCGGCGATGATGCGCAGATCGGAGAAGATCGGAAAGCTCAACTCCTGTCTGGTCGAGACGGTCATCGTCACGACCGGCGGTGTGGCGCCGCGCACAGCAATCACAGTCCGCGCTCCCGGCCCGGTCGATAGCCGATCGAGGCTGCCCAAGGCTTCGACTTCTCCGGCTGGCACCAGTGTGATTTTGGCGTCGGGGTCGTCACATCGCAATCGGACCGGGCCAGCATGCGGCTGGTCGCCGTCAGCGGTTCCGTTCAACGCTCGAATGCGAACGAAGCTCGCCGCGGTCAGCGTGGCGCCCGCACATCGTTCTATCGACAGTGCAGAAAACTGGCCCGTGGAGTTCACGAGCGATCGCGGCTGTTCTCCGCGTGACACAAAACTCATCCGCCGTGTGACGAGTTCCAAGCTGACCCTCGTGGCAACGTGCCAGTAGCTCGCCACCACCACCAGGAGAACCAGAATGATCGTCGGCAGGGACAACCACATCATCGCCGACAACGCGTGCCACGGTTTGGGCACAGGCGCACGTTCAGGAACGGCATCGGTTCCGTTGGCCGCCAGTGCACGGATCTCCAGAGCGAGCGCCGACAGCGCCTGATCGATCTCGTGTTCGGTTCCTCCTGACAGCGCGCGCCCGTCGATCGGCCGCGCCTGAATTCCCTGAAGGGCCTCAACCGCCTGCCAGGCGCACGGCTCCGCAATCAGCGGAATCACCCTGAGTTGCCGCTGCGAACGGCGGGCGAGAATCTGCGTGAGCTCTTCCTCCCTGATGAACTGCGAGGTGAGAAAGTCCTTCGACACGATCAGGATGGCGACGGTGGCATGCGCGATGGCCTGCTCGATATCGGGCCGCCACTCATCGCCGGCGGCGAGCCGGCGATCGTCCCAGAGGTCGAGAGCGCCCTCACGCTCGAGCACGCGAAGATGCGCGACGAGACGATTTTTCCAGTGCTCGTCCTTGTGACTGTAGCTGATGAAAACGGCCGGACGCGCGCCAGTCATCGCGCGGGCTAGCCGTCTGAGCCTGCGGTGACCAGGCTGGGGCGATGATAGAAGACGACTTCCTTATCGAGCGGCGCGTTGTTCGCGAAGCGCCCGCTGACGACGAGTCGATACCAGCCCTCCTCCGCGCCGTCCGCTCGCCAGAGGATCGTGAAGGGGCTGCCGGCTTCTTCCCAGTTGTCAGGCCTGCGGTAGAGCTCGGTGTTTCCAGCGTAGATCACGGCGCTGACGCGGGCACGACCGTTGGTCTTCAACGAAAACCGGTAGGCTCGTGCGACGACGACGGGCTGCTGCTGAAAAAACACCGCCGGCAGCACTCGCTGCGTCCGGGCCAGCGGGTCGTCGCGACCCACTCGAATGACGGCGCCGAGATCCTCGAATCGCACATCCGGTAGCCGGCTCAACACCGGGGCCGTGGCCCACGCGTATTCGTTGACACTGCCCTCTTTCCAGCTGCGCTGCACGCGATCAAGCCAGTAGTTCGTGGCTCCCGATCGAAGCTGTCGAACAGTGATGTGCACGGGATCCGGTGCCGGCAGGTAGAACCGCAGACTGACCTCCTCACTCCACGGGACGTCGGAGCGCCTCGGATCGTCGACTCGCGCCGACAACAATTCAACGTCCAGTCCGCCGACCGGGACCGAACGAATGCCCTCGTAACGATCGCCGCGATTCTGGAACTGAAGGGTTGGGTCGTACTGGACAAGGGAATCAGCCGCGGCCAGCAGGGCGGGGATGATCACGCAGGCGACGCCTGCCAGAACTGCGAACTGCGCAACATTCCTGCGCACCATGTGCCGCCTCCCATGGTGGTAATCGTGACCCGAGTCTACAGGGCCTGCCGGGCGGCAGCAAGTCGGCGCTGTGTTGGCCGTTCGCGCCCTTACGTCATCTGCCGATTACACCGTGCATCGCGAGAGTAGCATCTGATACGGCTCGGTCTTTCCATATCAATCCATATCAATACGTGATCTTGAACGCCAGCTGCCCGACCCTGGGCTGATAGGCGTTCAGCAGGTTCTGGCGCGGGTCGCCGAACGTGGGGGAGTTCACCTGCGTGTTGTAGGCGCCGTAGTTCTCGTGGTTGAGGAGGTTGAACACTTCGGCGATGCCGATGAGCTTGACGCCACGGGGAAGGTTGACATCCTTCGACAGGCGGACGTCGACACGGTGCAACGGGAGCCCTTTGAGGCCGTTGCGAGGTACGAGCTCTCCTACCGCGTAGGTGGCGTTGCCGTCGAAGCGGTCGAGCGACGCGGGGTTGACCGTGAGCGGCGCCGTGACGTAGCGGTTCGCGCCCGTGCGGCCGAACGGGTTGGCGGCGTAGGTCGTCACGAAGTAGTTGCCAGAGCCGAAGAGGTACGCGCCGGCCAGGGCGATATCGTATGGCAGGCGAAAGATGCCGTTGACACGGAGCGTGTGGCGCTGGAACTCGGTCGACCGGGCCCACTCGGCCTCGGGATCGAACGGGTTGTTGCCCTCGAACTGGAAGCCCGTCGTGTTGTCGTGTGTGAACAGCCCGAGCGTGTAGGCGATGCTGGCCTGCCAGTTGTTGCGGTAGCGCCGCGTGAGCGCGCTCGAGATCGCGGCGTGGTCCGCGCGCCCGTTCGACTCGAGCCACTGGATCCGCGTAAAGGTCGGATCGGGGCGTCCCGCGGCAGTCGGGTGCATGTTGTAGCCGGTGACGGGGTTGAAGAACAGGTTTGGATCGCGCTGGCGGGCGAAGTTGTAGCCCTTCCAGTGCGTGATGTCGGCCTCGATGCCCCAGATATCGCCCACCTGCGTCTGCACCCCGATGATGCTCTGCCACGTGTTCGGCATCTTGTAGTCGTGCGCGATGACGCGTGGCGACTGAGCAGGCAGCGGATACCGTCCGCTGAAGAAGTCCTCGGCAGTCCGGCCTCGTGTCGGGTCGTTGATGAACCCCGGCTGGCCATCGTTGGGGAACGAGTTCACGAGAATCCGCTCACTGTTGAACGACTGCTGGCTGAAGGTCGTGTTCGAGTCCGGGATGCTGAAGTACAGGCCGCTCCCGCCGCGAACCACCAACCGGCCGGCCCCGCCGGCATTCCACGTGAAGCCGCCGCGCGGCGCGATGTTCATGATGTCCCGCAGCCCGCCCGGATACAGCCGATCGCCGGCGTTCAGCGCGAGATCGGTGTACTGCATCCCGCCTCGCGGGTTGAAGGTCGCCTGCGTCGTGACGTGCGGTGGGTCCAGCGCACCCCAATCCGCATCCCATCGCACTCCGTAGTTCATCGTGAACTGATCACTCATCCGCCACGTGTCGCCGACCCAGATCGCCCACGTCGGCCGCGGGATGTCGATGGTCCAGTCGCCGAAGTTCTGGTCGAAGCGCTGGATGCGGGCGTCGAGCCCCGAAACGTCCCACTGCGTCGGGTCGTTCCAGGCGCTCGCCGGGAAGCGCCGGGCCAGATCCGGAGGCGCCGAATTGAAGACGAACTCTCCTCGTGAGAGCAGCTGCCACTGCCCTGTGTCGTGCCAGCGGAGGAACTCTCCGCCAATCTTGATGTCGTGGCGTCCGCGCGACAGCGTCAGGTCGTACCGTCCGCTGAAGGTGTCCTGGAAGAACTCCTGCGGGTAGTTGCGACGCTGGCCGACCACGAGACCCGGAAAGACGTAGTTCGGCGTGTCGGCGAGCGCGGGAATGGCGAGCTGGTTCTGCCAGTCGAAATGCGTATAGCCAACCCGCACTTCCTGGAGGGTCGTGCCGCTCAGCACCCTGGACCACGTGCCGACCACGTTGACCGCCTTGCGCGTGCGATTGGCTGCCTGCGACGGATGCTCGGTGCCCGAGACCTGCGTGAAGGGATTGCCCCAGTCCCAGTACGAGGCCCGGACGGTGAGGTGGTTGTCGGTCCGCATCTGCCAGTCGACCCGGCCGAGGAAGCTGTTCTGGACCAGCTTGGTGTCGAACGAGTAGCTCTGCCCCGCCAGCGCCGGCGGGCTCGTGACGATGGTGTTGGGCTCGTTCTCGCGTTCGTACGAGACGAAGTAATGCGCCTTGTCCCGAACCATCGGGCCCCCGACGGCCGCCCCGAGTTGCTGGTTCGAGTACGACAGCACGCGGCCGGCGACGAAGTCCTTCGCGTTCAGCTGGCTGTCGCGGAAGAAGCCGTAGACGCTGCCATCGAGGTTGTTGGTGCCCGAGCGGGAGATGGCCTGCACCTGAATCCCGAGCGAACGGCCCTGGGTGATGTCGAACAGGTTGGTCACGACCTGGAACTCGGCGATGGCTTCACGGCTGAATCGGGGCTGCCCGAAGCCGGAACCCGCCACCTGCTGCGTGATCTCCTGGCCGTCGAGATTGAGCTGGAACTGCCGGTCGCGGACGCCCGGGGTGTTGTCCACCGCGTTGGCCGTAATGCCCCGTACCTGCATGGCCAGCTCCATCCAGTTGCGGCCCTGCAGCGGCAGCGCTTCCATCTGCCGGCGATCGACGTTGCCGCCAACCTGAGTCGAGCTGATGTCCACGAGCGGCGTTTCCCCGGTCACGGTCAGCGTTTCGGACAGCGAGGCCACCTGCATCGAGAAGGGGACGGTTCGGTTCTGGCCGACGAGGAGCTCGACGTCCGGCAAGACGACGGTCGCAAATCCCGAGAGGTCGGCCTCGACTCTGTAGCGCCCGGGTGCGATGCCGCGGACGCGATACTCGCCGCGTTCATCGCTGACGGCCGTCATCACACGCCCGGTCGCGAGCGATGTGGCGGTAATTGTCACACCCGGTAGCACCGACTTCGTCTCGTCGACGACCGTGCCGGCAATGGAGGCCTCCTGCGCCAACGCAGGGCCAGCCGGAACGCCAATCAGCAGGACAGCAAGCAGGACCATGAGACGCGCGCGCATAGTCGACTCCTCCCGTGCACGGGGATCGGTTGAGGCCACAGCCGAACGCAACGGACAATGACGCCTGACGATTTGCGCGTGGACCGGGTAATACCGGTCCCGATGAATGGCGGGGACTATAACACGGAAGCCGATCGTGCGACTCACCGACTCGAGACCCATTGCGGCCCGCCCGCCGCCATGCGGTATGATGCGCGCGTTTTCCGTCGGGCGGTCGGGCACAGGAGGCGTTGAGCGATGAGCAACCGGCGTGGACTCCGGGCACTGGGACTGGCGGCGCTCGTCTGCCTGGCTCTGCAACCTGTCAGCGGCCAAGGCCGCTATCCCTCCGCGCGCAGCGGCGGGAACTACATGCACAACTACTACTTCGCCCAGGCGCCGAGCTCGACACCCTGGGCGCCCGCGTGGGCGCCCGATGGCCGCTCGATCGCCGTCGCGATGAGTGGATCGATCTGGCGGATCGACCCCGCCACCGGCGTGGCCGACGAGCTCACCGCCGGCGCCGGGTACCACGCCATGCCGAACTGGTCGCCGGATGGCCGGTTCATCGTTTTCACGGCGGATGACGGTGGGCGGACGATCCAGCTTCAGGTGCTCGACGTCGCCTCGGGCAAGACGTGGGCGCTCACCAGCGACGAGTTCGTGTACATGGATCCGGTGTTCTCACCCGATGGCACACGGCTCGCCTACGTCAGCACGAAACCCAATGGCTACTTCAACGTATTCGTCCGGTCGATCGCAAACGGGCAGTGGGCCGGCAACGAAGTGGCGGTGACGCGCGACAACCGGTTCGGGCGCGACCGCTTGTACTTCGGGGACGTCGATGTCAACATCACCCCCGCGTGGATGCCCGACAGCAAGGAACTGCTGATCGTCTCGAACAAGGACGTCGCGCTCGGGTCCGGCAATGTCCTCCGCGTACCGGCCGTCGCAGGTGGCATCGATCAGGGCCGCACGGTCCTCGCCGAACAGACGCTCTACCGGGCGCGTCCTGACGTCTCCATCGACGGCCGCCGCTTCATCTACTCCGGCACGCGCGGCTCGGCCGACCAGTTCAGCAATCTTTACGTCCAGCCGACCACGCCGGGCGGCGAGCCGTACAAGCTCACGTTTTTCTCACACGACGCCTTTCACCCGCGGTGGTCTCCCGACGGCGAGTGGATTGCTTTCATCACCAACGGCACCGGCGGAGGGCTGCCGCAGCTGGCGCTGCTCGAGACCTACGGCGGAGAACTCCGCCACGTCACGATCACCCGCCGTCGCTGGAAGCGTCCGGTCGGCGTTCTGTCCGTGCAGGTCCTCGACGATCACGGGCGGGCGACGGCGGCGCGCATCCACCTGACGGCCGGGGACGGGAAGTTCTACGCGCCGCCCGACGCCTACGCGCGCGTCTCCGGCGTCGGTGACCGGGTCTTTCACACGCCGGGCGCCTTCCAGGTCGAGCTTCCGACAGGCGCGGTCACTCTGGACGTGGTGAAGGGGTTCGAGTTCCATCCGGCGAAGGCCACCGCCACCATCACGGCCGGTGACGTCACGAG
The DNA here is from genome assembly GCA_035512515.1 of Vicinamibacterales bacterium. Taxonomy (GTDB): domain Bacteria; phylum Acidobacteriota; class Vicinamibacteria; order Vicinamibacterales; family UBA2999; genus JACCSI01. The sequence goes on from DATKDY010000337.1 coordinate 20,016, forward strand.
CCTCACCGTCCCCCTGAAGCGGCTGACCGATATGGCCGCCCGGGGCTGGTACAGCGGATCCACGCACGTGCACATGAACTACGCCGGCAATCTGCACAACACTCCCGACAATCTCATGATGATGTCGGCCGCCGAAGACCAGACCTTCGTTCTCGAACAGGTGGCCAACAAGGACAACCGCGTGCTCGACTACCAGCACTTCGCGCCCGGAGGCGGTCCGCATCCGGCCTCGACCGCCGAGCGGGTGATGCACGTCGGCCAGGAGTACCGGCCGCCGTTCTACGGACACGTGTTCATGTTCCAGCTCCAGCGGCACCTCATCAGCCCGTTTCTCACCGGCTACGAAGGCACGGGCGTCGAGAGTCTCTACCCGAGCAACACCGACATGCTGCGAAAGGCGAAGGCTCAGGGCGCAACGACCGGATACGTACACGCGTTCGGCGGGAACGCCGACCCCCTGGAGCAGCAGCTCGGCGGCGGCAAGGGCTTCATCGTCGATGCGGCATTGGGCACGACGGACGCGCTCGAGTGGTCGAACTCCGGCCTGGGCGGGTTCTACCCGCTCTACGCCGTCTGGAACAACGGACTGCGCGTGACGGCCGTGGGAGGCGAAGACTCGATCAGCAGCATGCACGCATCAAAGCTCGTCGGGTCGGCCCGGACCTACGTGCACACCGGCGCCCTCGGCGTCGATCTCGACACCTTCTTCGCACACCTCCGGAAAGGGCACGCGTTTGTCAGCACCGGCCCGCTGGTGGAGCTCACCATCAACGGCCGCCTGCCCGGCGACGAGGTCCATCTGCCGGCTGGCGGCGGCGACGTCGCGGTGACGGCACGCGTCAAATCCATCACCCCGATCTCGACGGCCTCGCTGGTGTTCAACGGCGACGCCGTCGAGAAGCTCACGATGTCGGCGGATCGCATGAGTGCCGACTTGACCAGGACGTTCAAGGTGTCGCGCAGCGGCTGGTACCACCTTCGGGTCGAGGGGACCTCGTCGGAGCGATTTCCGCTGGATACCACCTTCGCGCAGGCCTTCACCAATCCGGTCTGGATTACGGTGGGCGACCAGCCCATCCGCCACAGCGCCAGCGCGGAGTACGCGTTGAAGTGGATTGACAGCCTGCAGACACAGGCCGAGGCATGGCCAGGCTGGCGCTCCCAGCGCGAGAAGGATCACGTCTACGCGCAGTTCGAGGAAGCGCGGGCCGTCTACCGCCGATTCCTGGTTGACGCCACCGCGTCGGCAATCGAGCCGCGCTGAGACGCCGACATTTCGGGCAGTGCCGGCGCCAGGCTCCTGTATGATGCCACGCGATGCCGACAGCGGACTCTCCGACCTTCGATCGCCGCCGCTACTGGCGACGGACCGGGCAGCGGATCCTCGTGCTCCTGTCGATCTGGTTCATTGCCGGGCCCGTGATGAGCATCATCCTGGTCAGGCCCCTCAATGAGTTCAGCATCGGAGCCGTGCCTTTCGGTTTCTGGATGGCTCAGCAGGGTTCGATCTACGTGTTCGTGATCCTGACCTTCGTGAACGCGTGGCTGGCCGACCGGACGGACCGTGAGTTCAGCGTGCACGAGACTGCGTCTACGACACAGCACGTGCACACCATGGAACACTGACCGGGCCCTGCCGTCTCCCCATCCCCACTCCCTGCACCGCGAGCGGTTCACTCATGGGCATACAGGCCTGGACGTTCATCATCGTCGGCATCACGTTCGCGATCTACATCGCCATTGCCCTTCGGAGCCGAGTGCAGGACACCGCCGGCTTCTACATCGCCGGGCAGGGCGTCTCCGCGGTGGGCAACGGCATGGCCACCGGCGCCGACTGGATGAGCGCGGCCAGCTTCATCTCGATGGCCGGGCTCATCGCCTTCATGGGGTACGACGGGGCGGTCTACCTGATGGGCTGGACGGGCGGATACGTCCTGCTGGCCCTCCTCCTCGCGCCATTCCTCCGCAAGTTCGGCAAGTACACGATTCCCGACTTCGTCGGCGACCGGTTCTACTCGAACACCGCGCGCGTGGTGGCGGTGATGGCCGCCATCTGGGTGTCGTTCACGTACGTGGCCGGCCAGATGCGAGGCGTGGGCGTGGTGTTCAGCCGCTTCCTCGAGGTCCCGGTGGAACTGGGGGTCCTGCTGGGGATGGTGATCGTGGCCTTCTACGCCGTGCTCGGTGGCATGAAGGGGGTGACCTACACGCAGATCGCCCAGTACTGCGTCCTCATCTGCGCCTATCTGGTGCCGGCGATCGCGATCGCCATCCTGCTGACGGGCCACCCGGTGCCGCAGATCGCGATCGAGCAGATCTTGCCCAAACTCGACGCCATCTCGGTCGATCTCGGGCTGACGGGTTATTCCTCGCCTTTCACGGATCTGTCCTCGTTGAACGTTCTGCTCATCACGATCGCGTTGATGACGGGCACCGCCGGCCTCCCTCACGTGATCGTGCGCTTCTACACGGTGCGGAGCGTGCGGGCGGCCCGGTGGAGCGCGGCCTGGGCGCTGCTCTTCATCGCGCTGCTCTACACGACCGCTCCGACGGTCGCCATCTTTGCGAAGTACTACATGCTCAGCACGCTCGCCGACCAGCCCCTGGACGCGGTGGCAGCGGTGCCCTGGGTGCAGAACTGGATGCGGACGGGGTTGATCGTGCTGCGGGACACCAACGGCGACGGCCTCATGCAAGCGGCGGAACTCTTCGGCGCCCACGGGCTTCCGGCGAGCATCGACCGCGACATCATCGTGCTCGCGCTGCCGGAGATCGCGAGCCTCTCGGCGATGATCATCGCGCTCGTGGCGGCCGGCGGCCTGGCCGCGGCCCTCTCCACGGCCTCGGGCCTGCTGATCGTCCTCTCCAGTTCGATCGCCCACGACGTGTACGGACACATCCTCCGGCCGGACGCGTCCGACCGCCAGAGGTTGCGAGTCGGCCGGATCGTGATCTTTTTCGGCGTGCTCGTCGCGGGCTACTTCGGCATCCGGCCGCCAGGGTTCGTCGCGGAGGTCGTGGCGTTTGCCTTCGGCCTGGCCGCGGCGAGTTTCTTCCCAGTGCTGGTCCTCGGGATTTTCTGGAAGCGGGCGAACAAGGAGGGCGCGATCTGTGGAATGCTGTCCGGGCTGGGGTTCACGGGGATTGCGATTGCGCTGATCCGGTCGCCGCAGATCTTCGGCACCGCCGAACCTATCATCACCGACTTCTTCGGCGTGAACGCCCAGGGGGTGGGCACGATCGGGATGCTCATCAACTTCGCCGTCATCGTCGCCGTGAGCCTCGTGACGCCTCCACCGCCGGACAGCGTGCAGGAGATGGTGGAGGGCATCCGCTACCCACGGGTCCGGCGCGTCAGCGAACGCGTCGACGTGGTGACGTAAATGACGAGAGGGCCAGGCCGTCAGCCGCGACGGCCGACTTGACGCGCCAGCGTCGTTCTAGCTAAGCTTAGTCCATGGCCAGGAGCGTTCGCAAACAGGTGAACTTGCATGCCGCCAAGACGTCGCTGTCACGGTTGGTCGACGAAGCCATGGCCGGGCAGGAGATTGTCATCGCCAAGGCCGGCAAGCCGATGGTGCGACTCGTGCCGGTGGTTCGCGAAACCCGGCGGACAGGCTTTGGCGCCGACAAGGGCAAGATCTGGATCAGCGATGATTTCGACGCGCCGTTGCCACCGGATGTCCTGCGGTCGTTTGGCATCGATCCGTGACGCTGTTGCTCGACAGTCAAGCGCTGGTGTGGTGGAGAGAGGGCAATCGCAAGCTCGGTCCGCGCGCTCGCGCCGCCATCTCCCAGGACGCGTTTGGGGTATTGGTCAGCGCGGCGAGCGCCTGGGAACTCGCGATCAAATCGGCGACCGGGAAACTGACGCTGCGCCAGCCTGTCGAACGCTGGTTGCCCGCGGCGCTCGACGGCAGCGGCTTCGGGACGCTGGCGGTCACCGTCGAGCACGCGCTTGCGGTGACGTCACTTCCATTCCACCATGCCGATCCCTTCGATCGTCTGTTGATCGCGCAGGCGCAGCTCGAACACCTGACCATCGTCACCGCGGACAGCGCCTTCGAGGACTACGACGTCAAACTGCTCGACGCGCGCCAGTGAATGGCGGGGGCATGTCATGAACCATCCCGCACAAGGCCGCAGACCACACACACCGCTTGCACTCTTTGCGCTCGCGGTCGGCGCACTGTTCGCCAGCGCCGCCGGCGTTGCGCAAGCCCCTCGAGCGACGCTCTGGGTCACGCTCGGCGATTCCGATCAGCTCGTGGAGATTGACGGCTACACCTTCACGGAGCGCCGCCGCCTCACCACCGATCCGCGGCCGCACGGGCTCGCCGCCTCACCGGACGGCTCGACGATCTACATCGGCAGCGATCGCACCGGGAACCTTCAGGTCATCGACGCCCGGACCGGCCGCATCACGGCGCAGATCCCGCTCGGCAAGGATCCGAACCAACTGACGCTGACCAAAGACGGCCGCTTCGCCTATATGCCGATGCGAGCGGAGGACACGGTCGCCGTCATCGAGCTGAATCCGCTGCGCCTGGTCAAGAAGATCCCGATGAACCGCGGCCCGCACGACGCCTACACGTCGGCCGATGGCACGCGCATCTACGTCGGCGCGCAGTACGGCGACAGCATCGCCGTCTTCGATCCGGCATCGCACACGCTCCTGCATCACATTGCCACCAGCGACGGCGTCCGGCCGCTCGAACCCACTGCGGACGGTCGCGGCCTCTACGCGGCCCTCTCCAACCTGCTCGGCTTCGTCGTCGTCGATCCGGTCAGCCGCACCGTGACACGCCGCGTCGAGCTGGGACAGCTTCCCGAAGGCGTGCCCAAGCCGTATCTCGACACCTACACGCACGCGATCAAGCTCGTGAAGAACGACACCGAGCTGTGGGTCACCGACTGCATCAACGATCTGGTGCGTGTGGTGCGGACGAGCGACCTCACCGAGGTGGCGCAGATCCGCGTCGGCAAGTTCCCACATTGGTTCACGGTGAGACCTGACGGGAAGGTGCTGTTCGTGAGCCTCTGGGACTCGCACGCCGTCGCGGCGATCGACATCGACACGCGCAAGGTGCTGACGAACATCCAGTTTCCACGCGGCAGCGGGCCCAAGCGGATCCTGGCGACAGTGGCCGTTGACGGAACCAGGGACTGAGCGCCGGAGCCTAATGCTCTGTCGATGGCGCGCGGATGGCGCCGACCACCTTTCCCAAGAACTCGTTGAGTGCGCTGCCAGGAGCAACCCAGCGGGTCACCACAACCAGATCGTTCTGCCAGTCGATGTAGATGATGTTCTGCCCGTTGCCGCGGAACGTGACGCTCGACTCGGGCACCGACGACAACGGCTTGGAGCCGGTGTTGAGGAACCAGTTCATGTAGCCGTACTCGGCGTTGGCCGGACCTGGCGTGCGGGCCATCGCAATCCACCGCTCGGACACGATTTGCCGATCCTTCCACTTGCCGTTACGAAGGAACAGATAACCGAAGCGCGCCATGTCCCAGGCGTTGATGAACATGCCGCCGCCCCAATGTCCGCCGCCGGTCATCGACTGCACCTTGCGGCCGTCGAGATCGATCCAGCTGTTCTCGTAGCCGTGCCAGCGCCACGTGCTCGACGCGCCAATCGGCTCCATCACTTCTTGGTGCAGCACCTCGGGAAGCGGCCGCCGCCACACGTGCAGCGCGGCGAGTGCCAGCACGTTCACGCGCACGTCGTTGTACTTGTAGCGCGTGCCCGGCGCGGAGAGTCGCCGGTTCGTCCACTCCTCGGGCTTGCCCTCGGGGCGATCCGCCCAGTCGGGTTTGCCCCAGAGCGTGCCCTTCCAGTCGCTCGTCTGCCGCAGCAGATGCTCCCACGTGATCGGTTGATTGTGCGGATCCTCGAAGAGTTCCACGCCGGGCGGCATGTAGTCGCGAGCCCGATCGGTGACGTCACGAATGAGGCCCTTCTGCCACGCGAGGCCGACGACCGTGGAGAGAAACGTCTTGGTGACGCTGAAGGTCATGTCCACGGCGCGGGTGTCGCCCCACTCGGCGACGATGTAGCCGTTGCGAACGATCAGCCCGTTGGCAGCCGCCCGTGGCTTGTGCGGGCCGATCGGCGTGTCGAACGGCTCGGCGCCGAGGCTCGTGGCATGCGCAATTGCCAGATCTCTGGGCGCGGGATTCTCGTTGGCGACGGCAAACGACACCGCGGCCTCGATTGCCGCAGCGTCCAGGCCGGCCTGCGCCGGCACCCGGCGCTGCCAGTCGAAACGTTCTGGATAGTACGGCGACTGGGCGAGGGTCAGCGCCGGTGATGCGAGCACGAACAGGACGGTCGCGAATCTCAGCATGGCCAAGCCTCCGAGCGGTCCCTATTCTATGGTCAGCGGACGGTTCGGGTTCCGGAACCCTGGCTCGGACCGCCTCCACGCGGACCTGTTCGGTTATCGTGGCGGCCCGCGCGCTCGTCCTCGCTTCCGTCGGCGACTAGGTCTAGGGCTGGCAGATGAACCCGTGTCATCATGCGCCAGTGATGCCGAACGTGCGCTCACGTCTGACATGAACGGGCGGTTTCGTCCGCACGGAACGGCTGGGCGACTGGCGGCGGGCCTGCCGATCGCGCTGCTGGGGTTCGCGTTTGCGAACCCTCACGTATCGTCCGCGCAGCCGTCTCCTGCCCTGCTCGAGGCCATCGAGTGGTACACCGGCATCGCCGGACGCGTCGATGACGCGCGCGCTCAGACGCTGCTGCTCGAAGCCGTCAACCGCGACGATCCGCTGGCCCGGATGTGGCTGGCGCGCTGCCACTCTGGCGGACGCATGGGCTTTGCCGCCGACTTGCCGAAGGCCCGCGCGCTTGCCGCCGCGGAGATCGCGACGGTCGAGAAACTGGCTGGCGCGGGCGTGCTCGAGGCCGTCTTCCTGATGGCGACGGCATTCGACGAGGGGCTGGGACGAGCCGAGGATGCGGCGCTGGCCGCCGTGTGGTTGCGCCGCGCGGCGGAGCGCGGCCACACCCTCGCCCAGCATAACCTCGGCAACGCCTACGCGGCGGGACGGGGCGTGGAGCAGAGTGACCGGCTCGCCGTCGAGTGGTGGCTGAAGGCGGCGGCGGCCGGCGACGCCATCCCGCAGCTTCGCCTCGGCGAAGCGTACGAGGAAGGCCGCGGAGTGGCTCGTGATCTGGCTGCGGCTCGCCGTTGGTACGGCGAAGCGGCTCGACGGGGAAACGCCGCCGCCCAAAAGGCGCTGGAGCGGCTCCGCTCCGGTGACGTCGACCTTCATCCTCTCGGGACCGAAAGGCGCGCCTACTTCCAGGTGACCTCCATCCCGAAGAAATGCATGAACACCTGCCGGTTGGGACGATTCTTCGGGTTCTGCTCCGGGCTGCGAATGTAGAAATCAATCTGCTGCGTTGCCGGATTGGTTTCGCCGGCCGGCCGTTTCTTGTTGGCCAACGGGTAGTTGACGCGCAGCGTCTTACGGTCGCGAAGCCCCTGCGTCACCATGAAGTGCATCTCGTAGTCCTGGTACAGTGGCTTTCCGTTCAGCGTCGCGTGTCCGAAGCCCCACCCGGCCAGGAAACCGACGGTCTTCGGCCAGTTGCTGTCCCCGCATCCAGAATCGGTTCCGTGCTCGTGGATATACGCGGCGATACCGCCGTCCTGACACGGGCTGAACTCGTTCCACTTCTCCATCGTGAGCACGAGATCACCTTCAGGGATCTTCAGCCGTGCTTCGAATGTTCCCGTGTTCTGGATTTCGTTCACATCGATCTCGGCAGTCCCGGCAACGGGACGGACGTTTTTCGCTTCATTGTCCAGATGGTCCCATCCCTCAGGGTCATTCAGACCGCCGACCATGTAGATGCGATTCGCCGAAATGACGAAATGCCCGTCGTACAGATCGTGTTGCTCCGGCGCGAAGATGTGGACCATGGCCCCTGGCTGTTGCCGTGGGTTCGGTCCCTGCTGTGCACCGACCGCGGTACCCAACACGAGACTGCCAATCACAAGAGTCCGTCGCATGAATTCCTCCCCTCGTCGATAACAGCGCGCGGCGGCACGGGCCGCCCGTCTGCATCGCAACGAACGTGAGCAGGCCGTCGGCCTTGACGGGCGTAACGCTTCACTTATACTATGAAACGAACGTTACAACGTCAAGTGCCAGGCCGCTCAGCCATGACGCGTGCGAAAGCTCGACCGCAATCCCCGGCTGTCCTTCGTGAACTCAAGCCCGGGCGCCGCTGGCTGTTACTTGTCTATCAGCTGCCCTCCGCACCTTCCAATCTTCGCGTCCGGACGTGGCGGCGATTGCAACAGCTCGGTGCCCTCGCGGTCAAGCAGGCGGTCTATGTTCTGCCGGACAGTCCTACTGCCCGTGAAGACTTCGAGTGGCTGAAGACGGAAATCAAGGCGGCCGGAGGCGATGCCAGCATGTTTGCTGCGGACAACGTTGATTCGTGGTCGGACGATGCGCTGGTCGAGGAGTTCAGACGGGCGCGGCAGGAGGCGTACGCCATGCTCGCGCGCGAGATCGAGCGCCTGATCGGACGGCTCACGGCCACCCGGCGGCCCCGCGGCACACGCGCGCCGGCCGTACGACGCCTTCTCGACGGGTTCAGGGAACGGTTGAGCGCGATCGAGCACGTCGATTTCTTTGGCAGCGCCGGTCGCGACCGCGTCACCACCGTGCTGCAGCAACTCGAGGAGAAGGCCTCGGACTCGCGTCGCCCCGCCGAAGGACCGCGAACGGCCCGCCGCGCCGACCCTCAGAACTACGCGAATCGCCTGTGGGTGACGCGTCCACGACCGGCTGTCGATCGCATGGCCTCCGCATGGTTCATCAAGCGATTCGTGGACACCCACGCGCGCTTCGCGTTCGTCGCCGACCGTCAATCAGCTCCACATGACGCCGTGCCGTTCGACATGTTCGGCGTGGAGTTCAGCCACCAGGGTGAGGGCTGCACGTTTGAAACGCTCTGTAGCGTTTTCGCGATTGACGGGCCGGCCGTTGCCCGCATTGCTGCCATCGTGCATGACCTCGATTTGAAGGATGGACGCTTCGCCGCTCAGGAGGCGCCGACCGTCGGCGTTGTGATCGAGGGCATGCAGCTCTCCGTCCCGGACGACGACGCGCTGCTGGAGCAGGGCATGGCGCTCTTCGAGGCGCTGTACCGCGTATTCGAACTGTCGGCGAGGTCCGCGGGTCCCCGACCCGTGGCACGGTCGCGCTCCCGTGCTCCATCGCGGCGAAGGAAAAGACGCTAGCCGGCGACGCACCTGGTAACCGGGGCACCGAAGCGCTCATGCCATCAGTCGTTCCACGGCGGCCGGACGTCACCTCGACCGAGGATGTGCTCTTGGAGCCGCAGCAGTCAATGGCGCTCGCCCGGCGGGCGCTCATTCGGTTATGTGCCGCGGGGTTCGTGGCCTACTGCAGCTATGCCATCTGCCGAACGCCCTTGCTGCCGCTCTTCGCACGTGATCTCGGAGCGGGGCCGGCGCTGATCGGCTTCGTCATGGGCGCATCGACGCTGACCGGAATCGTCCTCAAGCTCCCGGCCGGCGCATGGTCCGACATCCTGGGCCGACGGCCGTTGCTGGTGTTCGGCGCGCTCGTCTTTGCGATCTTGCCGTTCACCTACCTTGGCGTCTCCACGCTGGCGGCGCTCGTCATGCTCCGGTTCGTGCACGGCAGCGCGACCGCCATCTTCGGACCGGTCGCGTCCGCCAGCCTGTCGGATATCGCGCCTCCCTCCAAGCGTGGAACGTGGCTGAGCACCTACTCCACCGCGCAAGGGGCCGGGCAGGCGCTGGGTCCGGTTATCGCGGGGTATCTGATTGCCGCGGGGCGTTTTGATCTCGCGTTTCTCGTGGCCGGTGCAATCGGCCTCGCGGCTCCCGTGATCGCCGTCGGCTGGCGAAGCGGTTCCACCGCGCCCCCGAGCAAGGCCCGCTGGCACGAATTCAAGGCCGGCATCGGGGAGGTGGCTGGGAATCGCCTGGTCCTCGCCACCAGTGGGGCGCAGGCGGCTCAATTCGTCCTCAACGGTGCGCTCAACGCATTTCTTCCGCTCTACGGCCGCGACGTGGTGGGGCTCACCACGCCGCAGCTCGGATGGCTCTTTGGCATGCAGACGGTTACGACGCTCGCGATTCGGCCGCTGATTGGATTTCTGTCCGATCGCGCCGGTCGCCGCTGGGTGATCGTCGCCGGTCTGACCTCGTGCAGCGCCGCTGTCCTGGCGATGTCCAGGGCGACGGACTTTTGGTGGCTGGTGGCAGCGGTGATCGCGTACGCCGGCGGCGTGGCCACCACGACGGCCGCCACCAGCGCGTACATCACGGATGTCACTCGTCGGGGACGCTACGGCGCCGCCCATGGAGTGTTCGGTACGATTTACGACGTCGGCGACGCGCTTGGTCCGATTGCCGCAGGCCTGCTGGTGGCGACCTTCGGGTACGCACGCATGTTTCAGATACTGGCGCTCGTCGGCTTGACGATGGCGGTCGTCTTCTCGCTCGGCGCTCGCAGCCGACCAGTGACGGACGTGCCGGAGGCGACATGACGCCGCTTGCCACATCGAATTCGCCGAGCCCGGCAACTTGCTCCGCAAGCGCGGCCCGTCACCGCGGACGTGCGCGGCCTTCGTACATGAACGTCATCGGCTTGGGGCCCTTCATGTATCCCGTCTCGATGCGCTCGATGCGCAGTCCCGCGTCCTCCAGCAGCTCGCGGATCGGGCGATTCAGATGACATCCGCCAGCGAGATGCTTCCACACAGGCGTCAGCCGATCCTGCCAGCGGCGCACCCTGGCATCCGGCGAGCGTCCGTGCTCGGCGAACAGGAGCTGACCGGAAGGCCTGAGCACGCGCCGCATCTCGCGCAACGCACCGGCCACCTCGTGAATCGTGCACAGCGTCCAGGTGGTCACCACCGTGTCGATGCTCTGGTCCTCCAGCGGCAGCGCCTCCGCGGAACCCTCGACCAACGCGATCGGAGCAGCCGCCGACGGGACCTGCCGCGCCATCGACAGCAGTCGTGGTGACGTATCGAGACCGACGACCTGCCGGACGGCATCGGTGTAGAACCGGAAATTGAGGCCTGACCCGACGCCGATCTCGAGCACGCGGCCTTGCGCGCAGGAGACGAGGCGCCGGCGATACGCCGAAAACGTCTCCTGGCGCATCGAGAGATGCACCAGATGCGGCAGGATGCGATCCTCGTAGAAACCCATGTGTGTCTCTTCGACGATCTTCACACAGACGGACGCGCGCGAGCCCGACCTGCCAATCGCACGCACGGTGATCGCAAGGGTGGAACACGCTGGTAATAGCAACTATTCAGGCGCCCGGCGGCTGTCAAGAGTGCCCTGAGGGTCAGTGTCTTGCATGCGCAGCGATCCGCATGAGGCAGGATCCATGACACGGCTGGGCGCGCTTTGGGAGTACCTGCGCGGCACCTACTGGGCGGTGCCGTCGGCTATGGCTGTGGTGGCCGCGGTCTGTCGTTCGGCATGGTTCAGCTCGATGAGGCCATCACCGCCGAAAGGGTCGAACAATGGTCCTGGGGCTATACGGCAGGGCCCGAGGGCGCACGCGCGGTGCTCTCGACGATTGCCGGTTCGATGATCACCGTCGCGGGCGTGTCGTTCTCGATCACCATCGTGGCGCTGACGCTCGCCTCCCAGCAGTTCGGCCCGCGGCTGTTGCGGAACTTCCTGCGCGACGTCGGCAATCAGATTGTGCTCGGCACGTTCGTCTCGATTTTCATCTACTGCCTACTGGTGCTGCGAACCGTTCGT
>DATKDY010000338.1:0-4762 GCA_035512515.1 Vicinamibacterales bacterium
TTGCGAAGCGTAAGAAGTTCTTCGTGGCGCTTCTTCAAGGTCTTGAGCCATGCCAGCCCTTCATTGATCGTGATCTGAGCCATCGATCCACCTTCGTCGCGGCCTCAAAACGGCCGACGACGACGATGGCATCGTCGTCGAAACGTTGTCAAGCGAGTCTTTCAACAGCAAGTCTTTCAACCAAATGTCAGGCACCTCCTCGTCGCTGCGCTTCTCGAGCGCAATCGAGACTCGGACGTTGGCGCGGTCCTCGAAGAGTACGGCGACGACATTCGGGCGCTGTGGCCGTATGCCCGCGTTCTCTGGTTGTTTCGGACCGAGGGCGACAGTGCTCGCGCACGAGCCGCGCATGACGCAGCCCATCGAGTCAACCCGCCCGTCGTGAAGTACCTGCTCGATCCGAATCGCTTCCGTTCGCGCAACCTCCGCATTCTGCGCTCGGAAGCAAGGACGAAGCCGCGTATGTGGCCGACGACCTTCGCGCGGCGTACTCGGCCATGCCTGACGCGACATCCTGGCCGCGATCACAGGCGAGAAAGCGGCGTAAGTGGACTTTGATTCTGTGTCAGAGCTGTGTCAGATGCCCCTCGAAACCCCGCTCAATCACGGTGGTTTACGGGGACACTCCGAGGCACATCGTTGTTGCGGAAAGTTGTTGTTGGGGAGTAAGTTGGTGCGTGTCGGTGTGCGTCAGCACGCGCGGCCGGAGTCTCTTTCCAAGCGTGCTCCTTCAACCACTCGGACATCTCTCCGCTTTAGAATCAATGACTTACGATGATGCGTCGACCGCGAAATCGCCGATTGTGATAAGTCCCCCAATTTGCGCCGATCACTTACGGCGATTCCAGTATAGCCGCCGCGGACGCAATGATGCGCGCGCTCCGACCGAGTACCCTTCCTGCAACTGCGTTCAATAGCGATTAGAAGCGCAACGGGATGGCGTTCGCGGGCGGCGGCACGGCGCTGGCCCACTCCTCCCTCTGCGACGAGCTTTGATGCCTCGTCACGTCACACCGGCTACGGCCGAGACCGGGTGATCGAGACGTAGTCTTCCTTTGTCGATGAGTTTCATCGCCGCGATTCGAACGGCTTCGACATCGAGTAGATGCGACAGCTACGGCACCGTGACGCGCCTCGAGCCGCCGGGACGTAGATGAACACTCCCGCCACTGGCGACGGCATGCTCCCGGCCACTCGACGAAGACAGCCTCGAACAGTTCGAGACACACAAATGGCTCGGGCGTTCGCCCAGATCGAAGGGTCGAACGCCGGTCTACTGGCGTGTACGCACGCCCAGTTGCCGCTCGACGCGCTCGATCAGTGAGGCCGAGTCGCGCGCGATCGAGTCCCGTTCAGTCGCGCCAACCGGCACGATGATCATGCCGTCGGGCCCAACGCGGTTGACGAACACGGGACCGCCCCGCACGCCGCCGACATCGGCGTCCGTCACGTGGGGGGCATAGAACATCACGTGCGGCACGGCGTTCGCGTTTGTGGCCCGGCCGGCGGCATCGATGCGAAACCTGATCGGCGACAGCATGAACGACACGCCGCCGCGGGACGGCGTCTTGTACTTTCCGCTCTTGAAGCCTTCATCGACGGCGCGTTGCACGTCGGTTGTGGTCTGGCCTGACAGCCGCATCGTGGCCGCCTCCTGCTCGACGCGCACCAACGTCTCGAGCCCTTCGCGGTCCCAACAAGCTGGAAACAGGTCGCCGCCACGCCGACTCACCACGCAGGTGAAGCCGTTGCGGCCTTCTCGAGCCAACACGTATCCACGAGGTTCGAACACCAGCACGGCGGCACCCTCTCGCAGGTGTGGTGGTGCTGCATTGAGCGCAAGCTCGATCTCCAGCTCGCGCGGGAGGAGCGGCATGTCGGCCGGCGGCGACTGCGCGACCCCGAAGGATGAGAACGAGAACGCGAACCACACAGTCAATGCGCGTATCACGATGAGCCTCCTTGCAGTGCGGGCGGGCGCCTCGCGCCGGCGTGCTTGACTCCCCACTCGACCATGGCGCGCAGGATCGGCCGGAGGGCGTCGCCTTTCGGCGTGAGGTGGTACTCGAGGCGCGGCGGATGCGACATGTAGCGTGACGCACGGACGAGCCCTCGACGTCGCAGTCGCCGCAGGCGGTCGGCCAGGATGTTGGAAGGAATCCCTTCCGGGGACGCGAGGAACTCGGAGTAGCGATGCTTCCCTCGCACAAGGTCTCGGATGACGAGCAGTGTCCAGCGATCACCCACCAGATCCAGTGTGCACGACACGGGGCACCACGACCGTCGTGTTGTGAGCATGTCGCCGCGCAGTGTAGCACGGTTGCGGGCGTCGGGGTAGTGACTTGTGAATTGCAAGTGACTAGTGATGCATAGTGACTTGTGAATTGCAAGCGACAAGGGATACGATGTCGTCGTCTCGCGATGCCCCGTCTCCTCTCCAGCCTACTCGTGGCGTGCGTGTGTCTGGGCGCCGGGTCGGTTCGGGCACAGGCCCGCACGGCGTCTCAATCGGCACAGCCCAGTGGCGGAACGCCGACCGCGCCCACGGTGACTGCGGTGCGCGTCACGACGCCCCTGTCCATCGACGGCGTGCTCGACGAGACGGTCTATTCGGTGACGCCGTCCATCAGTGGATTCGTCCAGCAGGAGCCCTTCGAGTACGAGCCGGCCACCGAGAAGACCGAGGCCTGGATCTTCTTCGACGATCACTACATCTACGTCTCGGCCCGCTGTCACGAGTCGCACCCCGAACGGCGGGTGGCCAACGAGATGCGTCGCGACACCGGTCAGCTCCGGCAGAACGACACGTTTCTCGTGCTGTTCGACACCTTCCACGATCGGCGGAACGGCTATCTCTTCTACGCCAATGCCATTGGTGGGTTCGCCGACAGCCAGGTGACAGACGAGGGGCCTCCCAACACCGACTGGAACACCGTCTGGAGTGTGACGACCGCAAACTTCGAGGGCGGCTGGACGATCGAGATGGCCATCCCGTTCAAGTCGCTGCGCTACGGCCCGGGCCGCGATCAGACGTGGGGCGTGAACCTGCGCCGCGTGGTGCGCTGGAAGAACGAGTGGTCGTATCTGGCCCACGTCCCCCGCGCATTGACCACCTTTCGCGGCATCCTCAAGGTGTCCTCGGCCGGAACGCTCACCGGGCTGCAGGCGCCCGAGGGCTTCCGCGTCGTCGAGCTGAAGCCCTACGTCCTCGGGGGCTTGACCACCGACACGACCGTGCCGCCGATCTCGCGCGAGGCCGACGGCCGCGTCGGCGGCGACATGAAGTATGGGCTCACGCAGAACCTCACGGCCGACCTCACGGTGAACACGGACTTCGCGCAGGTCGAGGTCGATGAGCAGCAGGTGAACCTGACGCGCTTCAACCTGTTCTTTCCGGAGAAGCGAGACTTCTTCCTCGAGGGCGCCGGCACCTTCGCGTTCGCGGGACGCGCCAGCGCCGGCCTGGCCGCCGGCAGCGGCGACACGCCGTACCTGTTCTTCAGCCGGCGGATCGGTCTCGACAGCGGGCTCGTGGTGCCGGTGCGCGCGGGAGGCAGGCTCACCGGCAAGGTCGGCCGCACCACGCTCGGCCTCCTCAACATGCAGACGGCGGACCTCACCGGCACGCCGGTGCCCGCCGCCAATCACACCGTCATCCGCGTCAAACGGGACATCCTCGAGCGCAGCGCGGTCGGCGCCATGCTCACGCACCGCTCCGCCACACCAGGTGTGCCCGGTGCGAACGACGCGTATGGTGTCGACGGCAGCTTCGGCTTCTTCCAGAACCTGCGGATGGACGCCTTCGTCGCCCGCACGCAGACGGAGGGTCGCGGTGGCGACGATCTGAGCTATCGAGGATTCATCGACTACAACGCCGATCGCTTCGGGCTGCAGGTCGAGCGGCTCGACGTGCAGCCCAACTTCCTGCCGGAGCTTGGCTTCCTCCGCCGTACCGACTTCCGCCGGAACTTCGTCTCCGGCCGCTTCAGCCCCCGGCCTCGACGCACCCCTCACGTCCGCCGCATCAGCACGCAGGCCAGCCTGACCTACACCACCAACACGGGCTCGCGTCTCGATACGCGCGAGCAGATCGGCAGCGTCCAGACCGAGTTCACCAACAGCGACGTCCTCGGCGTGACCTATACCGACGCGTTCGACCGCTTGGTCCGGCCCTTCGCGATCGCCCCCGGCATCCGGGTGCCGGTCGGCGTCTACGACTTCCACACGACACGACTCAGCTACACCGGCGGGCAGCAGCGGAAGTACTCGGGCGCCCTCGTCTACGAGTTCGGGCCGTTCTACACGGGCAGCCGCCGGTCACTGGCGCTGAACACGGCGCGCCTCGAGATTACCCCGCGCCTGTCGGTCGAGCCGGGACTGTCGGCCAACTGGGTCGACCTGGCGCAGGGCTCGTTCACGGCCACGGTCTTCCGCTCGCGCCTCACGTTCACGATGACGCCGCGGATGTTCCTCTCCGGGATCGCGCAGTACAACTCGACCGGCACGTCCGTTGGCAGCAACGTCCGGTTTCGGTGGGAATATCGACCGGGCAGCGAGCTCTTCGTCGTCTACACCGACGACTACAACACCGACGCCGCTCGCGGCGTGGACACGCTGCGAAACCGTGCGCTGGTCGTCAAGATCAATCGCCTGTTCCGGCCGTAGGCTGTCAACGCCGGTGGTGCGAGCCGCGGGTCAGAGCCTGGCTCAACGCTCGGGCGTGGAGTTTCCCGAGTGGCGTCCTCGGGCTCGGCCTCCTGGC
>DATKDY010000339.1:0-14526 GCA_035512515.1 Vicinamibacterales bacterium
CTCGGCACGCAGCACGAAGCGAACGCCATGCCGCTCGATGACGACCGTGTCGCCCTGTGCGGCCTGGTCGAGGAGGTCTCCAAAGCGCGCCCGTGCCTCCGCCACCGTGAAGCCCTTCACGAAGTACATTGTACATCGCAATGGCACGATTCCGTTCACGGAACCACGACCCCGAGCTCGACGGACGGCGGCTCCCGCCGCGTTTATCGCGCGCAGCCGCACGTAGTAGGTGCCGCTCGGCACGCTCGCCTTTCGGCGTCAGTGATTGACCATCACGTTTGTCCGTGTTGCCCGCCGCACTGACCCGACCTCTCCCGAGCGGCGCCCGCGAGAGTTGCGGATGTTAGCACCAGTGACACACGGCGTCGCGGCGTTTCTCAGCCGCCGCGCCTGAATGACCGCCGGTCGATTACTCTGGGAGTCATGGCCAATCCGCTGCTGCGCGCGTTCGGCTTCTCAGATGTGAAACGCGCGGTCGAATCCGTCGTCCCGCGGCGCACGTTCGACGACGTCATCCTGCCGCCGGCCACGCGACGGGCACTGGATCAGGCGCTCGTCCAGGTGCACAGCCACGACCTCATCTTCCGCCAGTGGGGGCTGGGCGAGCGGCATCCCACCGGCCTGGCACTCGCGTTCAACTTTGCCGGACCGTCCGGCACCGGGAAAACGATTTGCGCCGAAGCGATCGCGCACGCGCTCGGCCGCCGTCTGCTGATCGTGCGCTATGCCGAAGTGGAGTCCATGTGGATGGGCGAGACTCCAAAGAACGTGGCGGCCGTGTTCCGCCTCGCCACCGAGCAGAACGCGGTACTGCTCTTCGATGAAGCCGACGCCATCGCCTCACGACGGTCCGCCTCGATGGACCAGGGCTTTCAGCGCGAGACGAACACCGTCGTCAGCGTGCTGCTGCAGGAGCTCGAGGCCTTTGGCGGTGTGGTGATTTTCGCGACGAACATGGCGGCCAATTTCGACCCGGCGTTCGAGCGCCGGCTGCGCAGCCATGTGTTGTTCGAGATGCCCGGCGCCGACGAGCGCGAGCAGATCTGGCGCGTGCAGATGCATCCGACTCGCACTCCGCTCGCCGCCGATGTGGATTTCCGCGTGCTGGCCGAACGCCACGAGGTCAGCGGCGGCGACATTCGCAACGCCGTCCTGAAAGCCGCGATGAGAGCCGCGAGCGAGCCTGGTCCCGACGCCGTCAAGGCGATTCATCAGTGGCATCTCGAGGAGGGGATACGCGAGGTGCTGGCAAGCAAGCACGTCATGCGACAGTCGATTTCGCACGTGTCGGGAACCGCGCGGGCCGAGAGTCCTGGCGACCTGATGCGACTGCTCGAGTCGCAACTGGACCGTAGCGGCCGCGTCCCGGCGCTGATTGCGGTGGCGGCGCTCATCGTCGCGCTCGTCGCGATGGCAACCGCCCTTGTTCGCTGACGGCCCCGGCGGATTTCGACGCGCGTCGAACGTCGGCCAGGTGCGGGCTCGCCGGGAGTTACGCGATGTGACCTGGCTGGCTACCGGGCGGTCTCGCGCCGGGACGTTTGACCTACCTGCCAACCTGGTGTCGTATCGCCGCAACCCACGCACCGCAGCGCCATCCGGTCGCGACTGACGTGCAACACGCGCCAATGCCCACCCATCAGCACACAATAGGTGCGGTTGACGATCGCTCGCAGGCGCAACGTCCACTCCCGGATCGGGATCCCCGTCGTTTGTCGTTCGAGACGTAGCGAGTCAATCATGGCAATGTGGGGCGCGCCAGGTCATCCCCGGACAGCGGAGATGAAAGCGACTGAGGCGCCCTGCCGCCGTCACTGCGAGGCGCGTGCCGATTACAGGATTCGACGGTCGTCGCGCCCGGATGGGCAGTGGCGTGCAGAGCGGCAGCTCCGGCGGCGGAAGACGGTTGCGCTGAGGGCGACTAAATCCGCCGGAAGGCCAGATTACCGGGTCATGTCGTAAAATGGCCGAGCTTCGGCGTATTTCCTCGTTCGCATGTTTCCGCCGGAGCGAATCCCGCGATGGGCCCAGAAACACCGAGCGATCCGCCGTGGCAGCCTGAACGCCGCCGCCACCGTCTCGTGATTCCGCCGTGTGCGCGGTGCGGCGAAACCGACGCGCTGCGCGTGCCGCTGCGCACGCTGTTTGTGATCTACGTGCGCTGTGAGATGTGCGGGTTCGTCTGGAACGAGGCCAAGCCCGGCCAGGGCCAGCCCTCCATGCGCTGATGGGGCGAGGCTGCGCGATGGCCTCCGAGCGTGCCAACAGACAAGGCTAGAGGAATCGGCCGAAGGGGCCCTGCCAGCCGCCCGACGCGAGCGACTGCTCGAGTTCGGCCTGGCGGCGCAGGAGCGCTTCCGAATCGGCAAAGCGTTCAACCGACTCCGAACCATCCGGCTGCAGGACCACCAGTTCAAACGTGTGGGCGACGTCGGCGACGTCGCGTGTTTCGAACCGCACAAAGGAACCGTTCCGCTCGTAAAACCAAACCACGGTCGCACTATCGGCCGGACCGGGCGAAAACTTGACAGCCGCCGGCGTCTCGAGACGCTGGAACGCCTCGGGATCCGGCAGGAATCGTGAGCCTGCATCCCGATGTGCGGATCGTGTTACACGCGCGAAACGTTGATTTAACGCGATGTTCGCACGATACCGGCCTTGGAAGTGGAACCCGATCCTGAAGGGCCGCGTTTATCTAGGTAACGCGAGCAGGAGGTTTCCAATGCGCGCATTTGTCTTTCGGCTGTGGGTACACGACGTAGAGGATGGACTCGTTCCAGAGGTTGCCGTGAGGGCGGAAACACGAATGCAGGCCGCGGCGATCGCCTTGCAACACTTCATCTCGATCGCGCGGCCGTTCAGCGCCGACTCCTACCTCGAGTGCGACCCGCACGAAGGCGAGTACCTGCGCGTCCGTCACGTCATCCCGTTGCTGCGAGCGCGCGGTACGCGCACGGTTGCCGGATCCCGCCGAGATATCACCAACTGGTTGCGCACCGAACGTCCTCAGAGGCACTGATTCCAGCGCGCGCGGCGCGCGTCCGCGGGTTTTCTCCTCCCTGTTCGTCCTTCTCGAATCACGACGGCGGCGAGCCAGCGCCGCTCGAGCGTTGCGCGGATCTACGGCTCTGTCGTGCGAATCGCCCGCCCTGGCGCCGTGTCCGGCACGAGCTGCTCGTCGCGGACGACGAAGGTGCCGTTGACGATCACGTGACGAATGCCTTCGGAGAACTGCGCGGGGTTCTCGTAGGTCGCTCGATCGATCACGCGCGCCGGGTCGAAGATGGTCAGGTCGGCGTCCATGCCGGTCGCGAGGCGGCCCTTGCGGCGCATCGCCGGCACAAACGGCTCGAGGCGCCGGGCCGGCATCAGGCTGATTTTTCGCAGGGCCGTCATGAGATCGAGGAGCTTTTCTTCGCGCACATAGCGGCCCAGCACACGCGCATAGGTGCCGACCCCGCGCGGATGTCCGCCGCCGTTGGTCAGCGGCACGCCGTCGCTGCCGATCATCACGTCGGGATGCGTGAGCGCCGCATGCAGGGCGTCTTCGGGAATCATGTGGATGACGACGAAGCCGCCACGGGCGCGGTAGCGCGCAAACGTTTCCTCGGTCAGGCGCTCGCCCGTCGCGGCCCACTGGACGTCCTTGAAGCTGATGCCGAAGCGCTCCTGCCACCCGGGTTCGAACAGCGCCGATTGCAGGTAGGTCGATGCCGCCGTGTACGGGTACAGCTCGGTCGTCACGTCGAGCCCTCGCGCACGGGCGCCGTCGATCATGCCCAGCAGCCGGCGTGTCTGTCCGAGCCCCATGCTCGTGATATGGACAATGTGTACGGACGCGCCGGTGGCGGCGACGTTGGCCAGCACTTCCTGCAGCGCGTCGAGGCTGCCGCCGGGTTCGATCTCGCCGGCGGATCGGATGTGGATGAAGGCCAGCGCCCTGCGCCGCGCGGCGAGCTCGAAGACGCGCAGCAGCTCGTCCCGGCTGGCGCCCGGCGTATACATCGGGCCCATGCCGACGCCCAGTGCGCCCGCGGCGAGCCCCCGTTCGAGGTGACCAACCATCGCGTCGATTTCGGCCGGCGTGGCCTTCCTGTGCGTCCAGTCCGGCCGGGCGATCGACGTGTCCTGCCGCGTCGCGCTGATCTCACTCCAGCGCTCCTTCGCGTGCATCACCGCAATCCGCGAGGCGATATGTCCGACGGTGGCGCCGTAGTTGAGCAGCGCCTGTCCTTCGCGCGACCGGTACCAGTCGTTCATCGGCAGCGCACCGCTTTCGAGCTCGAGCGCGGTGGTCACGCCGTCGCGCGCTTGAAAGCGATTGCCCTCCAGAGTTTGCGCATGGGCGTGCGGATCGATGAACCCGGGGGCGACCACCAGGCCGGACACATCGATCGTGGTCGTGCCGGTCAGCGGCGTGGCGCTGATGGCCGCGATCTCCCCGCCGCGGAGGCCGACGTGCCGGACGGCGTCGAGCCCGGACGCCGGATCCATGACGCGCCCGCCCGCCAGGACCACGCCGAATGCCCCGGTGGGCTGCGCGCTGTGGAGCTGGACGACCGCGACGATGGCGACGAGCGCCGCGGCGCAGACCACTGGCCGGCGGCGTGCGACGTGCACCCGTGAAATCCTGATGACGCTCATAGAAGCTCGTTCAACGTGGCCGCTGCAAGTACCTCAGGAACTCGCTGCTGGTGTCGAAGATGACGGTCGTGCTGGGATCGATCACCTTCTCGTAGGTCTCGAGCGCCCGCGTGAAGGAATAGAAATCCGCGTCACGGCCGTACGCCTCCGCATAGATGCCGGTCGCCTCGGCGTCGGCCGTCCCGCGCAGCTGCTCGGCGGCCCTGAACGCCTCGGACGTAATCCGCTGCAGCTCGCGCTCGCGCTCGCCCTGGATGCGCGCCGCCTCGCCCTGCCCTTCGGACCGGAACAGCTCCGCGATGCGCTGCCGCTCCGCAATCATCCGCGCGAAGACGTCCCGCTGGACCTCCTCGACGTAATTGATGCGCTTGATGCGGAGATCGAGCAGCTCGACGCCCAGATCCGACGTCCGCTCGCTGGCGCGCGCGAGGATCTCGCGCGAGACCTGGTCGCGGCCCTTCTCGATGACGTTCAGGATCACTTCTTCCTCTTCCGCCTCGATGGGAATATCGTCGCGATTGCGATTGCTGTTGCGCACCAGCTCGATGAGATCGTAGCGCGCCACGGCATTGCGCGTCTCACCGTCGAGGATGTCGTCGAGCCGTGACTGCGCGCCGCGCTCGTCGCGCAGCCGCTGGAAGAAGCGCAGCGGATCGACGATGCGCCAGCGCGCGTAGGTGTCCACCCAGATGAACCGCTTGTCTTTGGTCGGCACCTGATTGGGGCTGCCGTCCCACTCGAGGAAGCGCTTGTCGAAGTAGTTGGCCTGCTGCACGAACGGCACCTTGAAGTGCAGACCGGGATCCTTGACGGGCTCACCCACCGGATCGCCGAACTGAGTGATGATCACCTGCTGCGCCTCGCCGACCGAGTACGCGGCGGCGGACACGACGACGAGGAGCGACAACAAGATGCCCAGGACGATGAATTGGCGATTCATCGGACACCTCCCCCGGCGGGCGCCGTCGCGGGGATGGCCGGCGCACCGGCAGCGCCTCTCAACCAATCGAGCGGCAGCAGCGGCACGACGCCCTTCGCCGCCGGATCGATGAACAGCTTCCCGCCCATGCGCGGCACCACCCGTTCCATGGTCTCGAGGTACAGCCGGCGGCGGGTGACGTCAGGCGCGCGGCGATACGCCTCGTGGACCGATCGAAAGCGCGCGCTCTCTCCTTCCGCGCGGTTGACGCGATTGAGGCTGTAGCCTTCGGCTTCGAGCACGGTCTGTTGCGCCTCGCCTTTCGCGCGCGGGATGACCTTGTTGTATTCGGCGCGCGCCTCGTTGATCAGGCGGTCGCGCTGCTGCTGCGCCTGGTTGACCTCGTCCCACGACGGCTTGACCGGATCCGGAGGATTGACGTCCTGCAGCACAACCTGTTCAATCGTGATGCCCATCTCGTATTGCTGCGTGAGCTCGCGCAGCAGCTCCTCGGCGCGCGTTTCGATCGCCTGCCGCCCGACGGTCAGCACCTCGGTCACCGTGCGGTCGCCGACCACCTGCCGCATCACGGCCTCGTTCATCGCGCGGAAGGTATCGGTGATGTTCCGCACCTTGAACAGATACAGATACGGATCCGCCACGCGATACTGCACGATCCACTCGACGACCGCGACGTTGAGGTCCCCGGTGAGCATCACCGCTTCGGCGTTGAAGTCGGCCTGGCTGAAACGGCTGCGCACGCCGGCGTCGACGGTGCGGAAGCCGAACTCCTCCTTGAGCTGGCGCTGGACGGGGATCCTGGACACCTGCTCGACGAAGGGCACCTTCACGCGCAGCCCCGGCTCCGACGTCCGAATGTATCGTCCGAAACGGACGACGACGCCCACTTCTTCGGGTTGCACCTGGTAGAACGTGTTGAAGAGGACGAGGGCGGCCGCCAGCGCCGCCGCGCCCCACAGGATCACGCGCCGAGACCCTAGGGCCCGCGTGCGCCAAAGGTCAATGTCGCGGCGATACCGCTCGTACTTGTCGTACCCCTCGTACGGGTTGTCATCCCTGTTGTCGTCGTCTGAATTGTTCATGAGGGCTCCTGTCTGAAAATGGGTGCGGAACAGCGAGCGGTTCCGTACGATCCCCGCTTCATCGGGCAGCTTATCCCAGCGACATGAGAGGTCAACCGGAATCGGGGCGGCCCGAACGGCCCCCGGTGAGCGACGGCCGTGCCGGCGGGCGTCCCTGAGCGCAGGGTCATCGTTTTTTGTTAAGCTCTTGACCTCTTTTCAACCACGCACGCCATCGTGCATTGCCCATTACGAGCCATGACGTCGATTTCAGCAGTCTCCATCGTCTTTCTCGCCGTGATCCTGACGCCGATCCCCGCGTCTCCGCAGGATTCGCGGGCGGCCGACATTGCCGCCGAGCAGGCGGCGAAGAGCCGGCAACTGACGCCGAACACCGCCACCGGTGCCGAGAAGGCACTCGAGTGGTTCGAAGACCATTTCACCGATCCGAACACGTTCTATCTGACCTTTGGCGGGCTCTACCCCTCGGGCGGGTTTGGCCCCGGTCTGGCCGGTCGTCGCGCATTCGGTCACGCACGGCTGAACGCCGGCGTGGCGTACTCGTTGCGCGGGTACAAGCTGGCGCAGACCTCGCTCAACTTCCCGGAGCTCGCAGGCGACAAGCTCGAAATCGAGACGCGCGTCCGCTGGACCGATGCCACGCAGGTCCCGTTTTACGGCGTCGGCAACGGGTCCATCAAGGACGACCGCGTCAGTTACGGCCTCCGCTCGCTCGACGGAGGAGCGAGCATCGCGCTCAAGCCTGTCCCCTGGTACCAAATGGGCGGCGGGATCGCGGTGCGCCACATGGAGGATCGGGCAGGGACCGGCCGATTCCCGTCCATTGAGACCTTGAGTTCCCCGTCGCCGCCGCCCGCGCTGTTCTCGGACACTCGATACACCGAGACCACGGCGTTTACCGCGATCGACTGGCGCGAGTCGCCTGGCTATACCCGGCGCGGCGGACTGTATCGCGTGGCGCTCAACGATTTCAGGGACACCGGCGACAATTACAGTTTCCGGCGCGTCGATGCCGAGATTCAGCAGTTCATCCCCCTGTTGAAGGAACACTGGGTCCTTGCGTTCCGTGGCCTGGTGCAGACCACCGATGTCGATGACGCGCAGGTGGTTCCGTACTACCTGTTACCGACGCTGGGTGGGGCGCGCATGCACCGCGGGTACCCGGACTTCCGCTTCCAGGACAGGCACCTGATGCTGCTCAGCGGCGAATACCGCTGGCTCCCGTCGCGCATCGTGGACATGGCGTTGTTCGTGGACGCCGGGAAGGTGGCACACGAGCGTCGCGACCTCGACTTCGACGATCTCAAGACCGCTTACGGTATCGGATTGCGCATTCATGGTCCGACCTTCACGCCGCTGCGACTCGACGTGGCGCGCGGCACTGAGGGCATCCGGGTTCACCTGACGGGCGGCATCGCGTTCTAGAGGGCTGCACTATGCGTTTCATTCACCATCTGCTCTGCACGGCGGCCACGCTCGCGTTCATCACTGCGACCGCGAGCGGCCAGCGCCCGACGTTCTACGACGACGACCCGATTGCACGCGTCGTGGATTCGCAGGATGCCTCGAACGTCCAGCCGAAATCCGTGAACCTCGTCTATGACGAGGCTCTCAACCTGTTCGGCAACCCTGGCGATCCGGACATGAACCGCCGGGCGATGAACGTCAACACCATCGACGAAGTACCCGACTCGAGCTGGTTCACCAACCGGATCATCGGCCCGACGCCGATGACCGTCGAGGACGTTGCCAGGGGGCCCGACACCACGAGTGGACCCGCAGCAGGTGCGTGGACGATCGTGTCGGGGAAGAGCGATGGCGTGACGCCCGGCTTCACTATCCTGGATTCGACCGGAGAGCGGTGGTTCATCAAGTTCGATCCGCCGAAATGGCGCGAGATGGCAACCGGCGCCGAAGTAGCCGTGACCAAGCTGTTCTATGCCCTTGGGTACCACGTTCCCGAGAACTACGTCACCCATCTCACCCGCGAGAATCTCGTCGTCGGCGAACAGTCGACGATTGAGGCGGCGGATGGCGGCGAGCGCAATCTCACCACCCGGGACGTCGACCGGCTGTTGCGAATCGCGGCGCAGGAGGCTGACGGCTCCTATCGCGTCGTCGCCAGCAAAGCGCTGGCGGGCAAACCGCTCGGCCCCTTCCTTTACGTCGGCACGCGCAGCGACGACCCGAACGACGTTGTGCCGCACGAAAACCGCCGTGAGTTGCGCGGCCTGCGAGTTTTTGCGGCATGGACGAATCACGTGGACACGAAGGCGATCAACTCGCTGGACACGCTCGTGACCGAGAACAGCCGGGCGGTCGTTCGGCATCACCTGATCGACTTCGGTTCCACGATGGGTAGCGCGTCCCTCAAGCCGCGCGATTACGACGAAGGTCACGAGTACATCGTTGATCCCGGACCGACGCTCAAAGGCATGCTCAGCCTGGGGCTGTACATCCCGTCGTTCCACTTCATCGACTACCCGAACTACCCCTCGGTCGGGCACTTCTCGGCCGACGGTTTCGATCCCCCCGCGTGGAAACCGCGCGTGCCGAACCCCGCGTTTCGGCGCGCCCGCGCCGACGATACCTTCTGGGCGGCCCGGCGCGTGATGGCGTTCACCGACGACATGATTCGGGCCGCGGTCAAGACCGGACGATATTCGGATCCGGCCGCGGAGAAGCACATCGCGGATACGCTCATCGCGCGGCGCGACGCCATCGGGCGGGCCTGGCTGACCAATGTCAACCCGGTCATCGAGCCGGCTCTCGACGCGTCCGGGACGTTGACGTTCGGCAACGCCGCGGTGACCGCCGGTGTGGCACCTCCGCCGGCCTCCTACGAGGTCACATGGTTCACGTTCGACAATGCCACCGGTGCGACGACGCCCATCGGTGAGCCCGCCTCGTCTTCACGTGCAGAGGCAAAGGCGCCAGCCAACCTGCCTGCGACGGCGGGGACATTCGTGGCGGTAGACATCAAGGCGACCGGCGCTGCGCATCCATCGTGGGCGAACCCGGTGCGGGCCGTCTTCAGGCGAACCGGGACTGGCTGGACGCTGGTCGGGTTCGAGCGGTTGCGCGATGGAGCGCGCCGGTAACCGCAAGGGCACCATGGGCACCAGCCGCACGTGCGCCGCCGTCGTGGTTCTCGTTTTGTGTGTGTGGTGTGCTCCAACCGACGCCGGCACACTCCGACAGCCAGGACCCGCAGGCCGTGTGGTCGCGACGATTACGACGCTCGAAGGCACGGTGCACATGCCGGGGGTGGAGGTCGAGCTCCGCGACCCGGATCTGGGCATCGTCATTGCCAAGACCGTGACCGACGGCGCCGGGCAGGTCACCTTCCCGGATGTTCCTGACGGTCGATACCTCATCACCGCATCCGGGCCAGGCTTCGTGGCACGCGATTCGACTGTCTTCGTCGTGCGAGCGAACGAAACCGCCCAGGTCATCCTGGATGCGAAGCTGACGTTCGTGCTGCCCGGTGTCCAGGTGCGGGCAAACACCCCGTCGCCCACCGACAGCGTGCAACCGGTCTCGATGAGCGACATGCTGTCGGGATCGCTCTTCGAAACCGCGCCGCTCGAGGGCGATGATTTTCGCAGCCTGCTGCCGCTGCTCCCCGGCGTCGTCCGCGACGGGAATGGGCGGTTGCGCATCAAGGGGGGGCAGCCGACTCAGGGCGCCCTTCAGGTCAGCAGCGCCAGCCTGAACGATCCCTCGACGGGAGATTTCGATCTGGACTTGCCGTCGCAGAGCGTCGACTCGGTCGAAGTGCTGGCCAACCCATTCGCGGCCGAATACGGACGCTTCTCGACGAGCGTGACGCAGATTCGCACGAGGGGGGGCACCAACGACTGGGCGTTCTCGGTCGGCAATCTCGTGCCCCGGTTCCGCGGGCTGCTGCGCAGCGTCCGCGCCTTCGAGCCGCGGGCGTCGATCCGTGGTCCGATCCGAAAAGACCGCGCCTTCCTGGCACAGGACCTCCAGGTTCGCTACGTGGCGACGCCGGTCAAGAGCCTCCCCGACGAGCCCGAGGTCAACCTGCAGAGCTTCGACTCCTTTACGCGCATCGACAACGTCCTGTCGGCCAGGCACGTGCTGGGCGGTGCGCTCATTGTCTTCCCTCGCGAAATCAACCACGTGACCATGCACACGTTCCGGCCGGTGGCAACGACGCCGGATTTCGACCAGAAAGGGTGGTCGTTCGGCGGCGTGGACCGGCTCGCGATTTTCCCCGATCTCGTGCTCGAATCCACGCTCTCGGTTCGGCGCTTCGAGATTGAGGTCAACGCCGAGAATCAGGCGCCGATGGTGTACACGCCCGAGACGCAGAGCGGCGGTTTCTTCAACGATCAGGAACGGGACGTGCGCAGTTACCAGTGGGTCCAGACGATGAGCCTGTCGCGGGACCTCTGGAGGGGCCAGCATGTCTTCAAATTCGGCACCGACCTCCAGCGTTCCGAGTACACCGGGATGAGTGTGAGCCGGCCAGTCGAGATTCGTCGTCTCGATGGCACGGTCGCGGAGCGCATCGAGTTCGGCGCACCGACGAATCAATACGTCATCGGGACCGAGTTCGCGGTCTTCGCCCAGGATCGCTGGCGGCTGAACTCGCGCCTCACGTTCGAGCTCGGGTTGCGCGTCGATCGCGATGCCGTCGTCGAGGGCGTGAACTGGTCACCCAGGGCCGGAATGGCGATCGCCGTGCTACCGGAAGGGCGCGCCATCATCCGCGGCGGGTTCGGCAAATTCGCCCAGCGCACCCCGCTGAACATCGGCGCCTTCGCGGCGTTCGAGCCGCGCACCATCTCGCGTTTCGGCCCGGAGGGAGCGCCCATCGGCGCTCCGGTCACCCTGACGAATCAGGTCGATGGGCCGCTGCGCACTCCGGAAGCCGACGTCGGCAACATCGAATGGGACCAGCGGTTCGGCCGGCGGGTGCTGCTGAAGGTCGCGTTTCTCGGCCGACAAGGGTCGCGCGAGTACACCCTGTCGCCCGATCCGGACGCGGGTGCCGTGCGTCTTGCGAGTTCCGGCACCTCCCGGTACCGGGAACTCGAAACCACCGTGCGGTATCTGGGTGGCGAGCGCCGCGACCTGACGATGTCGTACGTCTGGGCGCGAGGGACGGCGGATCTGAACAACTATGACGACTTCTACGGCAACTTCCGCAATCCGATCCTGCGCGCCAACGAGCACAACCTGATCGCGACCGACGTGCGGCATCGGCTGCTGCTCCGCGGCACGATCGGTCTGCCCGGCCGGTGGGATCTCGCCCCGGTGATCGAGCTGCGATCGGGCTTTCCGTGGACCGCGGTGAACGAGTTCCAGGACTACGTCGGTCCGCGCAGCCGCACGGGCCGACTGCCGGCCGTGCGCACCGTGGATTTCTCGATCGCGCGGCCCTGGCAATTCAAGAAGTACCGGTTCCGTGCCGGCATCAAGGTGTACAACCTGTTCGGCGCGTCATCGGCGCGCGATATCCAGTCGAACCTCACGTCACCGTTCTACGGCACCGCATTCAATCCGCTCGAGCGGTCGATCGGATTCGTGCTGGGTTCCGGCCGCTGACGATCAGAAGATCGTCAGCTTGACCGCCTTCGCATTCGTTTCCTTGATTTCCTGAATCACGTTGCCATCATCGGCCATGGGCAATGACGAAGTACGTGCCCGCCGGTTTCCCTGGTGCTTTCGTTGATGATCCGCGAATGATCACGGCGCGCTGCCTTCGATCTCGACGCCTCCAGTGAGGCCCGCTGCGACATTGTAGAGCCACGCGCCGACTACGGCCGCCAGGAAACCCATGCAGCCATAGAGGATCGGCAGCAGGACAATCGCTCCGATGCCGAACAACGCGCCAAACGCGGCGCCCCCGGCCTCCTCGGTGGCAAATCCTCCCGCCATGGCGATGAGCGAGAAGATCGCGCCGATGATCAAACCAAACCCGGCGTACAAGACTCCGGCGACCTTCCCAGCGGACAGCGGACCTATGCGGCGGATGACCATCGAGGTGCTCCTTTGCGTCGCGACCGAGGTGTGATAGTGACAGCAGTTCTGGTTCTGAGAACGGCTGAGCCTACCAAGCGTTGGTCACTGCCGCAAGGGTTTTGACAGATGCAGATCAATCCGTCAAACCCGACGCACGAGAACCGGCGCCACTCATTCCCTGGGCGCGACGTAACTGCGGCGCGCTCGGGGTGTGAGCCCACGTTGAGACACGCGCAGTTCGACGCGGTGCACCTTGCCGTCACGCTGCGGCGGCGCGAAGCCGATCAGATACTGGCTGTGCAACTCGTCGGCGATCTGCGCAAACGCCGCCCCGAGGTCCTGCCCGAAGCGAATCTCCGCGTAGCCGCCGCCGGTCTCCTCGGCGACGCGGGCCAGCCCCGGGTCCGGCAAGTCGGCGGTCATCATCGCCCGCAGCCCGCCAGGACCGACGCCGGGCCGCGCCGTCGCCGCGCTGCGGCTGCGCATCCCGACGGCGTAGATCATCACGTTCTCGTCCCGCGCGCGCTCGATGACCTGGACCTGGCTGACGAAGCGCTGCCGAAAGCCGATCGGCCCGCCGTCCTTGCCGTCGCTGAGGACGAGCACCACACGCCGCGCGTCGCTGTCATCGTCGAAGGCGCCGATCGCCTCGTCGATCGCGCGCCACAAGGGCGTCGGCGCATCGGGCGCGATGTGCGCAGGCAGCGTCGCCCCGAGCGCGGCGGCGTCGCGCGTGAACGCCGGGCTGATCGAGACGACGTGGCCGAAGGTGCCGACGCGCGCCGCGTCGTGCGGCAGCAGACGCCGGAACAGCTGATCCGCTGCTGCGCGCAGCAGCGGCAGGTTGCCTTCCATGCTGCCGGAGACATCGAGCATGACGATCAGCCGAATCGGCTGCGGGCTGTTGTCGAAGAGCGTGATGGGCTGCGGCGTGCCGTTGTCCCGCACCTCGAAATCGCCTTGCGTGAGGGTGGTCACCAGGCGGCCGTCACGGTCGGTGACGGTGGCGAAGATGTGGACGGCGTCGGCGGCGCCGCGAAACACCGGCTGCGGCGGCTGGGCCAGGCCGACGAGACACACAGCGGATACCAGGGAGAACACCAACCGCGTCATCGATGCCCTCCCTTCGTCAGGCTGACGTCTTGCGCTTCAGCCGCGAAGGCGCGGACGGCTCGCGCGCTTCCTGAGCACGCGTCGACGCGCCTTCGTCGGCGGCAAGCGCTTGTCAGGCTGCGCCTGGCTTATCAAAGGATACCGCTCCGGGTGGGTTAGCGAGTCGACCGCCAGATCGATGTCGAGATCCGGCCAGTACAGATGATGCGCACTGGGCAACTCGACGCGGGTGATCTGTCGAATCGACGCCTCTTTGAACCAGGGAAAATCCTTGAACGAGACGAACAGCTCCTGCTCGCGAACGAACAGCCAAAACCCATGCGGTGATACGTTCGTGACTTCAACCTGGGAAGTGCGTCGCCCACGCGTTGCGGATTTCATTCACGTGTTCCTCCACCCAGCCAAGGGCCTGCCCTTGATATCCCTGAAGCGGCCCCTTGGCTGGTTAGCTATTACTCTCGGCGCGCTCCGCGCGCCTAGGACCGCTATACGGCCCGCGAGAACGCCGCAACGAGTACAAATTCTCGTAACGGGCCGTATAGCGGTCCAATTTCTCAGCTTCTGCGAGTCGCCTGGCCTTGAGACCGTAGTTTGCGTGCAGTTCCACGCTCGATCCAGAACTTGGCCTCGCCCTCGGCGTGCTGTACATGCACGTGCGCCCGCGGCTCCTCGCGCGAGAAGAAGTAGAACCGAAACCCCTTGACGCGCAAGACCGTCGGACTCACCCAGACAGGATAGCCCAAGGCCCGCGCG
>DATKDY010000340.1:0-27627 GCA_035512515.1 Vicinamibacterales bacterium
CACGCTCATCACCGTCTTTCTCGTCGTCGTCGCTCTGGCCGGGTACCTCTCGGCCGTTGCGTGGGCGCTTTGGGACGCCAGCCGCAGCGTGGCGGCGATTGCCGATGGTCTCGAGGCGGTGCAGGGCCATACCGTGCCGGTCGGCGAAAAGCTGGCCACGATCAATGGCGCACTCAGTGCCTTGGCTGGCGGTCTGTCGGCGGTCGATGGTCATCTGACCACGGCCGCGCGCGTGTTTCGACTTTAGGACGAACGAGGTCTCTCTGCCCATGTGCTTCAAAAATCTGCCCGTCGAGTTCGACGACCAGGGGCAACCCTTTCTGCGCGGCGGGATTCCGGATCCGTACGCGGCCTCCGCCGCGCCGGCGGGCGTGCCGATTCAGCTGACGCCGGATCAGGTGGAAGAGCTCGTGCGGCGGAATGGCCACATCAAGTCCGTCAACTTCGATCCGGTGACGCGCGTCGCCGGCGCGCTGGCGTTCCACGCCCTCGCCGACTTCAAGGAACGCCGCGTCCTCGAGGCGCGCTCGGTGGCGACGTTGTTCCGGGGCTACGAAGTGATCATGGTCGGGCGCGACCCGCGCGACGCCATCTACATCACGAGCCGCGCCTGCGGCGTCTGCGGCGGCGTGCACTCCACGTGTTCGGCGCTGGCGACCGAGATGGCCATCGGCTGCGTGCCGCCGCCGCTGGGTGTGCTCATCCGGAATCTGGCGCTCGCGCTCGAGTTTCTCTACGATCACCCGCTGCACCTGCACCTGCTCGCAGGCCCCGATTACTCGGCGGCGATCGTCGAGCCCACGAACCCGGCGCTCTTCGCGCGCGCGAAAACGGCGAGCGCGCCGCGCCGCGACGCGCATGGCTATGCCACCATTGCCGCGTTGATGGAGGATTTGAACCCGCTCAGCGGCAGGCTGTACGTGGAGGCGCTCCACATGACGCGCCTGGCGCGCGAAGCGTACGTGCTCATCTGCGGCAAGTATCCGCATCCGCAGACCATCGTGCCCGGCGGGATGAGCTCGACGATCACGCTCACCGTGATGAACGAGATGTTCATCCGGCTGTCGCAGTTCTTCGACTACAGCAAGAAGATCACGGGCATCTGGGACGACCTCACCGACTTTTTCTACGACGCCGATCCCAAGTACAAGGAGGTCGGAAGCCGTCGCGCAAACCTGGTGGACAGCGGGATTTTCGATCACCCAGACGCCTACGACGCGACCTACGAAAATGCCGGCGCGTGGGGCAATCGTCGCTGGGCGACACCCGGCGCCATTGTCGACGGCGAATTGCGGACCACCGACCTGCACGCCATCAACATGGGTCTCGAGGAGTTCGTCGAGCACTCGTACTACGAGGAGTGGACGGGCGGCGGGCAACGGCAGCGCTTCGCGTCGGATCCGGTCGGTAAACCGCTGTCTCCCTACCACCCCTGGAACAAGATCACGAAACCGCGGCCGCAGGGGCAGAGCTGGAAGGAGAAGTACACCTGGGACACCGCGCCCCGATGGGATCGGCTCAGCATGGAGGGGGGCTGCTACGCCCGCCTGTGGAACACGGCGGTCGCGCAGAAGTTGCCGGCGAATGCCTTCATCGAGGCCACCGGCCATTCGCTGAAGGTGCGCGTCCCACGAGGGGCCCTCCCGGAAATGGAGCTCGAGTGGCACGTCCCTCGGGTGTGGAACGCGTTCGAGCGCAATCGCGCCCGCGCACACTGCGTCGCGTTCACGACCATGGTCGCGATGAACAACTGGATGGCGGCGATGGACCGGCTCAAGAACGGCGATACCCGCACCAGCACGCCCTTCGAGATCCCCAGAACCGGCGAACAGCGCGGCGTCGGCTTCTGGGGCGCCGGCCGCGGCTATCTGACGCACCATCTGGTCCTCGATCGCGGCGCGGTGAGCAACTATCAGATCCTCACGCCGTCGACGTGGAATGCGTCACCCACCGACCGGTGGGGACAGCCCGGACCCTACGAGGAGGCCGTCATCAACACGCCGCTGCTCGAGGAGACGACGGATCCCCGTGAGTTCCGCGGGATCGACATCCTGCGCGCGATTCGCAGCTTCGACCCCTGTATGCCGTGCACCACGCATATTCATTCTGACGCGGGCGTCATCACACGCGAGGTGAACACCTGCGCCTGCGGCGTGGACGGGTAGGCGCGTGCGGACGCTGGTCGGGTCGATTGGATACCGGAACCTGCGCGATCATTCGGCGCCCTTCGAGGTGCTCGACGAGCTCGCGCGCACGGATCTCGGCCCCGATGTCGTGATCGAGGACATCAGCTACAACCCGGTCGCCGTCGTGCAATGGCTGGAAAGCCTGGACGACGCCGCGCGCTTCTCGCGCATCGTACTCGTGGCCAGCGTGGAGCGTGCCGGTCGTGCGCCTGGTGTGGTGACGGTGCGCGAGTGGGATCGCGTGCTGCCGTCGGACGAGGCCATTCAACAGGCGATCACCGAGGCCGTCACCGGCATCATCGCCCTCGACAACACCCTCGTGATCGCCGGGTACTTTCGTGCGCTGCCACCGCACGTGAGCATCGTCGAGATTCAGCCTCTCGAGCATTCATTTGGCGCGGAACTCAGCGCGCCGGTCAGACAAGGCGTGAGTCGGGCCGTGGCACGCATTCGCGATCTGACGATGACGGGAGAAGCGACGGCGTGAGCGCCGAACCGTCCCCGGACGTCGCCGATCGCGATGTGCTGCTCGAGGTCGAGCGGGCGATCGCGGAACTGCAGCAGCAGCACGGCCCTCGTGTCGGCGCGCTGGTCTCGCAGCTTCTCGCGGACATCGATGCCGTGCATCGGGCCGGACTGACCCACCTGGTGAGCGCCATCAGAAGCATGGGCGGCGATGCCTTCGTCAATCGCCTGCTCGCGGACCCCGCCATTCGCATGCTCCTGATGTCGTACGATCTCGTCGCCATCGATCGCCGGCTGATGGCTGAGGAAGCGGTGGATGCCGTGCGCGGCCATTTACACGCGCACGGCATCGATGTCGAGATTCTCGAGGTCGTCGGGGGCGTCGTCTACGTGCGCCTGCACGGTCTTGCGGCGGGCGGCATCGCCGAGGACGCGGTCGCGCGAGATCTCGAAGAGGCCTTGCGGGCAGGATTCGTCGGCTTTCAGGAGCTCGTGACGCGAGAACGCTCGATGCCGGCGGCTCCCGTGACCGTGCAGCTGCACAGGGCCAGCAAGCCTGTCTATCGTGATGTGCTCGAGACGACCGCGCTGGCTCCGGGCGAAATGCGCGCGATGGATGTGGACGCCCGGCCGATCCTGATCGTCCACGCCGCGGACGAGTGGTTCGCCATCGCGAACCGCTGCGGGAGGACGCCCTTGCCCCTGCAGTTCAGCACGCTCGACGGCACGACGCTGCACTGCTCCTGGCATGGATGTCGGTACGACGTGAGGACGGGCTACCGGACCGACCGTCCCGGCGACCGCGTCCCCGTCTTCCCGCTGAAAATCGAAGCAGGCAGAGTGCGCATCGCCGTGGGCGTGGAGCGCGCATGATGGCGGCGCGTGTCGCGAAACGGATGGTCGTCGCCGGATTCGGCAACGTGCTGCGCGGCGACGATGGCTTTGGCGTCGCCGTGGTTCAGCGTCTCGAACAGACGGGCCACGTGCCGAAAGGCACGGTGCTGCTCGAGGTCGGGACCGGCGGCATCGCGCTCGCGCAGGAGCTGCTGACGCCATGCGACCGCCTCGTGATCGTCGACGCGATGACGCGGGGAGGTGCGCCGGGCAGCGTGTACGTGCTGCACGTCGACGAGGTGGCGCCGTCGCGTTCGGTGGACATGCACATGGCCGTCCCGGCGCGGGCGCTCGGGCTGGCGCAGGCGCTCGGGACCTTGCCCCGCGAAGTGTTTCTCGTGGGCTGCGAACCAGCGGTGGTGGATGATCTGACCATGACCCTTTCGGACACGGTCGCGCGTGCGGTTGATTCCGCGGTGCTCCAGGTGCAGACTCTGCTCGACCGGCCCCATGTCTGACACCTTCCCGGACGAAGCGCGGGATCTCGAAGCACAGGACGAGGTGCTCCAGGTCATGTTCTGGCTGCGCGGCGAAAACCTCGCATCGGAGGTCACGCCGGCAGACGTGGCGCGCTTTACCGGTGCGTCAGCCGAGACGGCCGGCGCTGTGCTCGCCCGCCTCGTCGATCGCGAGCTGGTGTCGATGGTGTACGGGGACGTCGAGCCGCGTTTCAGCTTGACGGCCGACGGCATCCGCGAAGGGGGCCGGCGTTTTGCCGATGAGTTCGCGGATCTGACGAAGCCGGGCCACGGAGAGTGTCATGATCCGGACTGCGAATGCCGTCGCACGGGACACGTCGAGGACTGCCGGCATCGCGTGTGAGCGCCTCCTCGTCACTTCGGCTGAAGCGCGATAACCATGAAAGCGCAGGACCGTGGTCCTCGCGACAGGGAGCGTATGGCAACGATAGCGATTGCGGGGAAGGGCGGCAGCGGCAAGACCACGATTGCCGGCACGCTGGCACGACTGATCGCCCGCCGCGGGCGTGAGGTGTGGGCGATCGACGCCGACTCCACGCCGAATCTGGCAATCACGCTCGGATTGTCGCGAGACGCGGCCGCCAGCCTCACGCCGATGCCGCGCAGCATCCTCGACGAAAGCCAGGACGCCGAGGGCAAGCGGGTCCTGACGCTGGGCATGACGCCCGCCGCCGTGGTCGAGCAGTTCGGCACGCCGACGCCCGACCGGGTCAAGCTGTTGCTGATGGGTCGTGTGGATCACGCCGGCGCCGGGTGAATGTGCGGCGCCCATGCCGCGGTGCGGCATTTACTCGGCGGGATGATGCAGGCCTCGCACCCCACCACCATCGTGGATATGGAGGCCGGCCTCGAACACCTGAGCCGCGGCACGGCGCGGCACGTCGATACGTTGCTGGTGGTGCTGGAGCCGTATTACAAGGCGCTCGAAACTGGGCGAAAGGCCGCCGAGATGGCGGGTCATCTTGGCGTCACGCAGATCTTCGCCGTGGCGAACAAGCTTCGCGACGACGAGGATACGAGTGCGGTGCGTGAATTCGCCTCGACGCACGGCCTCACCATTGCCGCCGAAGTGCCGCTCGACGACCGCATCCGGCGCGGCGATCTTGCCGGGCAGGCGCCGATTGACGTTCAGGATTCGCCGGTTGTGGCAGCGATCGATGGCCTGGCCGCGCGATTGACCGCTTGACGGCCGCCGCCGGCCGTACCGAGGGTGTCACCGGCCCGACTCGGCGTCTCGCTGCAACAAGGCGTCGCCGAGCAAGTTGCAACCGAGCACGGTGACGGTCAGGGCGAGCCCGGGAAAGAGCGCCACCCACCACGCTTCGCTGACGGTCTGGTGCGCGGCGCCCAGCAGGGTGCCCCAGGTCATGATGCGCGGGTCGCCGAGCCCGAGAAAGCTGAGGCCGGCTTCGGACAGGATCGCGCCGCCCACCTGATAGGACACCTGCGCGGCCACGACCGCGGCCGTCAGCGGCATGACATGACGCAGCAGGATCCTGGCATTGCTGCTGCCGCAGGCCCGTGCCGCCATCACGAAGTCGCGTCCCAGCGTGCTCAAGACCTGCGCGCGGAAGATGCGCGCCGTGGCCGGCCATGCCGTCAGCGCGATGGCGGCAATCACCAGCCAGAGACGCCCGCCGAAGAGGCTCACAACCACGACGACGAGAAAGAACCGGGGCACCGCCTGCGCGAATTCGGTCACGCGCATCAGCAGATGATCGATTGCGCCGGCGCGAATCGCGGCAAAGCCGCCGATGACGAGACCAATCGCCGTCGCGGCGGCCGCCGACGCGACGCCCACCAGCAGCGAGCTCCAGGCGCCGTGAACGACCCCGGTATACACGTCGCGGCCAAGATCATCGGTGCCAAACGGATGGTCGGGGCTGGGTGCGGCGAGCGCCGGCCCGGACAGCGCAAACGGATCCGCCGGAGCCAGCCACGGCGCGCTCACCGCGACCAGCGCCAGGACCGTCAGCAGGAGCAGCCCCGCGATGGCCGCTCGCGGACGTCGCGCGCGGCCTGTTCGCCGCGTCACGTCATCGAAGGCGAATGCGCGGGTCCAGCCAGGCAATGGCAGCATCGGAAAGCGCGTTGAACATCACCACGCTCGTGGAGATGAGAATGAACGCCGCGGTGACCAGCGGATAGTCGCGGTGCAGCGACCCGTGCAGAACGAGGTAGCCGACGCCCGGCCAGCCGAACAGCGCCTCCGTCAGTGCGGCCCCGGCGACGATGTCCGCGGCGTGCTGTCCGACGAGCGCCGTCACCGGAACGAGCGCGTTGGGGATGACGTGACGGCCGATGACGCGCGCGCGCGACAGGCCGCGCGCGTACGTTGCCAGCACGTGCGTCTCGCGCAATCCTTCGATGAGGCTGGCCAGACTGACGCGCGCGACGACGGCCGCCAGCGGCAACGCCAGCGTCACTGCCGGCAGCAGCAGGTGCCGGGCGACATCCACCATCCACTCCACGCCGACCAGCGTTTCGCGCGCGCTGCTCATACCGCCGACCGGAAGCCAGCCCAGCTTCACAGCCGCGATGAGGATGAAGATCTGCCCCGTCCAGAACACGGGGGCCGCGTAGGCGACCGTCGCAGCGCCTCGAACCAACGCGTCGAGTCCTCGCGATTGCGTGACCACGCACAAAACCGCCGCGCCAAAACCGACCGCGGATCCCAGCACGAGTGCGGCGAAGCCTAACAGCAGCGAGGCGGCCGCGTGATCCAGCAGCAGCCGGAGGACCGGCGACTGGAACATGAAGGAATAGCCCAGGTCACCGGTGGCCACCGCCCGGATATACCGCACGAACTGTTCGGCGAGCGGGCGATCCAGGCCGTACTTGGCTCGCATCTCGGCGTAGTACGCGGGGCTTCCTCCATCGCCGGCCAGGAGATAAATCGGATCGCCGGGGGCGACGTGGATCAGCACGAACGTCAGCGTGGTGACGCCGAGCACGACCGGCAGAGCCACGAGCAACCGGCCGAGCGCCCACCGCGTGACCGTGACCTCGCGCGTCATTCGTCGGTCGTCGGCGGCGCGCGTCGCACCGTTTCCGCGAAGGCGCCGGTCCACAATCGGAAGCCCGTAAAGGCTCGCCGATGCGCGCGCAGCCCTTCGGAGTCGATCAGCCAGAAGTACGGAATCTCCTCGGCAAGCAGGCGCTGAATGGCCACATACCGCCCGCGCCGTTCGTCGCGGTTGACGACGCTCGCGGCCTCTTCGAAGAGGGCGTCGATGCGCGGATTGCGATAGCCGGCGCCGTTGGAAAACGGAAACGGCCCGATGTTCGACGACACATAGACGCGCCGCACTCCGATGTCCGGGTCCGCGCCGTTGCAGAACGACGCGAGTCCGAGATCGAACGACTTCTTGACGAACACTTTCTCGACCTGCGCGTTGAAGTCCAGGACCTCGAGCTCGAGTTGAATGCCCACGGGCTTGAGCTGCTCGCGCAAGACCTGTCCGAGGCGCTGGTGGTTGCTGGCATGCGTGAAGGTGATGCCGAAGCGTTCGCCGTCGGCGCCGAGGGGGAGTCCCGCCTGATCGAGCAGACGGCCGGCCTCGCTGACATCATGCGGATACTGACGGACATCCGGCGTGTACGCCCACGCCAGCAGGTGGCTGATCGGCCCGGTGGCAGGCCGCCCCTGGTTGAAATACACGCGTTCGACGATGAACCGCCGATCCAGCGCGTGTGCAAACGCGCGGCGCACCGGCAGCCGATCGAACGGCGGACGGGTGACGTTCGGGATGAGCACGTCCTGACAGACCGAGCCGCCGGAGCCGCCGGTGCTGGGGACGACGGCGATCGCGGGAGACGCGCGCAGCCGCGCCACATCGGGTCCAGGCACGCCGCCGATGTAATCGACCTCGCCGTTCTCGAGTGCGGCGACCGCGGTCACCGGATTGGGAAGGATCCGGAACACCAGGCGATCGACGCCGGGCAGCCCCTGGCGGAAGTAATCGGGATTGCGCTCCAGCGTGAGTCGATCTCCGGGCGTGTAGCTGACGAAGCGAAACGGCCCGGTGCCGATCGGGCGGCGCGTCGGCTCGCCCGAGAGCAGGTCGTGTCCGGCATATTGATGCTTCGGGATGATCGACGCCTCGACCACGTCGAGCCGCTGCAGGAGCGGCCCGTAGGGGCGCGCGAGGTGCATGACGACCGTGTGCGCGTCCGGCGTCTCGACGCGGGTCAGCAGGCCCTCGAGCGCCGCTCGCGTGCGCGAGTGATATTTGAGCAGGGCCTCGTCAAACGTGAACTTCACGTCGGCGGACGTGAACGGCTCGCCGTCGTGCCAGCGGACGTCGCGGCGCAGGTGAAAGCGGTAGGTGGCGCCGTCATTTTCGACGTCCCAGCGTTCGGCAAGCTCGGGAATCGGGTTGAACTGCTCGTCGAGACCGACCAGGCCGTTGAAGATCTGGTCGGTCACTGGATGAGTATTGCCAGAGGTCGTCACGGCGGGATTGAGGGCGCCGGGATCTCCGCCCTGCGAGACCACGAGGGTGGTCGGGGCCGCCTCCTCCTGGTCGCGCCTCGCGTCGGCGCATGCCGCCGCCGACATGCACACGCACCACGCGGCGAGGCGCAGGCGTCGAGTCGGTCTCGAACTCACGCGCGCATCCTACTTCACGAGCGGGCCAGTGCCGGGCGGGTAGGGCCCTTCGACTCGCTCCGCTCGCTCAGGGCGGGCGGATAGGGCGGGTAGGGATTGCTGGAAGCGACTACCCAGTCACGAGTGCCGGCCGGTAGATCGTTCCCTCTTGAGATGAGCAATCAGGCCGTGCAATGGTGCGGCGGTTCGCCTCAAGACCTCTTCGATTTCGGCACTTCGAGATCCTGTCAAGTAGCCGAGCCGACCGGCGAGATGTATTCCGTAGCCGACCTCAGCGAGCGACGCGACGGCGATCCGTAAGTGCTTCAATCGCATCGCAGGTGCTTCATACATAGCCTTCGACAATGTTCGCCGGCACCGAGTACGCGGCGCGGCGGAGTTGCGACGATAGCTCGAAGCGCTCCTCTCGCGGGAGTTCACGAGTCGCCTTGTGGATCATCAAACAAAGGTCGTCTGCCCGCTGCCAGGCGATGAGGTTCTCGTGTGGTTGGGTCATTGACAACGGTACAGGCAGAGTCCATGCCAGCCCCACGCGCCCCACGCGCCCCACGCGCCCCACCCGCCCCACCCGCCCCACCCGCCTTACCCGCCTTACCCGCCCTACCAGCCCTACCCGCCCTATTGCTATGCTCAGAAGGTTATGCAGATCGCCAAACGCGCCGCCATGAAACCCGGAATGACCCTCGACACGCTGCCCGGGCCGAGAGTCGGAGATGGCGCCACCGAAAGCGGTGGCCGGCTGGTCCGCGGCAAGGCGCTGATCTTCTGGGACCCGCGGACGCCGGGCAAAAAGCTCGACGCGATCGACACCGACCAGATCACGCCGGCCAGCGACTGCGTCTCGGAAAGCCTCGAGACGCTCGACGAGCGCTGGAAGGCGGGCTCGTTCCGCTATCTGATGCCCGAGTTTCGCACACGCGTCCACGCGGGTGAGACGTTCGTGATTGCCGGCGATCGCTTTGCCATCGGCTCCTCGCGTGAGATGTCGCCGGCGGGCCTGAAGGCCATTGCGGAAGAAGCGGGGCTGGAGATGGTGATCATCGCCGGCAACAACATGGGCGACATCTTCCGGCGAAACGCCTTCAACCTCGGCCTGCACGTCGTCCAGAGTCGCGACGCCGTGACCGACGCGCGTGACGGCGACGAGTTCACCTTCGACCCCGCGACGCGTCTCATCGTCAACGTCACCCAAGGGAAAAGGTACGACCCCGTGCCGCTGTCGCCCAAGGAAGAAGAGATTCGCAGGAGCGGCGGCATCTTCACGATCGGCCGCCGCGAGTTCCGCTCGTCGGTCGAGCGCGAGCCGCAGGTGATCTTCCCGGATGCCGAGTACGCGCGGACGATGTCTTCGACCGAGCAGATCATCTGGGCGCATCGCGTGGACAAGGATGCGGAGGTCAAGCCGGGCGCCACGCTGCGCGTCTACGCGGATCTGCTGCCCGCGTCCGACGGCACGGCGCCGTTTTCGATTCACACGTTCAATCAGATCACCGGCGGCAACTCGATCTACCCACGTCAGGCCGCGATCGCCAACGACCACTTCGTCTTCACCGGCAAGAAAGACGACGACAAGCAGACGGCGATTGGGCGGCAGTTTGCCGAGTTCCACGGGATCGAGAAGCCGTATTACGCCACGCCGGGCGACGGCATCTTCCACTTCTACTTCCCTGAGCAGGGGTTGGTGCTGCCGGGACAGTTCATCCCCGGCGCGGATTCGCACTCACGCGCCTACGGCGCGTATGGCGCCGTGGGCATGGGCGTGGGTTCGACGACGCTCGGGTTCGGCTGGTCGACCGGCTACATCTACTTCACGATGGCCAGGCAGCGGCGCGTCCGGTTCACGGGCCGACTGCAGCCGTGGGTGACGGGCAAGGACATCGTGCTGGAGTTGCTGTGCCGCTGGGGCGCCGCGCAGTCGCAGGGCATGTCGGTGGAGCTCGCCGATGTGGACAAGCAGTTGCCGATGGCCTACCGCAACACCATCGCCAACATGATGGCGGAGGCCGAGGCGCTCAACGGCATCTTCGCGCCCGACGAGATCACCTACGAGTGGTATCGCCGCAAGGGCATGACCGAGCTGCCGTATCCGCCGTTTTCGTGTGGAGCCGACGCGGTGTTCGAGATCGACGAAGAGCTGAAGCTGCCCGAGGTTGCGGCGATGATCGCCAAGCCGTTCAGTCCGGGCAACGCGTTTCCCGCGGACGACGTCGCCCGTGAGCGTCTCACGTTCGACAAGGCGATGATTGGCTCGTGCACCAACGGCAGCTACGATGATCTGTTGTCGGCGGCGCTGGTGCTGGTGGCGGCACGAGGACAGGGTTTGACCAGGACCGCGCGCGAACTGGTCGTGTTTCCTGGCTCTGGCGGCGTGAAGCGGCAGATCGAGACACCAGACAAGCGGCTCGGCGGCGAATCGATTGCCGATGTGTTCCGGTCGGTGGGCGGCGAGATCCGCCATTCGTGGTGCGGCCCGTGTTTCGGGCAAGGACCGGACGCGCTCACCAAGGGCCAGCGTGCGATCACCTCCTTCAACCGCAACTGGCAGAACCGCATGGGGCTGGGCGGTGAGGGCTACCTCGCGAGTCCGTCGGTCGTCGCCGCCTCGGCGCTGGCGGGCTACATGGCGCCGCCGAGCGAGCTCGGGATTGAATGGGACGCCGAGAAGTACGGGCTGTAGGGCGCCGTCGGCGCCAAACCGTCAAACACCCAAGACCGCCAGTTCAAAACCCGATCGCTCGCGCTTCGACAGCGCCGACGCCGTCGGCGCCACACCGTCAAACACCCAAGACTCGCCAGTTCAAAACCCGATCGTCCGCGCTTCTTCACCTGTACTCCTACTCCGCAAATACTCGGCACAAAGAGCACTCTGGAAGGAATCACGCCGCGATCGGCTCGAGCCGGTACTCGTGATGGAGACCGGCGAGAATGGGTGTCGCCACGATCTGATGGCCGTGCGGCAGTTGGTGGTCAACCGCCCGCGACACGGTCAGCCCTACCGGCTCCGGAATTCCAGGACCGAGGCTCGCATGCGGACGACCCCGATTGTAGTGAAGGACCCACTCGGCCACGATCTTCCGCCGATGCCGCTCATTGAGCGGAATGAAATGGTCGAGACATTCGCGCCGCGCCGTTCCGATCAATCGCTCGCAAAAGGCGTTCGCTTGCGGGACGCAGGCGGGCGTTTTCAGTACGCGAAGATGCATCGACCTCAACGTATCGTCTACCGCAGCCGCGAACACGGCATCGCGATCGTGCACCACGAACCGGTACGGTTCGTCGCCGGTCAGGACGCTTCGGAACTGCTGCGTCGTCCACTCGACGCGAAACACGCCGATGGTCGCCAGCGCGCGGCTCTCGGCGCCGTCGAGTTCATACACGCGATCGCGCTCGCGAACAGGTCGGCGCTCACGTCCGCGTGGCAGGTCGAGGTCCTTCGTAAACACGTCACGCGGGTCGCGCTCCTCGTTACGATCGCGCTCGCTGCTGCTGCCGCGACTGCCGAAACTGCGGTCCCACGATTCGCTGCGATCGCGGCCATGATCTCGCGGGTCGTACCTATCCCACATGGCGCCTCCCACCGTGGACCGTGCCGCTTCTCACTGCGAGCGGACGGCCCATCGCAAGTGATTGTGAGCGGCTCTGGGCTCCTTCAACGCTTCATCGGGCGGTCTTGGCTGCTTTGAGGTGGGGTCCGTTGCAGTGGGTCGTGTGAAAGGGTATCCAGTCTTAAACTCCCGTTGATCGTTTGCAGCGTTCAGGCCTTACGATAGGCACTGCAAGAGGTGGGCTCGGTGTTGCCGCGGCGAGGCGACGCCGGTATGCCGTCTAAACGGCGATTTCGGTGGCCTTGCAGCCCGACATCCAAGGCCGCCCGGCTGCGTAACGCTTATGACTCATTCCTGACATGTCCGTCCCAACCTACGATCGGTTCATCGAGCCGATCTTGCGATTCTTGTCGGCGCACCCGGACGGGGCGCTCGCGCGTGACGTCCATGACGCGGCGGCCGATGCACTCGGGCTCTCGGATGCCGACCGCACCGTTGCGTGTCGCCGACGAGGCTGTCCGCCTCGCGGTGATTTCGCGTCTGGGATGGATTCGCCGGCAGCAAGAGATTTTCCAGCAGCAGGGGCGCCAATCGCAACGCGAAATGGTGACCGGCGAGAGTCACTACTGTCAGGGGCGTCGGTACCGCCTCGACGTGATTGATCATGATGGTCTACCCTCCGTCGCTTTCCCAAACGGCTCGACGATGCAGCTACGCGTTCGTCCTGGATCCGACCGAGACGCGCGTGAGGCAGTCCTCTCTCGGTGGTACCGCCGCCGCCTGCGCGAGTTCGTGCCGCCCCTGCTGGCCAAATGGGAGTTACACGTCGGTGTGAAAGTCGCTGAGGTGCGGATCAAAAAGATGAAGACACGCAGGGGGTCTTGCAGTCGGGAGGCCGGGCGCATATGGCTGAATCTAGAGCTCGCGAAGAAGCCAGAGGCGTGCCTCGAATACATCCTGGTACACGAGATGGTTCACTTCCTCGAGCGGCATCACAACGAACGGTTCCGCGAACTGATGGACAGGCTCATGCCAACATGGCGGATGCGTCGCGAGCAACTCAATCGGGCGCCGTTGGCGCATGAAGATTGGAAA
Organism: Vicinamibacterales bacterium; assembly: GCA_035512515.1. Classification (GTDB taxonomy): domain Bacteria; phylum Acidobacteriota; class Vicinamibacteria; order Vicinamibacterales; family UBA2999; genus JACCSI01. Next base: position 13,277 of record DATKDY010000340.1, read on the forward strand.
TATTGAGGCTCGTAAACGACGAGTCGGCCATGCGCTATCCGGTCAACGTAGCTGACCTTTAGATTGGATGGACGAGGACGTGCTCGAACTGACGGCCGAGAAGTCGCGGATCTTTCGGATCACGCACATCGACAATGTGGCTTGGATTCTCGCGAACGGACTCCATTGCGGCAGTTCCCGCACTCAGGACCCCAACTTCATCCCGATCGGCAATCCGGATCTTATTTCCAAACGGGCAGGGAGGGTCGTTCCGGTTCCGCCCGGCGGCACCCTCGACGACTACATTCCCTTGTACTTCACGCCGTTTTCGCCGATGCTATACAACATCAGGACCGGCTGGAGTGGAATTCGCCAACGCCCAATGCGAGAGATTGTGATTCTAGTTTCGTCGCTTCACGAATTGATCCGACACGGCGTGCCGTTCCTGATTACCGATCGACACGCGTACCTTGCGACGGCTCAGTTTTCCAACGATCTTGCAGACCTTTCGCGTCTGGATTGGAAAATCCTCCAGGCTCGTGATTGAGCGCGATCCGAGAGACCTCGGCAAGTTCGAGCGGTACCAGGCCGAGGCGCTGGCTCATCGGCAGCTTCCCGTAGAGGCGCTGACCGGTATCGTGTGACACGCTCCAGCAGAGGAGAAGCGTATTCGTGAAATGATGCACAATGTAGCCGTCGATTGTCCCTTGGCGGCCAGACCGTCGTGGTTCTTCTGATGATTCACTACGCCCAAGGCAACCTGTTGAAGGCTCCGGCTGAAGCCCTCGTCAACACGGTCAACGAGATCGGAGTGATGGGGAAGGGCATCGCCCTGATGTTCCGCGAGACATTCCCAGAGACGTCACGGGCGTACGAACGAGCAGCCAAAGCTGGGGAGATTCGAGTGGGACGGATGTTCGTCACAGAGAATCGAGATCTGCTCTGGGGGCCGAGATGGATCATTCATTTTCCGACGAAGAAGCACTGGCGACATCCATCGAAGCTTGAGTGGATCCGCGAGGGACTACGGGACCTCGTTCGGGTCGTCAACGAGCGTCAGATCGGCTCTGTCGCTCTTCCGCCACTCGGGTGCGGGAGCGGTGGACTTGACTGGGAGCTGGTTCGCCGGGAGATTGCAGCCGCTGCCGAAGAAGTCCCCAGGGTCGATTTTCAGGTCTTCGGCCCGACCGGGGACTATCAGAACGTGGCAAAGCGCGAAGGACTGGAAGAACTGACACCAGCGCGGGCGCTGATCGCTGAGTTGGTGCGGAGGTACGCCGTCCTCGGGCTGGATTGCACGAATCTCGAGATTCAGAAGCTGGCTTGGTTCCTTGATCGTTCGCTCAGGATGTTGAAATTGCCGGACCCCCTCAGGTTGAACTTCGTAGCGAACCGATACGGTCCGTATGCGGAAAGGCTAAGACATCTGCTCAATGGCTTGGACGGTAGCTATCTTCACTGCGAAAAGCGCTTGAGCGACGCTGGCCCGTCCGACTTGATTTGGTTCGAGGACTCCAAGCGAGAGAAAGTTCAGGCGTATCTTGGTGCGTCCGAAGCGGCGCAGTATCTGCCTGCCTTGGAGAAGACGGCGACGATCATCGACGGTTTCGAGTCACCGCTTGGCCTTGAGCTGCTCGCGACGATCGACTGGCTCGCCAGTGAAGGTGGCGCTCAGCCTTCTGTGGCTGGAATTCGAGAGGGCCTTTCCAAGTGGCCAGGCGGGGCCGCCGCAGGTAGACGCAAGAAAAAGCTGTTCGACGACCGGCTCGTGGCTCTTGCCCTTCAGCGCCTGGGGCAAGTCGGGCTCGTGTCCCGACAAGAAACCCCGAGCATCCATTAAGGAAGACCGCGGCCGTCTCCAAAATGTCTCCAGTCAGGTCATCCACTGGTCTCCAGCATCAGACGTCATGGGCAGTTGCGGTTCACGCAACTCGACGCCGCGGATCAGACGCCTGATCCTTCGATCGATAGCGCCGCCCGCATCCTGCGCAGCAGGTGCTCGAACCGCCTGTCGTGACGAAGCCCGTCGAATGCCGCGAAATGCTCGACGCTGGGCAGCCAGATCGAACGTTCGGCGAACGCACGTTCGAACCAGGTGACGGCTGCACCAATCTCCCCGAGACCGGCGTACACGAGAGCCACGAGGTACGAGGCTCCTCCTCGGCCCGACTCGATCCGTCGAAGCTGGCGGCGCAAGATGTTGGCCGCCTTCACCCGTTCTCCGGCGATTGCGCGGGCGAAGTGGGGATCCAGGTCGAGCGTCGTACCGCACTGGGCGATGGCCCGGTCGAATTCGCGGTTCAAATAGAAGACGGCGGCCATGTCCGCGTGGACGATGAGTGAGAGCGGCTCGAGTTGCCGGGCGCGGGTGAGCTCCTCGAGCGCTTCGTTGAATCGTCCCGCCACTACCCACCGATCGCAGAATCCGAGACCATCACGCCTCCGATTGCGGAAGCCTTGGGCCACGGAGCGATCCCGGCTCGCCCACACAGGTGCCCTGAGCGGAAGCGAGCGTCGGTCGCGCTTCGACAGCGCCGACGCCGAGGCGCCTTCGTCCCTCGACTACGCTCGCCTCTCGACTATGCTCGCACCTTCGGCACACACCTGCCGTTCGACGACCAAACGCTCGCGGCGCTATATCCTGACCATCAATCGTACCTGGGCGCGGTGATCAAGGCGACGCACGAGACGCAGCGGGACGGATTCACTGTCGGCGCCGATGCCGCCGCCACAATCAGGGACGCGGCACGATCGAGCATCGGCCGACGCTGATCGGCGCAATCGACAACTGCATTGGCGTGCAGTTCGCGCCCCACGTTGAGTCTTACGGACTCGCGTCGACTTTGCTTTGCACGCTAAATTGACCACCCCAATTGACGAGCGACGCCCGCGATGGTAAGTTGCCGGTCCTCGCGCCTCTTTTGCTGCCGCCACGTCACGGAGTGTGGGTCTGTGGTTGCGCGCTGCGCCCTCCATCGATTCCGTCATCTCCTTCGGCTCGTTCAAGCGGTGATCGCAATGGGCGCCCTCTTCGTGCAGACGTCGACTGCGAAAGGGAAGTGAAGCGCCCATCTATTCCCGACAGACCGCGCAACAATCGGAGGTGCTTATGATGTGCAGCGCGTTTCGGCTGAGCGTGCTTCTTGGTCTGCTGACAGGCGGTGGTGTGCTGGCGCAGGTCGCTGGTCCCCAGTTCCCGCCTCCGCCGCAACCTCCTTCTCCTCCTCTGAAGGTGGAACAAGTCCATCAAGAGATTCAACGCGAGACCCGGATAACGTCCGCAGAGCCTCAGGATACTGACGTGGCGCCGCATGCGCTCACGTTTTCCACCCTGTCCCTAGCCGTCACCGACGGGACATGGACTGCCCAGGGGCCGGCACCCAACACCAACGGGCAGGTCCAGAACCTCACGCCAAACAATGAAGTGTCCGGAGCGATCCACGCAGTCGTCGCGCACCCGACCAATCCGAATGTGATGTACGTCGGGGCGGTCAACGGAGGCGTCTGGCGCACCACCAATGCGACCGTAGCCAGTCCCACATGGACGCCGCTGACCGACTTCGAGCAGTCGCTGTCGATCGGGGCGCTGGAGATGGACCCGAGCGACCCGCAGATCCTGCTCGCGGGAATCGGGCGCTTCAGCTCCTTCGGCGGTGATCCACCCTTCCAGCTCGCAGGCGGGGATCTGAGCGGCTTGCTCCGCACGACTGACGGCGGCGCCACCTGGACCCCGATAACTGACGCACTTCTCGTCGGCGAGCATATTTCCGCTGTGGCGGCGCGAGGGGCCATCCTGTTGGCGGGAGCGAATGACTTCTTCGGCGGCGGCGGCACGGGTGGACTGCTTCGCAGCTCCGACACCGGCGCGACCTGGACGCAGATCACCGGCGCAGGCAGCGGCTTACCGAACGGGACGGTCGATGACTTGGCGGGCGACCCGAGTAATGCGGGACGGCTCTACATCGCGCTCCAAGGCAACGGCATCTACCGCACCGACGACACCGGGGCCAACTGGGTACAGGTCTCGAACACCGACGCGGCCCTGAACGGCGCAATGCTCACGTCAACCAACACGCGAATCGCGGTGGCCGGAGATTCCAGGGTGTACGTTCTGGTCACGAATGGCCCAGCCGTACCCTATATCGGCTTCAGCGTCGATCAAGGAGCGACCTGGACGGAGATGGACGTTCCCGGCACGGTCGAAACTCCACTGCGTGGCAGGGACCAGCTGATGGGGCTGGTCGTGGATCCGAACAGTTCGGACATCGTCTACGTGTCGGGCGTTACCCAGCTGGGCCCGTTCCCCAACTCGGTGGGGGCGACGTCCTTTCATGCACTCATGTTCCGTGGGGACGCCACGCGGGCTCGGGGCTTGACAGGCAACGTGTCGAACCAGTGGGATCATCTGACCCACGCGGCTGGTAATGCGCTGATGCCCAATGGCGGAACCGTGGGCAATAGCGCCGGCCATGCAGACTCCCGGGAGATGACCTTCGACGCCAACGGCAATCTGATTGAAGTCTCCGACGCCGGCGTCCTGCGCCGAACCAACCCGGGGAACAATACGGGTGATTGGGTTTCGATCAACGGCAACATACAGGTCACCGAGTTTCACTCGGCTGCCTACGACACCAACTTCGACATCATCATCGGCGGCACCCAGGACACCGGCACCCCGGAGCAGACGGCAACGGGCTCCCTGATCTGGAACTCGTTAGCGGTCGCTGACGGCGGCAAGGTTGCCGTTGACGACGCGGTCGGTGGCACGTCTGTGCGCTACTTCAGCTTCCAGAACCTTGGCAGCTTCACCCGCCGCACCTGCAACCCCGGGTGCGCGGATGTCGTGGTCCCACTCACTGGCCGAGGCCCGGCGCAGTTCTATACGCCACTGGCAATCAACGTCAATGACCCGACGCGGCTGCTGTTAGGGACAGTCGGAGGCCTGTCCGAGTCGACCGATCAGGGCAACACGGCCAGCATCGTTCCGGGGTCCGCGGTGACCGCGAACTCAGACGCGGCCATGGTCTACGGCCACGCGAACAACGCCGAACTCATCTACGTCGGCGCCGGGACGCAGGTGTTCGTACGAACGATCGCAGGTGGCAATCTGGCGCCGACAGCGGGCGCGTTTCCTGGTGGCACGGTGTTCGGTGTTGCGGTTGACCCTGCGGACGAGAACAGCGTCTACGCGATCGGGAATGCCACGGTCTTCCAAAGCCTGGATGGGGGCGCGAACTGGACCGACATCACCGGAAACATCACCGCCGACGGTGCTGGCACCTTCCGATCGATCGCTTACATTCCGGATGGAAGCAACGATCGGCTTGCCGTAGGAACAAACGCCGGCGTTCAGGTTTCCCGCGAAAGCAGTTTCGGGAGCTGGTTTCAGTTGGGGGACGGACTGCCTCATGCTCCGGTCTGGGACCTTGACTACGACGTGGCCGACGATTTACTGCTGGCCGGAACCTTGGGCCGAGGCGCGTGGACGCTGTCCGCCGTCACGACCCTCAACACCCCACCCGTCGCTGATGCCGGCCCCGATCAGGTAGTCGAATGCACGAGCCCGTGTGGAGCGGACGTACAACTGGACGGCTCCGCGTCGTTCGACCCGGACGGCGACCCACTAACGTTCACTTGGACGGATGAGCTCAACAACGTGGTCGCGACTGGCCCAACGCCGATCATCAGCGTGTCGTTCGGGGTCCACACCTTCACGTTGACCGTGGATGACGGCAGAGGCGGGACCGACGTCGACACCGTGATGATCACGGTTCAGGACACGACACCGCCAGAGATCGAGTCCGTCATCGCGAGTCCCAACTCGCTGTGGCCACCAAACCACCGTATGGTGCCAGTGTCGGTCAGCGTCTCGGTAACCGACGTCTGCGATCTAGCGCCCAGCTGTCAGATTCTCTCGGTGACCAGTAACGAGCCGGTGAATGGGCCGGGTGATGGCAACACCTCTCCCGACTGGATCATCACGGGTCCCTTGACGGTTGAACTCCGGGCCGAGCGTTCTGGAACAGGTACCGGACGGATATACACCATTACCGTCCAGTGCACCGACAATTCCGGGAATAGCTCGACGGCGACTGTGGAGGTGATCGCGCCACACAGTCAGGCGCAATAGCACGAGCGACACTGGATGCGGTAAGTCTTCTAGGAGGTCTTCAGGAGCGGGGCAGCTCAGTTACGCTGTCCCGCTCTCGACAAACCCAGATTTCACAGGATCATATCCATGTACCAGAAGCTCCTCGTCCTTACCTTCATCGTGTTGACGACAATGGGTACACGGTGCATGCCTTCAACGCCCAGCGCCCTGCAGCAAACACCCGAGAGTCATTCCGGCATCAGAGGCACGACACGCTCGGTGGTGATCAGCGGCGTGCCTGGAGGACCCACGACTGGAGGACTTGCCAGTCTCGAGTTTGCGATCGCACCCATCAAGGCCGACAAACCGGACTATGACAAGGCAATCGTTGTCAAGAGTGATGCCCAAGGGGCGTTCGAAGTGAAGCTCCAGCCGGGATCGTATTGGATTGGGGCGAAGGCGAAGGCGCTCGACCCAGCCAACTACGTTCCAGGTCCGGTCGTGTTTTCTGAAACCGTTGTGACCGTGAAAGCGGGGGCGTTCATCCGCGTTGAGCTCGTAGAGACTGGATATGCTCCGTGAAGGCGGCACGCCGGAGCCCGTGACGTCGGGTGCCGGGCAGGATCGCGATCCGGATGTCTCGCGCGACGGGCGACAGCTCGTCTACAGCAATTTCCGCGTCACCTACGCGCTCATGCTGATCGATCGGGTCACAGGTCGCGAGCTCGCAGTTCGGAGGTCACTCCACTGAGTTGGCCTCGCTGCCCGGTGCGGACCTCGCGGAGATCGACGGTCTCCCGGTGATCGACCACACCACCGACCGGCTCGCACACCTCATCGACGAGGTCTACAGCAAGGCTGATTCCCTCAGCGCGCCGTCGGTTCTCGGGCTCGAACCTTGTTCATCGGTAATTGGTTGTCGCTACGTCGGTTAGGTCAGTTGCCGCCCTCCCGGGTGTGCCGTAAGATGGCCTGTCACTCCGCCGATGTCCGTCCCCTCCTCGTCAGGCTCGCTCACGGCCCGCCTGCTGCGTCCGTTCGCTCAGGTCAGGAATCAGGAAGGCGCCACGGCTCTGCTGATGTTCCTGTACTCGTTCCTGGCGTTGACGAGCTACAACATCATCCAGCCGATCACGCGCTCGAAGTTCATCTCGGATCTCGGCGCCGAGAACATCCCCTACATCCAGTTCGTCTCGGGCCTGATCATCGGCGCCCTGATGCAAGGCTACGTGAAGGCCACGGCGCTGCTGCCGCGCCGCTGGGTAATCCCCGTCTCGCAGGCGGCCATCGTGGTCGTGCTCGTCGCGTTCTGGGTCCTGTTCCAGACCGGCGCCGAATGGGTGTCCGCGGCCTTCTACCTGCTCGGCCTGATCTTCGCCATCCTGCTCGTGAGCCAGTTCTGGGCGCTGGCCAACGCGATCTACGACGCGCGGCAGGCCAAGCGGCTCTTCGGCTTCATCGGCGGGGGCACGGCGCTCGGCGGCATGATGGGCGCCGGCATCACGACGCTGATTGCCGAGCGCGTCGGCACCGAGAACCTGATTCTCTGGAGCGCTGCCACTCTCGCCCTGTGCATCGCCATCGTGGCGCTCGTGCTGCGGCGCGAGGCACACGCGGTCGCCGAGCCCCTGATCGGCGCCGAGGCAGAGAGCGTGCGCACGGGCGAGGCGCTCCGGCTGCTGATCACCTCGAGGCACGTCCGCCTGATTGCCACGGTGATCACGTTCGGCGCGCTCGGCGCCGCCATCCTCGACCAGCAGCTGAACATGGCGACGCAGGAGTTCATGGGTCGCGGCGAGACCGACGCCATCACGGCGTTTCTCGGCGCCGTGCGCTTCTGGCTGTCGGCGGCGGCGTTCGTGATCCAGGTGTTCCTCACGAGCCGCATCCATCGCTTCCTCGGCGTGGGCTTCGCGCTGATGGTGCTGCCGGTCAACCTTGCCGTCATGGCCGGCGTGATCATCGCGATTCCCGCCTTGTGGGCGCCGGCGCTCGGCAGCGTGGTGGACCGCTCGTTCCGGTACACGGTGGACAAGACCACTCGCGAGATCCTGTTTCTGCCGCTGCCGCTCGACATCAAGCTCGTCGCCAAACCCGTGATCGACGTCACGGTGGATCGCATGGCGAAGGGTGTCGGCGCGCTCATCCTGATCGTCCTGATCAAGCCGTGGGGCCTCGGCCTGCGCTGGGATCAACTGAGCTACGTCACCCTGCTCCTGGTCGCCGCATGGCTGGTGATGGCCGTGTACGCCAAGCGCGAGTACGTCCGGTCGTTCCTCCGCAGCCTCGAACAGCGCGGCGTCCAGCCGGCCGAGATCCGCCTCGGCACCGCGGACCTCAACACGATCGAAACGCTCGTCGCCGAGCTGTCGCATCCGGACCCGCGCCGCGTCGTCTATGCAGTCGACCTGCTCGAGTCACTCGACAAGCGGCACCTCGTCACACCCCTGCTGCTCTATCACGAGGCGCCGGAGGTGCGCGCCCGCGCCCTGCGCGTGGCCGAGGCCGCCGGCGCCGCGGCCGGCGATCGGTGGGTGACGGGCATCGAGCGGGTGATGCACGCGGATGCCGACGCGGATGTGCGGCTGGCCGCCGTGCGCGCGCTCGCGGCCGTACGGCGCGAGGCCGCCGCGGCGATGGTGCGACCGTATCTCACCGACAGCGATCCGCGCCTCGTCGTCACCGCTGCCGCCGCGCTCGGGGCCGGCGAGGACGAGGACGACATCGAGGCGGCCGCCGACGCGCTGTCCCGCCTCTCGGCCGACACGCGGGAGCAGGCGGCGTCCGCGCGCCTCGAAGTGGCCCGCGCGCTCGGGCGGCTCCCTGGCCCACGCTTCGGCGGCCTGCTCATTTCCCTGCTGTTCGATCCCAACCTCGCGGTGGCGCGCGAGGCGCTCCGCAGCGCGGGACAGCGAGGCGCGGGCGACTTCCTGCTCGTGCCGCCGCTCGTGTCGCTCCTTCGCAATCGCCTGCTGAAGCGCGAAGCCCGCCAGGTGCTGGTCGGCTACGGCGAGGCGGTCGTCGATGCCCTCGCCTACTTTCTGCTCGATCGCGACGAGGACCCGTGGGTGCGCCGCCACGTGCCAGGGACGCTCTCACAGATCCCGAGTGCACGTACGGTGGCAGCGCTCGTCGAGGCCCTCGACGACCCCGACGGGTTCCTCCGCTACAAGGCGTTGTCCGCACTCGATCGGATCCGTCGATCGCATCCGGCGCTGTCGGTCCCACCCGCGGTTGTGGAGCGGTTCGTCCTGACAGAGACGACGCGCGCGTTCAGCGCCCTGACGCTGCACTACAACCTGTTCGTGTCTGGCGGGCTCGACCGCGGGTGCCTGCTCGCGCGCGCGCTCGAAGAGAAGCACCGCCGCGCGCTGAACCGCACGTACCGCCTGTTGGGGCTGATCCACCCGCCGACCGACATCGCCGCCGTGCAGGCCACGCTGGAGCAGGGCGATGTCCGTGCGCGCTCGGGCGCCGCCGAGTACCTCGACAACCTGCTCGCGGGCGACGTCCGCAGGCGCGTGATGCTGCTGGCCGAGGACCTGCCGCTCGACGAACGCATTCGCAAGGGCAATGTCCTGTTCCGCACCCGTTCCCGCGACGTCGAGGATACGCTGGCGCAGCTGGTGCACGACGAGGATCAGGTCATCGCCTCGGCCGCCATCCAGGTCGTCGAACGGCAGGGGCTCTGGTCGCTCTCCGGCGACCTGGAGCACGCGCTCGCCCATCGTGATGTCCGCGACTGGTATGTCCTCGAGGCATCGTCCTGGGCGCTGGCCGCGGCGCGCATGTCACAGGAACGTCGACGGACCCTCTGGCTCGAGCCGCTTCCCGCAGTAGAACTGGCCGATCGGCTGCGGCGCATCCGCCTCTTCGACTTCGCATCGGTCGACGAACTCTTCCGCGTCGCGGGCCTCGGCCGGCAGGTGCGTCACGAGAGCGGCCGTCTTCTGTACGAGCGCGGCCGCGCCCCGGAATCCCTGCAGTTCCTGCTCGATGGCCGGCTCGAGGCGACGTGGGAAGACGAGACGCGGCAGACGATCGACGCGCCGGCAACCGCGGCGTTCGAGGAGGTGCTCGAAGGCCGGGCAATGCGCTCCACGATTCGCGCCGTCGATACCGCCATCACCCAGTCACTCACGACTGAAGAGGTGCTGTCGCTGCTGTCCGAGAACGTGGAGCTGGCACAGGGCATCTTTCGCCTGCTGATCGAGACGGGCTGCGGCCCGTCGTGGCGCACCGTGGTCCACGGACACCTCACCGAAGAGATCAAGGACAAGGTGCGGGCGGGCCTGCCGCCGGTGGATCGCTGGCTGCTGCTGCAGTCGAGCCCGCTGCTTGCGCGCGCAACGGCGGCCGAGCTGCTGCAGCTTGCGGCCAGTGCGAAGTTCGTCCCGCTGAAGACCGGCACCGACCTGTTCGCGCCCGGCAGTTCCCCGGCCATTTTCACGGTGCTCGAGGGAACCGTGCGGGTCACGATCGAAGGGGAAGAGCACGATACGGCGCACAGCGGCGACGTCATCGGCATGTACGAAACGCTGAGCGGCCAGCACCTGCCCGGCCACGCCGTCGTCACCGCGGAAGGCTCGGCGCTGCGCTTCGATCGCATGGAGCTGTTCGATCTCCTCGCGGATCATGTGGAGATGCTGCAAGGGCTGTTCAGCGGCCTGCTGAACGCACGCGCGAAGGTGCGGAACGTCGGTCCCCACGTGGACACGGGCTGAGCTCGCGCCGCGCGCGAACCCAGGAAGGCACGCTCAGGGGGATGACGGACCACGGATCTGGAACGGGCCTTCTGTTGCCTTCCGATGGCGCTAATGCGGCTCAGTCCGTACGCAGCGCGGTCATGGGATTGACGCGGGTCGCGCGTCGAGCGGGCAGCCAGGATGCGAGCAGCGCGGCGGCAAGAAACGACAACGGTACGAGGGTGAAGACGAACACGTCGAAGGCCGAGACGTCGACGAAGATGCTGGCCAGCACCTGCCCAACGCCGACGCCGAGCAACAAGCCGATGGACACGCCGATCAGCGTCACGATCAGCCCTTCGCCAACGATCATGCGCTTGACGCGGTCGTTGGTGGCGCCGACGGCGATTCGAATCCCTATTTCACGTGTACGCCTGACGACCGCGTAGCTCATCACTCCGTAAATGCCGACGAGCGCCACCAGCATCGCGAGTCCGCCAAAGGCGGCAAAGAGCGCCGCCGTGAGCTGCAGCGCCCAGTATTCGAGCGCGTTGTCCATGTGCGACGCGAATGTCTGCGCGCTGAAGAGCGGAAGATTCGGCGCCACCTCGCGGATCTCGCGCCGTATTGCATCCGTGAAGTCGGCGCGGCCAAGGGCCGGGCGGACATGAAAGTAGGCGTTCGATCGGGCGCCTTGCGCGAACGGCACATACACGCTTCCGGTGAAGTCCTTCTCGAAGAGCTGCCGCCGCGTTGATCGGACGACGCCGACGACTTCCATCGGCGTCGGCTCCGCATCGGGCTCGTCCGTGACGAACTCGACCAGTTGGCCCAGTGCATCCTCGCTCGGCCACAACTGACGCGCCAGCGCTTCGTCCATCACCACGACGCGTCGAGCGCCGTTGATGAACGACTCCGATTCGGTGAACGTGCGGCCGCGCAGCAGCGGAATGCCCATGGCGTCGAAGTAACCGCCGCTGACGGCATTCCACGGCACGCTGAAGGCCCGACCCTCTTCGGGCGTCTGCGGCCGCGCGCCGTCTGGCAGGTTGATGCCGGCGCGCCTGACCGCCTCGTTGATGTTCACCATGCCCATCGGGACGAGCGCGCCGACGCTGGCCGACGTGACCCCGGGCAATGTTGCGAGACGGCGTTCGACCGCGGCAAAGAGACCGAGGCTCTGCGACGGGCTGTACCCGCCGAGACGACCATCGACTTCGGCAAGCACCGTATCGTCGGCGCGGAATCCGAAATCCACCGAGAGCGCTGTCTGCGCCATACGCACGAACAGGCCAGCGGCCACCAGCAACGCCAGCGACAGCGACACCTGAGCGACGAGCAGCGGGTGTCGCGGCATGAAGCGCCGGCGGCGCTCGGGCAGATCTTCGCCCGCCTGCGGTTTGAGATCCGGAAGGATCTCCGGCCTCGAGTGTCGGAGGGCGGGCCCCAGCGCAAACCAGATCGTGGCCAGCAGACAAAAGCCGAGCGTGGCGACAACGAGCGCGGGCGACATCGAGCTGTCGAGCACGATCGAGATCGGCAATGCGCCAGCAAATGCGGCAACGAGCCCATCAAGGGCGTAATTGCCGAGCAGCATGCCGCCCACCCCGCCGGCAATCGCGAGCAACAATCCCTCGGTCAGCAGCTGGCGGATGATCCGCCCGCGACTGCCCCCGAGTGCAAGACGAATCGCAAACTCCTTGCGTCGCGCCCGTCCGCGCGCCATCAGCATCGCCGCGAGATTGAGGCAGACCGTCAACAGCACCGCCGCCGTCAGGCCGAGGAGCACGGCGCCCAACAGAGCGAGCACGCCTTCGTCGCTGGGTGACGTGCTGGTGCCAAACCGTGGCAACGGCGCGGTGGTGACGCGTGCGTCTTCGTACTCAGCCGGGAAAGCGCGCTGCAGCTCAGACCCGGCCAGGGTCAGGCGCTCCGCGGCTACCTCGTGCGTGACTCCGGCGGCGAGACGACCGACGAGAAACAGGTTGAAGGCGCCGGCGCTTTCCAGCCGTCGCTGGTTCTCGCCGTCAAAATCGCTGGAGATGGAGTGGAACATTCCAAGCGGAAAAAACAGGTCGGCGCCAAACACGACCATGGTTCCGGTGAACCCGCGCGGCGCGATCCCCACGACCGTGAAGGCGCGTTCGTTGACGCGGACCGTCGACCCGACCAGATTCGGGTCGAGGCCAGTGCGCTGCCAGTACGCGTGGCTGGCGATGACCACCGGGATGTCCTGTCCCGGGCGACTCTCCTCGTCGGTGAAACCGCGCCCCTGGACGATCGGCACGCCGAGCACCTCAAAATAGTTGCGGCTGACGATCGCGCCAAACGTACGCCGCGTGTCGCCGCCTTCGCTCACGCCGACCATCGTCGGACTGTGGGCGAGGATGCCGGAAAACACCGTCGTGTTCGCGGCGAGCTGCTGATAGGCGGGATAGGAGAACGCGCGGTACGAGTCCGGCTGGCTGGTCTGACTCGAATAGAGCTGCACGACGCGCTCAGGCTCGGCGTAGGGCCGCCCGGCAAAGCCAAACGCGTAGATGAGCCCGAACATCGCGGCGTTGAGGCCGATGCCCAACGCCAGCACGACCACGGCCGCAACCGTGAAGCCGGGCGCCTTCGCCAAGTGGCGCAGGGAAACAAGCAGTTCCAAAGTTCTATGGATCCAAGGTTCCAGGGTTCACGATTACGAGACTCCCGTGTTCAGACGAGTGGGAACCGCCCCAAAGTTCCGAGGCGGTGCCTGCGAGTACCTCCTGGGACCCAGACGGGCGCGATGGGGTCGTTTGCAGCCTCGAGGTCGAACCAATCACAAGCCAGCGAGCGAGTAGCTGGTGCTCCGGCCGCCGGCCTGGTTCCGGACCAGAACGCCACGCTCGACGAGCTGCTGGATGTCCCGCAGCGCCGTGTCGTTGGAGCTCTTCGTCAGGGTCGCCCATTTCGACGTCGTCAGCTTCCCCTCGAAGCCTTCGAGCATCCTGTGAATCACGAGCCGCTGACGCTCGTTCAGCGGCACATCACGCAGCTTCTCCCAGTACCGCGCCTTCTCGATCACGCCTGAGAGCGCAGACTGGGCACCCTCGATGGCGCGAGTGAGGCAACCGAGGAACCACTTCATCCAGGCCGTGACGTCCATCGTCCCTTTCTGCGTCCGTTCAAGGATGCCGTAGTACTCGGCACGCTCCTCACGGATCTGCGCCGACATGCTGAAGAACCGCTGCGAGCTCCCTTCCGACCTGGCCAGCGACATGTCCGCGATCGCGCGCGCAATCCGGCCGTTGCCATCGTCGAACGGGTGAGCGGTCACGAACCAGAGATGCGCAAGCGCCGCCTTCAGCACGGGCTCGGTCGTCGTGTCGCTGTTGAACCACTCGAGCAACTGCTGGATCTCTTCTTCGAGTCGCTCGGCCGCAGGTGCTTCGAAGTGCACGCGTTCGCGTCCCACGGGACCGGACACCACCTGCATCGGTGCGGTGCGATCGTCACGCCATGCGCCGACCGTGATTCGATGCATGCCGCTACGGCCCGTCGGGAACAGCGACGCGTGCCAGGCGAAGAGCCGCTCCGCCGTCAGCGGCTGGTCGTACTGCTGCGTC
>DATKDY010000341.1:0-3750 GCA_035512515.1 Vicinamibacterales bacterium
CACTGAGGAGGGTCTTGGACGCCCAAAAGCCCATGCCGAGCTGCATGATTGATTGTGGGCTGGGGTGATCGGTCATAGCGTTGATGGTCTCAAGAGAAAGAGGAGCGACATAACGGACCCGGAATTCTGCTGGCGCGGCCCACGAGGTCGCAAGTCCAAGACCACAAGCACAACCTACCCGCCAAGTCTAGCGGTGCTGAAGCGAGCCCCGTCGAGCGCTGTTCACGTAGCTGCCCGTTTCGAGACTGAGCCGTGCGGGTAACCCGCGCAGCAGCAATTCCTTGTTAGAGAGCCTCCCCCCAAATCGTTGCTCACTTTTCTCCCAACTGAGCGCTGAGTGATTCCAGCAAAGCGGTCAACGTCGCGAGATTGCGGAGATAGATCTCTCCAGCGGCCCCACGCTGAATCACCAGACGCACGAGTTGCTCGTCCATTCGCAGCTCTCCAAGAACGGAAGCGCCCAAGCGCGCAGCCATCTCGTTCACCGTACCGCGTCCGTCCTCCGCTGCTCGAGCGGCGTACGTGGCAAGGTGGTCCTGCAGATCCCGAGACGTTTGGTTGAACCACTCCTTCTCTTCGTCCGCATCCGACACGCGTGCAAAGAACTCCGAAACACGCGCCCTGACACCTATGCCATCTGCTGACAGCAGCGCCGTCTGAGAGAGAAGTGATGCAGCAGAGGTCTGCGGGTCGAAGGTTTGCGGGCGTGAGAGGCCCTCAAGCATCGGCTGAACCGAATCCTCAGGCAGGGTGGCAAGAACGGCTGATCGAGACCGCAGAAATCGGTCGGTACGGTCGAGTAGGGCAGTGATGAACTCGACGTTGAACTGGAGTTCTGCCTGGTTGGCCGCGACTTCCTCGGCGACCTCGGCGAGCACCTGAGACTCGAGGCCGGAAGCCTGCCGCCCGTCCCACAAGGCATCTGCTGCCAATGCCACGAAGACAGAGAGGACGATTACCGTCCCCTCAGCGAGACCTCGCTTCCAGGTAAAAGTGGTCGGCATTCCGAAGCGGGTGTGAGGCTCTCTAACGTGCTGGGTTTCACCTGCGCGACCAACATGCCCCCGCCGGGTCGCGAGGTGCAAGCCGAGCGTCCCGGCACCCTACTCGCCTACCGCGTCAGGTGCAAACCCTTGTTATACCGCGCCCCCGTATTACATTGCATGACATGAAGACCTCTGCTCTGACGATAAGGCTAGATCCCGACCTCGAGCGACGACTGTCTCGGGCTGCGAAGCGCAGTGGCCGCACTCGCAGCGAGTTCGTTCGGGATGCACTCAAGCGACAGTTGGCCGTTGCCCAGTTCGAGGACCTGCGGCGACGGATCATGCCCTTCGCCGAGGCCCAGGGCTATCTCACGGACGAAGATGTATTCCGCGACGTGTCGTGAGGGTCTTCCTCGACACCAACGTGCTGGCCTCGGCGATCGCAACGCGCGGTCTCTGCGCTGATGTCCTCCAAGTCACCCTAGCCGAACATCAGCTCGTCGTCGGGGAAAAGGTGCTTTCGGAGCTCCACCGCGTCCTGATGCGGAAGTTTCGGGCCTCGAAGGAGCTCGCCGACGAGGCGAACGAGTTCATCCGACGCGAGGCCGAGGTCATCGCCAAGGCACCGCGTCTCGAGCTCTCGCTCCGCGATGCCGACGACCTCACCGTTCTGGAGCAGGCCGTGGCAGGCGCGTCGGACGTCTTGGTGACCGGAGATCATGCCTTCCTCGAGATCGACGGCCAGACGTCGGTCCGGATCCTAAGTCCGCGAGGCTTCTGGGACCTACTCCGCGAAGACGCGACCGACGACGAGTAGCGCGGTATAACGGAACCGGAATTCTGCTGGCGCGGGCCATGAGTGCACAAGCCTGGGGCCACCGAGCCTACGCGCCACGGAGTCCAACCGGTGCTGGAGCGAGCGAAGTCGAGCGCTGATTGTGAGCCTTAGAAGGTCGGAGACCTTCCTTCCCGGCAACCCGCGCAGCAGCAATTCCCTGTTAGGAAGCCGTCCGCCTAGTAGGAAGGGGGCGTAGCCAAGACCAGATTTCCAGCAAGCAAGACGCCAAAAGCGATGCTTGCAAAGGTTTGCGCAGGTCGGCGCCGGCTTGAGACAACTACTGCCGCTAACCCCACTTCGGCCACAAGGAGGGCGTGAAGAATCGAAAGAACGGGAAGGTCAAAGAGAGCGACGTTGGCAAACATGCCAACTAGGTTGTAAGCTGCGATCGCCACGACGCACCATTTGCCGTCGTCGTCGAAGTATGCGTATAGATCGTCGGGATAGGCGGTTGACCCAATCGGCAACACGAGGCCGCCCGCCATGAAGAGGATGGCGGCGAGAAGTAAGAGAAGGCCAAACGCTGCGACGGACCAAGACGCAGCCGAGGACAGGGCGAAGATCGCCCACCAGTATTGGAACTGGTAAACAAGGACGTAACCGGCCCAGAGGAAGGGTAGCCAGTGGAGCCGAGCGTGTCTTCGCGCGCGAAAGGCCGTCAGTAGAGAGGTCAGGACCAGGGTGACGGCTAAGCCCAGAACGAACGAGAGGGCCACAGAAAGAAACTCGAAGGCGGTCATCTGAGTCTCTCGTGAAATGTCGGCCGTACCGCACTGTTATGAGGCTTCCTAACGGACCCGGAATTCTGCTGACGCGGGCTATCAGTACACAAGCCGGGGGTCACCGAGCCTACCCGCCACGGCGCTCTACCGGTGCAGAAGCGAGCGAAGTCGAGCGCTGATTGTGAGCCTTAGAAGGTCGGAGACCTTCCTTCACGGCTACCCGCGCAGCAGCAATTCCCTGTTAGAGTGCACCCGCCGATGACTCGGACATTCCCCTCGTCATCGCGGCCATGTGAGGAGGATCCTCTAGGCCACAGGTGCCGGAGGGGCGTCCCAGTTGAAGCAGACCGCCGAGAACAGCCAGTGCCCGTCCTCTTTCGTGGCGGTCGCGAGCACCTTCCCAGATCCAGCGAGCTTCTGGCCGTCCACTGTGAACGAACCAGCAAACGTTGCCTGGACGGCAGCAAGTGACGAGTCGCCCGAGGCATCCAACAAGGTCTGCGAGAACTCGAGGAGCTGCGGAAAGTCGTTGAGGAAGCCCTTCAACTCGTTTCTGCCGCGGACCATGGGGGTGTCAGCCGGCATGTAGCTGACGTCTTCTGTGCATTGGGCGATTGCAGCATTCCAGTCAGATCGAAGGCAGGCGTTCACCCAGGTCTTCTCGACCATCGTGCGAATCTGATCGCGGTCCTGCTTCGTGAGACTGGACATGGTCGCTCCTCGGGGCTTAGGTGCACTCTAACGGACTCGGAATTCTGCTGGCGCGGGCTATCTGGTGGCAAGGCTGACGACACAACAGCCTACCCGCCACAATAGTACAACGGGTAGAGAAGCGAGCCCCGCCGAGCGCTGGTCACGAACCTTACGCGGTCGGAGACGCACCCTCCCGGCTACCCGCGCAGCAGCAATTCCCTGTTAGAAGGCGCTCAGGAGCATCTTCAACGACGCGACGACCCTCGACCGGTATGAGGCCAGGCGCTTGGACAGCACCAATAGGGCAAGAACGAACGAGCGATCGCGCTTGAAGTGAGACAGAACCCACAAGCGTCCCGGGAACTTGCAGAGGTCGCCGCAGAGGCGACCACGGGTGCGGCAGCTGCTCGATTCTGGAGCCGAAAGACCAACTTCAGTTCCCGGGGGAGGGGATCAGGGGCGGAAACGAACGCCTGCGGGGCCAAGCGTTTTGAAGCGCCTTCTAACGGAC
>DATKDY010000342.1:0-30034 GCA_035512515.1 Vicinamibacterales bacterium
TTGCGATGTACAATGTACTTCGTGAAGGGCTTCACGGTGGCGGAGGCACGGGCGCGCTTTGGAGACCTCCTCGACCAGGCCGCACAGGGCGACACGGTCGTCATCGAGCGGCATGGCGTTCGCTTCGTGCTGCGTGCCGAGCCGCAAAAGCCTCGACACGCCACGTCGAAGTTTTTCGAATGGCTGGACCCCGCGGTTGACGCTGGTCAGTGGACCTGGGATTTGACGCCTGGCGGCGCGAAGTTTCGTAAGCGCCGCACGCGAAAGCCGCGGTGATTCTGCTCGACACCAACGCCTTGATTTGGCTGCTGCGCGATCATCCGCGGACGCGGCAGCTGGCCAGGGCGCCTCGACTCTATGTCTCTCCCGCGTCACTACTGGAGCTCCACATGCTGATTGAAGCCGGTCGCGGGCGCGTCGTGCCGGGCCGGTCTGTCGCGGATGTGGTGAATGATCCGCGCTGGCTGCAGGACGAACCACCGGCGGGCGCCTGGTTCCAGACGGCAACGGACGTCACATGGACGCGCGACCCATTCGATCGGCTCATCGTCGCCCATGCCAGGGTGCGCAGGTGGAAGCTCGCGACCGGTGATGGGGCCATCGCCGAGCATCTTTCGCCGCGCGAGGTCCTAATGCTGTGATGCTGTGACGCGTTCGTAGGGGTGCGGGTAAACTCGGCGCATGGGTTTCGAGCCACAGTGGGCATCCGGCGTCTGTGCGGGTCTGCACGCCGTCGGCTGCCGGCACGTCGTCTACGTTCCTGACAATCCGCTGTCACATGTGCTGCGCGTTCTCGCTGAGGGCTTCGCGGACGTCCGGACGACGCTGGCGACGCGGGAAGAAGAGGCCTTCGGCATCGCGGCCGGCCTGTACCTTGGCGGCGCCAGGCCCACGGTGATGTTGCAGTCGAGCGGGCTGGGCAATTCGCTGAACGCGCTGACATCGCTCCTGCTGCCGTACAAGATTCCCGCGCTCATCATCATCAGCATGCGCGGCGACGCTGGTGAGTGGAACGACGCGCAGGTGCCGATGGGCCGCGCCCTGCGTGCGATCTGTGACGCGATTGGTCTGCCGCACGTGACCGCTGAGACGCCTGACGTGACGGCCGAGACCGTTCGGCTTGCCGGTCAGACGGCGTTTGGTACGCGGCTGCCGGGTGTCTGTCTGCTGCCTCGTCGCCTCACCGTGCCTTCACAGGGGCGCTCGTGAACCGGCTCGACGCCACTCGCCGATTGACTGCCGCGCTCGACCGCGAGCCCATCGTGGCGAGTCTCGGCCACCCGGCCTACGATCTGTTCGCGGCCGGCGATCGCCAGGAGAATTTCTACACGTGGGGTAGCATGGGCCTCGCTTCGTCTATCGGCCTCGGGCTGGCGCTGGCACGTCCGGAGCGTCGTGTGTGGGTTGTCGATGGCGATGGATCGCTGCTCATGAATCTCGGATCGCTGGCGACGATCGGCTGGACCCGCCCGGCGAACCTCGTCATCCTTGTCTGGAACAACGAGCTCTACGGAACGACCGGTGGCCAGGAAACGGCAACGGCGCACGGCGCCGATCTCGAGGCCGTGGCGCGTGCCATGGGCGCGACTCAGACAGCCACCGTCCGGACCGAGGACGAGCTCGACGCGGCCATCGCTCGCGCGCGTGTGGAAGACGGGCCCTGGGTGATTGTCGCGAAGGTGTCTGAATCAGCGCCGACGGCGAAGCCGCCGCTCGACTGCGTCTTCATCAAGCAGCGGTTCATGGCCGCCATCGGCAACGCCGAAGCCGCGACCGAGGGCGCGTCGCTATGACGGCCGGCGTTCGCGTGGGCGACTTCGTCGTGGACGCCCGGCCGCCGGCCCTGGCGCGTGCGCGCGCGGCCGCGGCTGTGCTCGACACCGCCGGCGTCACGCTCGCGGGCGCATCAGAACCGGCGAGCCGCATCGTCCAACAGGTGGTCGCGAACGAGGGCGGTGGCGCCTGCCGCGTGCTGGGCACGCGGGGCCGCGCGAGCGCGGCTGGCGCCGCACTCGCGAACGGGACGGCGGCGCACGCCCTCGACTACGACGACATGTGTTTTGTCTCGCTGGCGCATCCCAGCGCGCCGCTGATGCCGGCGCTGCTGGCGGCGGGAGAGCTGGCGGGTTCCACCGGGAGCGATGTGCTCGACGCCTACATCGTGGGTTTCGAAATCGAGGCACGTCTCGGCGGCTTGATGAACCCGCGTCACTATCAGCGCGGATGGCATTGCACCTCGACGATCGGAACCATCGGCGCGGCCGCTGCCGTGAGCCGGTTGCTCGGACTCGACCGGGCCGCAGCGGGTCACGCGTTGGCGATCGCTGCGTCCGAGGCGTCCGGCCTGAAAGAAAACTTCGGGACGATGGTCAAGCCGTTGCACGCGGGACTGGCCGCCCGAAACGGCGTCCATGCCGGGTTGCTGGCGAAAGGCGGGATGATCGCGAGCGCGCTGGCGCTCGATGGCCCTCAGGGATTTCTCCACGCGATGGACGGCGAGCGGATCGCCATCGGCGATGCGCTCGCGGATCTCGGCCGACGCTGGGAGATTCTCGATACCGGCATCACCGTGAAGTTGTACCCCTCGTGCGCAGGCACGCATCCCGCCCTCGACGCCCTCCTGGATCTGCGCCGTCGCGAGGGATTCGAGGCGGACGATGTCCAGCACATCGACATCGGCGTCGATTCGATTACGCCGACGATCTTGATCTACGAGCGTCCCGCGTCAGGGTTGGAAGGGAAGTTCAGCATGCCGTTCTGCGCGGCGGCCGCCGTCGTCTTCGGCCGCGTGGGCCTCGAAACATTCGACGCGGCGACGCTCTCGAATGCCGGCGTGACGGCGCTCATGCCGCGCGTGACGATGCGCGTGGATCCCTCGGTCGATGGCACCGGGCCACCGCTCACCCAGGCGCGAGTCAGCGTGCGGCTGCGAGACGGCCGTGTCCTCACCGCGCACGCAAACGGGGCTCGCGGATACCCGGAGCGACCGGCGGCTGACGCCGAACTGGATGCGAAGTTTCTGGAGTGCGCCCGCCGGGCGTTGCCGGACGCATCGTGCGAGACTGCGCTCGCGATGCTGCGCCAGATCGGGCAGGTCGAGGACATCCGGCTTTTGACGGCTGCCCTCTCCTTCGCGTTCTAGAGGCCGGACCTCGGGACACGCCCCCGCTTCCAGACCATGAACGTCCGCGTGAATTCGATGACGGTCGTGCCGTGCTGATTCGTCCCGGTCGTCTTCACGCGCACGATGCCGACGTGCGGGCGTGATTTCGATTCGCGCGTTTCCAGCACCTCGCTTTTCGAGCGGACGGTATCGCCCTCGAAGAGCGGGTGTGGCAGCCGCACCTCGTCCCATCCGAGATTGGCAACCGCGTTGACGGTGAGGTCGGTCACCGATTGGCCGGTCACCAGTGCGAGCGTGAAGCACGAATTCACGAGCGGCTTGCCAAACTCGGTCCGGCTCGCATACTCCGCATCGAAGTGAATCGGATTCGTGTTCATCGTCAGACACGTGAACCAGACGTTGTCGGCCGCCAGGACGGTGCGCCCGAGCGGATGCTCGTACACGTCGCCGACCTCGAAGTCTTCGAACACGCGTCCCGTCCAGCCTTCTTTGACAGCCATCAGATCATCTTCTCCGTTCGCCAGGCGCCGATGGTGATCGCCTCGAACCCCAGCTCTTCGAGAATCCGCTCGCTATGCTGACCCAGTGACGGGATGTCGCCCATGACGGCATCGGCGCCGCCCATCTGCACCGGCGGCTTCAGCGCGCGCACCGGGCCGGCGGGCGAGCCGACGTTGCACCACCGGTTGCGCGCCGCCAGTTGAGGGTGCTCCACGAATTCGCGGACCGAGTTGCGGCGGGCGTACGCGATACCTGCCGACTCCAGCAGGGCGACAAGGTCGGCGCCCGAGATGCGCGCGAAGACCTCGGCAATCACCGGGTGCAGGACGTCACGGTGCCGCACGCGCATTGCATTCGTTGCGAAGCGCGGCTCGCCGGCCAGGGCAGGCTCACCGAGCACGTGTTCGCAGAAGCGCCTCCACTCACGCGTGTTCTGGATCGCGAGATAGATCTCCACGCCGTCGGCGGTCACGAACAGCTCGTACGGCGCGATCGTCGCGTGGGCGGCGCCGCTGCGCGGAGGCTCCACGCCACCGTAGACGGTGTAGTAGGCCGGCGCGCTCATCCACTCGCCGAGCGCGTCGAACAGCGAGACGTCGATCGTCGTGCCCTGTCCCGACGAGGTTCTCGCCAGCAAGGCCGTCAGGATGCCTGAGTACGCATACATGCCGGCGGCGATGTCGGCAACCGAGATGCCGACACGGCTTGGTGTGCCGGGCGTGCCGGTGATCGACACGACCCCGGCTTCGGCCTGAACCAGCATGTCGTAGGCCTTCTTCTGCGCGAACGGTCCAGACGAGCCGTAGCCCGAGACCGCACAGGTGATGAGACGTGGATAACGCACGCGCAGATCGGCGGCGGCCACGCCAAGCCGATCCGCTGCGCCAGGTGCCAGGTTCTGGACAAACACGTCCGCCTGCGCGAGCAGCCGGTCAAGCACGGTGTGGGCGGCCGGGTGCTTGAGATCCAGCGTCAACGACTCCTTCGAGCGATTGAGCCAGACGAAGTAGCTCGACAGCCCGTTGACGGTCTGGTCGTAACTCCGTGCGAAGTCGCCGCCATCCGGCCGTTCGATTTTGATCACCCGCGCGCCGAGGTCGGCGAGCTGACGCGTCGCGAAGGGCGCGGCGACGGCTTGTTCGATCGAGACGACAGTGATGCCCTGTAAAGGAGGAGGCATTCAGGAGTCCTCAATACGACCGCGGCAGGCCGAGCACGTGTTCGGCGACGTAGGCGAGAATCAGGTTGGTCGAGATCGGCGCGACTTGGTAAAGCCGCGTCTCGCGGAACTTGCGCTCGATGTCGTAATCCTCGGCAAAGCCAAAACCGCCGTGCGTCTGCACCGCGACGTTGGCGGCTTCCCACGAGGCGTCGGCCGCGAGGAGCTTTGCCATGTTGGCTTCGGCGCCACACGGCTCACCGCGATCGAAGAGCTCCGCGGCGCGGATTCGCATCAGGTCGGCGGCCTCGATGTTGACGTGTGCGCGCGCAATCGGGAACTGGACGCCCTGGTTCTGCCCGATGGCCCGGCCGAACACGACGCGATCGTTGGCATATCTCGTCGCACGCTCGATGAACCAGCGGCCATCGCCGACGCATTCAGCGGCGATGAGGATCCGTTCCGCATTCAATCCGTCGATCAGGTAGCGAAATCCCTTGCCCTCCTCGCCGACGAGGGCCTCAATCGGCACTTCCAGGTCATCGAAGAAGAGCTCCGTGGTCGCGTGATTCATCATCGTGCGGATCGGACGGATGGTCAGCCCGCGGCCGGCGGCCTGCCGCATGTCGATGAGCAGGACCGACAGCCCGTCGGTCCGTTTCCTGACCTCCGCAACCGGCGTGGTCCGCACGATCAGCAGCAGCAAATCGGAATGTTCGGCGCGCGAGATCCAGATCTTCTGGCCGCGGATGACGTAGCGGTCGCCGTTGCGCACGGCCGTGGTCTTCAACTGCGTCGTGTCCGATCCGGTGGTCGGCTCGCTCACGCCAAACGCTTGCAGGCGGAGCTCGCCGCTCGCGATCTTCGGCAGATACTCACGCTTCTGTGCGTCGGATCCGTGCCGCAGGAGCGTCCCCATCGTGTACATCTGTGCGTGGCACGCGCCCGCGTTGGCTCCGCTGCGGTTGATCTCTTCGAGGATGATCGAGGCTTCGCCAACGCCCAGGCCGGAGCCGCCGAACTCTTCCGGAATCAGCGCGGCAAGGTACCCGGCGTCCGTCAGCGCCTTGACGAACGCGCCGGGATAGGCCCGCTGGGCGTCGAGTTCGCGCCAGTAGCTGTCGGGAAACGCTTTGCAGAGGTCGCGGACGGCGGACCGCAGATCCTGGTGAGGATCCTGGTGAGCTTCGACTCGTGGCACGGTGCAAATCATACGCGTATCCACGGAGTACTATTGGCGCCTCATGCCAACGGTCGCCGCAGTCATCGTTTCTGCGTTGCGCGACGCGGGCGTCCACACGCTCTTCGGCGTGCCGGGCGGCGGCAGCAACCTCGACATCATCGCGGCCGCCGGCCGCGCCGGCCTGCCATTCGTGCTGACGTCCCACGAAACCGCGGCCGCGCTGGCGGCCATCGCACAGGCCGAGATCACCGGCCGGCCTGGCGCCTGTTTGACGACGCTCGGGCCCGGCGCGGCGTCGGTCGTGAATGGTGTGGCATGCGCATTTCTCGACCGCGTGCCGCTCGTCGTCTTCAGCGACAGCCATCCCATCGCGGCGGCTGGCGCGTTCGAGCACCAGCGGCTCGATCAGGCGGCGCTGCTGTCGCCGATCACGAAGTCGTCTGCTGTCCTCAGCCCGGACAACGCGTCACAGGTCGCCGCCTGCGCGATCCGTACTTCGTTGGCGTACCCCGCGGGGCCGGTTCACCTCGAATGCCCAGGCGATGTGGCGTCGGCGACAGCCGAACCTCACCGCCGGCGTGCGAGCGAGGCACCTCCGCCTGTGGTGGCCGCCTCCGTTCCCGCGCTGGTGTCGCGCGCGCGAAAGCCGCTCCTGCTGGTCGGCCTCGGCGCCCGCCGCCGCGAGGATGCCGAGGCCGTTCGACGCCTCTGCGAGCGGCGCCACGTGCCCGCGATGGTCACCTACAAAGCCAAGGGTGTCGTGCCCGACGATCACGCGTGGTTTGCCGGGGTCTTTTCCAATGCGACGATCGAACAGCCGGTCATCGCCGACAGTGACTTGCTGATTGGGATCGGCCTCGATCCGGTCGAGCTCATTCCGCGCCGGTGGGCGCACGAGCAACCGATTGTCTACTGCGGGCAGGGGACGGTCGAGGACAGGCATGTCCCGTTTGCCGCCCAGATGGTGACGGATGTCCCAACGGCAGCCGGGCAGCTCGCGGCGACGCTGGCTGTCTCGGACTGGAATCAGGCGCGGCTCCGTCAGCAGGTCTCCCGGCAGCGACGGGAGGTTTCCATCCCGGCGGCTGGCCTGCCCGCACACCGGGTCGTGGAGATCGCCGCGGCGCGGCTGGCCTCCGTCGTCGGCCGGGTGACTGTGGACGCCGGCGCGCATATGTTTCCCGCGACGATGCTGTGGCCGGCGAGTGAGCCGAACCATCTTTTGATTTCGAACGGGCTCTCGACGATGGGCTTTGCGCTGCCTGCGGCGATAGGAGCCGCGCTCCTCGACCGGAGCCGGGCGGTTGTCGTGCTGACCGGCGACGGCGGGTTGTTGATGTGCCTCGGCGAGCTGCTGACCGCTGTTCGCGAAAGCCTGCGAATCATCGTCATCGTCTTCAGCGACGCGTCGTTGAGTCTGATCGAGATCAAGCAGCAGGCTCGACAGCTTACGCCAGCGGGCGTCTCGCTCGGCGCGGTCGATTGGCCGGCTTTGGCGGCGAGCTTCGGCGTCGCGGCGTGGGTCGCCTCAGATGAGGCCGAGCTCGACCGCGCGGTCCACGAGGCGCAGACGCGCGACGGACCGAGCCTGATTGAGGCAAAGATCGATCGATCGAATTACGGTGCTACGCTGCGCGCAGTGCGCGGCGCGTAAGTTTTCAGCTTTCAGCTTTCAGCTTTCAGCTCTCGGCTCTCGGCGCTTACAGCTCTCGGCTGACGGCTTTCAGCTCTCGGCGCTTACAGCTCTCAGCTGACGGCTTACAGCGCTGAAGGCTGGGAGCCGAAAGAGCCGATAGCCGACAGCCGAGAGCCGTGGAGGCGGACATGATTCAAACGGTGGATACACTCATCATCGACGGTACGCGCGTGAACGCATCCGACGGAGGGACCATCGACGTGTACGATCCTTCCTCGGGTGAGGTCCTGGCCACCGTCGCCAAGTCGACGAAGGCAGACGTGGATCGTGCCGTCCAATCGGCCCGGGCGGCGCTGGACTCGAAGGCCTGGGGCGGCCTGGCGCCGGCCGAACGTGGCCGCATCATGACTCGCATGGCGCAGATGCTGCGGGACCGCGCCGAAGAGTTGGCCACGCTCGAGAGCCGCGACAACGGCAAGCCGCTGCGACAGGCGCGCACCGACGTGCAGGTCGCCGCACGCTACTTCGAGTTCTTTGCCGGCATCGCCGACAAGATTATGGGCAACACGATCCCGCTCGGGCCTGGCTTCCTGGATTACACGATCCGCGAGCCCATCGGCGTCTCCGCCCAGATCGTGCCGTGGAACTATCCCATTCAGATTGGCGCCCGCGGCGTTGCGCCGGCGCTCGCCGCCGGGTGCACTGTGGTGCTGAAGCCGTCGAGCGAGGCGCCGATGACGGCGCTGCGGCTCGGCGAGGTCGCGCTGGCCTGCGGATTGCCTGCGGGCGTGCTCAACGTGGTGCCGGGCACCGGCTCGGAAGCCGGCGCGGCGCTCGCCAGCCATCCCGACATCAATCAGCTCACGTTCACCGGCTCGGTGGACGTCGGCATCAGCGTCGCCAAGATGGCCGCCGAGAATGTGGTGCCCGTCGTGATGGAGCTCGGTGGCAAGTCGCCGAACATCGTCTTTGCGGATGCCGATCTCGATCTGGCCGTCCAGGGTGTCGCCACGGCCATCTTTCAGAATGCCGGTCAGACGTGTTCGGCCGGGTCGCGCCTGCTCGTCGAGCGCAGAGCGCACGACGCCCTGGTCGCGCGACTCGCCGAGCGGGTGACGGGCATGCGCGTCGGTCCTGGCGTGAGCGACCCGGACATGGGCCCCATCATCTCGAAGCGGCAGCTCGAAACGATTGAAGGCTACGTGACGATCGGCCGCAAGGAAGGGGCGACGGTCGCCGCCGGCGGCGAGCGGCCGTCGGACCCCGCGCTCGGGCGCGGGTTCTTCTTCCAGCCGACCTTGCTCGATCAGGTATCGGCGGACATGCGGGTCGCGCAGGAAGAGATCTTTGGCCCGGTCCTGGCGATCATCACCTTCGACGAGATCGACGAGGCGATCGCGATCGCCAATCGCAGCCAGTACGGACTCGTGGCGGGCATCTGGACGCGCGATATCAACAAGGCGATGGCGGTGTCGTCCGCGATCAAGTCGGGTCAGGTGTACGTCAACACGTATGGTGCGGGGGGCGGAGTCGAGCTCCCGTTCGGCGGATACAAGAAAAGCGGCTATGGTCGCGAGAAAGGCCTCGAGTCGCTGGCCGGCTACACGCAGGTCAAGAACGTCTGCATCAAGTTCGCGTGAAAGGGACGGCAGATGGACCTGATTGGATTCATCGGACTCGGCAACATGGGCCGGCCCATGGCCACGAACCTGTGCCGCAAAGGCTTCTCCGTGATCGTGTGCGACATCCAGCCCGGTCCCGTGCACGTGCTCGAGCAGGCCGGCGCGCGATCCGCGGTGAGCTGTGCCGCGGTCGCCGCCGAAAGCGACATCGTCTTTACGATGCTGCCCGACTCGGCGATCGTGGCGGACGTGGTGGCGGGCAATGACGGAGTCCTCGCGCATCTGGCGCCCGGCAGCGTCATCGTGGACATGAGCACCATCGATCCCCTCGTCACCGATCGCCTGGCTGTCGCGACCGAGGCCAAGGGAAGTGCCTTCGTCGATGCACCGGTCGGACGCCTGGCGAGCCACGCCGCGCGCGGCGAGTGCCTCTTCATGGTCGGGGCTGCCGACGACGCATTCGCGCGCGTCAGGCCGCTGCTCGAAGCCATGGGGACGACGATCCACCATTGCGGTGGTGTCGGCGCCGGCATGCGCACCAAGCTCGTGAACAACTATCTGGCGATCATCTCGTGTGCCTTCAACGCCGAAGCGCTGGCCCTGTCGCAGCGATTCGGCCTGTCGCTCGACAGGACGCTCGACGTGATCCACGGCACGACAGCCACCAACGGCCAGCTGAAGATGGCATGGCCGGCCAAGGTGCTCAAGGGTGATACCGAGCCGGGCTTCACGATCGACCTCGCGCACAAGGATCTGACACTGATCGTCGAGGCCGCCAACGCGGCGCACGTGCCCGTGCCGATTGCGGCCGCAGCCCGCGAGTCCTTCAGCACCGCGCGCGGACAGGGACAGGGCGCCAGGGATTTTTCGGCCATGGCCGATGTGTGGTGCGACCTTGCCCACGTCCCACGGCCGCGGCTGCACTGACACATCTGGAGCGGAACCATGCCAGCGACATTTCCCAATCTCATCGACGGCCGATCCGTGGACTCGGCCGATCGCACAACCGACGTCAACCCGTCGAATCTGAGCGATGTCGTCGGCGAGTTCGCTCGCGCCACGACAGCCGAGGCCGAACACGCCATCGCGTCCGCGAGGGCCGCGTTCCCGAAGTGGTCGCGGACGACGCCTCAGGAGCGGTTCGACATCCTCGACCGCGCCGGCACCGAGATCCTCGCGCGGAAGGACGAGTTGGGACGCCTGCTCTCACGAGAGCAGGGCAAGCCTCTCGCCGACGGCATCGGCGAGGCGGCGCGCGCGGGAGCGATTTTCAAGTTCTTCGCCGGCGAGGCGGTGCGGTCCGGCGGAGAGAAGATCGACTCCACCCGGCCAGGCATCGAGGTCGAAATCACGCGTGAGCCGCTCGGCGTCGTCGTCGCGATCACGCCGTGGAACTTCCCGCTGGCGATCCCGGCGTGGAAGATCGCGCCCGCGCTCGCCTTCGGCAATAGCGTCGTCTTCAAGCCCGCCGAGCTCGTGCCTGCCTCGCCGTGGACGCTCGTGGATATCGTTCAGCGCGCGGGCCTGCCCGCGGGCGTGCTCAATCTGGTGATGGGGCCGGGCAGCCGCCTCGGCGCCGCGCTCGCCGCCTCGCCGGACGTCGATGCCGTGAGCTTCACCGGCTCTCAGGACGTCGGGCCTTCGGTGGCTGCCGCCGCGGTCAGGACCGGCGCTCGCGTGCAGTTGGAGATGGGCGGCAAGAACCCGCTGATCGTCCTCGACGATGCTGACCTGGCGACGGCTGTGTCGGTGGCGATCAACGGCGCCTTCTTCCAGGCAGGACAGCGGTGTACCGCCTCCAGCCGGCTGATTGTCACCGAGGGCATTCACGATCGGTTCGTGGAGGCGATGATCGCGCGCATGAAGACGCTCGTGGTTGACGACGCGCTCAAGCCGGGCACGGAGATCGGGCCGGTCGTCGACGAGCGGCAGCTCGAGAAGAATCTGCAATACCTCGAGATCGGACGAAAGGAAGGCGCCCGGCTCGTGCACGGCGGAGAGCGTCTCACGCGCGACACCGATGGCTATTACATGGCGCCGGCGATCTTCACGGACACGGCGCCGGAGATGCGCATCAACCAGGAAGAGATCTTCGGACCCGTAGCCGCGGTGATCCGGGTGCGGAACTACGACGAAGCTTTGGCCATGGCCAACGCGACCCCGTTTGGTCTGTCGGCCGGGATTGTGACCACCTCGCTGAAATACGCGAGTCACTTCAAGCGGAATTCAGAGAGCGGCCTTGTGATGGTGAACCTGCCCACCGCCGGCCTCGACTACCACGTGCCGTTTGGCGGCCGCAAGAAGTCGAGCTACGGCCCACGGGAGCAGGGCGCGTACGCGAAGGAGCTCTACACGATCGTCAAGACGGCGTACGTCGCGTCATAGCTACCCTTCAGGGTCCATCCTTGTGGCAATCGGCAGCACGGGATAGTATCGGCGCACTTTTCCAGAACCGAGGGCGCTGTGGGACTTGGCACATTAGCCGTTCTGTCGTTGCTGCCGATTGCCGCTGTGGCGATCTTTCTCGTCGTCCTGCGCTGGCCGGCCAGCAAGGCGATGCCGATTTCCTACGCCGTGGCCGTGGCGCTGGCGCTCGGAGTGTGGCAGGTGTCGACCGCGCAGGTCGCGGCGGCCAGCATCAACGGGCTGGTCACGGCGGCCTCGCTCGTCTACATCATTTTCGGCGCCATTCTGCTGCTCAACGTGTTGCAGGAAAGCGGCGCGCTCAAGACCATCCGTCAGGGCTTCACCGATATCACGCCGGATCGGCGCGTCCAGGTGATCATCGTGGCATGGCTGTTCGGCTCGTTCATCGAGGGCTCCGCGGGCTTCGGCACGCCGGCCGCCGTGGCGGTGCCGCTGCTGGTCGGGCTTGGGTTTCCGGGCATGGCCGCCGTCGTCGCCGGCATGGTCATTCAGAGCACGCCGGTGTCGTTCGGCGCCGTTGGGACGCCGATTCTCGTCGGCGTCAGTACTGGCCTCAACGACGACGCGGTCCGGAGCTTTGCGGCCGCGAGCGGCTTTGCCCAATGGCATGACTTCCTGGCGTTCATCGGCGCCAGGGTTGCCCTGCTGCACGCCATCGCCGGCACGCTCATCCCGCTCTTCGTCGTGGCCCTGATGACGCGGTTCTTCGGGCGCAACCGATCGTTTGGCGAAGGGCTCCGCATCTGGCGATTCGCACTGTTCGCCGCCTTTGCCATGACAGTGCCCTACGTGCTGCTCGCGAATCTGCTGGGCCCCGAGTTCCCGTCCATGTTCGGTGGGCTCATCGGGCTCGCGATTGTGATCCCCGCCGCCAAGCGCGGGTTTCTGATGCCGCGTGACGACGACCACTGGGACTTCGAACCGAAGGCGCGCTGGGATCCCGAATGGACCGGAACCATCCAGATCCACGACGTCGAGCACCGTCACGGGCGCATGAGCATGGCGCTCGCCTGGGCGCCATACGTGCTGGTCGGTGTGCTGCTGGTCCTGACGAGGCTGCGCACGCTGCCGGTGGGCGCGTGGTTGCAGTCGTGGACGCTGCAGGCACCGAATCTGCTCGGCACCACGATTTCGGCGAGCGTGCAGCCCTTGTACCTGCCGGGCACGATCTTCATCGTGGTCGCGGTCGTCACGTTCCTGCTGCATCGCATGGAGCCGGCCGCCTTTCGCAAAGCGATCGGAGGTTCGTCGAAGGTGATGATCGGCGCATCGGCCGCGCTGGTCTTCACCGTGCCGATGGTGCAGGTCTTCATCAACACGGGCGGCGGCGCCGCCGGGTACGAGCGCATGCCGATCGTGCTGGCCGAGGCCACTGCAACGCTCGCCGGCTCGGCGTGGCCGTTCTTCGCGCCGCTCATCGGCGGGCTCGGCGCGTTCGTCGCCGGCAGCAACACGGTGAGCAACATGATGTTTGCGCTGTTCCAGTTCGGCGTCGCCGAGCGCATCGCCGTGGACCCGACCTGGATCGTCGCCCTGCAGGCCGTCGGCGGCGCGGCCGGCAACATCATCTGCGTTCACAACGTGGTGGCCGCGTCCGCCGTCGTGGGTCTGACTGGCCGCGAGGGAGTCGTCATCCGCAAAACGCTGCTGCCGTATGCGTACTACACGCTGCTCGTAGGATCGGTGGGTTACTCGATCGTCTGGTATGGAGAGAAGGGTCTGTTCAACATCGGGAGCGCGATCGTATTGCTCATCGCGATGGCCGCGATTGCCATCATCGCGAAATATGGCCGCCGGCCGGCGGGCACGATGACGCCGAGCTACCAGGCGACTGAATAAGGCCGCCGCCACGAGGATGAGCCCCGGGCGGCGTGAGCTTCACAGGTTCTCGAAGTCGCGCTCCAGCCGCTGCCACACCGGCTCGATCTCGCCGAGCGCGACGAGCACCCAGATGACTGGCTGGCCCGTGTGGGCCGGCGTGTTCGACGACGATTGCAGGCGCGCCAGCCGGCCAGCGCCTCGACGACGCCCAGCGCATCCGCCATCACCCGTAGTACATTCTTCGCGTGACGACTCACGCGGTGCTGGCGACGATGGCAAACGAGCCGGGCATGCTGGCTCATCTCACCAAAGCGTTCGCTGACCAGCGGGCGAACATCAGCTACATCGATATCCATGCCGTGGCCGATGAAGCGCAGGTGTATGTCGAGTTCGACATCGCCACCACGCCGGACGCGCTCTTCGACACCCTGAGCGCGATCTCCGGCGTGCGGCGCGTGGAGCGCACGCCGTCCTTCGCCAAGGTGTACGGAAAGCGCATCGTGGTGATTGGTGGCGGCGCGCAGGTCGGGCAGGTGGCCATGGGCGCCATCTCGGAAGCGGATCGCCACAACATCCGCGGAGAGCGCATCTCGGTCGACACGATTCCGCTCGTCGGCGAGCAGGAACTCGCCGCGGCCGTCCGCGCCGTGCCCCGCCTGCCGCGTGTGCGCCTGCTGGTCCTCGCCGGCGCGCTGATGGGCGGTGAGATCACCAGGGCCGTCGAAGAGATCCGGCAAAAAGGGCTGTACGTGATCTCGTTGAACATGGCGGGCAGTGTGCCCGATGCCGCGGATCTCGTCGTCTCGGATCCTGTCCAGGCCGGCGTGATGGCCGTGATGGCCGTGGCCGACACGGCCAAGTTCGACATTCTCCGGCAGCAGAAGCGACGCTACTAAGTGGTCACGGGCATAATTACAGCGGCATTCGGCCGCCGATGCATCCCGCTCCGCGGGCGTTGCTCAGCGCTCACATAGTCCCGCTATCCTCGCGCTTCGCGCCTTGCGGAGCGGGCGCCTCGGCGCCCTCGGTGCGTCGCCGTAATTATGCCCGGGACCACTAAGCGCTGACTTTCATCCACGCCTGCACGAGCAACGCGCCGCCGGCTCCGAGCGCCAGCAGAACGGCAACCAGCTGATTGACGCGGACGCGGCCGAACGCGATGTCGCCCCGCTCGCGCATCGGCTCGAGCACTGCGCGCCCGACGCCGTACCACGCCAGCACCCCCAACGCGTAGCTGCCGGGTGGCAGGCCCAGCGGCCAGACCCGGAGAAACATCAGCGCGCCGAGCGCCCACCACGCCATCTCGAGGTACTGCACGGGCAGCCGTCGCGCCCGCACGCCGGCGGTATTGTGCAGCCGCACGGCGAAGCGGCCGGTCGTCTCGCGTCCGGCGCAACAGCCGTTGAACACGCAACCGAGGCGAATCCAGAAGCCACCCACCAGCACGCCCGCGCTCATGTGATCCCAGAGCACCACCGGCGGCAGCGCCAGCAGCCAGGCGGCCAGCCACGTCGCCGGAACGAACGTCAGTAGGGCGCCGAAGACGCCCCATCCGCCTCGCCCGGTGTCGCGCACCCCGCGCCACCCGGTCTTCAGGTAGTGGCGAAGATTCAGACCGACGTGATATGCGCGCGCACCCGCCAGCCCCGCCAGGGCACAAAGCGCCGCCGCCATGCCGAGGGCGAGCGGCGAGAGACCCGACTGCTGCGCCACGGCCGCCGTGGTCAGACTGCCGGCATAGATGCCCACGCACAGCAGCGCCTGGTACGAGCAACGGATCGTTCAGCCATACTGTCGCGACAAGTCCGCGACATGGCTCAGCGCGTCCTGGGGACGAGGAAAGCGCCCGGAGAAGTCGGTCGCGATTCGTTCGGCGATCTCACCCACTGAGAGCCCGCCGTTCATCGATTCCAGGATGGATCGCGCGATCCGGCCGTCCGCGCTCAGCGTCGGCCGGTAACTGGCCGCCGTTTTCTGCACGGTGGCGGGAGACAGCGGCACGCCGAGGAATGTCGATTGGGCGAACGCGGCCTTGCTCGCGCCGGCCCGTCCCTGGTCGGCAACCTGGGTCTTCCAGTTCCAGACATAGTCCTCGCCAACCAGTCTGGCCTCCAGGTCAATGGTGACGTGGTCGCCCTCGACCAGCGGGACCGGCGTGGGCCATGGGAAGAACACCGTCCCGTAGATGCGCTGGGGGCGGATGTCGTCGGGTGCATCGGGCGCGTTGGACAGAGAGACACCGTCGGACACCGTTCGATCGAAGCCGGCGGCGAACCCGTGCCCGGTGCCGTGGCGTGTCACCGTCCAGGTTATCCGGGTGCGGACGTCCGCGTCTTCCACGACGCGATAGTCAGTCGTCGCCCAACGCTCGAGTCCCGTGAGCAGGTGGTCGCGCGTCACCCGGCCCTTGCTCCAGGTGTTGATGACCAGACGGCGCGCGGCGTCCATGTCGAGGCCAAAAGGGTCATTGCCCCACGGGTCAGTCTGCCGTGCATACAGCTCGGGCGCGTCGACGACGGCCGCCCACGCGGCGTCGCACTGCGGGATCAAGACGCCGCCAGGCGCGAGAAAGCGACGGCGCGCATCGGCGATCGCCGGAATGTGGCGCTGGAACCAGGGCAGCACGCCGCCGATGTCGGAGATCACAATGGCCGCTCGCTCGGGCAGCGTCACTTCCGTAGAGAGGCTCTGAATGAACTCGATGCGATCGGCGTACCCGTTGGCTGCGGCGATCTCTCGCGCCACCTGGATGGCGTCGCCCGGCTCGATGGCGTAGACGCGCCGGGCCCCGAAGCGACAGGCCAACAGCGCAAAGATCCCTGTGCCGGTGCCGATGTCGACCACAACCGCACCCGGGGTGATCGTCTGGCGCAACGCCCGCGCGAAGGCACCCATGCGCACCGCGTCCGCAATCATTGCGCCATAGTCGGCGATGCTGTACATCCCAGGGCCTCGCAGTCGGTGAGAATGTGGTGGCACAGTCGTGAGATCCGGGCAGGGTCGGCGGGCGGAACGACTCGACGCACCGGAACACTCGAGACCAACGGGCCGAGCGATTCGAACTCGTGCGCGCGCATGGCCGCATCGAGCAAATAGCCGACAGTGGTGTTTGCCACGAGGGTCATCAGTGCCTCACGTCCCCCGAGGCTCTCGATGCGCGGTTCCGAATCGGGGGACCGTTCGGCGAGCACGTAAATGGCCGCGAGCGGTAGTGGCTGCTGCTGGAAGCGGCCAGGGTTCTGCGCCAAATCGAGCGCACGCTTGTCCCAGGTTGGGGTCAGGCGCGGAAGTGCGTCGGCGGCCCCGTACAGAGACTCCACCGACTCCGGCCACAGGCGCAGTTGCGGATAGGCGGGCTGTGCGAGCAGCATCCCGTCCCTTTCCGACAGCGCGACGATGTCGTCGGCGAGGATGGGATGGCCCATTCCGCAGAACGTGGCCGCCGTGGTGGACTTTCCGGCCTGCGCGGGACCAAGCAGGGCGATCGCATGATGGCCGACGGCGACCGCACTCGCGTGCAGGCACGTGACGCCGCGAAGACGCAGCACGAAACCGAGGACTGGTCCCAGCAGATACGTGGCCGCATCTTCGAGCGTTGACGAATCCGGCCACGTCACCCACACCTCGCTGCCGTCACGGGCCACGACAAACTCAACCCCATCGCCGTAGAGCAGCCTGAACCAGGCGCCGCCAGCACGCCTCCATACCCGCAGCGAGGGAGTGTCGTCCTGACGGTGATCGCTGACGTGCCAGACATCCCACAGCTGGTCGCGCAGTGTCGGCGACACAGGCATGGCGTCGAGCCAGATCCGGGTATCGGAAGGGGAGTCAGACGAACGCGGGATCAAGCCGGGAATTCGATCGTTCGCACACAACGAGAGGCCAAAGGCAGAGAACGAGAACGGCATCGTGCGCACGAGCGACAATCAGGTGACTCAGGCGTCTATCGCATTACGAGGTCTTGTTGTTGGCGCCGTGGCCATTGTCGGCGGTCATTGACGTCCTGCCAAGATTCTCCGTGACTTCACGGATGTTGCCGTAGACCTCCAGCCGGGGGCGCTCGTACGGTTTCTTCGGCGGCCGGTTCCCTTCAAAAGTTGTCGGCGTTCTGGTCATCGTGCAATCACCTCTTCGAGATCGCGGGCCGCGTGCATGCCCCTCAACCAATGATTGAGACTGAGCGGCCGGACATGTAGCCAGGGTTCGTCGCTCGCGTAACCACCCGCCAGGGGCGGGATGGTGCTTCGATTGACAAACCGCTCCAGGTCTGGCGTTGGCTCAAACTGGTCCAACTGGTGACCGCCAGACTCCAGCAGTGTGGCACGGAGCGGATCCCCTGCCAACGGCGTTTTTGCACGAAGCCGTATCACACCAGGCAGGATGTCGCGGATCGCGACGCGGAGGATGTGTTTGTCGATGCACCAGGGAAGCGGCGGTATCGCCAGCAGGTAGCTGACGAGCCGCAAATCGAGAAACGGATACCGGCACTCGAGCAAAATTCTGGTGGCACCAGGATCGGAGGCCTCACAGTGCCGCGGCCATGGCGCCGCAGCAAGCCGCCCAGACGCTTCCGGACGCAGCGGGTGGTCGCCCATCGGTTCGAGGGCCTGCACCTGTTCCCACCGCGCCCGGAGGTTGAGACGGTCCGCGAAGGCGTCGTTTACCCACGCTGGAAATGCCGGAACTCGCGAGCGGTGGCCGAGCCACGCCATCAGCGTGGAACGGATCCCCGCAGCGGGACGCCGGTGATGGAACAGAAGAGACCGCGCGATGGCGGCGGCTAATTCCAGAGGCCGCATCCTCCCGAGGAGATCGACGACCCGCGAGCCCCACAGCACCTCGTCTGCACCATCTCCACTGAGGATGACTCGGCTGTGCGCCGCGGCCCGGGCGAGTTGGTGCGAGTGCATGCGGATAAACGGATTGTCGCTGGGCTCGGGCGGCCGGAGGTCGGCGTGATCCCAACCGTCGAGCGGACCGTAGTGGTCGGCCACGAAAAAGTCAATCTCGACGCCCAACGCCTCGGCGGCGATCCCCGCGTAACGGCGCTCCTCATCCGGGATCAGTGTGTCGTAGACGGTGGTGTGGGCGCGGAGCGTGAAAGCAGCCGGGCCCTTCGAGAGGAGACACTTGGCCGTCGCCGCGACGGATGTCGAGTCGAGTCCTCCACTCATCCAGACGCCGACATGGTTCGTGCGCAGCCGGTCCGACACGGCAACCTGAAACAATTCCAGGAAATGATCGACGTATTCCTGCGAACGTCGATAGCGAATGCGGCCCTCGCTCGGCAGCGTCCAATACCGCTGGTGGCCGATCGTGCCCTCTCCACAGGTCAGGCTGTGTGCCGGCGCCAGCCGGCGGACATCCGCAAAGGTCGTCGTCGTCGGGTCCTGGTTGGAGGAGAAGAGCAGGAAGTCTCCGATGGCGAGCTCGTTCAAGGCGTCGCCCACCTCGGGATGCAGCCGCACGCAATCGAGGGTGTTGCTGAAGACGAAGTTGCCACGGACGCGGGCGTAGTAGAACGGCTTGACGCCGAAGTGGTCGCGCGCACAAAAGAGCCGCCGCCGGCGGCCGTCCCAGATCGCGAAGGCGAAATCGCCCAACAGATGTTCGACACAGTCCTCTCCCCAGCAGTGATAGGCGTGCAGAATCAGGTGCGCATCGCCCGCCGATTGAAGATCGTTTCGTCCCCGCGACGCGAGCTGGTTCACCAGCTCTGCCCGACCGTCGACGCGTGCGTCCGCGGTGATCCACACACATCCGTCGAGGCTCGCCGGTTGGCGGGAATCCGATTCGACGGTGGTGCGGAGCAGCGTATGGCCGAAGCCCGCGGGACCGTCCACCCACACCTGTTGTCCGTCGGGGCCACGATAGGCCAACGAGTCGGTCATCCGGCACAGCAACCCGCGGTCGACCGGCGCGCCGTCCAGGCGGACGACACCAACGATGCCACTCATGGTCTGGCTACTTCAGTTGGACAAGGTGGGCGTCGGCCAGACGGGCAACCAGCTCGAGCAAGTCACGCTGAAGCTCGTCGCGGCCGGCGTCGTATTCCTGGCACAGCTCGTCAAGGACGGCGTCGAGCCGGCCGTGCCGTTCAATCAGTTGCCAGATGCGTGTCCCCACGCTGTTCATCCCGAAATACGTTCCTGAGCTGAGCTCCAGGATGACGGCTTCGCCATCCAGATCGCGGAAGACCGTGTCCTTGCCGAGAGTGAACGTGTTGTCGAGGGAGACTGAGCGCATACGTGTTTTGCCAGGGACACTTGTCGTGGTCGCGGTCATTCTATACCTCCGGGCCGGGGGTAAACTGTATCCGCGTTTCGGCAGCGTCCGGGCTGTCGGCCTGGCTCAACGAGTCGCGACCGGGGGGATTCATGATTGCGCTGTATCAGAGGTTCACCTCGCTCGATCGCTCAAATCGCCGGCTGGTGCTGGAGACGGCGTCATTGATGGCGCTGGTATGGGCAGGCCTTCGACTCTTCCGGTTTCCAACTCTCCGCCGCGCTCTCGACTGCTACGTCCGATCGCGAACGACCGGACATAAGGTCCACCCCCAGCCCAACCCCGCCACAATCGCCCGGGTCCGCTGGGCGATCACAGTGGTCGCCGATCGATTTCCCCCGGCGACCTGTCTGGTCCAGGCGCTGACCGCCGATGCCATCCTTCGGCGCCGCGGAATCTCGTGTGAGTTGCGCATTGGCGTTCGTGGCGGCGGCAATGGCTCCGCGCCGATCGAGGCGCATGCGTGGATTGATTGCGACGACGCAGTGGCGATCGGGGCCATTGAGGATCTCTCGGAGTTCAGGGTGTTGGCCGCCCCGAGGCCGGCGTGACCGGTACCACTCAGGCTCCGACGACAACCACCCTCTTCGCCGCGCTGTTGGCAGGCGAGGCGACGCCGTGGAGCGCGTCCGGAATGATGCCCGGGGAATTCCTTCGTCTGTGCGGCGAACACGGGTTGACAGGGCTCATGCACGAGCGGCTGAGCAGGTTGGACGCCAGCGACTGGCCGCAGGGCATTCGTGAGGCGCTGGCGAGGGACGCCCGCGAGCACACGGCCGCTGAGTTGCTGCGCCAGCGGGAGATGATTTCGGTGCTGGACGGCCTGGCGGTCGAAGGCATTCACCCGATCATCCTGAAAGGAACGGCTCTCGCGTATAGCCTCTACAACGTTCCGGCATCGAGGCCGCGGATTGACACCGATCTGTTGATCCAGCGGGAGGATGTGGGCAAGGTCCGCCGCGTGCTGGCCGCTCTTGACTACACTGCGCCAACCCACTGCGACGGCGAGCTGCTGTTCTGCCAGTTTCCACTCACGAAGACCGACGCGTTTGGTCTCGCTCACACCTTGGACTTTCACTGGAAGATCAGCACGCAATCGGTCTTCGCGAACGTGATGGGCTTCGACGAGATCGCCGCTGTCGCGAACGAGCTGCCGGCCCTTGGAAGGCACGCCCGGACGGCTGGACCACTGCACGCCCTGCTGCTGGCCTGCATTCATCCGGTCATGCACCATCGCAACGCCGAATCGCTCATCTGGACCTACGATGTCCATCTGCTCGCGTCGCGGTTGTCCGTGCGCGAGTTCGATGCGTTTGCTGAACTCGCCATCGCCAGGCGGGTCTCGGCGATCTGTGCGCACCAGCTCGGTCGCGCACGCGCGTGGCTGGGAACGCGAGTCCCCGAATCGGCCATGATGAGGCTCGCCGCGACGGATGCCCTCGAGCCGTCGGCTGCCTACCTGCGACCAGACCGGGGCTGGGGCGATGAGCTGATGTCGAACATACGGGGCTTGCCACGGTGGAGCGATCGACTGCGACTGCTGCGTGAGGTGGCGCTTCCAGGTCCGAACTACATGCTGAAGGCGTATGGCCTGGCGCCGACGTCGTCAGGTGCGGCGTTGCTCCCGATCCTCTACGTCCACCGGCTCTCGTCCGGCTGCTGGAAGGCACTGGCTGGCCGGAAGTGAAAGCTTGAACTGCAGCACCTTCTCGCGCAACGCCGCCAGTTGCACCTGGTCCCGCTCGAAGCTCGCGAAATACGCGTCAAGTACGACCTCGGGCGGGCGTACGCCGGTGCGATAGCCCTCCGCCAGCGCTTGTGCAATCGTGACGCTGCGAGTCGCCGCGTTCAGCGCGGCCTCGAAGCTCGCCAGCAGTTCGAGAAATGCGGCTTCAGGCATTGGACCACCGCCGGCATTTTAGCCTGACTCCGATGAAGTTGCTCGTCGCCCTTCACGACCACCACCCGCCGGTGCAGGCCGTCACAGGCTTCGCGCAACGCGGAAGCCGAAGTCGTTGTAGCGGAACCTCGGGTCGAGCTTGCTGCGCAGCGTGACGCGGCAGAACGTCTGTGCGTGACGCCAGGCGCCGCCGCGTGCGGCACGGCGCCGGCCCTGGTCGGGGCCCGCGGGGTTGCGCTCCGGTGATCGGCGATAGAAGTCGTTGTCGTGCCAATCGGCACACCACTCGTGCACGTTGGTCGCGATGCCATACAGGCCATCGTCCGTCGGTTTGCCCAGCGTCACCGGCCACGGCGCGTGCAAGGGGCCGCGTCCGCCATTCGGAATCCACGCCGGCACCGTATCGCCCCACGGGAAAAGCGCCTGCTGCCGCCCGCGGGCGGCACACTCCCACTCCGCTTCGGTCGGCAAGCGGACGGGCCGCCCATCCTGCGCCGAGCACCACGCGCAATACGCGACCGCGTCCAGCCAGCTCACGCCCACCACGGGAAGGTCGGCGTGATTGAAAGGCGCGTACGACCAGTCGCAGGGCGGCTCGTGCCCTGTGGCGTTGACGAAACGGTCGTACTCCGCACGCGTGACCGGATAGACGCCCAACTCGAAGCCATCGACGAAGACACGGTGCGGCGGGCGCTCGTCCTCGTGCCCCAGCTCGGTGCCCATCGTGAACCAGCCGCCGGCGATCGGCGCGAAGGCGGGTGGGAGCAGAGACGCGCGCGCCGAGGCCATGGCGCGATCATACGGCCGCGCCTGTGCGCCCGGAGAAGT
This sequence comes from Vicinamibacterales bacterium, assembly GCA_035512515.1. GTDB lineage: Bacteria > Acidobacteriota > Vicinamibacteria > Vicinamibacterales > UBA2999 > JACCSI01. The sequence goes on from DATKDY010000342.1 coordinate 22,487, forward strand.
GCGCGACGAACCGGATCGCGCTGAGGCTTGTCGTTTTCCCGTCACTGCGATATCGTGGTATCGAGATGTCGGATCCCGTGACGACCAACCTGCGTTTTCCTCGGGCCGAGTACGAGGAACTGCTGCTGCGCGCCCGTCGACGGGGAGTCAGCATGGCGACGCTCGTCCGCGAAGCCGTGGCTCAGTATCTTGGCCGCGAATCTGTCTCGTCACAGCCGCCGCCGGAGGATCCGGTGGACGCGCTCGTGGGCGCTTTTACGGGGGGGCCGGCAGACGAGTCGATCAATCACGATTACTACCTCTACGGATGGCCGAAGGAGGCCGCGGGTGAAGCTCCTGGTGGACACCGGGGCGCTGCTGGCGCTGATGATGGCAAGGGATCAGCATCACGCCGCCGCCGTCCGGTTCGTGCAGACCGAGCCGCGCACAAGGTTCCTGCTGACCAACCTGATCCTGACCGAAGTGGTCACGCGGCTGCGCATCCGCGCCGGCGCCGAACGGGCGGCGGACGCCGGACGTAGGCTGCTCTCGAGCCCCCGTTACGACGTGATCTTCGTGGACGCCGCGCTCACGGAACGGGCCCTCGAGCGGATGGCGCAGTTCGACGACAAGGCGCTCAGCCTCACCGATTGTGTCAGCTTCGAGGTGATGGACCGCCTCGCTCTGCCCGCTGCCTTCGCCTTCGACTACGATTTCCGCGATTGCGGCTATCGGATGGTACCGGCGTCCGGCGCCGGCCGCTGACGCGCCCCGGTCCGTATGTCACAGTCGGCAAGTACCGTCGCCTGGCTCTACAACATGGCCGCTGGATTCATCGGGGGGCAAGAGTTACTTCTGAGGCGCCGGCTCCTCGTCGATCACGGCTTTCCCCAGGCCGGCATCGCTCATCCGCGCGCGGCAGTACGACGCCTGCGAGGCCGTCACGTAGAACACCGCGCCATGCCTCGGCGTGCCGAACAGAAAGCTGTGGGCGTACGTCTCGACCTGCACGACGTAGTCCACCCCGGCCTGAGTAAGCAGGTCTTCGACGGTTTTCGCATCGCGAAGCGTGCGTGCCAGGGCGATCGATTCGGGGTCGCGGAGCGCCTCGGGGTCGACAGGTGCCATGGTTTCATTCTCGATCGGGGCTGAGTGGGACGCGCGCCTTCCGCTCGTGATGCCAGTTCAGCACAACATGGATCTGCGTCGATCGAGAATCACGCCAACACGCGTCATCATGGTGGCGATGTCACCGTGGGCGAATTCTCCAGAGCAGACTGGATTCAACATCAGCCTGACGGGCCAAAGCCCGGAGGCTCGCGGTTGGCGGGTGCGGCCGCGCGCTCGAAGGCCTGCGCAAACGCCAGGAGCTCGCCGTCGCGGTACAGCTGACCGGAAAACATCACGCCAGCCGGTGCGCCACCGGCGCGCCGGCCGCTGGGCACGGCAATGGACGGGTGTCCGGTCAGGCTCATCACCGGGTTGATGCTGGTGCGCGAGTCCAGCGTAAGGGCCGTGAAGAGGATCACGTCAAGCGTCGAGAGCACGCGCGCCACTTCCTGCATGATCGCGGTGCGGCGGCGATTCGCCTGGAGGTAATCCACGGCCGTGACGAGCTGCCCCGCGCGCAGGTAGCGGCTCGTCCGCGGACGGAGACCTTCGTGCAGCCCGGCGCGCGTGAAGCTGTCAAACGCCGCCGCGCGCTCGATGTACTCGATGAAGTAACTGAGATCGCCGTCGGGTAGCGCCACGTCGTGCAGCGTGCACCCGAGCCGGCGTACCGTGTCGAGCGCGCGTTCGTTGTTGGCGCGCCGCTCAGGATCCGTTTCCGCGTCGAACATCGCGCGTACATACCCGACGCGCTTCGGATAATCGGTCGACGTTCCGTCCCAGGCCAATCCAAGGGCGTCAGGCACGGCCCGATCGAGAAGGTCCGCTCCACTGATGGCGTGCAGCACGATGGCGCAGTCCGCGACGTAGCGGCACATCGGCCCGACCTTGTCGAGGCTGGTCCCTGCCGCCATCACGCCGTGGCGGCTGACCGAACCAAACGTCGGTCGCAAGCCGGCAATGCCGCAGCGCTGCCCGGGCGAGAGAATCGAACCGCCGGTGTCGGTGCCGATGGCAAACGCGACCAGGCCCGCAGCGGTTGCGGCTGCGGATCCGGCAGACGATCCGCTCGAGCCTTCTTGTGGGTTCCACGGATTGTTCGTGCGGCCCCGTGCCCATTGATCGCCGAAGGCGAACTCGCCGGTCGAGAGTTTGGCCACGAGCACGGCGCCTCGGTCTCGCAATTTCCGAACGACCGTTGCGTCCTCGTCGAAGGTCTGCTGTTCCAGCGGCGGCGCGCCCCATGTCGTCGGATAGCCGCGGGCCGCGATGATGTCCTTCACGCCGTAGGGAAGGCCATGAAGCAGGCCGCGATACTGGCCGCTGGCCAGTTCACGATCGGCCTCGGCGGCCTCCTCCAGCGCGCGCGCTTCGGTCAGCGTGACGACGCAATTGAGCGCGGCGTTGTGCCGCTTCAGGCGTGCGAGATACATCCTGGTCAGCTCGGTGGCGGTGACCTGGCGCGACCGAATCAGCTCAGCCAGCCTCGCAATCGACCAGAACGCCGCCTCCTCCAGGTTGGCGGGGCGCCGCACACGCGGCGTAGCGGGTGGCCGGAACGCCGGGCGCGGCATCGGCACGGCAACGCCGGGCGGTCGCGGATCGAAGTGGATCGGCAGCGGCGAGGCGTTGCTGAGAGAGTCCTTGTCGATTCTCTCGGCGTGGCTCGCAAAGCTTGACAGGGCGTCGGCGACCTCCTGCGATTCGGCATCGGTCCAGGTCAGGCCGGCGAGCGCGGCCGCCTCGCGAATCCGCGCCGCGGCAATGTTCAGTGTCCCGGGCCGGATTTGTGCCGGCAGCACGCTGGACAGGAGCGGCGACCCCGCGGAGGTGGCGAAGAGCGCGACGAAGGTGCGGCGATCCACCATGGCGCCGAGTATATCGATCCGCGATGCGGCGTTCCGCCGATGACGGCGTGCGGGCGCGCCTGAGCGCTGGGTGACACATTGCACGCCGTAACATATGGTTGCACCAAAGCGGGCACGGGGCGGCCGGCGGGCAGCATCCCGCCACCAATGGCTCGTTCGTCTTCAGCCGATACGAGAATCGCCGGCACTTCATGAACGAGCATCTTCGTATCGCCATTGACCACCTGCACGAGGGTGTCCAGGTGATTGGGTTCGATTGGCGCTATCTGTATGTCAACGACACGGCCGCCCTCCATGGCCGAAGTTCGGCGATCGATCTGATCGGCTGCACGATGCAGGACTGCTATCCCGGGATCGCCGAGAGCGAGCTCTTCGGCGTCCTGCGCGAGGCGATGCAGGATCGGCAGCCACGACGCCTCCGTAACCTGTTCGAATATCCGAACGGCGGCGCCCGATGGTTCGATCTGCGGATCGAAGCGGTTCCGGCCGGCATCTGCGTGTTGTCGATGGATGTCACCGAGGATCAGCAGACGCAGGATCGTTTGAGAGAGGTCGAGCGGCAGTTGCTCCAGGCACAGAAAATGGAGGCCGTTGGCCGCCTCGCGGGTGGCATCGCCCACGATTTCAACAATCAGCTCACCGTGATTCTCGGGCTCACGCAGTTGTTGCTCGAGGACGTCACCGATGTGAAGCAGAAGCGGGACCTGGGCGAGATCGAGGCCGCAGCCCAGCGCTCGGCGGCGCTGACCAAACAGTTGCTGGCCTTCAGCCGCCGCCAGGTCTTTCACATCGAACCGGTCTACCTGCCCGCCGTCGTCCGGAACGTCTCGCGTCTTCTGGAACGCATTCTTGGCGAGGACATCCGGTGCGAGCTGGACCTTGACCCCGGCACGGAGCTTGTGCTTGGCGATGCCGGGCAGTTCGAGCACGTGCTGACGAATCTTGCAGTCAACGCCAGGGACGCCATGCCGGAGGGCGGCCAGTTGATGGTCAGTACTGGCACGACGGAGTTCAATGAGGACGACGCGCGGCAGCATCCGATGATGCAGAAAGGCCGCTACACGGTCTTATCCGTAGCCGACAGCGGCCATGGCATGGACGACGAGACGAAAGCCCAGATCTTCGAGCCGTTCTTCACCACGAAAGAGGCCGGCAAGGGCACCGGGCTCGGCCTCTCGACCGTCTACGGCGTCGTCAAGCAAATGAACGGGTTCATCTGGGTGTACAGCGAACCGGGCCACGGCACGACGTTCCGGCTGTACTTTCCGATCACCTCTGAACGACCGGACGCCGCAATCAATCGCATATACGTGGAGAAACGCTCTGCTGGCACGGCGCGCGTTCTGGTCGTCGAGGATGATCCCGGCGTTCGGGAGCTGGTCGCTCGAACGCTTCGCCAGAACGGGTATCACGTTACCGTCGCCTCGTCCGCAGAAGAGGCGAGCGATTACTTCGATCAGCCCGACGTCTCATTGGATTTGGTCCTGGTGGACGTCATCCTGCCGGGCCAGAGCGGACCAATGCTGCTCGAACAGTTCGAACGCTTCGCCATCCCGGTCATCTTCATGTCTGGCTATTCGGCGGCACACGTGCAGAATCGCGGCCGGCTCGGTTCGTTCCCGCTACTGACCAAGCCCTTCAGCAGCGCCCAGTTGGTGTCGGCGGTGGAGCAGGCGTTGGCGCCATCGATGCATCAGTGATGAATCGTCATCTGCGCCGGTGGTCCCGAACACCTTTGCTACGAACGACGTGTCGTCGAGCACCTTCCGGAACGCGGGCACCCGCGTGGACTGCTCCTCCCAGAGGGTCTTGAACTGCCCGGGCAGCGTCAGTTGCTTCGCGCGTTCGAAGGCGGCCAGGGATCGATCGATCCGGCCTGCAAGATGTGCGACGAACCCGAGCCTCACGTGCTGCGCCGCATCGAGTGGTTGGTACCGCGCGAGCTTTTCGGCGCTCGCCAGGGCCTCGGCGTTGTTGTTCCCTGACAGCGCGCGCGTGAGCGCGCCGTTGTGATTGATGGTCATCTGAATGTTGAGCAGCCGCCTCAACTCGTGCATCGGGTCCGGGTGATCGTCCACGTTGATGAACACGTAGCGGTCGTTGTTCGTGTTGCGTCCGCCGCCCTTGCGAACCACGAGGATGGAGGCCGACTGGCGCCCCCGGCTGTCCCCGCCGGCCTCGTCTCCGGCCCTGAGCGCGGCGTACAGCTTCTCGGCGAGCTCGTCGTTCGTGTTCTCGAAGGCGCGGCCCATCGCCTCCACCACGTGCTGCCCGACGAGAATATTGCCCTGCGCCGACCACGTCTTGCCGGTCACGTGTCCACGCCAGGCGTTGGCGGCGTCCCCGGTGAAGACGGCCACGTTTCCCTTCGCATCGACGATGGCCACCTGCCGGGCGTCTTTTCTGGGGAACGTATCTTCCGCCATCAGCCGGTCGAGCACCTGCTGGGCGGTGAGGCCCTGGCGAAGCAGCTCGAGGGCGCGTGGGCCGTAGCCGACGTTGACGCCGGCCTGTGTCGCGATGGCGCCGACGCCGGCGTCCGCCCACGGCACGACCGCCCCCACGGCGAAGTACCTCGACGCGACGGCGATGCCGAGGTCGCCGGTCACCGGATCGACGGCAACGATTGAGAAGGTCGCGTGGGCCGGCACCACCGGCCACAGCAGGAGTGATACCAGTATCAGCAGTGGTCGCATCGTGGTCACCTCGCGGGCCTCATGGTAGCGCAGAGCTGTCGCGGAATCACGCGAGGCGGTGTGCTACAGTCCAGACTCTCGCCGGCTGATCTCGCGATGTGCGGGCGGCTGCAGGAATTGAGGCGACTGACCTTCCGCCGTGCATCCTCGTTCGAAGCGGCGGGAGGGATTGGGGGAGCGGCGTCATCGTGAAAGCGACACAGCCGAACCGGCTGCTCCTGCTCGCCGTGCCTGCCATGCTCGTGAGCGCGTGGTCGTTGGCGGTCTCCGCGAACCCGGCCGTCGTGATCACCGATCCGACAAGCGCGAGCACCTATACGAGCACAACGCCGAGCCTGACGCTGGCCGGCGCTGCGGTGAGCCGTCTGGCCGTGACGCGCGTCAGCTGGCGGTGCGAGACCTGTCTGCCAACGAGCGGCTCCGCGATGGGTGCACCATTTCAAGGCGACTGGTTCTTTCGGGTCGACATGTTGCGACCAGGAGCCAACACGATCACCGTCACCGCCGAAGATGCGGACGGACGCACTGGTGAGGACGTGATCGTCGTGACTTACACACCATCCGACCGGTCGTCGCCGATCGTCACGATAACTGGCGACGCGGCGCGCAATCACCGCGTCGCGACCGGTGTCATCGACCTGACTGGCGTCTGCAGCGACAACGTCGGGTGCACCGAAATCGCATGGTCGCCGGGGGCCGGCGCAGGCGGGGCGTGCACCGGCGGTCCGAGGTGGCGTTGCAGTGGAGTGGTTCTGCGCCCGGGCGCCAACGTGCTCACGATCACCGGCCGCGATGCCGCAGGGAACACAGGCGCCGACACGGTTTCGGTGACCTACGACCAGCCGCTGGCCATTACGCCCGCGTCTCGCGTCTCTGCAGCCGATCGTGACGGACCGCAGGAAGGACCGCACGCGTACTTCGATCGTCTCAAGGCGTTGCCGGAGGTGTATCCGATCGCGGACTGCCGAAGGACCCTGCCAGGCGACAACGGCGCGTGCTCCTTCCGCAGTCAGGAGCAGCTCGATGTCCTGACGAATGCGCAGGGGCCGAACCTGAATCCGAACGGCTTTGTCTATCGCTACGGCTCCGACCCAGCCGACGATCCGCAGGATGCCGCCAAGCTGGAGCTGACACCGTGTCCGAACGGGTGTACGGCGGGAAGCGGATCGATTCCGAACAACCAGGTAGTCGGCATCCCGCTCGGCGGCCTGAACACGGGGACCCTTCTCATCGTCTGGGATGCATGGTTTGGCGCCGAATGGCGGCCCGCCTCGTGCGGCGGCAGTATCGGCGGCCAGAACAACATGAAAACCTTTCAGATTCGTGGCGGCAGCAGCGAACGAGGCCAGATCTACTTTGAAACCCGTCACCGTTTCGCCAGCGCGGTGTCCTGTGATGATTTTGCCGCACACGACAACCGCGTCTATCCGGCCGCTTCGCGCACGAATTTCCCGAGTGGCGTCGAGGACGATGCCCCCTATACACCGACTGGCAAGAACTCGGAGCCGCCCAATACGTATCCCCTCAAGCATTCGACGTGGACGCGGTACATCGCGTATCTCGAGCTCACGAAGGCCGGCTCTGACGAGACCTTTGCCGACTGGCGCAACACCTATCTCGACCAGGCGCCGACGGTTGCCGCGCAGAATCTTCCCACGGCCGCCGACGAGGTGACGCATCCCGATACCTGGCACGCGTTCACGATGTGGATCTGCGACGAGGGACGCGACTGCACGCGCGTCCTGTGGCGCGTGCCGTGGAAGCTGCAGGATGGGAACGGCCGGCGGCGCAATCTGACCGAGTTCGCTCTCGGGTTCAACACGAGCGCCCGTCCAGACGTGAGGACGGGGAACGTCACGGCCTACGTGCGCAACTGGGTCGCGCTGCGAAACTAC
>DATKDY010000343.1:0-21851 GCA_035512515.1 Vicinamibacterales bacterium
CCAGACGCTGACGCTGGACCAGCAACTGCAGGTCGCGACGCTGCAGGAAACGGTCACCGTCACGGGCGAATCGCCCATCGTCGACACGTCGACGACGACGCTGGCGACGAACTTCACCAAAGAGCTGCTGACCGAGATTCCGAACGCGCGCGACGTGTGGGCGGCCATGGCGCAGGCGCCCGGCCTGCAGATGACGGCCTACGACGTCGGCGGCTCGCGCACCGGCACGCAGACCGGCTACATCACTTACGGATTCTCCGGCCAGAACCAGACCCGACTCGAAGGCATTGACACCACCGAAGGCACGGCGGCCAACGCCGGCTATTTCGACTTCGGCAGCTTCGAGGAATTTCAGGTTGGCGGCGCGGGCAGCGATGCGTCGACCTTTGCGACCGGAGCCGTGCTGAGCATCAGCGTCAAGTCAGGCGCCGACCGCTTCACCGGCGATTGGTACAGCGACTGGCTCGGCGACGCCACGGTGTCCGACAACGTGCCGGACAACCTGCGCGTCTCGCGCCAGACCGATGACAACGGCTTCTTCGTCCGCAGCGCGCTCGCTCGCGGCAATCCGGTCGTTCGCCAGTACGACATCAACTGGAATGTGGGCGGACCGATCGTGCGGCAGAAGGCCTGGTTCTTCACCAGCTGGCGTCTCAACGATCAATACAAGCACGTCCTCAACTCGGACCTGATTGAACGCTCGAAGCTGTCGAACAAGTACACGTTCAAGGGCACGTTCCAGCTCACCCAGAACAATCAGTTCATCGCGTTTCTCAACAAGCGCGAGAAACTGCAGGACAAGCGCAATCTCGGCCCAAGTGTCCCGCTCTCCGCGGCATGGTATCAGGCCTCACGTAACTACCCGTGGAAGTTCCAGTGGACCAGCGTCCTGGGCAACCGCGCCTTCCTCGACGTGCTGGCCGGCAACTGGTACAACTTTTTCCCGCTGCGCCCCACACGCGACTTCGATCTCTACGACGGCCCGTGGGGCCCGGGACGACAGGACCTCAACACGAACGTCCTGTTCGACGGCGGCGCGGCCGCGAGTTACCAGGATCAGAAGCGCTTCAAGCCGCAGGTCTACGCCACCATGAGCTACTTCAAGGACGGCTGGCACGGCAGTCACGATTTCCGGTTTGGCTACGACTGGAAGCGTGACCGGCGCAATCTGTTCAACGACCAGCCGTTCGACATCTTCTACTTCGATCGCGGCGACACGCCGGCCGAGCTCGAGCTGTACAACACGCCCACCTCGCCCATCAACGACGTCGTTAACAACTCGTTCTGGGTGAACGACACCTGGAAAGCGACCAACCGCCTGACGCTGAGCCTGGGGATGCGCTTCGAGGCGTATCGCGACGGGTGGCCCGAACAGCAGTTCCAACCGAACGGCCATCCGCAGCTCGCCAACTGGACTGACGCGCGCTATCGCGCGTTCGTGGAGCCTGTGACCGTCGAGGACCGAACCGTCGCGGACACCAAGACCGTCGCGCCACGTATTGGCTTTGCCTACGACTTGACGGGCGACAACCGCACGGTGCTGAAAGTGCACGCCGGACAAACGCGCTTCAACTCGGCCGACACGCTTGCCGACCAGGAGAACCCGGTGGGACGCGCCCGGCTACGGTACCGATTCACCGACCTGAATGGGAATGGACAGTTGGATGGACCGCAGGAACTGGGGGCCTTCCTCCGGACGGTTGGCGGCGGCGGGTTCGTCCGCATCGATCGCGATCTCGTGCGCCCCACCGGCAACGAGTTTGGCGTGAACGTGGAGCGCGAGATTGTCGAAGCGCTGTCGGGCCGGGTATCGTACGTCTACAAGAACGCCCGCAACGTGTGGGGCGAGCTCGATGCCGTGCGGGCACCGTTGTATACCGTGCCGTTCACCATTACCGACCCCGGTCCGGACAATCAGCTGGGCACCGGAGACGAGCAGACCTTCCAGACGTTCGACCGTCCGGCCAGCGCGGGCTCCGACCGCGTGTACACCAACCCCGAAGGCAACAACGACGACTACCACACCGTCGAAGTCGCGCTCAACCGCCGCTTCTCGGGCCGGTGGATGCTGCTCACGTCGTTCGGCTACACGTGGCGCTACCAGGGCACGGCGAACTACCGTCCGGCCGACCGCCTGTTCCTCGACGACAACGGCCAGGAGCAAACGACGCTGTACAACTACAAGCTGATCGGACGCTACACGATGCCGTTCGACATCGGCGTGTCGGGCTCGTGGAAGCTGCAGAGCGGCGTGCAGTGGGGCCGCACCATCAGCGTGCCGTTTCCCGGTGATGGGTCACGCACCGTGCGTGTTGAACCGTCCAACGCGAACCGTGCGCCGAACGTGAGCATCATCGACTTCCGCGTTGACAAGTCGTTCCGCGTGCGCGGCACGCGCTTGACGGCGATGCTCGACGTGTTCAACACCGCCAACTACGGGACCGTAACGAACTGGCGGAGCACGACCGTGAACTACCAGGAAGTGACCGGCATTCTCGATCCGCGCGTGGTGCGGTTCGGCGTGCGGTTCAACTTCTAGCGCGCGGCACCGCCGCGGGAAGACGACGGGCCGGGTGCTCACGCATCCGGCCTGTTTTGTTTGTACGCTCGCAAGCCGTCGTGCCTTTCGGCGGCGCTGTCGCCGTGGTACAGTGCGCTCGCCAACGCCTGTGCAACGCGATCTTCGGCCCCGAGTCGCGGTTGTCGTCGGATACGTCTGCCTCGCGATCGCCTTCTCCTGGCCGTTACCGCTGCACCTCGGCACGGCCCTCACGGGCGATCCCGGCGGAGATACGGGCGTCTACGTCTGGAATCAATGGGTGTTTCAGCATGAGACCCTGGTCGAGCACACCAATCCCCTGAGAACCGACCACATTCTCGCGACCACCGAGCCCGTTGATCTCTCGCAGCACAACTACACGGTTTTTCTCAATCTGCTCGCCCTGCCGCTGATTCCATTCCTCGGCGTCGTCCAAACGTTCAACGTCGTGCTTCTGCTCGTCAGCGTCCTCACGGCCCTCTGCACGTACGCCCTCGCCCGGCGGGTGACCAGCGCGACGCGGTTCGAGGCGTGGCTCGCGGGATTCGCCTTTGCGTGGTGCCCGGCCCTGGTCGCGCGCAGCGCGGGCCATTTCAGCCTGGTGGCCGCGGCGCCACTGGCGGCATTCATTCTCTGTCTCATCAACGCCGACCGGTCCCGGCGATCACGCGACGCGGCGCTGGCAGGGCTGTGCATGGCCTGGGCGGGATTCTCGGATCCGTATTACGCCGTGTATTGCCTCATCATCGCCGCCGTCTACGTCGGGGCCCGCGTCATGCCGATCACGTTCTCCTCGCAAGCCACTTCCGCGCCCTCCTTCGAGTCGCGCCGCTCGATCAGGACAGAGCTGCGCTGGGTGCTCAACGTGGCTATCGTGATCGTCAGCGGGCTCGTCGTCGGTTTGCTGGTTGGCCCAGGCGGCCGCTTCGACCTCCTGGGCATTCCCATCAGCGTCCGGGGACTCTACACACCGGTGTTCATCCTGACGATGCTGGTGCTCGTGCGCCTCGCGCTGGACGTGCGCCCGCGCGTGCTCGTGCGGGCGGTGCACTGGTCGCCGATCGCCGTGCGCCTGCTCGTGGTGGGAAGCCTCGTGTGCGTTGGACTGCTGTCGCCGATCCTGTATGGATTGGCACAGCGGATCATCGACGGACGTCTGGTGACTCCGCCGACGCTCTGGCGCAGCAGTCCTCGCGGCGTGGACCTGCTCGGCCTCTTCGAGTTCAACCCCAATCACGTGCTGGCGCGGGCGTTCGGGGATCGCCAGCTCGCTGACGGTGCCGCGTTCGTGGAATATACGGCCGCGTTCAGCCTGGTGGCGCTGACGGTGGTTGCGTTGGCGGCGTGGCGCGGCGGGTATCGACCACCGTCCGGGTGGATCTGGCTCACCGCCGGTTTTGCGGCGCTCTCACTCGGGCCGTTCATTTACGTGGCGGGGTTCAATACTCACGTGCCGGGCCCGTGGTCGGTGCTGCGTTACGTGCCGCTCATCGATGCCGCACGAACCCCGACACGCTTTTCGATCGTCGCGGCGCTCGGGCTCGCCATCATGCTCGCGGGTGCGCTGGCCGCGCTCGGGCGCCGGTTTCCGCCGCATCGGCGCGTGGTGGCCGGCACGGTGGGCGTGTTCCTTGTGCTCGAACTGGCGCCAGTGCCCCGCACGCTGTACTCTGCGTCGATTCCGTCCGTCTATCAGACGATTGCCGATGATCCGCGTCCCGTACGCGTGCTGCACTTACCGTTCGGCGTACGCGACGGCACGTTCAGCGCGGGCGACTTCAGCGCGCGCCATCTCTTTTACCAGACGCAACACGGCAAACAGCTGATTGGCGGCTATCTCTCGCGCATCTCTGAGAAGCGCGTCCGCGGCGTGCGTGCGCAGCCAACGCTTGAGGCGCTCGTCGTCATGAGCGAAGGCGGAACGCTGGCGCCGCCTCACGCTGCCTGGATTCGCGCCCGTGGCCCGAGGTTCATCGCTCGCGCGAATGTCGGCTACGTGGTGGTGGACGAGACGCGAGCGCCGCCCTATCTGGTGGAGTTCGCCGTCAGCGCCTGGGCGCTCGAAGAGATAGGGCGCGATGGCGCGCTGACGCTGTATCGTCCGCGCCCGCACACACCGTGAGCTCGGGTGCGGCCAGGTGCGCCAGGTGCGGCCGGGTGCGCAGGGTGCGGCCGGGTGCGAAGGACGCAAGTGCGATAATGCGTGTGAATGCGTAGTGTGTTCGTCCTCGTGTTTGCCGCCTCCGGTGCGGCGGCGCTCATATACGAAGTCACCTGGACCCGCCTTCTCACGTTGCAGCTTGGTCACGGCATTGCGGCCGCGAGCACGGTGCTGGCCGCGTTCATGGGCGGTCTGGCGGTGGGCTCCGCTGCCGGAGGACGTTGGGGCACGCGCATGGATGGCGTCACCGCACTGCGCGTCTATGCGGGGCTCGAGCTGACGATTGCGGCCCTCGCGCTCATCCTGCCCTTTGAGCTCGCCGCGCTGGAGCCACTGCTGGCTACGGCATACGCCGACGGCGCCGGCGGAGCGGCCTTTGGCGTGCTACGCCTCCTGACGAGCCTGGTGCTGCTGTCGGTGCCGGCTGCGGCCATGGGCGCAACCTTTCCCATCGCGGCGCGCTGGTTCGTCCACAGCGCAGGCGTCGCGGCGCGGCAAGCGGGGTCGCTCTACGCCGCCAACACCATCGGCGCGGCGTTCGGCGCCCTGACGGCCGGCTTCGTCCTGCTCCCGTTTCTCGGCCTGCTCGGCGCCACATGGGTCGCCGTGGGCCTCAACGCCGCCGCGGCCGCCGGCGCCTTCCTGATCGCGAGGCGCGTCGCGTCGGGGCCTGGGGGCGAAGCCCGTCCAGCGGTTTTTCGACCGGTCGACGAGCTCGAGGTCGTCCCAAGCAAAGTCGAGGGACGACGAGCTCAGGGTCGCGCCGGGCACGGTCGAGGAGGGAGCGAAGCGAGTCCTGCGGGGCGCGAGGCGCCCCGTCGTGCCCGCCGCGGAGCACGGAGTCCGTCGACGGTGCGAAACGCCCGAGTGGCCGTCGCGCCGCAAATCGTGTTCGCGAGCGCCGCCCTGGGCATCTCTGGCTTCGCCTCGCTGAGCCTCCAGGTCGTGTGGACGCGCCTGCTGGCGCTCATTCTCGGACCCACGACGTATGCCTTCAGCATCATCGTGTCGGTCTTCATCGCCGGGCTCGCCGTTGGTGCCGCCATCGCGTCGCGCCTTGCGCCACGCGTGCGTCAGCCGCTCGTGGCGCTGTCCGTGTGTCTGGGCCTCTCAGTGGGGCTCGGGGCGGCCTCGGCGTCCCTGATCGATCGCGGCCTGCTCTCCATCGCCGACGTCGTGGCTCAACCCGACGTGACCTTCCGCGATGTGCTGACACGACAGGCGTTGCTCGCGTTCGCCCTGCTGGCGCCCATGACGATCGCCTTCGGGGCGGCGTTTCCATTTGCGGTGTCGGCCGCCACGCGCCGCGACGAAACGATCTCGGCAGACCTGGGCCTCATTTACGCCGTGAACACCGCGGGCGCGATTGCCGGCGCGCTGCTGGCGGGTTTTGCGCTGATTCCTGCGCTGGGGCTGCACGGCACCCTGCGGGTCGTCACGGTGATCGGTGCGGCCGGCGCCCTCGTGGTGCTCGTTGGCGGACGCACGACGGGCCAGGCCCGCCTGGCGGCCGGCGCGCTGTCGGTGGCGGTGCTGGGGCTCGGCGTGCTGCTGCCGCAATGGGATCGCCTGCTGCTGTCGAGCGGCGCATACAAATATGCTGGCGCGTTGCAGGGACCTGACCCGCGCACCGCCCTCACGGCCGGCGAACTCCTCTACTATCGCGAAGGCGCGAGCGGCACCGTGGCCGTGCGGCAGACGGGAGGCACCACGTCACTCGCGATCGACGGCAAGGTCGACGCGTCCAACGCGGGCGATATGCTCACGCAGCGGCTGCTCGCGCACGTGCCATTGCTGCTGCACCCCGATCCGAAGCGGGTCGCCATTCTGGGGCTGGGCAGCGGCGTCACCCTGGGGTCGGCCCTGACACATCCCATCGATCATGCCGATGTGCTCGAGATCTCGCCGCAAGTGGTCGACGCGTCGCGGTTTTTCGACAAAGAGAATCATCGCGCTCTGGACGACCCCCGCACACGATTGATCCTGGGCGATGGGCGGACCCACCTGGTCTTCACCCGGGAGCAGTACGACGTGATCGTGTCCGAGCCCTCGAACCCGTGGATGGCCGGCATTGCGTCGCTGTTCACCAGGGAGTTCTTCGAGGCCGCCAAAGCGCGGCTCACTCCCGGCGGTGTGCTGTGCCAGTGGGCGCACACCTACGACATCAGCACGCGCGACCTGCGATCCATTGTCGCGACGTTCGTGTCCGTGTTTCCGGAGGGCACGCTGTGGCTCGTCGGCGACGGCGACGTGCTGCTGATCGGGTCCAACACGCCGCTCGCGCCGCGACTCGCCGACATCGCAACCGCGTGGCAGCGGCCTGGCGTGGGCGAGGATTTGGCCTCGGTGGGCGCGCGGGTGCCGCATCACATCCTGTCGATGTTCGTGGCGCACGGCGAGAAACTCGCTGAGTGGTCGGCTGGTGCTCCCGTACAGTCCGACAACCGCGCGGCACTGGAGTTTTCGGGGCCTCAGAGCGTCTTTGCCCGTACGGATTCGGACAACGCGGCTCTGCTGCGGCAGTTGGCCGCTGACGAGACGGCGCGGCCAGCCGTCATCCGCGCCGCCGAGGCAGCGGCAACCGCCGACACCTATCGCGACCGTGGCTGGATGCTGCTCGAGGCGGACGCATTCCGCCCGGCCTATGACGATTTTGTTCGTGCGGTTGAGATGAACCCCACCGATGCGCGGGCGCTCGACGGATTGGTCCGGGCGTCGGCGCCGCTTCAGCGGACCTCGGACACGCGCGCGCTGCTCAGCCGTCTCGCCGCCGATCCGGCGCGGCTGACGACCAAGCTGGCGCTGTCGCGGCTGCTCGCCTCTGAAGGCGCGTATGACCAGGCCGTGGCCATCCCGTTCTCGATTGTGCAAGCCGATCCGAGCAACGCCGCCGCGCTCGAGCAACTGGCGTCCATCCTGTCGGATGTCGGCGACATCGAGCGCATGCGGCCGGTGGTCGCGCGGCTCCGGGCAGTGGCGCCATCGAGCGAAGCCGCCCATTACTACAGCGCCGCGCTGCTGTTCATGGAGGAGCGTGTCGAGCCGGCGCTGGCCGAAGCCCGCCGCGTGGTGGCCATCAACCCGGCGCATGCGCGCGCCCAGAACCTGCTGGGCGCCTGCCTGGCCAGCATCGGCCGGCGGGACGAAGCCCGCACGGCGTTTCAGGCGTCGTTGAAGACGGACGCCAAAGACCCCGCGACCTACGCGAACCTGGCGATGCTGGAGACGCAGGCCGGGAACCGCGAGCTCGCCGTCCGCTACTTCGCCGAAGCCCTGACCCTCGATCCAAGCCACGAAGCGTCCCGCCAGGGCCTCGCCGCACTGCAATCGGCCTCCCGCTAGTCGGCCGAGGGTTCCAGGGTTCCAGGGTTCCAGGGTTCCAGGGTTCCAAGGTTCCAGAGTTCTCCCAGGTTCCAGAGTTCTAAGTGCAGAGTTCCAAGAGCGCGAGCTCTGTGAACCTTGGAACTTTGGAACTTTGGAACTTTGGAACTTTGGAACCTTATCCAAAGTGACGAACTTTGATCCAAAACGTCCACTCTGTGTCACCCCGTATCTTTTCGATCGATTCTGATCCCGAAAGAAACTCGGCAGGTGCTGGTGCCGCTTACGATCACGTCGCGGCATCTAAATTGCTAGCGAGCGCATTCGGGGCATCACCATGAGCGTCGTTCGACTCCTCGGCTTTTCCACGCTGGCTTGCGGCTGCGTCGTCGGCCGCTACCGTGACGTGGGCAGCACGCGCGAAATCGTTTACGTCGAAGAAAAGGGCGCGAGCTGTGAAAGCCACGCGCACCGGCGCAATCACACGGTCTCGCCGGATCGCGAGCGCGCGTACGCCCCCGCCGCCAGCACGATCGCCACCGCGTAAGTTGTCGCTTCCGCCGCGCGCCCGCACAGTCGGGAGCGTTTGCGTCTTCCCACACTCCGACGCTCTGTTCGTGCGCAGCCCGCGCGCGGGCGCTGAGCGGTCCATCTGTTTTCGCTTCGCTGCTACTTGAAGCCATCTCACCCCGGCATGTAAGCTTCTGGGAGGGAGCGGCGGCGTGGACTTACGACAGTTGGAAATCATTCGGGCAATCGCCGAAACCGGTTCGTTCACCGCAGCCGGGCACATGCTGCACGTCTCGCAGTCGGCCATCAGCCGGCAGATTCTCCTGCTCGAAGAGGAACTGAAAGAACCCGTGTTCCTGCGCATCGGGCGGCGAATCCGCATCACGCCGGCGGGTGAGGCGCTGCTGCAGCTCTCGAATCGCGTCTTCCAAGACCTCAAGGACACCATTGCCGGCATCACCGACAGCCAGGAATCGCTGCGCGGGCAGATCCGTCTCCTCGGGGGGATGACCGTGGTGTTATACGTCTTTCCGCCGCTGCTGACGGAGTTGAAACGGCAGCACCCCGAGATCGTTTTGAAGCTGGTGACAGGCAGCTCGGAGCGCTGCATCCAGCATTTGCGTGCGGGAACCGGCGACCTGGCGCTGCTGACGCTGCCGGTCCATCACCCCGATATGGTCGCCGTGCCGGTGATGCAGGAAGAGTTGATGCTCGTGACGGCCGCCAAGCATCCGCTGTCGCGGAAGCGGAAGATTGTGCCGCAGGATCTGGTGCGACAGCCCTTCGTGCTGTTCGAGAGCGGCTCGAACACGCGGCGCGTCGTTGACGAGTTTTTCATGACGTCGCGCATCGAACCGCAGATCGTCATGGAGACGGAGAACGTCGAGATCATCAAGGCGATGGTGCGAAACGGCATCGGCATCAGCGTCATCCCGTTCCAGGCGGTGTCGCGCGACGTGTCGAGCGGGCACTTGTTCTGTGCGCGGATCGAGGGCCGTTCGCTGGTGCGCGAAACGGGATGGGTGTATCCGAAAATGAGCCGCACGCCGCGAACGGTGCAGGAAGTGATTCGCGCGTTCGAGCGGGTGCGCCCACGACTTCGGCTGGCGCCGTGAGGCGCCTTCGGCGCCAAGTGCCCAACCGCCAAGGTACCCAGTTCAAAACCCAAGGTGCGGCGCCTCCACGGGCGCCTTCGGCGCCGACTGCAACCGCCAAGAACTCCAAGTTCAAAGCCCGATGGCCGTGCCACGTATGTGCGGCGCTCATTGGTCCGATTCGATCATTCTATTTTTCGATGGAATGATCGGTCAGTAAGATGGCGTTCGTTCACGTTCGGGCCGAATCCAGGATCTCCGGCGGCAGCTCCTTGGCCAAGACGACCGGGGGTTAGCGGTTTGGAACTGCCGCGAAGCGGCGTTGCGCCTTCGGCGCCAGGTTGCCAACCGCCAAGGTACCCGGTTCAAAGCCCGCGAGTTGGCCGCCTCGAACGCTGGGTTTTGAACTGGCCGTCTGGGCGGTTTTGAACTGGCGGTTTTGCTGGTTGGGCACTTGGCGCCGCAGGCGCCGTCGGGTTTTGAACTGGACGGTCTTGGCGGTTGGGCACTTCGCGCCGAAGGTGCCTTCGGGTTTTGAACTGGTCGTCTTGGCGGTTGGGCACTTGGCGCCGCAGGCGCCTTTGGGTTTTGAACTGGCGGTCTTGGCGGTTTGGAACTGCCGCGAAGCGGCACAAGGGGGTTTTACATGCACGCTGATCGTGAGCACGTCATCTCGGTCGTCCTCAATCACGACGACTGGAAGCAGTTCGTCAAGCTGCAGCCGCAGCCGGTCAACTGGCTGCGCGACCGGATTCAGGAGATGATCGACGCCGCGTCGCGTGCCTCGTCAGGGATCCGAGAACAGAAGGAACCCTGATCCCTGACCTCTACTGAGGGACTTGCGGCACTTGCGCCAGCGAGTACGACGTCCGTGAAATGACCCGCATCCCCGGCCGCAGCACTTTCACTTCAATCTTGCGCGTCCGCCGCGTGGGATCCGGATTCGACGACGTGTAGCCCAGCATGTAGTAGTCGCTGGTTTCGGCGTCGATGCGCTTGAGACCGCGGTCGAAATCATTCTGATTGACGACCGCGATACCGCCGGTTTCTTCGGCCAGCACCCGCAAGCTGTCCTGCGTCTTGCGCACGTGCTCGCTGTACTCCACGGGATCCAGTTGCTCGTCGAGATCGGCGCCGGCAACGAGGCCGCGCGGGTCAATCGTGTAAATGGTCGCATTGGCGCGGTTCGCCGTGCGCGTCAGTTCGCCCAGTTCGCGGGCGAGGTCGGCGTCGGCAAACACCTGGCTCTTGTTGAACTGATCGCGAATCTGCTGCCCTTCTTCGCGTGTCTGGCCGAAGCGGCCGCCAAACACCGGGTCCTCGCCAAGCCGCGACTGCGCAAACGGATCGAAGTCGAAGCCGTTGCTGACCCAGACGACGGCCTTGCGGCGGTTGGTGATGCGTTCCATCTGGCGCAGCATGTCGGAGGCGGTCGAAAACGCCACGTGCGCGCGATATCGCACTTCCGACGGTCCCTCCGCGCCTTCGGCGCCCTGGATCACATCCGACGGTCTCAGGCCGTTGCCGGTGATCTTCTTGATGGAATCATCCAGGACCCGCCGGTCGTAGGTTGGATCCACGGCGAGCGACGACGGCCCGGTGGAGACGATGGCAAACATGTCGCCCTCGTGAATCAGGTTCTTCGAGATTCGCCGGAACAGATCACGGATGCGGCCGGTGTTGCGGAACTCGAGGTGCAGGTCGTCCACGATGATCAGGAAGATGCGGCCGGCGGCATCGTTGCGGGGACGCGACGGCGGCAGGATGATGCCTTCCTGCGTCGGCGCCGGCGGCGGCGAGATCAGGTTGTGCACGCGGCCGCCGTGGACCAGCGTCATCGACTGGATGTCCTGCTTGTCGCCGTCTTCGTAGATTTCGAACTCGTCCCTCGTCAGATCTGCCACGAACTGGTCGCGCTCGTTGCGGACGATGGCGTCCATGGTGACGAACTCGATGGTGCGGCGGAAGGTGGGCTGTTGGTCCTGGCCAGTGGGCTGCTGGGCCGGGGGCCCCTGGGCCGCGAGCACTACGCCTGTTGCCAGCGCGAGAACAACGCCAACGCCGAGACGAGACCAGTTGTACGCCATACCGACAGTATAAGACGTTCGGACGCCGCTGAGGGCCGGACGTTATCGGAGGGCCGCGCTTTACGCCGAAGGGTGTTCGCACCCGCCGCCCAAAGCCCACGCCGTCCCAGCGGTTGAGATCCGCCGAACGAAGTGAGGCGGCCCTCCGCGCGAGCGCCAGCGAGCGCGGCCCTCCGAGGCGCGCAAGCGCCGAGGCCCTCCCGCGCGGGCGCCAGCGAGCGCGGCCCTCCGAGGCGCGAAGCGCCGAGGCCCCCTGCGCGAGCGCCAGCGAGCGCGGCCCTCCGCAGGCGAGGCGGCCATCTTGCATTAGCATTCTCACCATGCGAATTGCGATGGGCGCCGATCATGCCGGGTTCGATCTCAAGCGCGACCTGGCCGCCGCCATGGCGCAGCAGGGGCACGAAATTCTGGACGTAGGCACGCACACGACCGCCCCCGCGGACTACCCCGACATTGCCGAGGCTGTCGCCATGGCCATCCGCAACGGCCAGGTGGACCGGGGCATCATCCTGTGCGGCAGCGGCGTCGGCGCCGCCGTCGCCGCCAACAAGTTTCCCGGCATTCGCGCCGCCATCTGTCACGACGCCTACTCCGCCAGGCAGGCGGTCGAGCACGACGACATCAACGTTTTGTGCCTGGGCGCGCGCGTCATTGGATCGGCCCTGGCGCGCCTCCTCACCGAAACGTTCCTCGCGGCGACCTTCTCCGCCGAAGACCGCCATCTGCGGCGGCTCGCCAAAATCGACGCCATCGAATCGAAGTACAGCCACGAGTGACGCCGCTCGACTTTGCCGAGTGGGTGCAGGCGCTCGGGGCCTGGGGTCCGCTCGCGTTCGTCGCCGGCTATCTGGTCGTCACCGTGCTGATGATGCCCGCATTTCTACTGACGCTCGCCGCAGGCGCGTTGTGGGGGTTCTGGCTCGGCTTGCTGCTGGCGATGACCGGCGCGGTCCTGGGCGCGACGTGCGCGTTTCTCGGCGCCCGAAGCGTGGTGCGAGGCGTCGTCGAACGCTACGTCGCCCGTCATCCTCGACTCGTGGCCATCGATCGCGCCGTCGAAGCCGAAGGGGCGCGGCTCGTCCTGCTGCTGCGGATGTCGCCCGCCGTGCCCTTCGTGTTGCTGAACTACGTCCTCGGCGTCAGCCGGATCTCACTGCGCGATCACTTCGTCGGCCTCGTTGGGATGATTCCGACGGCGGCGATGTATGTGTATGCCGGCAAGGTGGCGGGAGATCTGGCGGCGCTTGCGTCAGGCGCTCCGCTCCACCGCGGCCCGGCGTATTACGTTCTGATAACACTCGGCCTCGCGGCGACGGTCGTCGCCACCGTGCTCATCACGCGCGCCGCCAGGCGCGCGTTAGAAGACCGTCACCACGATCTCCGCTGACGGCGCGCTGCTGCCGCAGGCGTTCACGCCGCGAATCCGGACGAAGTAGTGGCCGGCAGGCGCCTCGACCGACAGCGCCCGCCACACCCCATCGACGGCGAGGATCGCAAGATTGGCCGCGCCGGTTTCGCTCCCCGCTTCGATCACGAACTGCGCCGGTCCATCGGCCGTGGCGGGCACAGCCCATGTCAACGTGACCAGCCGTCCGTTCACGGCTGAACCAAACGACGCCGGTACCGGCGGCGGCTGCACGCACGGACGGACCGTGATCACAGCCTCGTTGGAGGGTCCGCTGGCTCCTGCGGCGCCAAGACTCCGCACGCGCGCGAAATAAACGCCTTGCGGAATGTTCGGGAACGTCAGCGACGTCTGCGACGCCGCGGCGGGGACGACCCCGAAATCGGCCGCACCCGAAACGGATCCGGCTTCGAGTTGATACCCCGACGGCAAGCCGCCAGACGAGGGCGGCTGCCACGACACCGTGACGGTCGAGCCGCTCACGACGGCGGTCAGGTTCTCGGGCGCATTCGGAACCGATCCGGGCAGCGGCACGATCTTCAGGACGCGCCCTGCAAACGTCACAATGTACAGCTCGCCGTCGCGGTCCCGCCCAAATGACGCCACGCCGCCCAGGGCACCGCCGAGCTCGCCGGTGTGATCGATTCGATTGCTGGCAGTTGCTTCGCCGGTCGCCGGATGAACGGATAGGGCCAGCGACCACACCCGCGACGTGATGAAGTCGGCAAAAAAATATCGTCCGCGGTAAGGCGCAGGAAGCGCGGTTCCGCGATAGACGTAGCCGCCGGTCACGGCCTGGCCGTGCGTCCGGTCGTAGTCGAACACCGGATCAGTCAGCGGCCCGTAGGCGGGCGTCGTGGGATCGACACCCTCAGTGGGAAGCCTGCCTTCGCGGATGCGCCATCCGTAATTGCGTCCGCTCGCGCCGGCCGGCTCGTAGTTGATCTCTTCGCGCGCGCCTTGGCCGACGTCCGCGATGACCAGCGCCCCGGTCGCGCCCACGCCGACATCGTCGAAGCTGTAGCGCCACGGATTGCGAAGTCCAAAGGTCCAGATCTCAGCAAGCGCCGGAATGGGAGTCCCGTCGCGAAACGGGTTGTCGGCAGGCACGCGATACCCTGCCGGATCGCCATCGGCCACCGCCACATCGATGCGGAGCATCTTGCCCAGCAGCGTCGCCGGATTCTGCGCGGCATTCTGCGGATCGTTGGCACTGCCCCCGTCCCCAAGGCCGATATACAGGTAGCCGTCCGGACCGAACGCGAGGTTCCCGCCGTTGTGATTGGCAAAGGGCTGTCGGATGAACCCCTCGCCGGTGTCCCAGCGGAGATCGAAGCGCGAAGACGCGACGACCTGGAACGGCGACGCGGCCGTGCGGACGAACCGCGCGATGACCGTATGCCCGTCCGTGTTGGTGAAGTTGAAGAACACGCGTCCGGTGAACACATCCGGCGCGAAGGCCATGCCCAGCAAGCCGCGCTCACCGCCCGTCGCGATCGCGCTGCGAAGGTCCGCGAACGGGGCGGCCTGCAGCTGCCCATCGACAAGCACCTTCACCAGTCCGGATTGTTCGACGATGTAGAGGACGTTGCCGAAGTAGGGATCCGGAACCAACGCCACCGGTTGCGACAGCCCGGTGGCGATGACCTGTGCGTGAAGCTGTGCGTGGGCGTGGAGCGGGAGAGAAACCGACGCGATCAGAACAGCGAGGATGACCTTCATGTTTACCCTGTTGACGGGATTCCGCGTTCTACGGGAGCTCGCGCTTCAGTTCGTCGAAGAGGCGATCCGCGTTCTGGATGCCGGCGAGAATCGCTTCAGGCGAGGGCCATCGATCGGGGTTGAGCGCGTCCGCCCTGACCTGCCACGCGGTGCGCGCGTCGCCTGGCTCGAGCGCCTCGAGACGCGCCGCGACCTCGGCGTAGCGTGCGCGCAGCCGAGTGGCAATCTCGCGCCCGACGAGTTGCTCGAGCAGCGGGTTGACAGCGGCGCGCGACGGCTCTGGCGTCGTTGGCGGCGAGTCAGGCTCGGGTGCATCCGGCTCGAACGCTTCCGGCTCGAACACGACCGCTGGAACCGAATCCGTGAGCCCCTCGACGACAGCCGCCACGCCAATTGGAGTGGCATCCAACGGCGGCGCCTCCTTGGGCCGGGCGGATTTGCGCCGTGGCCTCTCGGGGCGACGTTCGACGTCGGGTGGAACATTGCTGGCCTCTTCGAACAACTGCGGCCAGTCGAACTCGATGTCGGGATGCTGCTCTTCGATGGTACGGATGGCCTCTTCGTCGAGCGGCGCACGGCCGACGCGCACCCCGGGCGCCGTGCGGTACCAATACAGCACCCGGGGCCGATCGCCCGGCCGCGGAGAATGCAGCAGCAGTGTCGTCTCATACCCGCGCTGGTCGCGCGACACACGCACGAAGGTCACAAAGGGTGATCCTATCGACTATCGGCTCGACGGCGCTTTTTGGGGGTGGGTTTCTTCGCCTTTGCGGCAGGCCTGGCCGGTTTCGACGCTTTTTTGGGTGCGGCGGCCTTCCTCGCCGGCTTCGGTTTGCCTTTTGGCTTCGGGATGTTGGCTTTCGTGGCGCGAGTCTCCACCTTGCGCTTTCGGCTTTCGGCTGCCGGCGGGTCGGGCGCTGGCCGGTCGGGCTTCACCCGGGCCTCGGCTACTTTCGGCGCGTCAGGCGAACGGTGCACCATGGTGAACCGGACCTGGTCGATCGCGGCGTGATAGGTCCAGATCTCGGCGGGCGAGATGTTGTACTCGGTACACAGTCGGCGGACGTTGTCGATGGTGTTGACGGGCACGTAGAGGAAGAAGGCGGCCCGCAGTCGGCTGAAAGGCCCCCACTGGGCCATCGCTTCGAGGGTGTTGACCGACTCGGTGGTTTCGACTTCGACGGTGCCCTGCACTTTGCGGCTGCGTTCCGGGCTGAACAGCACGAGGTCGGGGTACATCGGCAGGTTGCCAATGCCAACCGCTGCGTTCTGTTCCGCCCCCGGATTGATGGCTACCTCGTACTTCCGCTTGTACTTCGCTTGCAGGACTCGAATAATGCGGTCGTGCTCGAACTGCTCGCGGACCGGCCGCACGAGGATCGGGCTCACTTGACCTCCACTGTCGGCGGTCCCCAACGCAATTCAGGGCGGCGGAGTGCCTTCAAGACAAACTCGATAATATAGCACGATGATTACGGCGCCCGGCGTACGCCAGAGCCTGTTTCTGCAAGCGTGCCGGCGCGAATCCGTCGACCGTACGCCAGTCTGGTTCATGCGCCAGGCCGGACGCTACATGGCGGAGTATCGCGCGCTCAGACAGACCTACAGCCTCCTGCAGCTTTGCCGCACGCCCGATCTGGCCACCGAAGTCACGCTGCAGCCGGTACGGCGCATCGACGTGGACGCGGCCATTCTCTTCTCGGATCTGCTGATTCCCCTCGAGCCGATGGGCATCGCCTTCGATTTCGTGAAAGGCGAAGGCCCGTCGATCGAGCGCCCGATCCGGTCGGCCGCCGACATCGACGCCGTCCGCGTCGTCGATCCCCGGGAGTCGATCGGTTACACCTTCCAGGCGATCCGCCAGATCAAAGGGGAACTCGGCGAGCGGATCCCCCTCATCGGGTTTGCGGGCGCGCCCTTCACTCTGGCGTCTTATGCGATCGAAGGCGGGCACTCGAACAACTTCGCGCTCACCAAGGGCCTGATGTATGGCGATCCCGCGGCCTGGCATCGGTTCGCCGACAAGCTGGCGACGGTGGTGGCCGATTACCTGTCTGCGCAGATCGATGCGGGGGTGGACGTCGTGCAGGTGTTCGACTCCTGGGTGGGCGCGCTCAATGAGACCGACTATCGTGAGTTCGCCCTGCCGCACACGCGCAAGATCTTCGAGGCCATCGGCGGGCGCGTGCCAACCATCCACTTCGGCGTGGCGAGCGCGTCGATTCTCCACGTGATGCGCGAGGCCGGGGGCGATATCCTCGGCGCCGACTGGCGCATCCCGCTCGATGACGCGTGGCAGCGCGTCGGGTACGATCGGGGTATTCAGGGGAATCTCGATCCAACGCTGCTGCTCGGCCCGCGCGACCGGCTGAAGCGCGGCGTCAGCGACGTTCTCGCTCGCGCCGCCAATCGGCCCGGCCACATCTTCAATCTCGGCCACGGCATCCTGCCGATGACACCCGTCGAGAACGTCCAGGCCGTTGCCCGCTTCGTTCATGAGCACTCGGCCCGCTGACCCTCCCGCTACACGAGGGAAACGATCTTCCTTCGTGTCCTTCGTGCACGTCGTCCCGGTCGTGTCGCTTCCGCGCGAGGGGTGGTGAACGACGTCGTCCTCATCGGGGCGGGCATCTCCGGGCTCGCCGCGGCGTGGGAGCTGCGCCGGCGCGGCATCGCGCCGCTCATCCTCGAGCGCACCGCACGGGCCGGCGGCGTGATTCTGACCGAGCGCGTCGGAGGATTCGTGATCGACGGCGGGCCCGATTCGTTGCTCGTGCAGAAGCCGGCGGCTGTCGAGCTGTGCCGCGAGCTGGGGCTGGGCGATCGTCTCATGCCGACACTGCCTCCTCGCACGGCGTTCGTCCTCAAGCGCGGGCGGCTGGTCCCGCTCCCGGACGCGTCCTTTCTCGGTCTGCCCACGCGAGTCGGCCCGTTTGTCAGGTCGCCGCTGTTTTCGCTCGGCGGCAAGATTCGGATGGCGACCGAACTCCTGCGGGCGCGAGGCGTCGAGCGAGACGAGTCGATTGCCCACTTCATCGGCCGGCGTTTTGGTCGAGAGGCGGTCGAGTATCTGGCGGAACCGCTCCTGGCCGGAATTCATGCCGGCGACGTCCATCAGCTCTCGATTCACTCGCTGTTTCCCCGGCTGGTCGCGCTCGAGCAGGCACACGGGAGCATCCTTCGCGGGTTGTCCGCGACTCCGACTCACACCGCCTCGACCCAGGGCGCATTCGTCTCGCTGCCAACCGGGATCGCCGAGCTGCCCGAGGCGCTGGCGAAGGCGCTCGGCCCGGATGTGTTCCGGTACAACACGAGCGTTCGTCAGATCTCGGGGAGCGGACCCTACAAGTTGACGCTCGACACCGACCAGGCGATCCACGCCCGCGTCGTCATCGTGACCGTTCCCGCCTGGTCAGCCGCGCAGATGCTGGCGTCGCTCGACACCCCGCTGGCCATGCGCTCGGCCGACATCCCCTATGCCTCGACGGCGACGGTCGCGTTCGGTCTTGGCCGCGATCAGATACGCCACCCGCTCGATGGCAGCGGATTCGTCGTGCCCCGGCGCGAACGCCAAATGTTGATGGCCGCCACGTGGGTGTCCTCGAAGTGGCCGCATCGGGCGCCCGACGGACACGTGTTGCTGCGCGCGTTTGTGGGCGGCGCCACCGACCCCGCCGCCCTGCATCGCAACGACGATGACCTGGCGGAGCTGGCGCTCGGCGAGTTGTCGGCGCTGCTCGACATCACGGGCGAGCCGTCGCTGGTCCGCGTGTTCCGCTGGGTTCGCGCCACCCCTCAGTACACGGTGGGGCACGCCGAGCGGGTGCGCGTCATCGAGGAGCGGCTCGCACGATTCCCGGGGGTCTTCGTGACCGGCAGCGGTTACCGTGGCACGGGGATTCCGGACTGCATTGCCGATGCGCGGGCGACCGCGGCCAAAGCCGCTGCCCTCATCTAGCCAGGGGCCCCAGGCGCCCGGCGACGGAAAAACGGTCGAAGTGTCGTTTGCGTCCGTTACTGCGTCATCAGGACCGCGATCCAGCCCTACGATTCCACCCCGTTCGCACCGATAATCCCAACGTGGTCCAAGAATCTCCACGCGTCGTCCTCGTCGTCGAAGACGATAGTGCCGTCCGCCAGCCGCTGGTCAAATTCCTCCAGATGCGTCAATACCAGGTCGTCACGGCCGAAACGGCAGACGAGGGGCTCGACGCCATCCGGCAGCACCATCCGGACGCCGCGATCATCGATTTGCGTCTGAAGCGCGGCTCCGGTCGCGAAGTGGTGGTGTCGATGCCGCCGGACGTTCCGGTGATTATCTTTTCGGGCCTGAGGTCCGAATCGGCCGATCTGGAAGTGATTCGTCCGCGCACACGACTGGTCGAGAAGCCGTATTCGCTCATCATGCTGATGGATACGCTCGAGGACATGCTGGAGCAGAGCCGCGCGCAGTAGGGCGAGGCTTCGCGCCGCCTACAGTATCTGCTTACCCATCGCCGACAGGGCCAATTCCGTCCCCAACTCCGCGGTTTGATTCCTCAGGTCCAGGGTCGGGTTGACCTCGACAAGATCCAGCGACGTGAGCTTGCCCGATTCCGCGACCATCTCCATCACGACGTGCGCCTCGCGGTAGTCGAGGCCGCCTTTGACGGGCGTGCCGACCCCCGGCGCGATGGAGGGATCACAGACGTCCATGTCGAACGAAACGTGAACGCCGGCGGTGCCATCGCACGCCAGGGCCAGTGCCCGTTCCATCACCTGCGTGATCCCCAGCCGGTCGATATCCTTCATCGTAAACACGTGCACCTTCGAGTCGCGCACGAGCTGTTTCTCGATCTCGTCGAGATTGCGAATGCCGACGAGCACCGTATGAGCGGCGTCGATGGCCGGGAGGTCGCCGCCGATGCGCGCGAGCTCCGCGGGTTCGGCTCCGAGCAGCGCCGCGAGCGGCATGCCGTGCACGTTGCCCGATCCGCTGGAGTCCGGCCGATTCATGTCGCCGTGCGCATCCACCCAGATCAGGCCCAGCTGGTGGCCGCGCCTGGCGTGAAAGGCCGCTGCCGCCGCGACGGATCCTGCGCTCAGGCTGTGGTCGCCGCCGAGCACGATGGGCAGCGCGCCTTCGTCGAAGGAGGCGAGCGCCGTCTGATACAGCTTCTGGCAGACGCGGGCGATGTCCTTGACGTAGCGCTTGTGCACGTCGCCCGGGCCCTTGATCTCTGGAATCGGCGTGAGGATGTCGCCTTTCTCCACGACCGTGCGGCCCATGGCCGTCAGCTTCTCGCCGAGGCCGGCAATGCGAAACGCCGAGGGGCCCATGTCGGTGCCGCGCCGATTGCCGCCGAGGTCGAGTGGAACGCCAATGATGTGAACGGGCTTCATGGTGGCTGGTGGGGCAGGTAGGGCTGGTAGGACCTGACCTTACCGGCCCCACCAGCCCACCTGCCGACGGTTTACTGGGTCCGTCTTTTGTAAGTCATCGAGATGCCCTCGTGTCCCGGTGACACCGTCGTCGTGTAAGCCGCGGGATACGAGTGAATCGCCTGCAGGAAGTCCGGCATCTCGTGCTTCTTGTTGATCACGTTGTGCGCGAGGAACAGCCCTCCCGGGCGGACGCGCGGGAAGACGAGGTCGAAAAACTTCTTGTAGTCCGGCTTCCAGGCATCGAGGAACACGAGATCGAACGTGCCGTCGAGCGCCGGGATCGCCTTGAACGCATCGCCGGCAATGACGGTGACGACGTCCTGCAGGCCGGCGCGCCGGATATTTTCGGCTGCCTGCCTGGCGCGAACGGGATCGTATTCGAGGGTGGTGAGATGGCCGCCGGTCTGACGGACACCCAGTCCCATCCAGATGGCGCTGTATCCGCTGGCGGCGCCGATCTCCAGCACGCGTTCGGCGCCGGTCGAGGCGATGAGCACCCGCAGGAACCGGCCATCCTCCTCCGAGACCGCAAGCTGCCCGGTGTCGGCGACACGAATGGCGTCGAGGACTTTCCGGACCGCTGGCGTCAGATCATCGTCCGCACGAAGGGTCGCCGCGCTGATCGCGGCGATGAGGAGGGCCGTCACAATGCGCATCGGCAAATCTTACTCCGGGCCTGGGGCCTGATCACACACCGTCACGCCGGCTCCAGGTGAGCCCATCGCGATCCGGCACATCGAGCGCCGAAAACACCCCGACCGGAACAATCGCGTCGCACAGGTTCTCCCGGCGCTCTTCGAGCGTCCGCATGTCGCTCACGACGTTTTTGCGATAGCGCTCGTACACCACCATCTCGCTCCAGTACTCGACCAGGAGATAGCTGGTGTCGTTGGCCTGGTCGCGCAGGAACGAGCTGCCGAGAAAGGAGCGGCTGCGGCGCGCCAGGCTGGACCACTTGCCGTCGGCGCCGTAGAACGTTTCGAACTCGTGCTGCTTGCCGGGTTTCACTTGGAACTGCCACACAACCGCGATCACGCGTGCCCTCCATCCCTTCGGCCGCCTGCATTCCCCGCGAGTTCCGGATGGCAAGCCACCTTCGCTGAGGGGAGGCCTGATCTTATCAGCGGCGCCGGATCGGATCTGGAACGCTGCGGGTAGAATGCACTTGGGGGCCGCTAGCTCAGTGGTAGAGCATCTGACTTTTAATCAGAGGGCCCTGGGTTCGATCCCCAGGCGGCCCACCAATTTTATGAGCAAATTCGCTAATTCATCGGCGCGGCGTGGTCGCTCAGTTCGGCGGGATCACATCGGGATCACACTGCGACGAATCGAGAGACCGATGCACAGAGATCACCTGCCGCCGGAGATACAGCACGCGGTCTGCCCGACCTGTGGCAAGCCGCTGGAAATCGTGGATGCAAGCGTCCGAGAAGGCTCGGGCTTGGTCGACAACGACCGATGGAAGACCGGCGTTCAACTGCGGTGCCCGACCGACGGGGAGTTTCATTGGCGCGAAGGCCAGTTGCACCAAGGCAAGCTCAGGATTCTTCCAAATTAGGAGCCCGGGTCGCGATAGGGTGCCGGCGAG
>DATKDY010000344.1:0-2804 GCA_035512515.1 Vicinamibacterales bacterium
AGCCTTCACCAGAGACAGAGGCCGCAGTTCGTGAGGTGATGATCGCCGCAGGCGTCACTCCACCGAAGACCGTCGTCGCCAGGACCCAGCAGATCTACTAGATCCGCCAGTCTTTCGACATGCGGCGCGGTCCGCCGAGGCTGTCCTTCGCCAAAAAGGATCCCGCGTCGGCTTCGGTACCGTCGCGACCTCGGAGCTGGCGAGCGGTGCGCCCAGCGGCGACGAAGCCATTGACGATGCCACCGCAGTACCGTCTCAGCGGGGGCAAGCCCCTCGAACTCCTCGAACTCGCAAGGGCTGGTCAGATTGAGCTGGGTGTGTCCGACGCCATCCTCGACGAGACTGGGCGCGTCTTGAAGGACAAGTTCCACGTTCCGGAAGACGTCCGTGATCTGCGGCAGGAGCTCCTGGGATTCGCGAAGCACGTCACCCCGGCCGAAGTGCTCGAGGCCGTTCCTGCGACATGGCCGACAATCGAATTCTCGAGTGCGCAGTTGCGGCTGGTTCAGGGACGGTCGTGACCGGCGACGGGCATCGCATCGTCACCGCTGTGAGCCGGGTGGACCCGCGTAGTTCCACGCACTCGCGAATGGCTTTCCGGGGAGATTCGCCCTTACCATGATCCGCATGAACGGCTTTGGACTGCTCGAGTGGCTCGCCCGCGCCGGCTTCCTCGTCAAGGGCGTGCTCTACATGGTCATCGGCGCACTGGCGCTGCAGGTCGCCGCGAGAGCGGGCGGGCGCGTCACCGGCACCGGCGGCGCGCTCACGACCGTGCTCGGCCAGCCCTTCGGCCGCACGCTGCTGCTGGCGGTGGTCGTCGGGCTCTTCGGCTACGCCGCGTGGCGCGTGATGCAAGGTGTCTTTGATCCGGACCGCGAGGGCGGCGACTGGCGGGGTCTGGCGATGCGGGCGAGTTTCGTGCTCCGCGGGGTGATGCACGGAGCGCTGGGCTGGCAGGCTTTGCGCCTCTATCGCGGGCTCTCGTCGGCGACAGGACACAGCGAACGCAAGATTGTCGGCGAGGCGCTCCAGTGGCCGCTCGGCGACTGGCTGGTGGTGCTCGCCGGGCTTGCCCTCATCGGCTTCGCCTTACAGCAGGTCTGGGCGGCGATCACCTGCCGCCTGGAACGCAACCTCGATGTCCAGAGTATGCGGCGTGAGGCTGGCGCCTGGGCGGTCGGCGTGAGCCGGTTCGGCGTGGCGGCGCGCGCGGTCGTCTTTGCGCTGCTCGGCTGGACGATCATCGCCGCAGGCTGGTCGCACAATGAAACGGAGGTCGGCACCACAGCGTCGTCGCTGCGCACTCTCGCCGAACAACCGGGAGACTTGGGGCGGTGGCTTCTCGGCGTCACGGCCGGTGGTCTCGTCGCCTACGGCTTCTATGAGATCGTCCACGCCCGCTATCTGCGCATCCGGCGCGTCGGCTGACCCGGGCAGCGCGGCGCACGTTCCGGTACGGTTGGCGCGTCCGGGTCTTCAGGCGCCTGGGCGCGAGTCGGGCACGCAGGGCTGCGGCGCTCGACCCGCCGAGGGCGGCTGCGCGAAGGTTGACGACGGGGTTGGACGAGGCGGACAGGGCCCTGCGCCCTGTCCGGCAGGCGTTCGGGCTACTTGATGGCGACGGTGATAATGTCAAGCGGCTTGCCGCTGGTGTTCTTCGACTCGTGCTTCATGCCCCGACCGATGAACAGGACCTCGCCTCGTTTCCACTGACTCTTGACCTTGCCTTCGACGTTGACCGAGACGTCGCCGGTACCCAGGGCGATCACCACCTGATCGTAATCGTGCGTGCTGCCGGCTGGCTCGTGGAAGTTCGGGCTGACGGTGGCCTTGTACGCCATCGCTCGCGGGTTGTCGAAGAACGGCGTGATCTTCATTTCGGGGCGGGCGGTGGAAACTTTCCCGGTCGGCGCCTTGGTGCCCTTGAGCTCGATGAGCAGGACTTCGACTGGCGGTCCGATATTCTCGCCGCTGTGCTTCCCAGACGGTGACCACATGGCCTGATCGGCTTTGAGCGCGGCCTCCTCGGCCTTGCCGTCGGCGCCGGTGAACTTCACCTTGGCGTCCGACAGCGACACGATGACGTTGTCCGGGTGGTCGTGCATCGTGGTCTTGGCGCCCGGCTTCACTGCCACGTGCAGCACGCGGACGCTCTCGTTCTCGAACACCAGGTGATAGACGTCCGGATTGGACTTGATTGGATCCTGCGCCGCGACGGTCGACGACAGAGCGAGTCCGGTTACGACGACGACGGCTGCAAGCACGTACTTCATGTCGGCCTCCTGATAGCTCACTACCTCAACTGCAGCGGCGCCACAGTCTACTCTGCCGAGGCGGAACAGGGAACGAGGAAACGGAGCCCGGCGGGATCGGACGGTCCTGCTGTGGTCGCGGTAGAGCCCCACGACGGGGCAAGGGCGCCCGGATCGTCAGAACGTCAGGACGATGCTCAGTAACGCCCGACCACGTCCAGCTGCAGGCTGGTCTCCGGTGCGAGCTCCGGATTGCCTTCGACGAACCCGCGCCCGACCGGCCCCCGGTAGAACCGATCCGAGAGCGTGGGTTCTCTGAACCCGCGCGAGACCTGACCCGTGAGCGTCACCGGAGCCGCGGGCGGAAACGCCGCACGACCACGCCCGCCGACGGTGTGGAATGGAATTCGGGACCGAAGAGCGGCACTTCTGCTACAGTTGTCCCACTCGAGGAGACAACCGAATGGCGGACGACGCGACGCGCGCCGACCCTCGCCTGCTGGCACGCCGGGAACTGCTGCAGCTGGGGGCGGCGGGCCTTGTCGGAAT
>DATKDY010000345.1:0-6130 GCA_035512515.1 Vicinamibacterales bacterium
CCGACCCAAGCGCCTTGCTGAAGCTGTACGTGCACGAGCCGGGGTCGGCCGCAATGAGCGCGTGGCGCACTCGGACGACAGGCGCTCTGCCGGTGAGCGAGCACGGCCGGCTCGAGATCGTCAACGGCATCTGCCTCGCTGCGTTCCGCAAGACCATCAGTGCCGAAGCCATGCGTGATGCCCTGGCCTCCTTCGACGAGGACCTCGCCGATGGCCGCTACGTCTCTGCGGACGTCCTGTGGCGCGCCACACTCAGGCGAGCCGCTGAGATCAGCCGCGCGCATACGACGACGGTCGGCTGCCGTACGCTCGATGTCCTCCATGTGGCCACGGCCTTGGAGCTTGCGCTGCGCAACTTCGTCACGTTCGACCGCCGTCAGCAACAGCTCGCCCGCGCTGCGGGATTGAAGGTCGTCACCCCCAAAGCCTAGATCACGTCGCCGTGGCTGGCTGTGAGCGCGAACGCTCACGCGACGTTCGGAACGTCTCGACCCGTCTCAGCCACTGGCCAATCTGGTTCCAACTCGCGAAAGTTAGGCTCACCACCTCAGCCGTTTTTGTTTCCTGAGGTCAATCGAGGATTCGGTCAGCTAGGAGTCAGCGTGCCGACTGCGGTTCGAAGACGATTCGAAGCCGCGTGCGCGTCGCCTGCGCGAAGCGTTCGAGGGCGTCGGTCGATGGGCGCACTTTTCCGCCCTCGATCCGCGCGATGTAGGACTGTGAGGTCTTCATACGTCGAGCGAGTTGTGACTGCGACAGGCCCGCCGCCGTCCGCGCCTGGATCAGCGCCCGCGCGAGATCGAACTCCTCACCGAGGGCGTCGTAGGCGTCCTTGTAATCGGCGTCCTTGCTCCACCGCCGATGGAGATCGCTGATCTTCGTCATGGCTTCAGTTCCTTGGCCCTTTGCAGCGCCAGACCGATCTCGCCCGTTGGCGTCTTCTCGGTCTTTTTGATGAAGGCCCTCAGGATCACCAGGCGCTGCTCCTTGGCGGTGACGTAGAGCGCCCGCGCGATGCCGGCTTTCCCTTTGAGGCGAATCTCAGGTGCTCGGTTTGAACCGGTGATGGGCCATGCGTCATGCAGCGACCCTCTGGTGGTCGAGCCACCGCAGCCACCCGACGAGGCGGTTCCAACTAACGAAATGCGGCTCACCAAACTTTCCTCACGCTTGTCAACGTGCGGCGTGAGGCTACGGTTGGCAAGCCATGCGAGGGCTGTCCGCCGCAGCCTTTATCGAGACTCGACGGTCTGAATTATCCACAGGTCGCGCACCTTGCCGAGGGTGAATTGCCAGCGGCGCCGTTCGGTGCGGGGATCCTTGCTCCCGACTTTCGTCACGTAGCGCACCGTCCCGCCGCACGATGCCGCCGCGCTGGCGCCCGTCACCTGGATGGCGCAGGCGTCGAACGCGATCCCTTGCTCCTCGAGTCCGCGAAAGGCTCGAGCTAGTGCGCTCGAATCGACGTTCGGCCACACCTGGCTCACCGCCGCGGCATCGAGATCGCTGAAGGCTGATCTGTACCGCATCAATACCATCTGAATGTCAGCGGCGTCGCGCGCAGGCGCCGGCGTCGCCCCCGTTGTGCCGGCAGCTTCGGCAACCGCCGGTGCGCTTACCGGTGCGCCGGGAGGCAACATGGGTGGCGCCGGCAGCAACGGCGCGGCAGGCGTAGTCACTGACGGTGTGTATTCCACTGACACTGGCTGTGCTGGAAGGGACGGCACCACTTTCCGATCGGCCGGCGCGCCCTCGGTCGGTGTTCCAGCGTTCTCAGCAGATAGTAGAACTCCGGTTCTCTCGCTGGTATCGGGTCTGGGGCCCGGTGTGAGGCGCTCTGGAGGCGCAGTTGGTGCTGTGCTCGGGGGCAGCGCGACTGCGGCGGATGCCGGCGCCGCGATCGGGCCACGACTGTCGGGCACAGCTTCAGAGGGCATGAGCGGCTCGGGCGTTGTGATCGGCTCGGGAGTTGTAATCTGCTCGGACGTCGTGGTCGGCTCGAGCGGTGTCGGCGCCCCGGGTGTGGACGTCGCCAGCAGCGTTGGAATCGGCTCCTGCCGTACCGCGCTCGCCGCCGGCGGCGAGGCCACATCCCGCACAACAGGTGGAAGCGCCACCACCGCCGCGGGTGAGCGCAATAGCAGGACGCCGAGCGTCGTCAGCCCCAGGCATCCGAAGATTCCCGCGACGACCGCTAGCCGGCGGGTCGTAAGGACCGGTGCCCGCCGTGGAATCGCGGTGACCACCGCAGATGGTTCGGGCGGCACGGCCACGGCCCCCGGCGCGGTCGAAACGACGACCGCACGCCGATCGGCCGCAACAACCGCTCGCGCGGCAACAACAGTCTCGGGAACGGCGCCGGCAGCTACGTCGTCAGCCGCCACATGTTCTGACGGGAACAGATCGAGGTCGCTGGTGCGCTCGACTCGTGCACGACGATCGAGCATTCCGAACGAGGCTTCCGAGTCGAACGAATCCAGGCCCTGCCCGAGCGTCTCCTCGACGAACAGTGTTTTCTCGTCGCGGATCGGTGGCACGGCCACGGGCGGTGTGCCCCTGCCATCCGGCGTGTGCTGCCGATCTCCGTGTGTGCTCACATCATCACTGCCCGAATGAGTAGTCGAGGGTGACCGCAGGCACCCAATGAGCGTTCAGTCCGACCCTGGTGAGAGGCCGGGCGACGTTAACGCTGACCAGCCAACTGCTCGCGACATTCCACTTGAACCCGGCGACTGCGACAAGCCGATTCGTGGTCTCCGCCACGCCCGTCAGTCGAATGGTGTCGACATCGAGCAGCCGCGGGTGGGGCTCGGTGGTTTCGATCAGCCGTCCAAACCCCTCGAGCCGGCGTCCGTACACTTCGCCGATCAGCGTGAGGCGGGGCGTCGCCACGACGCTGAGGCCGCCTGAATAGTCGAGCGTGCGGGCCAGACCGCGAAATGAGTAGCCCACGTCGCCGTCCAAAGCAATCCGCGCGCCCTCGAGCGACGCGAGCAGTCGCGGTTTGACGCTGGCGCGCCCGGCGCCGAGCAGTTGCTCTTCGTCACCGGTTGGCAGGCGGGCTTCCGCGCCGACGGCAATACCGCTGCCGGCCCGCTGCACGAGGTTGACCTTGGCCCGGAGCACCGCGTCACCGACTCCGGATGCGGAGGCGGTGCC
Source organism: Vicinamibacterales bacterium (assembly GCA_035512515.1). Classification (GTDB taxonomy): domain Bacteria; phylum Acidobacteriota; class Vicinamibacteria; order Vicinamibacterales; family UBA2999; genus JACCSI01. The sequence continues at coordinate 3,160 of DATKDY010000345.1, forward strand.
CGTCGCCTGCGGGAACCGCTCACCACGATACGTGTCGATGCGCTCGCCCTGCAGCGTGAGTCTGACGATCGGAAGGGCCGCGCTGACTTCGAGACGATCTGTGACGCCGAAGCTGCTGGCTATCGTCATGCTGTCCAGGCGAATCCGCAGCGACACCGTTTCAACGTCAAACGGTTCGGCGTCACCGCGCAGAATGCTCGCCGTCGATCTCAGCGTGCCGTCGCGGAGCTTGCGCCCATCGATGCTGTCGAAGGTGGCGGTCCGATAGTTGATGCTGAACGACGACAACGATTTGGCCGTCGTCATGGAGCGTTCGGTGAAGAACGGGCCGAAACTATCGGTCAGCCGGACGACGGTGCCCAGCGTCGAATCGAACCGGTAAATGAATCCGCCAGCAGACGAGGCGATGGGCAGCGTGGCCAGCTCGATGCTGAGCAAACGAGCGATGGTGTCGCTCGTTGCCGCCGCTGCCTGTTCGTCTCGAACGAAATCGCCAGTCGCAATCGAGCGATTGGTGACCAGAAACGACAAGACCTCACGAACGGACTGCTCAGCGAATGCGGGCCGCTCGCAGATCCCCGCGACCGCGGCGGCCATCACCGTAGCACGTAGGCAAGAGTGGCGACTAAACATGATGCGCGTGAGTGCTCACAGCGATGGCGTCCGTTCTTCAGTGGCAGAGCCATGACCGCTTGGCTCGCAACGGAATTGTAGCGCGCCGACGCGCTGCCGGCGGCGCTTTGCGACACCGTCACCGCGTGGCCCGCGATCGTCAGGGTGGCGGTACGGGCGTTGCCGGTATTCGCAGCAACTTCATAGGTCACCGCGCCATTGCCCGTGCCCGATGTCCCGCTCAGCAGGGTGATCCACGGCGCGTTGCTGTTTGCGGTCCACGCACAAGCTGCGGCGGTCGCTACCGCAATGGCCGGCGCGACGCCGCCGGACGGCCCGATAGTCTGCGATGTCGGGGTCACCGAGTAGGAGCAGCTCACGATACCCGCCTGCGTCACGGTGAACGTCTGCCCGGCGATCGACAGCGTGCCTGTTCTGCTGTCGCCTGAATTGGCGGCGACGGTGAAGCTGACCGTTCCGCTGCCGCTACCCGACTGACCTGCCGTGACGGTGATCCAGGACGCGTTGCTGACCGCTGTCCAGGCGCACCCGGCGCTCGTGGAAACCGTGACGGGGCCTCCGGCGCCGCCAGCCGCGGCGATGCTTAGGGCGCTCGGCGTAAGGGTGTAGCTACAGGTCGCGGCAGCCTGTCTGATCGTCAGCGCCTGATCGGCGACTTGGACGGTGCCGGTCCGCTGGCCGCCACTGTTTGCGGCAACAGCGATGCTCAGCGTCCCGTTGCCGTTACCCGTACTCGACGAAGTCACGGTAATCCAACTGACGTCGGTTGTCGCCGCCCAGGCACACTCGCTCGGGGCCGTGACCGTTGCCGACACTGACTCGCCGCTCGCACTCACGTCGCGCGCCGTTGGCGCAAGTTCGATTTGACACGGCGCGGCTTCCTGACGGATCCGGGCCCTCTCATCGTTGACTACGACATCGCCTTCTCGCGCGGCCGGGATCGAATTGGCGGCGACCTGAAACGCGACCTGCGCGCTGCCCTGCCCGGATGCAGGCGAAAACCCGGACAGCCAGGTGACCTGGGCGGATGCGGTCCACGCGCATTCGGCCGTGGTCGCAATCGAGAGCACACCGGTTCCGCCACTCGCCGCCATCGTGGACGAGGCGAGCACGAGCGACGGCGCACACTTGACTGGTGACGGTGCGGTGATCGTCGCGGAGTTGGTCGTGCACGATGTCGCTGTCAAGGCGAGCAACACCGCGACGAGTTGCACCCGTCTGGCCAAACGCCCGATCGCGGGACCAGGCGACGTGAGATCGAGCCCGTCGAACATCGGATTGATTCAATACCAGAACGCGACCGCGGCAGCCGATTTTTCTCTGCGCTTCAGAACCTGGAGTCTTGACCGCGCAAGATCTTGACGAATGAGTCGAGTTTCTCGGTCAAGACGACCCCGGCCGGAGGCCGGGCAAAAGTAATAGGGACGAGCGAGGCGAAACACCTGACATCCTTGCACGGTTTGAGGCGGAGCTAGGAGCCTTGACGGCTTGGAATCTTGACATTTGAGTCAATTTTCCTCCGTCAAGGCGACTGCCCGGCCGGCGGCCGGGCAAAAGTAACAGGAGACTAGCGAGGCGACGCTTCCGACATGCTCGCGTGGGCCGCTCGCTAGTACTCGCCGATGCGGCGTCGTTCTCCGGAGACTGCGCGCCGAGGGGAAGGGGAAAGCATTCACATTCCCCGAACGCAGACTATCGGGCCGCCTGGCTTCCTCGGCAGAGGGCGCGTTCGCCCGTGGCGCCTTGGTACGCGCGCCTCTCGATTCATCGCTCGGGGCGCCCTGACTGGTCGAAGGCCGGCGGGACGCGATCCTCCGGCCGACGACGCGATCTGAAGGGGCGGCCTTGGCTCGTGGAATCGAGTGACACCCGACGCTCCCGAATCTCTGACGCAAAGGATCTTCACCCCAAACAGACTTCTGTTTCAGCGAACCGGATTGTGGTGGTTACCATTTCAGCCGAGCAGGTTACGCCTGGAAGCAATCAAGGCAGCTACGCCGATGCTTAAAAGGAAAAGTGTCTCGCCGCGTTCAGGAACCGAGCTAGGCAGACCACTGGTGCTGTCGCTGGTGAAGTCATCAATCGTGAAGTAGTTGCCTGAGTCATGCATGATGACGTACGCGATATTCGCTGTCAGGCTTGTGACTTGGAGAAAGGAATTGGTTCCGTAATTACCCGCACCCCCCGCGGTTCCGATCAATGAACCGAATGCGTCGTACGCGTCGATATAGAAGAGACTCGCACTGGTATACCAAAGCGAGACCGAATTGACCGCTGTGTCGAAATCCGCACGGATGTACGGCGTCGATAAGGAGAACAGCACGGCATGTCCCGAATG
>DATKDY010000346.1:0-30024 GCA_035512515.1 Vicinamibacterales bacterium
TCTGGCTATCCACTTGACTAAGGTGACCCCAACCCCTTGTGGTGGGAGCGGCGCGGACGGACGTGTTGGACCAGGCGTCGGTAGGGTACGGCGTTGACGGCGACGGCCTGCTCCGCGAGACGGAAAAAGAGTTTGCCGCGATGACGAGACCTGCGACGGTTGAACCGAAAGGTGAACTCGTCCAGGTAGTAGTCCAGGTGAGGCTGGGTGACCGCCCCCTGATGAGTGCCGAGGAGCCAACGCTTGAGCAGAGAGATCACCCGGTGCACCCGGGGGAGGAGTTCCGCGGCGAGTTCCTGATGGCCCCGCAAATAGGTGATGCGATGGCGATAGCCGTTGGCCTTCAACCGGTCGTACCCGTGCCAGCCGTCGGTGTGAATCTCGGTCCCCGGCGCGATCGCCTCGTGCACAAAGCTCAAGAGACTCGCCGAGGAGCCGTCCGGAATTCGGCGCATCCGGATCCGCCCAATGCCGTGGCCCACTTCTTCGGCCGCCACGACAATCAGGGCTTTCGTCGCGGTCGACCGCCCCTGAGCTCCGCCCACGCCCCCAACAAAGGTTTCGTCGACCTCCACTCGGCCCGCCAGCCGATCGCGGCCCGGCCGCACCATGGCGCGGCGCAGTTTGTGGAGCCAGGCCCAAGCGGTCTGATAGCTCCCCAATCCCAATACGCGCTGCAACCCCAGCGCGCTCGTACCGGTTTTGGTTCCGGTCACCCACCACATCGCGCGGAACCAGGTCGTCAGCGGCGTGCGGGTATCCTGAAAGATCGTACCCGCCGTCACCGACGTCTGGCGCCCACACGCGGCGCATTGCCACAAGCCGCCCACCGGCCAGGCCTTCACGCCCCCACACTTCGGACAGCGGAAGCCCTGCGGCCAGCGCAGCTGCGCGAGATATACGCGACAGGCCGCCTCGGTCGCAAACCGTGCTTCGAACTCGGCCTGCGTCCGAGGATAATCCTCCATGGAGGCCACCACAACATATTGGGGTCACCTTAGTCAAGTGGATAGCCAGAATTCTCGATATTCTCGCGCTTCGCGCCTTGCCAGCCGGGCGCCTCGCCGCCCTCGGTGCCTCACCGTAATTATGAAAGGCAGCACTTAGACGAGAGCGCGGCGGGCGTCCAGGTAGCCAACGACGGTCACGAGGCCCGAGACGGAGGCGATCAGGGTGATGGGAGCGGCGCCAAGCGCGGTGTTGTCGTTGTCGAGCCAGGCGCGCGCGGCCGGTGCGTCGCCGCTGACGATGGCGTCGAGCGCGCGGAAGAGGCGCAGGAAGAGCAGGGCCAGCTCGAACGGTTTATCGCCCGGCCTGAGGACGTAGGTGCCGGAGCCCATTCGGGAAACGGTGGCTTCGGAGACGCCGAGGATGCCGGCGAGCACCCGGTTGGTCAGCGCCAGCCGCGCGGCCGCCCGCAGCACGGCCCTGGTCACCACCGCGGCTTCGTCCGCGCGCCGCACCACCGCGCTTGCACTGGGCATGGCCGTCCTTTCCTGAGAAATAATATATCACATACCATTCTGGTGCAATGGCCGATCCCGGCTCGCGCGTGAGCGCGCCCGCCGAGCAAAGCGAGGCCCTTCGGCGAAGCCGCCCTCGGGCCGTAGGCCCGCCTTCGGCGCAGCCGCCCGCAGCGAAGCCGCCCGCGGGCCGCAGGCCCGCCCCCTCGTGTCAGAACCGGTGCGTGTAGTTCAGCTTCGTCGTCGCGCCGTGCGACATCGTGATGAAGCGGCCGTTGTCGTCCAGCCAGTTGTGCGCGTAGACGAAGTAGAACTCGCTGCCCGGCCGCACAATCCAGCGCAGATGCGTGTTCAGCCCCATCCCGCCGCTCACGTCGTCGTACTGCAGCGAATTGGTGAGCGAGACGAACGGCGTCGGCGCCCAGTTGCCGTTCACGCGCATGAGCGTGGTGTCGAAGCGGCCTTCGGGCAGCGAGACGTCCTGGCGTTCGACGAGGGCCGACAGGTTGACGCTGCCGCTCGGACGCACGGTCGCGCGGAGCTCGGTCCGGCGGCGCGTTCCCGACCAGAACTGCCCGAGCTGCGCTTCGGCGTTGACGGACACCACCCGCTGGTTCGCGGTGGAGAGGTTGATGGTGACGTCGTTGAAGGAGTAGTTGCCGGGCGCGAGGGCGACGCCCTCGGCAATCTCGAAGCCGTTGGCGAGGTACTCGAACTGGTTGGCCACTTCCACTTCGAAGCCATCGCCCTGGTTCAAGCGGATGCCCAGCGGCCGCGCCGACACGCGGCGCGTTTCGAGCACGCCGTCGAGATCTGTCAGGTGCTCGAGGAACAACTGGAACTGAAGCTCGCGGACGTGCGCGAGCCGTCCGGGCCGCGGGTTCCACGAGACGGTGGGTTGCAGACGGCGGAATCCGCGCCGCGGCGCGAAGCCGACTGCGGGATCCCAGGCGTCGCCGAACTCGCGGAACGAGACGTGAGCCTGCCACTCCTCGTTCGGGTAGTTCAGCCGGAAGCCTCGCACCGAGCGATCGCCGAGTATCGTGCCGTCGTCGCGCGCTGATTCGGTGTGCGCCGCGACGAACGCCTCGAACTGCAGGTTCTTGTTGCCGAGGACCGTGGAGGTGGACAAGTCGAGGTCGATGCCGTACGTGTGGCGATCGGGCAGATCGATCACGCCGGTCAGAGCGGTGTCACGGCGTGTGTAGATGGCGCCGACCGAAGACTGCGCGAAGAAGTTGCGGCGCAGCCGCGCCACCGAGAAGTCTTCGGCCGGTACCTCGCCGTGGGCGCCGGTTCGGACCTGCAGCAGGCCGACGTCCCACGCGCCGGCCTGGCCGCCGAGGCGGGCGCCGAACTGCACCGGGATGGGCTCGCCACCGACGAGGCCGATCCGCCGGCTGAAAAACGGGGTAACGCCGCTGGACCCGGCAAAGTTGTAGATGCTCGAACCCTCGAGGAAGAACTGACGCCGCTCGGGGAAGAACAGCGGGAAGCGCGTGAGGTTCACCTGCCGGTCGTCCACTTCCGTCTCGGCGAAGTCGGTGTTGATGGTCATCGCGAGCCGCAGGCTGGGCGTCACGCTGTAGCCGAGATCCAGACCGATGTCACGACCCGTGCGGGTGACGCCATCGTCAGTGAACCAGTTCCCCGCCACGTACGGCTTGGCTTCGAGTCCGAGACCCTGCGAGATGTCGCGCAGCCCGGTGAGCACTCCGGCGTTGATGGGCAGGAACAACCCCTGGTTGCGGCGGTAGCCACTCCAGATCAGCTCTTCGTTCCGCCGCCGGATCGTACGCTGGAAGTTGATCCCCCAGAGGTCGCTGCCCGGATCGAAATTCAGCGTGCGGAACGGAATGCGGATCTCCGCGGTCCAGCCGCGCTCGTGCCGACTGACGCGGACATCCCAGATGCCGTCCCACGACTTGCTCAGGTTTCGGCCGCTGCCGATCCTGAGCAGCCCGTCGCCGAGCAGGCCCGCCGGGTTGATCTCGAAGAAGTATGCCGTCCGGCCATCTCGAAACGTGTCGAGAATCCACATGAAGCGGTCGTCCGAGCCGAGCCCGGCGTCGCGCCTCTGCTGGAAGCCCTTGATACCGGCCGGGTCGCTGTCGAACAGGTGGGCGCCGATGTAAAGGCTGTTGGCGCTGAAGGCCACCCGCACTTCGGTCCGCTCGCTGGGCGGCGCGCCCTCGATAGGCTCCTGCTGTCGAAAATCCGTGGCGGGCACGGCGCGCAGCCACACCGGTTCGTCGAGGACGCCATCGAGCTCGATGCGCTCGTCATCGTGCAGCCGTTCGGCGGCGAGCTCGGGGATCGGGTCGCCCGTCTGCGCCGCGGCGGGATGCGCGCCGAGCGCGCACACGATCAACGAAAGAATGACAGCTCTGTGCATCGATGCTCGTGAACTCGATTCGAGGCGCGCCGCTCGTGCCTTGCAGCGGCGCCGTCAGCGGACGAGTGAGAATCCCTCTTGCTCGAAATGTAGGTCGAACGCGAAGGCTTCGGCCACGTTTCTCTGGCGCATCGTGATGAAAGAAAGGAAGTCGACCAGGATCATGATCGCGGACCCACCGTTCACTGAAAAGCCTCGCGGGCCTCGGCCCGCAGTCGCCGCGCCTGCTGGTCGGTCAGTTGAATCTGCGTCCTCACCATCTCGGAAGTGTAAGCACATCATGATGTAATTTCAAAGCGGAGCCGGCTCTGAACGACCTCTTTCGCGTAGGCAAGACAAGCCTGAATATCTTCGCGCGTGAGGTGATCGTACTGCTCGATGATTTGTTGAGGCGTGTAACCGCTTGCAAGGAGGTCCATCAGGAGCTCGACGCTGATGCGCGTCCCCTTGACGACGGGCTTTCCGACCAGTACCTCCGGGTTTGCCACGATCCTGGTGCGCCAATCCATACGGACTCCCGCCCCCCGCCTGGCCTTGAAATCAGCCCTGCCCCAATTATGCGCGCAAATCTGTCGAACCAGGCTCAGTCGCCGGTCAATAACGGTTGCGAATCGGCTTCACCGGCCCGGTGAATGGTCCTTTGGCGCGCTCGTGCGGAACCGATTGGACTGGCGAAACCGCGAAGGCCGAGTCAGAATGGTGGTGGTCATGAAATACAAAGTCGCACTCAAGAAATCCAAGGAAGGCTACAGCGTTTCGTGTCCGGGCCTTCCGGGTTGCTGGTCGCAGGGCAAGACGGAAGAAGAGGCACTCGAAAATATCCAGTACGCCATTCGGGAGTACTTCGAAGCGGTCGCCATGATCTCGAAAGGCTCCAAGATTCGGGAAGTGGACGTGATGGTATAGGCCTTCGTGCCAAAGCTACCCGGCATCAATCATCTTCGAGCGGTGCGAGCCCTGGAGAAGGCCGGTTTCAGTGTCGCCACCCAAGGCAAACATATCGTGATGACCGACGGCACTCGGATCATCACGATCCCTCGCAATAATCCGGTGAACGCATACACGATGGCCGGTCTTGTTCGAGACGCCGGCTTGACAATCGAACAGTTCAAGAAGTTGCTCTGAGCGCGCACACGATCGACGGAAGGGTGACAGCCTCGTGCATGAATGCCGGAAATGCCGATGGTACGCCGACCGTGATGAGCTGGTCGCTTGACCTGCCGATCAATAACGGGTGCGAATCGGCTTCACCGGCCCGGTGAAGCGTTCCTTGGCGGGTTTGCCCGCGAGCGGCGGCAGATCGACCTCGACCTCCGGCACGCGCATGTCGGGCACGTGATCGAGCAGGTGACGGATCAGATTCAGCCGTCCGCGCCGCTGGTCGTCGAAATCGACGACGTGCCACGGCGCCCACGTGGTGTGCGTCGCCTTGAACATCGCGTCGCGAGCGTGGCCGTACTCGACGTAGCGCTTGCGCGCCTCGAGATCGATGGGGGAGAGCTTCCATCGCTTGAGCGGATCGTTGGCGCGTTCGGCGAGTCGCTCTTCCTGGTAGCGCTGGTCCACCGCCAGCCAGTACTTGTAGAGAAGAACGCCATCGTCCACGAGCAACTTCTCGAACACCGGAGCCTGCTGGAGAAACCGCGCGTATTCGGCAGGCGTGCAGAACCCCATCACCTTTTCCACGCCCGCCCGGTTGTACCAGCTGCGATCGAAGAGCACGAGCTCGCCGGCCGACGGAAAATGCGCGACGTAGCGCTGGAAGTACCACTGCGTCCGCTCGCGCTCGGTCGGCTTGGCGAGACCGACGATGTGGACCTGCCTCGGGTTGAGGTGGTCGGCGATCGCGTTGATGGTGCCGCCTTTGCCGGCGGTGTCGCGTCCCTCGAACAGGACCATCATGCGCCGGCCGGTGTGCTGCAGCCAGGCGGCGAGGTTGTTGAGCTCGACCTGCATGGCCTCGAGCGGCTTCTCGTAGTCCTTTTTCTTCAGACGTCCCACAAATCCTCCGTTATTGGCGGGCTTCGCCCGAGGGCGCGCCTTCGGCGCGAGGGCCTCGCTGACACTCGGCGGGCCGGCTGCGCCGGACTGGTTCCCTCCGCGCAGCGTCCCTCCGCGCAGCGGCCGTCATCGGCGGGCTTCGCCCGAGGGCGCGCCTGCGGCGCGAGGGCCTCGCTCGCGCTCGGCTGGCCGGCTTCGCCGGATTGCTCCCTCCGCGAAGCGGCCCTCCGCCGGAGGCGGCCCTCCGCCGAAGGCGGCCCGCCACGAAGTGGCCTTACTGTTCGCGCAGCGCCACCATCGGGTCGACGCGCGTCGCGCGCAGCGCCGGCAGCGCGGCGGCCGCCAGGCCTGCGAGGACGAGGACGAGGGCGGCGAGGCTGAAGGACGGCACATCGAACGGTCCGATGCCGTAGAGGATCCCCGCCATCGCCCGTGCCAGCAGCACCGCGGCGACGAGTCCCGCGACGGCGCCGATCGCGATCAGCAGCAGGCTGTGCTGGACGACGAGGCCGACCGTGCCGCCGCCCGTGGACCCCAGCGCCATGCGCAATGCGATCTCACGCGTGCGCTGGGTCACGGAATACGACAGCACGCCGTAGATCCCCAGCGCCGCGAGCAGCAGCGCCGCCAGGGCAAACGTCGCCAGCAGCGTCGTGCTGAGACGTGGCAGGAACACGGCGCGCGCGAGAATCTGATCCATCGTGCTCAACTGATAGATCGGCTGCTCGGCATCGACGCTCCAGATGATGTCCTGAATGGTCCGGCCGAGCGACAGCGGATCGCGCTCTGCGCGCGCAACGACGGCCATGCCCGGCGTCGGGCTCTGACGGAGCGGCAGATACACCTGCTTGCGTGGCTCGCTGTCGAGGCCTTGATTTCTCACGTCGGCGACGACGCCGACCACTTCGCTGCGGCCGTGGGGGTTCTGGATGATCTGCCCGATCGGGCTTCGGTCCGGAAAGTAGCGCCGGCGCATCGTCTCGTTGATGACGCTGGTGCGCGCCGCCTGCTGCGCATCGCGATCGTCGAGAAAGCGGCCGTCGAGCAATCGAATCTTCATCGTCTCGAAGTAGCCGGGGGCCACGATGCGAACGTCGGCCAGCGGATCTTCGGCCGCCGGCGGCGGCTGTCCCTCGACGGTGAAGGGCAGCGCCATCGCCTGGCCGACCTCGGACATCGGCAGCGTGGAGACCGCCGACGCGTTGGTCACGCCGGGCGACTGGCGAAGCCGTTCGATGACGTCTTCGTAGAAGCGCACCAGGTTCTGCCGGTCGCGATACTTCGTGATCGGCAGCAGCACCTGCGCGCCGACGATGTTGCTGGACTCGAAGCCGGGGTCCACCTGCAGCAGCTTCGAGAAGCTGCGGGTCATCAGACCGGCGCCGACGAGCAGCACGAGCGCGAGCGCGACTTCGACGATGACCAGCCCGCCCAGCACGTGACGCGCATACGGGCTGCCCGTTGTTCCGGCGGATTCCGACAGGTTGCTTCGCAGGTTGGTGCGCGACGCGTGCAGCGCCGGGATCATGCCGAATCCCAACGCGACCGCAAGGGAGACGACGGCGGTGAAGAAGAGCACCCAGCCATCGAGGTGGATCTGATCGACACGCGGCAGCCGCGCGTCGGGCAGGGTGGTCAACACGCGCACGCCAATCGCCGCCGCCACGAGGCCGAGCGCGCCGCCGCCAATCGACAGCAGCAGGCTCTCGGCCATGATGGGGCGCGCCACATCCCACTTGTCGGCGCCCAGCGCGACGCGCACCGCCACTTCGCGCCGCCGGCTCGCGAGCCGCGCGAGCAGGAGGTTGGCCATGTTGGCGCAGACGATGAGCAGGAGGAATCCGACCGCGCCCATCAGCACGAGCAGCGCGGGACGCGAGGCGGCCACGAGTTGCTCGTGCGCCGCGACGACGCGGGCGTCCCACCCGGCGCTGCTGTCCGCGAACTCGGTGGCGATCCGGCCGGCCAGCACGCTGATCTCGCTCTGCGCCTGCTGCATCGTCGCGCCCGGGGCCAGCCGGCCGACCACCATCAGCGAGCGTGCGCGCCGGCTGCGCCCGTGCACGTCCTTCGGGTCGAACGCCAGCGGCGTCCAGACATCGACCGCGGTGGCGGTGGGGAACTCGAAGCCCGGGGGCATGACGCCGACCACCGTGAACGGCAGGGTATCGAGCGTGATCGTGCGGCCGACGACAGCCGGGTTGGCGCCGAGCACGCGCTCCCAGAATCCGTGACTGATCACGACGACGCGGTCGGCGCCGACGACCGATTCCTCCGGCCGCAGCGTCCGGCCGAGGTGGGCGTTGGCCCTGAGCACGTCGAACAGCGCTGGCGTCGCGCGTACGCCGGGCACGTTGCGCGGGTCGCCCGAGCCTGAATGCGAGAAGTCCACGTGCCGATAAGCAGCGAGAGACTCGAAAGCGCGGATTTCGCGCTTCCAGTCTTCGAAGGTCGGGACCGACACACGGTCCTGGTTGCCTTCGGGGCTGACTTCCCAGACCACCGCGATTCGCTCGGGCTCCTCGTAGGGCAGCGGATTGAGGACGACCGTCTTGATGACGCTGAAGATGGCGGTGTTGGCCCCGATGCCCAGCGCCAGCGTCAGCAGCGCAACCGCCACGAAGGTGGGCTGGCGGCGCAAGGTGCGAAAGGCGTAGCTCAGCGCAGACGTCCAGTCGGACATGCGGCACACAGTAGCGGGGAATGGCCCCAACCCGCAAGGACGGGCGGTGACACTTTTTTACGTGGAGGCCCTGCGGAGGTCTTGCATCACGCGCGAGGCGTGGTGAAATACATCATGGCGACGACACGCTCCCTGCTCAGCGCCAGTTTTGCGGCTTCGCTCCTGGCCACTGCCGCTTTCCCGACACTGCCACACGCGACGGACGACGCGGTCACCGGTCCGCCGCGCGAAGCGGCGCGCGCCCGGGCGGGCGATCTGACGTCGCGTTACCAGGACGACGTGGTGGCGATGGAATCGGTGCGGCCCGGGTACAGGTTCTGGCAACACATCTTCACGATCCCCGATGGCCACATCGCGTTCGGCAGCGCGCTCGACGGGCGTCTGCTGGCGGTGTTTCCGGTCACGGGCGACTGGACGCGCAACGTGGTGTGGCACGAGCCCGCGCTGGTCGACGCGCTCGAGGGACACCAGGTGCCTCGTCGCCTGGACGACCGGCGAGACTACGTCGTGAGCGTGCTCGAAGCGCTGGTCGGTCCGGTGGTGCACAACCCGACCCGCGGTCGGTTCCTGCGGCCGAATGCCGCGCGCTACGGCACGTTCCTGCGCGAATGGAGCGCGATCTACGAACGGTTTGGCGTGCCGGCCGATGTGGGCCTGGCGCAGGCGCTCGTGGAATCGGGGCTGAATGGCACGAGACGGTCCGAAGCCTCCGCGACCGGGTTCTGCCAGTGGCTCACCCGCAACTGGCGCTACCTCGATCGGCTCGCGCCCGCGGTGATCGAGGCGGGCAATCAGACGACCCAGGCGGCGTATTGCGCGGCGTACCTCGCGGTGCTCGGCACGAAGTACGGGTCGCTCATCCCGGCGTTGTCGGAGCACCACGCCGGCGGCACCAACGTCGGCCGCGTGCTCGTCAACGGCGAGCGGCTGGGTGGCGCCGACACACGCGAGCAGTATTTTCTTGGCGCGTCGCTGGCGCGGGATCTGCGCCTGCTCGCGCCGAAAGCCTACAGCGACCTGTATCGCACCTACGGTCCGCGATCGTATTTCTATGCCGAGATGGTGTTCGGCAACACCTATAACGTCGCCAGCCTCCTGGCGTCCACGTCGCAGACGAGCGTGTACGGCATGCGGACGCGCAGGGCGATTCCGCTCACCGAGGTCACGAAGCGGATGGGAATGTCCACTGACCAGGTGCGCCGCTTCAACCCCGCGCTGACCCGCCGCGTGCCGGCCGGGGCGACGCTCTATCTTCCCAGGTACGTGGAGGCGTTTGGCCGGGACGTGTCGTTCTGGCATCGCCCGGCGAGCGTGGCGTTCACGGGGACGCTGGCCGATTTCATGGCGCTCGACGCGCCGCCGGAAGAGTGGGACGAGCCGTCGTTTGCGCCGGTGCTGAAGGGGTTCGAGCGGCGCTTCGCAGCGAGCCAGAGCGAGGAGGGGACGGTGATGGCGACGATGCTCGCGTATGTCACCTCGGAGGCGGCGACCAGCGGCCGGCGCGAGATTCTCGCGGAGTTTCGCACCAGCGTCGCCATCCGCGGCGAGTTCGAGCGCGCGGTGCGCCACCGCGACGCGGCGCTCGCTGCGCAGCAGTAGGGACCGTTTCTCACTCGCTGTCGCGGCGCCGTCGTTTCCACGTGTCTGGATGGCGACGCAGATGAAGGACGGCGAGCACGGTCACAAGGTCGTCTTCAACGGTAAAGAAGACACCGTACGGAAAATCACGGACGAGGGCGCGCCGGGCGCCCTCATGGATCTCCGGAAATAGGAACGGATTTTCGAGGACTCTCGCGAAGCTGGTATTGACCTGCGCTTCGAAGCGGAGGCCTAGATCAGCGCGCTCTCGCTCGTATCGAAGCGCTGCTTCGAAGATCTCCAGCTCGGCCTCGGCCGAAACATCGAGCCGCCACATTTAGCGCCACATTTACTGACCGGTGCGGAGCCGGGCCAGAAGCTCTTCGCGGATCTCAGACCACGGGCGGGAGGTCATTTCGCCACGTTGATGCGCGGACAGCCGCTCGGCTACCACCTGGCGGTGCCAGTCCGGCACCGGAACCTCATCAGGATGCCCGGAGAAATGGTCCCACAGCGCCAGAATGTATTCGAGCTTTTCGTCGGGTGAGAGCTCGTCAAAGCCAGGAGGCGGTAGCGTCGGCTGCGCCATGCTTCGAGTATACCGTCGTCCACCAACCAACTACCGCCGTGGCACGGTGGCAGCGGGTCAGGTCACGGCCGGGGCCCCGGCCCGCGCCGCCCGGCGACGATCGCGCCGCACGAGTTTGTGGAGCTCGATGGCCACGATGATCGTCAGGGCAACCGCGACAATGCGCAGCCAGGCGTCGATCTCCAGCGGCTCCACGCGCAGCATGATCTGCGTCGGCCTGAAATGCAGCGCGCCGAGGTGGATGAGCAACGCCGCCGTCGTGGCGACGAAGAGAAAGGGGTTGGAGATCGGGCTCAGGCTGAACACCGAGCGATGATCCGATCGGCAGTTGCCGACGTGAAACATCTGGAACACCACCATCGTCGTCAAGGCGACGGTCTGCGCGCGCACGAGCGAGGCGCCTTCAGCCAGTTCCCATTGGAACAGGGCCAGCGTGCCGGCCGCCATGACGAAGCCGGCGACGACAGTCCGTTCCCAGAGGAGCCGTGACATGACGCCCTCGCTGCGGGGCCGCGGCGGCCGGTCGAGGACGCCCGGTTCGCCGGGCTCGAAGGCGAGCGCGACGTCCTGCAGCCCGTTGGTGACGAGATTGAGCCAGAGGATCTGCGCCGCGACCAGCGGCAGCGGCCAGCCGAGGGTGAGGGCGGTCAAAATCATCATGACCTCGGCCGCGCCCGTGGAGACCAGGAAAAACGTCACCTTGCGCAGGTTGTCGAACGTGACGCGCCCTTCTTCGACCGCGGCGTAAATGCTGACGAAGTTGTCGTCGGCGAGCACCATGTCCGAGGCTTCGCGTGCCACATCGGTGCCGCTCCTGCCCATCGCGATGCCGATCTCAGCCGACTTCAACGCCGGCGCGTCGTTGACGCCGTCGCCGGTCACGGCAACCACCTCGCCGTTCGCGCGCAACGCCTGCACGACGCGCAGCTTGTGCTCGGGCGCAACGCGCGCGAAGATCGCGACGTCCGGAACGCGCGCACGGAGCTGCTCGTCGTCGAGTCGTTCGAGCTCAGCGCCGGTGAGCGGCGGCGCGCCCGCCGTCGCGATGCCGAGCTGACTGCCGATGCTCATTGCCGTTTCGGCATGATCACCCGTGATCATGACCACGCGGATGCCGGCGTTCTGGCATCCCGCAATCGCCTCGCGGACGCCGGCGCGCGGCGGATCCAGCATGCCCTGCAGGCCGAGAAAGATCAGATGCTCGGGGGCCGGCACGACGCCTCCTTTCGGGGCGCCGGGCAGCGCGCGGTAGGCCATGCCGAGCACGCGCAATCCGCGCCGCGCCATCTCGCGGGCGGCGTGCAGGACCGCTTCCCGATCGAGCGGCGCCATGCCATCGTCCGAGAGCCAGCGCGTGGACATCTCCAGCACACGTTCCGGCGCGCCCTTGACGAACATCACATGGTTGCCATCGTCGAGGCGGATGCTCGCGGAGTACTGCCGCTCCGGCTCGAACGGAAGCTCCTCGATGACCGGGTACGACCCGCGCACGCTGACCGGCTCCAGTCCCAGCGTCGCGGCCGCAACCAGCAGCGCCGCTTCCGTGGGATCGCCGTGCGTGTCGATCACCCCCTGCTGCCGATACAGCTCCGCCTCGTTGGTCAGTACGCCGGCCAGCAGCGTCAGCCCGAGCGGCGTGTCGCGGGTGACGGCTGGCGTCTCGGGGTCGCGCGCGCCCGCCGGCGAAAGGTGAGCGTCGAGCGTGATCGTCTGGCCCGCTGCCCAGATCTCCCGCACGGTCATCCGGTTTTCGGTGAGCGTGCCCGTCTTGTCCGAGCCGATGACGGTGGTGCTGCCCAGGGTCTCGACGGCCGGGAGCCGGCGAACGATGGCGTTGCGCCTGGCCATGCGTCGTACCGCCAGGGCGAGCGTGATGGTGAAGACGACGGGGAGCCCCTCGGGAACGGCGGACACGGCCAGCGCCACCGCGACCATGAACATGTCTGCCGGCGACTGGCCCAGCGCGACGCCGATGGCAAATGCCAGGCTGGCCGAGATGGCCACCGCGATGCCGATCACGTGCGCGAAGCGCGTCATCCGGTGCTGCAGCGGCGTCTCGGTCTGCCCTTCCCCGCGGATCGAGTGGGCGATGGTGCCGAGCTCGGTCTCGGCGGCGGTGGCGACGACGTAGCCGCGCCCGCGTCCGCTCGACACGACCGTGCCCATGTAGACCATGTTGGTGCGATCGGCGAGCGGACGCTCGGGCGGGGTCAGCGCTGGCGTCGTCTTGGTCACCGGCAGCGATTCGCCCGTCAGCAGCGACTCGTCCACACGGAGCGCCGTCGTCGCGATCAGCCGCAGGTCCGCGGGAACGCGCGCGCCGGATTCGAGCAGGACGAGATCGCCCGTGACCAGCTCGCGGCTCTCGACCTCCGACTCGCGGCCGTCGCGAATGACACGCGCGTGCGGCGCCATCAGGCGCATCAGCGCGCGTACCGATTGTTCGGCCTTGCGCTCCTGCGTGAAGCCGATAATGGCGTTGAGGAGGAGGACGGTCCCGATGACGCCCGCGTCGATGAACTCCTCGAGCAGGAGCGTCACGACCGTGGCGGCCAGCAGGATGTAGATGAGGGGGCTGCGGAACTGGTGCAGCAGGACGACGAGCGGGCTGGTCGGCGGTGTTTCCGCAAGCTCGTTGGGGCCGTCGCGCTCGAGGCGCCTGCCCGCCTCGTCGCGAGACAGGCCCTCCGGGCTGCTCGCGAGTTCGCGCGCGACCTCGTCGGGCTCGAGCGTATGCCAGAACACGCGGCGCGAGGCGTTGGTGGGCGAAGGCGCGCCGGGCACATGGCTATCGTAGGCGCACCGCGACGGAAAAAGCGAAAGGGTCAGGGGCCCGACCCCCGCGATTCAAGCGTGCAGGTCCGTGCCGGCTGGCGCCGCCCTGGCCGGCGTGCCGGATTTCTCGATGATCGACTCGATCACCGTGTCGATCGGCGCGTGGTGGCCGCACTTGAAGCTGGAGAGCATGAGCTCGATCCGTTTCGAGGAGATGATCGACTATCATGCGCGGTCGTCCCGAGGGCCGCGCCCAACGAAGGAGTCGTCAGTGGTCGAGTTCAAACACATTCTCTGCCCGATCGATCTCAGCGACTCATCGGCGGCTCCTCTCGCGTATGCGGTCGCGTTCGCCAGGTGGTATGGGTCGCGCCTGACGGTCCTGCATGTCGTGCCCACGTTCGATCCGATGCAAATTCAGTTCGGCGGTCTCGGGGACCCGGTCCGCATCGTGCAGCCCGTGCCGCGCGAGGAAGTACTGGAGGCGCTCCGACGCGCCATCGACGCCGCCGGCGCCGCGACAATCGACGCCACGCCTGCCGCCGAAGCCGGCGATGCCGCACCGACGATCGTGGATCAGGCCGTGGCACTTCGAGCGGACCTGATCGTCCTGGGCACGCACGGCCGCAGCAGGTTCGATCGATTTCTCCTCGGCTCGGTCACCGAAAAAGTGCTGCGCAAGGCGCCATGCCCAATTCTGACGGTGCCGCCGCTGGCGCCCGCGACGGCGCCCGCGCGGGTGGCATTCAAGCGGATCCTCTGCCCAATGGACTTCTCACCCTCGGCGCACCAGGCGCTGGGCTTCGCCCTGGATCTTGCGCGGCAAGCCAACGGCGAGGTGACCGTGCTGCACGTGATCGAATGGTTGGCCGAAGAGCAGGCCCGTGCGATCGCTCACTTCAACGTGGCGGAGTACCGCCGGCATCTCGTGGACGACGCACACGAGCGGATTCGAGGGTTGGCTGCCGAGCGGCCGGGCGCCAGCGTCGAGGACCTTGTCGTAGCCGGCCGTGCGCACCGCGAGATCCTGGAGACCGCCTCGACCAGGGAGAGCGATCTCATCGTCATGGGCGCTCAGGGGCGCGGTGGCGTCGGGCTCACGATCTTCGGGTCCACCACCCAGCAGGTGGTGCGCGCCGCGACGTGTCCCGTGCTGACCGTGCGCGGCTGAGGCGGGCGCAGCAGGTGGGCGCAGCAGGTGGGACGGTGCAGCAGGTGGGAGGGTGCAGCAGGTGGACGGTGCAGCAGGTGGGAGGGTGCAGCAGGTGGGAGGTGCGGCAGGTGGGAAGAGACACAGCCGGGCACTGCGAGATTAGGATTGTGGTGTCACCCCGCTGCCCGCGAGCAGACGATCCTCGAACGTGTAGTCGAGCTCACGCCTCGGCTGGGTCTGGTACCAGGCGAAACCTGCGCCGAGCGCGGTTTCGAGGCTCGTGGGCGTGACGCCCAGCACGCGCTCCGCTTTGTCCACCACGGAGGTGTGTGGCGGCAGGTCCAGGTACTCGCCGAAATACAAGTTGCCCACGAACGGGTGTCCGCCGGCGGCCTGAATCGTGGCGCGCGGCATCGGCGCGAACGTGGGCGCCACTCCCGCGACGCGCGCCAGCGTCTCCACGAAACTGCGCTGCGTGTGAGGCTCGACATGGGCGATGTTGAACGCCTCGCCCGCCGCCTCCGGTACTTCGATCGCCCGGACGCCGGCTTCCGCCAGATCGGAGACGGACACCCACTGCATCGCGCCCTCGCCACCGTCGGGCAGGATGATCGGACGGCCATCCAGCAGGCGGTCCCAGAAGAACTGCTCACGATAGAAGGGCTGCCGCGGCCCGTGCACGAAGGGCGGCCGAAAGGTGGTGACGGGAAAGCCGGACTCCGCGTGAAGGCGAAACAGCGCTCGTTCGCTCGAGGCTTTGTGCTGCGCATAGGGATCGGGATAGTCGTCCGGCACCAGTGGCTCATCCTCCTGGTGATCGATCCCCGGACCATACGCCGCAATGCTGGATATGAAGACGTACCGATGCAGCCCGTCGCCGCAGCTGCGAGCCGCGGCGTCCACGTGCCTGGCCGTCGTCCCTGTCTGCCAGTCATACGCGCTGTCGAACACGGCGTCGAAGCGCTCCTCCCGCAATATTCGGGAGAGGGTTGGCAAATCGCTGCGGTCTGCCTGCAGATTGCGGATTTCCGGACCGAGATCGTGATGATCGCGCCGGTGGAGGACCGCGACCTCGTGTCCGCGGCCGGCGAGGCGCCGCACCACTTCGCGGCCGATGAACAGGGTTCCTCCGATCACGAGAATTCGCATGAGCGGCATGATATATCGCGATCGGTCTCGCCTTACGCGGTCGCCTGGCTGTGCCGCGCAACGCGCGCGGCCATGGTGGGGCGGGAGGATAGCAGCGCGGATTGGCCTTAACGTCCCTGTTCAGGGAACGATCTCGACGGCGTAGTGGCGATGCCCGCGGCGGACGCGATACACCGCGAAATCGGTTCGATCGATGGTGAACACCTTGCGGGTGCCGAGGATCTCAGCCGCGACAATCAGCGAGGCATCCGCGAGATCCATGGGATGGTCCGAATACACGTCCATCAGTTCGAAAGCGCGTGACAGGGTCGCGTGGTCGAACCACCACACAGACAGTCCTCTCTTCAGCACGAACTCCCGCAAGCGATCCGATCCGACGCTTCCGGGACCAAGCATATGGAAGGCTTCCGTCAAGACTGGCACAGTCGTTCGTATGGGTACGCGCATGCCCTTCAAGGCTTTGGCACAGCGCTGGTGCTGACCATCCTTGGGGTCGAACAGGGCGATCAGGGGGCCGGTGTCGACCAGGATCACCGGCGGACCTTTCTCCTGATGGCCTCGCGAACACCACGGCGGGTGTCGGTGGACGGCGCGATTGCAGACCCACCGGCACCGAGATCGAGCTCCTGGTAGACGTCGTACGGGGTGCGCCCGGCCTCGCGCCTCACCTGCTCCTGCAGTGCGTGCAGTCCCCGCTTGAGCGCCTCGGAAATCGGCAGGCCGGTGTCCGCCTGGACTTCCTGCAGGGCCTTCTCTGCTTCGGCGTCCAGCCTGACGGTCCGTGTTGCCATCGCAACCTCCTGATGTATTACAGATCGTATTACAGCGGGGAGATGGCAATCAAGCTGGCAGTGACGCGCCAAACCGTCAAACCGCCAAGACAGGCAGTTCAAAACCCGGTGGCGCCTTGGGCGCCAAACCGTCAAACCGCCAAGACAGCCAGTTCAAAACCCCGGCGCGCTGCGCGCGCATTGCCTCGAGCGTGTGCCAGAACGGGCTGCTCGCTGGCGCGTGCGGGGCGACGGCGTGCTGGGCATGACGTATCGTGTCTCTGGCGATTGCCGCGTGGCAACTTCGTCGCGGGCTCGACGAAAGAGACCGAAAGCGCCGAAGGGCGCCGCCAAGGTGTTGGGTTTTACTCCGCGCTACGACCACTCCCACTCCTCGCGATCGAACCTCGTGGATGTTCGTTCGTCGAAGAGCCCGTCATCGCCGCGAGCGCGCGCGCTCTGACGGCCAAATCGCTTCGCAGTGTGGCAATTGGCAATGAAGATGCCGGATCGGGTTCCCCTGCGATGCAGTAAGCCGTAACCGACATCTGCAGGGAGCGTCTCACCTCTCGCTTCCGGTCCGACTGGCCGTGGGCCTCCGTCGTGGTGACTGCAAGCATGATGAGGATCGCCAAAGCACAGCGGTCGTTCATGAAGCAAGTGACTTCAACTCGCGTGCCGGCGGGTGACTTGGCGAGCGCTTCAAGATCCCGATGGGGTTTGGCAAAGCGCACTCACCCATAAATGCTATCTTCTACAACGCGGACGGAGCGAAGCGCTGAGTATGTTCGCTAGTGAAAGACCTCCGCGGGAGAAGCACATGAGCTCTGCGAAGAGACCGAAACCGCCGCAGGCCGGCCAGGGTGGTGCGAAAACTCGGCATCGCGCAAAGGGCAGCAAGGCGGCCATCCTTCGCAAGACGCACGTTCATCGTTCGCAGGCGCACACATCGTCACTCGGACGACGTCGCCAGGCGCGGCGAGATGCGAAATAGCAGCGCCAGCGCCTCATCGGTGCGAGTCACGCGCGCCCCCGTCGTCGCGGGAGCAGTCCGTTCGCTATGAGGCTCGGAGGCAGCGCCGGCGATCCGCTGTGGTACAAGGACGCCGTCATCTACCAGCTGCACGTCAAGTCCTTCTACGACGGCAACGGCGACGGCATCGGCGACTTCCGCGGTGTGCTCCAGCGCATGGACTACGTCGCGGACCTCGGCGTCACGTGCCTCTGGCTCCTCCCCTTCTTCGCCTCGCCGCTCAGGGACGATGGGTATGACGTCGCGGATTATCGGAGCATCCACCCCGACTACGGCACGCTCGAAGACTTCCAGGCGTTCCTGAAGGCCGCGCACGATCGCGGGATGCAGGTGATCATCGAGCTGGCGCTCAATCACACCTCCGACCAGCACGCCTGGTTTCAGCGCGCGCGTCTGGCGCCGCCTGGATCGCCCGAGCGAAACTACTACGTCTGGAGCGACACGGACCAGAAGTACGCGGACGTGCGCATCATCTTCGTGGACACGGAGCCGTCGAACTGGACCTGGGACGCCGAGGCCCACGCCTACTACTGGCACCGCTTCTTCTCGCACCAGCCCGATCTCAACTACGACAATCCCGCCGTGCTCCGCGAGATGCTCGACGTCGTCGATTACTGGCTGAGCATGGGCGTGGACGGCCTGCGGCTCGATGCCGTCCCCTACCTGGTGGAGCGCGACGGCACGTCCTGCGAGAACCTGCCGGAGACGCACGATGTGATCCGCGCGATCCGCAAGCACATCGATCGCCACTACACGAACCGGATGCTGCTGGCGGAAGCGAATCAGTGGCCGGCCGACGTGCGGGCCTACTTCGGCGACGGCGACGAATGCCACATGGCATATCACTTCCCGCTGATGCCGCGCCTCTTCATGGCCATTCACCAGGAGGACCGTTTTCCGATCGCCGAGGTCCTCGCGCGCACGCCCGACATCCCCGACACCTGCCAGTGGGCGCTGTTCCTCCGCAACCACGACGAGCTGACGCTCGAGATGGTCACCGAAGAGGAGCGGGATTACATGTATCTCGCCTACACGGCGGATCCCGAGGCGCGGCTCAACGTCGGTATCCGGCGCCGCCTGGCGCCGCTGCTCGCCAACGACCGGCGCCGCATCGAGCTGATGACGGCGCTGCTGTTTTCGCTGCCGGGCACGCCGATCATCTATTACGGCGACGAGATCGGCATGGGCGACAACATCGAGCTCGGCGATCGCCACGGCGTGCGCACGCCGATGCAGTGGAACGCCGGCGACAACGCCGGGTTTTCGCCCGCCACGGCCGAGCGGCTGTATAGTCCGGTGATCAGCGATCCCGTGTACTCGTACCAGGCTGTCAACGTGGAGGCGCAGCAGCACGACGCCGCGTCGCTGCTGCAGTGGATGCGCAACCTCGTCGGGCTGCGCAAGCTGTTTCACGTCTTCGGCCGCGGCAGCATCGAGTTCCTGGAACCGGACAACCGCAAGGTGGTCGCGCACGTCCGGCGTCACGCGGAGGATCAGATCCTGTGCGTGGCCAACCTGTCGCGGTTTGCGCAGCCGGTGGCGCTCGATCTTTCGGCATTCGCCGGGGCGACGCCGATCGAAATGCAGGGCTATACGGCATTTCCGGAGATTGGCAGCACCCCGTACGTCCTGACGCTCGGCGCCTATGGCTATTACTGGTTCGAACTCCAGCGCCGCGACGTCTGAGACGGCGGTGTCGGCCGCCGACGTGGTGGTGGGCTTCGCCACGCGCGATCACGCCGCCACGGCCGGCGACGTGGTCCGCGAAACGCGCGCCGCGCTCGAGCGTCTCGCACCGTCTCGTAGGTGGTGCATCGTCGCGGCCGATGGCGGGTCCACGGACGGCACCGTGGAACGCATGCGCGAGGCGGCCGGCGGCGCCGGGGCGCTCGTCGACGTGCATTACACGCGGCAGCCGAGCGATGCGCTGGAGATGCCCTACCATGGGCTGCCCGGACGCGCACGGGCGCTGCAGGCGATCCTGCGCGAGGCGCAGGCGCGGCAGGCGCGCGCCTGCATCGTCCTGGACGCACGGGGGATCGCCTCGGCCGCCGACTGGCTGACGGCGATCGATCCGCTGGTGGCCGGGGAGCTCGACTTCGTCGCGCCCGTGTACGACCGCCATCCGGCAATGGCCGGCCTGCTCCACGGACTGGTGGCGCCGGTCTTCCGCGCGCTCTACGGCGTCGGGCTGACGTCGCCGCTGGCCACCGAGTTCGCGTGCTCGCGACGGTTCATCGACGCCGTGCTGGACGATCCGGTCTGGCACAGCGACGCCGGTCAGCGCGGCATCGACCTGTGGCTGCCGACCGCCGCCGTCACAGGCGGCCTTCAGCCGGGCGAGGCGCACATCGGCATGCGGCCGCATGACGAGCGTTCGGACCTCGACGTGGCCGCCATCGTCGCGCAGATCGTGGGAGCGCTCTTCACCGACATGGAGCGGCGGGTGCAGGTCTGGCAGCGAATCAGGGGAGCGCGTGCGGTGCGGCGGATCGGCGAGCGGCGCGAGCCCGAGGCCCCTCGTGTGGACGAGGCGCGGCTCATCGAGTCGTTCCGGCTCGGGTACGGCGCGCTGCAGGAGGTCTGGGCCGAGGTGCTGCCGCCGATGGCCATTCTGCAGTGGCGGCGGCTGGCCGTCGTCCCCACCGACGGGTTTCGCGTGGACGATGCCCTGTGGGCGCGGACGATTTACGACTTCGCGATGGGGCACCGCCTGCGCGTGATCGCGCGCGATCACCTGCTGCGGTCGCTCACGCCGATGTATCTGGCGTGGCTCGCGTCGTTCGTCCTGCAGGTGCGCCACCTGGGCGTCGCGGAGGCCGACGCACGCATCGAGCGGCTCGGTCGCGCATTCGAAGTGGAGAAGCCGTACCTTATTTCGCAGTGGCGCTGGCCGGAGCGCTTCAGGCCGGTGAAGCTGCGACGCGGAGAGAGAGGCCGATGATGTGGGAAGAGATTGACGGCATTCTGCGCCGCGCGGCGCTGCAAACGGCGGAAAACGTGGCGGAGTTCCTGCCCGGCGTGGTGGGGATGGTGACCATCCTGGCCGGCGCCGTGATCGTGGCGATGATTGCCAGGTGGCTGGTGCTCAGGGCGCTCCGCGGGCTGGACTTCGACCGGCGCGCCGAGCAGCTTGGCTTCGGCGCGGTGGCGGATTTGTCGCTGGTGGGCGGGCCCTCGATGTTCGTCGCGCGCGTGGCGATGTGGATCATCCTGCTCGCCGGGCTGCTGGTGGGTTTGAGCGCGCTCGACGCCGCACTCCCCGATGCGTTCGCGCGGACGATCTTCGCCTACCTGCCGAACGTGCTCGCGGCGCTGCTGATTCTGGTGCTGGGCGCCATCCTCTCGCGCTTCCTCGCGCGCTCGGCCCTCATCGCCGCCGTGAACCAGCGCTTCCCGTTTCCCAGTCTCCTGAGCGGCGGCGTCCGCTGGCTGGTCCTGCTGGTCGCGTGGGCGATGGCGTTCGAGCATCTCGGCATCGGCCGCGGCATCCTCACGCTGGCGTTCGGGATCCTGTTCGGCGGGATCGTCCTGGCGCTGGCGCTGGCCGTGGGCCTCGGGTCGAAAGAGGTGGTCGGCCGGTCGCTGGAGCGGCAGGTGGGCGAGCCGGGGGAGCGTCCCGACAAGCTGACGCACGTGTGATCGTCCTTCGACTCGCGTACCGCCGCGCTCGCTCAGGGCAGGTCCTTCGACTCGCGCGCAGGGCAGGCTCGCTGCGCTCGCTTACGCGAGCACGCGCAGCAAGGTTCGTCAGGTGAGGTGGCCGAGAGCGGTGGCTTACACTCCGCCGCCTTCGAAGGGCGTCGAGCGGTTCTCACGGGAGCGGCTACAGCACCGTCTCGACGTACAATTGGGCATTATGCGGGTCACCATTCAGTTGCCCGACGACATATCGGCCGCCCTCGCGGAGCAGTGGGACGACGTGCCCCGCCGTTCACTCGAAGCGATCGCGGTTGAAGCCTATCGCACCGGCGCCTTGACGGAATCTCAGGTGCGCCGGTTGTTGGGGTGGGACTCACCCTTTCAGGTGCATGCGCTGCTCAAGGAGCACCACGTTCCGCTGCAGTACACGAGCGCAGACCTCGAGGACGATCTGCGCGCGCAACGAGAGCTCGGGATTTTGCCCAGCCGATGATCGTCGTGGCCGACAGCGGGCCGCTACACTACCTGATCCTGCTGGAACACGTCGATCTTCTCCGGCGTTTCTACCGCCAGGTCCTGGTGCCAGATGCCGTCGCCAGCGAGCTCTCCGCCCCCGGCGCTCCAGGCGTCGTACGAGAGTGGGTCACGAAGCCGCCGCCATGGGTCGATGTGCGCCCTGTGACACCTGACGCCGTATCGACGATCACCGACGATCTGGATATCGGCGAGCGAGCGGCCATTGCGCTCGCCGAGATAATGCATGCCGACTTGCTTCTCATCGATGAAGCCGCCGGCCGCGCCGAGGCCAAACGTCGACACCTGAGAGTGACGGGCACGCTCGGCGTGCTCAGGACAGGCGCCGAGCAAGGGCTAGCGAAGCGGAGCCTGAGACCCGCAAGCATGTTTGGTGAACTCCGCCTCGCTAGCCCCTAATACCTTCGCCCCGCCTCCGGCGGGGCAGTCGTCTTGACCGAGAAAACTTGACTCATTCCTCAAGATCTCACGCGGTCAAGACTCTTTCTGAACGTGCCCGATCTGCTCGACCGACTCAGGGCGACCAGCTTCTATCTGGACGAAGCGCTCATGAGCACAGCCTTTGCACCGTGGCTCATTCAGTAGGGACAGGATCCGGTGAGCGCGAGCGGCTTCCGACGAGAAGGCAAGAGCTCGATACGCCGAGTGCGAGGCAGAACGTTGGAAGAGCAGGGGCGCGTCCGTGCGGTGAAGTTGATGGTCTTCTCCGCCCGTACGTCAAACACCCAGATGTTGTCTTCGCGATTGCTGTTGAGCGGCTCGGCGAAGATCTGCCCGCTGTAGATCAGGCCGAAGGCCGAGGCGGCCGACGCCGGCACGTTGATGGTGCGGGCGTAGTTGAAGCCGGCTGGTGCCGCACAACGGGGACACCCGGACGCCGAACGGCGCGTCATAGCTGCCGGTGAGCTTGAAGTTCCAGAACGTCTCATCTTCCGCCCCCGGGGCGTTGGGATCGTTCGGGAAGGCGTTCGGGAACGTGGTGCGCCACGTGAAGGCGCCGCCCATCGACGCCGACCAGCGGTTGCTGTAGCGCCTGTTGATGGACGCCTCGGCGGTCTTGTAGCGGCCGTACACGCCCGTGTTCATCACGACCTGATTGACAGGGAAGTTCGCCGCCTGTGCGGCGGGCAGGCCGAGCAGGGAGATCGTCCGATCGTCGGCGGTCCCACGAACCCCGTCCGCACCGATGTCGACGAACGGGAAGGGTGCCGTGTAGGCTTCGATCGGCCGGTTGGGCCGGTAGGTCGCCACGATGTCTTCGTCGGTCTTGTAGACATATGGCCGAGGAGTATCGTGGCGACGACCGGTGAGCTGCCGCGGCGCGGCGAGGTCTGATGGGTGCGCGCTGACAAGCGGCGCCCTGCTGTCGTCGTCCTAACCGATGTGGTGCGCGAGCCTCGCGGAGTCCTTCCTGGTGATGCCGCTTGCGCGAGCACGCGCAGCAAGGTTCGTCAAGTGAGGTGGCCGAGGGCTGCAAGCGGCGGTTTACACTCCGCCGCCTTCGAAGGGCGTCGAGCGTTTCTCACGGGAGCTATGCGCTCCTCAAGTTGTTCGGCTCCTACTCGTTCGTCGGCGGCGGCGTGACCAACACCATCAGGGGTGTCAGTAGTACAATCTGCAATATGAAAACTATTGCGATCACAATAGACGACGAGACGCTGCAGCGGCTCGAGCGGGCCCGCCAGGGCAGGGGATCGACGAACCGTTCGAAGCTCGTCCGAGAGGCGGTGAAGGACTACCTGGCGCGCCTCGAGGCGACGGCCGACGACGAGCGCGAGGCCCTCGTCCTGCGGCGCCGGCGAGCGCGTCTGGCACGCCAGGCCGAGGCCGCTGTCAAGGCGCAGGCGCGGTCATGACCTGGGGGGAGATCTACCGCACGGACGAGAAGGTCTCCGAGCGTGGATGGAAGCCGGGGTTCTACGTTGTCGTCTCACGCGATTTCGTCGCCCGCAATGACGATGTGTCCACGGTGATCTGCGCGCCTGTCTACTCCGAGGTGCTCGGGCTTCGCACGGAGGTGGTGATTGGAGCAGACGAAGGCCTCCCCCGCGAAAGCGCTGTCCGGTGCGACTTTCTCATGCTGATATTCAAGAGGAAGCTGACGGGATACGTCTCCAGCCTGCCTCCGTCCAAGCGGCAGCAACTGCGCCGCGCGCTGGCGGCGGCCCTGCAACTGGACGGACGCGACAGCTCGCATCGGTAGTTCACGCAGCAGCGAAGAGGGTGAGCTCAGCGCGCCGACCGCCCGCCAGATCTCAAAGCGGCGGTCCTTGGTTACTTCAATCGCGCGATTTCTTCCATGAGCCGGCGGTCGAAGCTGTTGGTGGCCTGGGCGCGCTGCGTGTTGCCCCCTTGATAGGAACTCCACGCCAGATTGCCGCGAACGCGTATCGGCACGCTCGCGAGTTCTTTGCCGTCGGCATCCTGGATCACCAACCGGCCGTCCACGGTGCTCCGTCCGGCACCGAAGCCGACGAGGAATCGCTTGGCGGTGCTTCCCGACGAGAACTCGTTGAGCACGATGTGCGCTTTGACGGCCGCGGACTCGGGCGTTTCGAAGTTCGCGCTGCGAAACGCGTTGCGTAACGAGTCCTGCATGAGATTGGCCGCGAAATCCTCCTTCACCTTCTCGGGGTTGGCGATCACCGTCGGGTCGATCTGGACCGCGCGTACATCCCGCAGCACGGCGGCCCGCTGGGCCATCCCCGTCGAACTCGCTGCCACGCACACGGTGAGCAGCATAAACAGCTTCGATGTCATGTCTGCCTTCCTTCCTGATTCGGTCTCGAACGGCCCCGCCAGCGTATGTCCAGCCCATCGATTTGGTCAAGACAGGTTGCAGGCGCGCGTGGACTTACCGCGTCAGTAGAACACCCACGTGATCGTGCCCCTGTACGCCCGGTGCGTGACGTTGTCCAGCTTCAGCATCATCGCGCTCCCGCCGAGCAACCAGTGCCGCGCGAACTCGTAGCCGCCTCCGAACGAGAACGCCAGGCCCCGTTCGACCGAGCTGAACGCGCCGCACTGGTCAGGCTGTTCAGCTCCTATTCGTTCGTCAGCGGTGGCGTGACGAACACCATCACCTTTCGTCTCGACAACGCGACCAACAAGCTGTATCGCATCACCTGAATTACCTGAAGGACGTGTTGCCGGAGATGGGGCGTAACTTCGAGCTGTGTAGTCGCTGAGTTTTTGAGCATATGGCCTGCCTGCGGCGTCGGCGGTCACGCGAACCAGCATCGAAGGCTTTCGTCGAATCGACGGCTGAGGATTCGGCTCGAGATCGACCTTCTGGAAATGGACGACGGATTGACGCGGTATGGTTCGATTCCTGTGGTGTCACGTCAGAGAAGAGGGTGTCTCTGAACGGGTTACGCCATTGCGGGCCCTCCGCCCCCGGGCTGGTTGGTCAGATAGTGGAACAGCCAGGCGCGCGCGAAGGCCCAGTGCCGCTTGACGGTTGCCGGCGCGATGCCGAGGTACTCGGCCGTGTCCTCGACCGACAGCCCGCCGAAGTACCGCAGCTCCACGACCCGTGCGCGATTGGGGGAGATCCGCTCGAGCGCGGTGATGGCCTGGTCCAGCGCGAGGAAGTCGAGCCTCGCGTCGACCGGGGTGTCGATTGCCTCCTCGAACGCGACCATCTGCCTGGACGGCCCGCCGCGCTTGATCCGTCCGCGCTGCCGGGCATGGTCGACCAGGACGCGCCGCATCACCGTGGCGGCGGCGCCGTAGAAGTGCGTGCGGTTGCCGAGCCGTACGTCGCGGATGCCGGCCAGCCGGAGGTACGCCTCGTGGACGAGGGCCGTGGGCTGCAAGGTATGGCCGGTGCGCTCGTGCCTCAAGTAGTGATCGGCCAGCCGGCGCAGCTCCTCGTAGACGATCGGCATCAGGGCCTCGAAAGCCCCGCGATCCCCCTCGGCCCAGCGCGCCAGCAAGACCGTGATATCTGCCATGGAAGCCCAGCCGGACGCAATTGTAGCCCGGCCGCGACGCCCCGGGTGGGCCGATTGCATGCCGACCGTGAGCCTTGGCAAGCCTTTTTCGCGCCAGGCTTGGCATTCGAATCGGCAATCTCCTCAGGAGGCGTGAATGGACCGGATAACGCTGATCTTCGCGTGTGGCGTGTCGACGACGGTTACACGTCAGCTCATCGTCGCAGCTGCGATTCTGGCCGCAGCAGCCTGCGCGCCCGAGCCACCGTCCGCGGATCTCGACGCCGAGCGTGCCGCATTGCGCGAGGCGGACGGCCGTTACACGAGACTGATGACGGCGAAGGATGCAGAGGGCGTGTCCGCGCTCTATGCGCCCGATGCGACGATGTATCCGCCCGACGGCCCCACGGTGAGCGGACTCGAGGCCGTCCGTGCGTTCGCCGCCGAGTTCACGGGGGTCCCCGGGCTGACGATTGGCAGCGTCCGCCCCCTGGTCGTCGAGGTCTCGCGTGACGGCGATCTGGGTTACACGATCAACGCCGTCGAGATGACGGTTCCGGACGAGGCCGGCAACCCCGTGACCGAGCGGCTCCGGGACGTCCATCTCTGGCGCAAGCAGGCGGACGGCAGCTGGAAGGTGGTCGTGGATGTCTGGAACGCGGAGCCGCCGCCGGCAGCGGCGGCTGCCCGATAGCGATGGCGATGCTGAAGATGCGTGCGATCGTGTGACCTCACGCCGCTCTCTTGGTCACGGCCGCTTCGCGCCGCAGGCGCGGGCCTGCCGCTCGGCTTCGGCCTTGTATTGGCGGTCCGTCTGCACCAGCGTATGGGCGTTGCCGACTGCGTAGAACCCCACCGCTGCCTCATACGCCGCGCAGGCCGCGGCCTGACGGCCGGCCGCGCGTGCGATGTCGCCGGTCGTCATCTGCGTCCGGCCGAGCTCGACCGAGCCGACAGCAGCGGTGGCGTCCGGGAACGACCGGAGCAGGTCAAGGGCAGCGTCGATATGCGCCCGCGCAAGGGCAGGACGCTCAGTTTCGTGGTACAGACGCGCCAGACGCTCGTGCACGTGGGCGAGACGTCCCCGCTTGTAGACGTCCTGGGGATCCGCCGCGGCCAGGCGCGCGCGGATCTCGAGACTCCCTGCGTACCATTCGATCGCCTGCTCGTGTTCGTGGCGCATCACGTACACGCTGCCGACATTCGCCAGGTCAATCGCCAGGTCGAGCTGCGCCCGCAGATCGTCCTGATTCAGATCGAGCTGCCGCCGGTCGAACGTGTAGGCCCGCTGGTAGTGCTCGAGGGCGCGGTCCCAGTCGCCAGCCTGATGGAAGTGCCCGCCGAGGTACTTCTGGGTGAGCGCCACGTTCCTGAGTCGCCCCGAACCACCTGGATCACGCTCGAGCAGCTCGTGATACAGGCGATCCGCATCCTGCCAATGCGGTAGCCCGTCCGGGTAGGCCGTGTTTTGGGCGACGAAGAATGTGGCGCGCGCCAGCAGCTCGGTCGCCGGGATGCTGTCGGGCTCGCGCGCGTGCCAGTCGGCGGCGATCGCCAGCGCCTCGGTCGCGGACGCGAGCGACTCGGGCCCGCCGAGGTTCGCCAGTGCCATATTGGCATGGGCCAGCGTGGGTCGCGCGCTCGGGCTCGGCCCTGCCGCCCCCGCCAGCGCAATTGCCTTGCGGTAGCTCGTCCGAGCTTCCTCGTACTTGCCCAGGTTCGCCGCGCCTTGGCGCCCCTGGACGTTCCCGATCCGGATGTAGGCGTTGGCCAGCTCGTTCAGGAACTCCGCATCACCTGCGGCGTCCTGCTCCAGCCGCTCCAGGAACCTCAGGCCCTCCGCGACCACCACCTGGCGCGCCGGCGTGGAGCCGGCCAGCGGTGCGATCTCGTCGTGGATCCGGAAGATGAGCGCACCGGCCAGTTCCCGGACGTCGTCGAGCCGCTGTACCGCGCGCTCGCGTTCGCGGGCGGCCACCCGCGCCTGCCAGACCGCGCCAGCCAGCGCCGCCGTCAGCAGAACGAGGCAGACCGCAGCAATGCCGAACGCCGCACGATGCCGAGCGATCGTCTTGCGCGCGATGTACACCATCGACGGCGGGCGAGCCTCGACCGGCTCCTTCGCCAGGAACCGCGCCACGTCGTCCGCGAGGTCGGCCACCGAGCCGTACCGGCGCGCCGGATCCTTCGCCATCGCTTTGAGCACGATGGCGTCGAGATCGCCGCGCAGCCGGCGCACGTCGTACGGCACGCCGCTGCCGCCGCCGGCCGCACTCGGCCGGCTCGGCTCCCGGGTCACCACCAGCGCGACCACCTCGTCCAGTGGACGGCCTGCCGTCTCGTAGGGCCGCCGCCCGGTGAGCAGCTCGTAGAGCATCACGCCGAGCGCATAGACGTCGCAGGCCGTCGTCACCGGCAGGCCTTTGACTTGCTCGGGGCTCGCATAGTCCGGGGTGAGCGGCGCCATCAGCACCGTCGTCCGGGACGCCGCCCCGACACCCGGTTCGAGCAGCTTGGCGATGCCGAAGTCGAGCACCTTCACGTCGCCCTCGCCGGTGACGAGCACGTTGGCCGGCTTGAGATCGCGGTGCACGACCAGATGCCGGTGGGCGAACGACACCGCCGCGCAGACCTGCTGAAACAGCCGGAGCCGCGCCTCGAGGGACAGCGCCCGGGCGCCGCAGAACTCCGCGATCGGCTGGCCGTCCACGTACTCCATCGCGGTGTAGGGTTGCCCGTCGGGTGTCACCCCCCCGTCGAGGAGCGCGACGATGTGGGGGTGATGGAGGGCAGCGAGGATCTGACGTTCCGCCCGAAAGCGGCGGACGGCGTCTGCGCCGTGGAACCGGGCGGCGATCAGCTTGATGGCCACCTGCTGCGTAAAGTCCGCGTCGACGCGCTCCGCCCGGTAGATCTCGCCCATGCCGCCCTGTCCGATGCGTGCGATCAGCCGGAAGGGACCGATGCGGCTGCCTGCGTCGAGTGCGGGCCGGCTCTCGTCAGGCACCAGGTCGCTTCCGGGGAGCGTATGCGGGGTGATGAAACCGCCGGCCCGGGCGTCGGCCGCGAGCAGGGCGTCCACCTCGGCGCGCAGCTCGTCGCGGCCGCCACACCGCGCGTCGAGCAGGGCTGGC
Source organism: Vicinamibacterales bacterium (assembly GCA_035512515.1). Lineage (GTDB taxonomy): Bacteria > Acidobacteriota > Vicinamibacteria > Vicinamibacterales > UBA2999 > JACCSI01. Next base: position 28,835 of record DATKDY010000346.1, read on the forward strand.
CGCGCGGCGGCATCGGCCTCGAGCGCCGCCGCGAAGACCTCCTCCACCTCGTTCCAGAAGTCCGGACGGTGTTCAGGCATGGCTCCCTCCAGGCGGCCCGCCAGCCCGCTTCCTCGCCGTGCCGAAGCAGGCTCGCGCCGCGCGACCCCCCTACTGATGCCGGTGCGGCCGATTGTAAGCCGGCCGTGAGCCCTGATAAGCCCTTTTGGCGCCAGGCCTGGTATGTGAGACCACCCAGCGATCCCGGCACATGGCCGTCAGGAGGATTCGATGCCTCAGCAGTTCAAATCATTGCTCATTGGTGCCCTTGCCGTCCTTGCCGTGGGTTTCCTTCAACAACCCGCTTGGGCGCAGGCCGAAGCTGCGATCAGAAGACTGCCTGTCGACGAGTGGTGCAAGGCAGAGGCTGCCCGCGATCTTGAAGGAAAGATGAGACTGTTCACCGCTGATGCCGTGCTGTTGCCGCCGGGCTCACAGCCGGTGGTCGGCGAACAAGCAATTCGTGTGTGGCATGAAGCGGCTTGGAAACAAAACAAGTACGAATGCTCAGGAATCGTTGACGAAGTCCAAGTCCTTGGAGAATGGGGCTTCGCTCGCGGAACATTTTCCGGGGTGCTGACGCCAGCGAGCGGTGGCGCGCCAATCCGGGACAGCGGAAAATTCATCAATATTGTCCGACGCCAAGCAGACGGAAGTTGGAGACTCGCGCGGGTAATATGGAACACCAACTGAGTTCCGTTCCTGGAGCGGGGGCAATCTGAGATGGCCCTATCGCCGAACACCGTCGGTCTCGAAGACCCGAGCAGGAGGTGTGCCGATGCCAAAGCTCGTTTTCACGTGCCAAGTTGAAGATGGGGCGGAATGGGAGAAGAAGTTCCAGACTCACGGCGATCTGTTCAAGAGTGCAACCATCACTGGCTCGATTGCGTACGGGATCAACGACAAGAACGAAGTCGGCTCCGTCTTCGAGGTGACCGACCTCGAGAAGTACATGGAGGTCCTTAGCTCGCAGGCAGCCGCGGAAGTCATGGCCCACGACGGAGTCAAGAAGGAGACGGTCAAGGTTTTCGTTGTGAATAGAGAATACCGGCCGTAAGGGTACAAGGAGTGGATGCCGTGCGAGTCGAGCACGTGTCTCCACCCGGCAGCGCGACAACACACCGTCGCAGCCAAGGTCTATTCATCTTCTC
>DATKDY010000347.1:0-4748 GCA_035512515.1 Vicinamibacterales bacterium
CCGCTTTGCGCGGCTCGCCAATACGGTGTCGCGTCGGAATCCCCAACAGATTCAAGCACAGCGGCGCGACGTCAATCGTTCGCACATGCGGCGGCAACGCGACGGGTGTCGGGCCCGCGACGATGAGGGGGCAGTAGGACTCGAGCGCGTGCAGCCCGCCATGCGACCCGCCGCCGAGATGCGCGCTTCCGCCCGGCACCTCGAACTCGCAACCCGGCCTGGCCGTCACCCACAACGTCGCGCTATGGCGATGTTCGAGGGCGCCGGCCAACCGCTCGAACGCATTCGGATAGTCACCCCACACCAGGCGGCTCCCATCCAGACGCGCATCGACGACACCGAGATCGCCCTGCCAACTCCACGTAGTGCCAAACGCGTCTGTCGCCTGCGTTCCGGTCGCTCCACGCCAGAACTCCAAGCCGCGGTGGCGGGAGTGCACCCAGAAGTGATCGCGCACGCCATCGATGTCGCTGCCGCGGTAGATCGCGTGATCGACGCGCGCGTCCGACAGGACGGCCTCCACCGCGCGGCGGAGATCGCGCGCGGTGCTGCGCCGAAAATATACCTGCGCGGCCCGCATGTTGGGACAGATCATGATCTCGTCGCCCGCCGTCCACGGCCGCCCGATAACCGATTGCTTGAAGTCGCTCAGGATCTGATCGAGGCAGATCGCGCCGCGGTCGTGGTCGGGCAGGATCTCGCAGTGACCGTGGTCCGACGTGACGATGACGAACATCTCCTGGAGGGCCTTGTCGATGCCGCCGGCGGCCTCCAACGCCCGGCCGAGCCCGCGGTCCACGCGCTCCACGATCTCGAGCGACTCGTGCGGTCCGACTTCGTGGCTTCGATAGTCGTTGTCGGCGAAGTACGCCACGGTGAAGTCGGGAAACGTATCCTCGGCCAGCTCGAACAGCAGCTCGCTGGTCGATGCGTCGTCCATCCCGAATCGATGCAACAGGCCACCGACATCGTCGAGCGGTTTGCCGCGCATCGTCCGCGTCGTCAGAAAATCTCCGATGGCGATGATTGACGGCCCGAGCACGTGCTCCTTCTTGCGCACGCCAGGCAAAAGGCGCAGCGCCGTGGGCACCTGCACCTCGTGCTGATGAATGCCCTTGAAGACAAGGTAATTCAGGCACGCGGCCCGCATGCCGGCGCGCTCGACTATCTCGAAGAGGGTGGGAGCGGCAAGTCGGTCGCCGTTGAGCCCGACGAGGAAATCGTCCAGGAACGATCGGAAGCCCGCACGCGCCACGACCCAGAAGTCGTCGCCGTAATACGCCACGTTCTGGGTGTCGGTGTCGAACCACGATGCGCCGACGATGCCGCTCGCCGCCGGATATTCGCCGGTGATGATCGACGTCGTCGCGGCGGGCGTGATCGAGGGAAATATCGTGGTGCTGGTGTCGTGATAACTTCCGCGCTCGACGAGCCGCTGCATGGTCGGCAAGCGGCCGGTTTGTATCGCGGGTCCGACGACGCGCGGCGTGGCCGCGTCGATGACAACGAGCAGCACCTTCACATCAGCAGGATAACGCCGCGCCGACATGCTCGGGGCGTCAGGTTGTCAGCGGCCGCACGCCAGCCACGAGCTCGTCGGGATCGAACGGCTTGCTGAGGTGCGCGGCGAACCCGGCGGCGAGCGCGCGCTCGCGCGCCGCCGCATTGGCGAACGCGGTGAGCGCGATGCAGCGAACCGCAGGCGCGCCTTCCGCGAGCATGCGCTGGATCTGCTGCATGAGCCAATACCCGTCGTGCTCGGGCATGGCGATGTCGGAGATGACCACGTCGGGCCGCTCCTTTCGGAGCAGCTCCAGCGCTTCGACGGCTGACGTCGCACCGAAGACGATGGCTTGCTGGAGCCGGAGGATGGACGTCAGCACATCCAGCGAGTCGGGGTCGTCGTCCACGGCCAGGATGCGCAGGCCGGCGAGGGCATTGTGGGCCGTGGGCCTCGGCCTCGGTGCCGGCGTCGACGCCGTGCGATCGACCAGCGGCAGCGCGACGGTGAACGTCGCCCCCAGGCCGGGCCCGGGGCTGATGGCCGCAATGCGTCCGCCGTGCATCTCGGTCAGTTGTCGCGACAAGGTGAGCCCGAGACCCAGTCCCCGATAGCGGCGCGTGGTGGAGGCGTCCGCCTGTCGAAAGCGGTCGAAGATGAACGGGAGCGCTTCGGGGCGGATGCCGGCGCCGGTGTCGGTCATGTGAATCGAAACCTCGGAAGGCGTGGTCTCGGTCGTCAGGCTAATGCGGCCATAGCGCGGGGTGAATTTGACGGCATTGCTCAGGACGTTCCAGAACACCTGCTGGAGCCGGGCGGCGTCGCCGCGGATCAGCAAATCCGGGGCGGGCAAGCTCGCGGTGAGCTCGATGTCCTTCTCCGCCGCCTCGGGGACGAGGATTTCGATCGCGGCCTCGACGATTGGCCTGAGCGGCGCATCACGCAAGTCGATGGACATCCGTCCACTGACAATGCGCGACGCGTCGAGGAGATCCTCGACCAGTTGCGTCTGCACCTGCGCATTGCGGTAGATGACGTCAAGGCCGCGTTCCATGGCGCTGTCGGGTCGTGCCCGCAGAATGGACGCCCAGCCGAGAATGGCGTTGAGCGGCGTCCGCAGCTCGTGCGAGAGCGCCGCCAGAAATTCGTCCTTGGCGCGATTGGCGTCCTGGGCCTGGCGATACAACCGCGCATTCTCGATGGCGAACGAGGCCCGGCGGCCCAGCTCCAGCGCGAACTCGAGATCGCTCGCGTCGTAGGTTCGGTCCGAACCGGCGAGCGCGAACGTCAGCACGCCGAAGACGTCGTCAACGCGCCGGAGCGGAACCAGCATCGCGGACCGCAGTCCGGCGCCGCGAAGCATCTCCAGGTGCTCGTCGTCGCGCGACGCACCTTCGATCGTCGTCTCGTCGATGCGCTCGTACAGCTCGGGCTCCCCCGTCGTCACCACGCGCCACGGTCCGGCAGGCAGGTCGCGTCTGGGCGGATAGCGGCGGTGCAGCTCGTGTGCCAACTCGACCCTCGCCGGATCGACGTGAGCGACGGCGAGCCGGCGCAACTCACCTGCCTCCAGCAGGTCGACCACGCAGCAGTCGGCAAACCGAGGCACGGCCATGTTCGCGATGAGTTCGAGGTTGTGTTCGTACTCGAGCGAGTTCAGTCGGCCGCTGGTCTCGGCCAGAAACGAGGAGCGATCGGCCGTTCGAAGGGCCAGCGTGCGCTGGTGTTGCTGCTCGGCATACAGTTCGGCGCTGCTGATGGCTGCCGCCGACAGATGGCCGAGCGCCTGCGCTACCCGCAGCTCCAGCTCGCTCGGTTCGTGAGGTGTGCGGTAATAGAAAGCGATCGAGCCGCCGGGCCGGCCGCGGATCTGCAGCGGTATGGAAAACAGCGACTGAATGCCGGCCGCGGCGTACGCCGGGCGGCGGATCTCCAGCAGGGCATGGGCCTGGACGTCCGGGACGATGAGAGGGCTGCTGAACGTGAAGCTGTCGTTCGCCGGGAGCTCGACGGCGGTGAAGCGTGCGTCGAGAGCCACGCTGGACACGACCCGCCAGACCTGGCCGTCTCTTCGCCAGACCGCGTAGCCGTCGGCCGCGATGGTCTGTTGCGCCAGCGCCAGGACTTCACCCACCATCGCCCCGCCGTCCAGTGAGATCTGCAGGCGTTGCGCGCCTTCAGCAAGCCGAGTCAGCCGCTCGCGCGTCTGGGCTTCCTGCTGCAGCGCCACTTCCATGCGCTGCTGATGCTCCAGGAGCTCGGCGTTCTGGCGGGCGCGGTCCACCGCCAGCCCGGCGAGGGCGCCGATGGTCAGCGCCGCGTCGAGCACTTCGGGCCCGACCAGGCGCGGGTGGGCCCAGTAGAGCATGAACTTGCCGATCGTCTTGCCGCGTGAGACGAGCGGAACGAAGGCGAGCGCGCGAATATTCTCGCGCGCGAACACCGGCTGATAGTCGGCCAGCGTGGCATCCTTCTGCACGTCGGACACGACAATGGGGGCGGGCGCGGGCGCACCTGGTGGCCAGGGTGAGTGTCCTTCGACGGCCGCGCGATACGCATCGGACAGGCCGAGCCACGCCTTGAAGCGCATCACGCCGTCGTCGTCGAAGAGCAGAACGGACGCGCGCTCGACGCCAACCGCGTCGCGGATGCCCTGCAGGGCGGCGTCGAAGATCTGCTGCGGGCATGTGGCGGTGGCAAGGGCGTCGGCGAGGGCGCTGACTGCCGATACCAGCGAGGTCGACCCTGGAGTGATGGGAGCGTTCGGCGGCACGAAGGTGTTAATGCTGGCGTTGACTCAGCCGCGCTGTCAAACTCAGCCATTGACTAAGTTCGGGATCGACACAGAATTGCGCGAGATGTTGGGCAAAACGGCGTCGTTGTCGAGGTCACGGGATCACGACCTGCAGCTCGTTCGACGGGGTCGTCACGCCGTGACCTGGAATGCGCGCGGCCACACGGACGAACCACACCCCCGCGGGCGCGTCGCGCGTGCTGGCCTGAAAGCTGCGCGCGGAGGCCGGAAGGTCCACCGTAACCCGCCGTGCCACCCGCAGTGCGTCCGGTTCGAGGCATGGGTTGATTCGTAAGAAGGTAGCAGGATTTCACAGGAGGTGCTGGTATGACAACGCACATGGCAGCAGATCTCGCAGTGACTCTCGCCGGCGATCGTCCCGGAATGCTGGCCAAGGCGCTGGGCTGCATCAGCGCGGCCGGCATCAACATCGATGGCTACAGCGAGATCGGC
>DATKDY010000348.1:0-2114 GCA_035512515.1 Vicinamibacterales bacterium
GCAGGTCTGACCGTTCTGCCGCGGCATGTGCTCGGCCGCGGGTTTCAAGCCCCCAGCGACACGGTGAACATCGCCACCGTCGGATTCGGTGGCATGGGCGGCAGCAACACGCGTCGGCTCATGAGTCAGCACATCGTGGCGATCTGCGACGTCGACGACGCGCTCGCAGATGCACAGCTACAGCGCATGCAGGACGACGCGGCGAGAATGCCGGCCGCGCCGCAGCAGCCGCAGACCCGCATGTCGGAGGCGCAAGTGACCGCCAATGCCCGCCGGCCTCGTATCGACAACGCGGCTGCGCTGCGGCGCTTCACCAGCGAGCAGATCCCGCGGCTGACGCGATACCGCGACTATCGCGACATGCTCGACAAGCAAAAGGACATCGATGCGATCGTGGTCGCGACACCGGATCACATGCACGCAGTCATAGCGCTCGCGGCCATGGATCTGAACAAGCACGTCTACGTGCAGAAGCCACTCTGCTGGTCGGTCGAGGAGGCGCGTGCGCTGGCCAGGAAGGCGAAGGAGAAACCCACCGTCGTCACACAGATGGGCAACCAGGGACACTCGAGCGACGGCTCGCGCACCGGCTACGAATACATTCGCGGCGGCGCCATCGGCGACGTGCGCGAGGTCCACGTGTGGACGAATCGACCGCTCGGCTTCTGGCCACAGGGAATCCCGCGTCCGGCGCCGCTCGCGACCGCCACGAGCCCGTCGCGGCCGCTGCGTTTCCCCTCAGGACGCGTCACACCGCTGATAGCCGACGCGCTGTATCGCGAGGCGGCGTCCATCCCCTCGACGCTCTCCTGGGACCTCTTCCTGGGCGTCGCGCCGGAGGTCGATTACCACCCTGTCTATCATCCGCATCACTGGCGCGGATGGGTGGACTGGGGCCAAGGTGCGCTCGGCGACATGGGCGCGCACCTGATCGATCATCCATTCAAGGCGCTGAACCTCGGTCTGCCCACGGCGATCGAAACATTGTCTACGCCGTTCAACGGCGTCTGCTTCCCGCACGCGACAACGACCCACTACCAGTTCCCGGCGCGCGGCGACATGCCAGCGGTGAAGCTGACGTGGTACGACGGCGGACTCACGCCGCCGCGGCCCGAGGAGCTCGGCGAGGAAAAGCTGAACGGCGAGGGCGGCATCATCTACGTGGGCACCAAGGGCAAAATGATGCAGCTGACGTACGGCCACGAGCCGCGGCTGCTGCCGCAGTCGCTGCACGACCGGGTCGGCGAGCCAAAGCCCCTGCTCCCGCGCGTCGCGCACGCGCAGGATGAGCACGAGATGAACTGGGTCGAGGCGATTCAGAGGAAGGCGCCGATCTCCTGTCCCTTCGAGTACGCAGCGCCGCTAACGGAGGTCATGCTCCTCGGTATCGTGTCGCTCCGCGCCGGACAGAAGACGCCGGGCGACAGCAAGATCCACTACGACCGCGCCACTATGCGCGTCACCAATACGATCAAAGGCTCGGGCGGGACTGTGACGGATCCGAACGAGTTCCTCCGGCGCGAGTACCGCCCGCCGTGGAAGCTGACGTAATCGACTGTTCGTCGGCTTCAGCCGGATGGCGTCCGGTGGCAATTCGCGGGGGTGTGCTCTACGCGCAAGGTCTGGATGTCGCCGCCCGGAAGGTGATCGGCGAGCCCGTGCTCGTAGCCTCGGGTCTCCTCACGAGCGGAACTTTCGGAGCCGACAGAGCGCGTTGGGGCCAATACCTGATATACTCGGGGCTCGTCTACACGCCGCTTCTACGCTGAGCCTGAACTGCATTCGCCTCGCCCATTCCCATGTGGGCTGCACGAAACCTTCTGGACCACGCAGACGAGTCGGAGACAAGGGCGCGGGATCCTCCGTGCCTCGGTCCGAGAGGCGTTTTCAGTTCAGATGAACTGGGAGTTTCACATGTCATCCAAGGGCACCATCAAGCGTATCGTCTCGGACAAGGGCTTCGGCTTCGTGGCCGACGAGTCGGGCCAGGAGTACTTCTTCCATCAGTCGGCGTGCCAGTCGTTCGACTCGCTCCGTGAGGGGCAGGCCGTGACGTTCCAGACCGGGCAGGGCCCCAAGGGTCCGCGCGCCGAGAACGTCCGCGAATCCTAGGC
>DATKDY010000349.1:0-6537 GCA_035512515.1 Vicinamibacterales bacterium
ATTGAGCATATTTGAAGGAGGAGCAACGCAGTCAGCGGGGATGCATCGGCGGTCGAATGCCGTCGTAATTCCGCCCGTGACCACCAGAGCTGAGAGCGCTGGCGCTGCGGCTTCGCCGCACAGGGCGGCGCCTTCGGCGCCGATGGCCGCCTACGGCGGATGGCCGCGGCTTCCGCCGCGGATCAAAGAGGTTCCGAGCCGCGAAGCGGCGAGGCCCTCGGCGGCGAGGCCGCCGCCTTCCAAGCGAAGCGCCGGCCTCCCGCGCGAAGCGCGGCCTCAACGCTGAGCGCCGAAAGCTAGCGGCGACCGAGGTTGTCGATCCCTTCCGTGATGATCTTCAAGCGATCGAGGACGTCTTCGTGGAGCATGCGCATCTGCCGGCGTGTTTCCTCGTCACCGGTTTGAATTTCTCCGCGGACGGCGGCAAATTCGGTGCGCGTTTCGTCGCGAAATGCCGCCACAGTGGTTTCGAGCGTGCCGAGCCGCGCGTCAACGCGATCGAGGCGCGTTTCCACGGCGCTCACACGCTCCGGCAACGAGGCGAGCTCGTCGAGCAGCGACGGATCCACACGACGACGCTACCATCGTCGAGAAGCCTGAGCAACGCGAATCAGTTAGACATTCCAAGTGGCGATCGCCAGCGCACATTCTGCGTACAAAAGACCGATCAACCCGCAATAACGACCGTCTCGCCGATCTCGCGGATCGCGAGACGATCGCGCTCGCTGGCGAGCGCCGCCTGGGCACGTTCGATCGGCTCGCCGAACGGCTCGCGGCTCAACTGAAACGACTGATGATGCACAGGCACGAACAGCCGCGCCCCCGCCGCATCCGCCATCGCCACCGCTTGTTCCGGCGTGCAGTGGTTTCGAATCCACGGGTCGTAGGCGCCGATCGGCATGACGGCGGCTTCGAAGGGCCCGAAGCGGCGATGGTCGCGAAAGGCGGGCGTGGAGGCGGTATCGCCACCGATGAGGAGCCGGCGGCCTTCGCGTTCGACGACGAAGCCGGTGTAGCCGCGATGGGTGTCGCGCCGAACGCGGGCGCCCCAGTGCTTCACTTCGAGCGCGCGCACCAGCACCTGGCCGCGGGGTGTGGTCAGCGTCGCGGTTTCGTTCCACCGCGGCTCGGAAACCGACGAGTAATAACGCCGCGGGAGCAAGTCGGACGTGGCCGGCGCCATCACCGCGGCCGGCATGCCGCGGATCGCGCCAAGCGAGGGAGTATCGAGGTGATCGAAGTGCGCGTGCGAGACGAGGACGAGGTCAATTTCCGGAAGGGCCTCCGGTGGCAGGGCGCACTGCACCAGCCGAAGCGGTCCAAGCGAGCCGAGCCCGAGATCGACGCCAATGCGGGGATACAACGCCGGGTCGGTGAGGATGCGCAGCCCGTAGAAGTTGACGAGCACGGTGGCGTGGCCCAGCCACGCCAGGGTGATGTGGTTGTCAGACCAGGCCGCCGGCGCGGGCGTATGCGGCGCCCGCGGGATGTCACGGCCCCATTCCGCAAACCGATCACGAAGAAACCGCGCGCTCCACGACGAGGACGCCGCGAGCCACGCGGTGGTGCCCGCTCCGGCCACCGCGCCGGTTGCGACGAACGCGCGCCGATTCAACAGGCGGGATTTCATGACTGTCGTTCCATCCTAATCCAGGGCTGGACCGTCCTGCTTGACCGTCCGGATCGAAGCCGTTGTCTTCCGCCGAGGTGGCTCGTCGCGTGCGAGAAGCGCTCGCCGGTCGCGCCACAGTGCGATAATCGCGCTTTGGACATCTGATGCCCGCGCGCTGGTCGAAGGCTCATCTCAATCTCGCATACGCCACCCTTTCCTTCACCCTGTCATTCGCCGCGTGGGGACTGATCAGCGCCTTTGCCGGATCGTTCCGCACGCAGTTCAATCTCAGCGCTCAATCAACCGCGTTGCTGGTGGCGGTCCCGGTGCTGCTTGGCGCCGTGGCGCGGCTGCCCCTCGGCATGCTGACGGACCGCCTTGGCGGACGTGTCGTGCATTCGCTGCTCTTTCTCGCCATCGCCGCCTCCGCGGCGGCGGTTCCGTCGGCGACCAGCTTCAACCAATTGCTGGTCTTCGCGTTCTTCCTCGGAGTGGCCGGCGCATCTTTTGCCGTGGGCGTCGGGTTCACGTCGAGGTGGTTCGCGCCTGGCGCGCAAGGCACCGCACTGGGCATCTTCGGCCTCGGCAACATGGGCCACTCGGCGGCGGTCTTTCTCGGTCCGGTCGTGGCGGCAAACATCGGCAGAGACACCGTCTTCTACACGCTGTCGGTGATGTGCCTCGTCTGGGGTGCGATGTTCTTCGCCCTGGCGCGCGACGCACCGGTCACGGTCACGCCGGCGACGTTCGGCGCGATGCTCGCGGTGCTGACGCGCGAGCGGCTGGCGTGGGCGCTGTCGGCGTTCTACTTCCTCACGTTTGGCGGATTCGTCGCGTTTTCGGTCTACCTGCCCACGCTGCTCCGCGATGAGTTCGCGTTGACGGCGGCCGATGCCGGATTTCGCACGGCAGGGTTCGTCGTGCTGGCCACCCTGATGCGCCCGATCGGCGGCGTGCTCTCGGATCACATTGGGGGCGCGCGTGTGCTGTCCGGTGCATTTGCCGGCGTGCTGCCGTTCGCGCTGCTGCTGATGTGGCCGTCGATCATCCCCTTCACCGTCGGCGCACTGGGCTGCGCCGCGTTGCTCGGGGCCGGCAACGGCGCCGTCTTCAAGCTCGTGCCGGAGCTCTTCCCGCGTAACACGGCGACGGTGACCGGCCTGGTAGGCGCCATGGGCGGGCTCGGCGGCTTCTTCCCGCCGCTGGTCCTGGGGTTCTTCCGCGAACAGCTCGGCGCCGTATGGCCAGGGTTCGGGCTGCTGGCCGCGTTCGCCGCGGCGATGTGGCTGCTCAACGCGCGCGTGTTCCTGCCGCGGCAGCGCGACGCGGAGCGAGCGGTCGCGCCGCTGGTGTCGCCGCGACTGGCCGAACAGCTCCGCGCGGGCGCGTGGGCCTCGATGGCAACGGCCCTGCTGGCGGCGGCGATTGTCGTCGGGTCGCGCAACCTGCAGCACTTCGACCCGGCGCTGGTCATCTACACGTTTGCGGTCGTGTTCGCCACCTGGGGCATCGTCTATCACTACGCGGTCTGGTTGAACAAACCGCCGACGCGACGGTTTTTCGAGCGGACCTTCGAGCTGCTGACCCAGCAAGGCCTGATGCGCGCGGCGCGCACCACCGTGGGCGCGTTCGGCACACACATCCTCGGCCAGACGTTCATCGCCCGGCGATCGCGCACGCGCTGGCTGATGCACCAGTTCCTGTTCTGGGGCTGCGTTACGGCGGTGATGATCACCTTTCCGCTCGTCTTCGGGTGGATCCACTTCGGGTCGGCCCCCGACGACCAGATGACCTACGTGACCTACGTGTTCGGCTTCCCGGTCGCATCATTTCGGGTCAGAACCGTGCTCTCGTGGGTGTTGTTCCACGGGCTCGACTTCTCGGCGGTACTCGTACTGGCGGGTGTGGCGCTCGCGCTGTGGCGGCGGCTGCGCGATCAGGGGGCGCTGACGCTGCAGGAGTTCTCGGCGGACTTTCTGCCGCTGGTGATGCTCTTTGCCATTTCGGTCACTGGCCTGGCGCTCACGGCATCGGCGATGTGGATGCGCGGGTCGTTCTACGGATTTCTGGCCATCCTGCACGCCATCACGGTGATTGGGGCGCTGCTCTACTTACCGTTCGGCAAGTTCTTCCACATCTTCCAGCGGCCTGCGCAACTGGGGGTCAAGCTCTATCAAGCGGCCGGCGCCGCCGGCGCCGGCGCGATCTGTGCCCGGTGCCAGACGCGTTATGCGTCGCAGATGCAGATCGCGGATCTGGAACGCGTGCTGCCGGCGCTCGGGTTCGACTACCGCATCGATGGTCCTGCGGGGACGTGGCAGGGGCTCTGTCCGCCCTGCAAACGGACGTCGCTGGCAAGCGCGCAACTGAGACACCAGGAGATTGCCCGTGGCACACCCGCCGCAGTCCGTTGACGAGCTCGCGCGCGCCTACGGGCCGCACCTCAATTACGCCCCGCCCGGCGGCTGGGACGAGGCCACGCGGCGCGTCCCGGACAAGCTGGTCAAGACGCATTGCTCATTCTGCGGAATGCAGTGCGGCATTCAGCTGAAAGTCACCAACAACACGGTGGTCGGCTTCGAGCCGTGGGAAGAGTTCCCATTCAATCACGGCATGCTGTGCCCGAAGGGCGTCACGCGTTACTTGCAGGGTTCCCATCCCGACCGGCTGCTGCATCCGCTGAGGCGCACCGACCAGGGGTTTGTCGAGATCTCCTACGAAGCCGCCATCGATGAAACTGCGCGGCGCCTCATGGAGATTCGCGAGCGCTATGGACCGGATGCCATCGCCGTCTATGGCGGCGCCTCGATGATCACGGAAAAGGCGTACGTGCTGGGCAAGTTCGCCCGCGTTGCGCTCGGCACGAAGAACATCGACTACAACGGCCGGCTCTGCATGGTGTCGGCTGGCACCGCCTATCGCCTGACCTTCGGGATCGATCGCGCGACCAACCCGTGGACCGACCTGGCCAGGGCGGACGTCGTGATGATCGCCGGTTCGAACACGGCGGAATGCGCGCCGATCACGACGCATTACCTGTGGCAGTGCCGCGAGCGGGGCGGGAAGCTGATCGTGATCGATCCGCGCATGACGCCGATTACGCGCAACGCGGATCTGTACTTGCCGGTCCGCCCCGGCACCGATTTGGCGCTCTTCCTTGCCATGATGCACACCCTCGTGCGTGACGGGCTGACCAGGCGGGACTACATCGACGCGCACACGACAGGCTTCCAGGAGGTGCAGGCGGCCGTCGCCGAGTGGACGCCCGACCGCGCCGAGCGGATGACCGGGGTGCCGGCCGGCAACATCGAGAAGGCCGCGCACTGGATCGGAGAGACCGACCGGGCCATGGGCCTGCACGCGCGCGGCATCGAGCATCACTCCAAGGGGGTCGAGAACTGCCTCGCGATGATCAACCTCTATCTCGCCACGGGCAACGTCGGGCGGGAAGGCGCCGGCTGCATGATGATCACGGGGCAGGGCAACGGCCAGGGCGGGCGCGAGCATGGCCAGAAGGCCGATCAACTGCCCGGGATGCGGTCGATCACCGACCCCGAGGCGCGAAAGTATATCGCCTCGGTGTGGAGGATCGACGAGGCGGCCCTGCCGGGGCCCGGGCTGTCGGCGCCCGAAATCATGGAAGCCATCCATCGCGGGGAGATCAAGGCGCTGCTGTCGATGTGCTTCAACCCGCTGGTCTCGCTGCCCGACGCGCACTTCACGCGCGAGGCGCTGTCGAAGCTCGAGTTCTTTGGCCTCATCGACTTTTTCATGTCCGAGACCGCGCATCACGCCGACATCATCTTTGCCGGCAGCCTTCACGAGGAGGACGAGGGCGTCGTGTGCAGCGCCGAAGGGCGGGTGCAGAAGATCAACCGCGCGGTGGATCCCCCGGGCGGGGCGCTCTCCGACGCCGTGATCATCTGCGATCTCGCGCGCCGGCTCGGCAAGGGCGAGTACTTCCCGTTCACCTCCACGCGCGAGATGTACGACGAGCTGCGCGTCGCGTCCAGGGGCGGGCTCGCCGACTACTACGGCATCACCTGGGAGCGCATCGAGCAGGAACTGGGCGTGTTCTGGCCGTGTCCGTCGCTCGATCATCCCGGCACGCCGCGCTTGTTCGAGAACGGCCACTTCTATCACCAGGACGGCAAGGCGCACTTCCAGGTGACCGAGTGGCGCGAAAGCGGCGACCCGATCAGCGCCGAGTTCCCGCTCTATCTGACGACCGGCCGCGTGGTCAGCCACTATCTGTCCGGGACGCAGACCCGTCGGCTCGGGCCGCTCGTCGACCAGTGGCCGGAACCGCTCATCGAGATGCACCCGCGCCTCGCCGAGCGGCACGGCATCGCGGACCGCGATTGGGTGCGGATCACCACGCGACGCGGCGACATGGTGATCCAGGCGATGGTCGTGCGCACGATCCGCCCGGACACGGTCTTCATTCCCTATCACTGGCCGGGCCCGCGCAGCGCGAACGTGCTCACGCACCGCACGCTCGATCCGCGCAGCAAGATCCCCGAGTACAAGGTCTCGGCGTGCCGCATCGAGAAGGCCGTTGCCCCCGGGGATCTCGAGGCGCTGCGCCGCAACGAGACGGGCTGGACCAGCGACAGGCGGCACCTGCCGCGGCGCGAGAAGGGCGTGTAGATGCAGGGCTACGAGTTCTACGTGGACCCGTCACGCTGCATCGGCTGCCGCGCCTGCGTGGCCGCCTGCGCCGAGTGCGACAGCCATCGCGGCCAGTCGATGATCCACGTCGACTTCATCGATCGCCCGAGCTCGATCGCCACGGCGCCGATGGTGTGCATGCACTGCGACGAGCCGACCTGCGCGCTGGTCTGCCCTGCCGACGCCATCAAAAAGGGCGAGGACGGCGTCGTGCGCAGCGCGCTCAAGCCGCGCTGCATCGCCTGCTCGAATTG
>DATKDY010000350.1:0-78899 GCA_035512515.1 Vicinamibacterales bacterium
CGCGTTCGGCGCCATTACGGCCCTCGGCTCGTGTCGCTCGTGGTGTTCGGATCGATCGGCCGCGGCACGCCCCGCCCCGACTCGGACGTGGACCTGTTGATCGTCGCAGAAAACCTGCCTGACGGACGCATGGCGCGCGTCGACGAATTCGCGCCGGTCGAGCAGGCCCTTGCCGCCACACTTGCGGACGGGCGCCGCCTCGGTTTCTTCAACGAGTGCTCACCCGTGTTCAAGACTCCCGACGAAGTGCTGGCCGGCAGTCCGCTGTTGCTGGATATGGTGGAGGACGCACGGGTGCTGGTCGATCGCGACGCCTTCTTCCAGGCAGCAATCGATCGCCTGAAAGAGCGGCTGGCGCGTCAGGGGGCTCGGCGGATCTGGCGCGGCAACGCCTGGCTGTGGGACCTCAAGCCCGACTACCAGCCAGGGGACGTGTTCGAGCTGTGACCAACGATGTGGCGGCCGCGGCCTCCGCGTGGCTTCGCAAGGAGCGCGAGTTTGCCTTCTGCGGTGACATCGACTTCGTGCCCACGGAACGGTACGACGCCGCGACCGCAGAACGCGCGATGAACGACGCGCGCGAGGTCGTCCGCTTCGCCGAACGAGTGATTCACGCCGCGTGAGTGCTTTCATGCGTCAATCCGTGTGGCGGCGCGTGAGTGGACGGAGAACAACCAGATCGTTTTTGGCAGAGTGCCGCCGGGCAGTTCGCAGAGCATGACGGCAATCGTGAACTGGCCGTCGCTCCTTCGCGAAGCGCGCGGTAGGCCGTCGCGCCCGCGCGTCCGCCCGACGACCATCAGTCTGCATTGACATCGCTCGACGGAGCGGACGGCGGTGGCGTCGAACCGTGTTCGGCCAGCAGGCGTGTCACGAGTTTGGCGACATATTCGAGGTTGCCGACGGCCCGCGAACCATCGCTCTCGTCAAACAATTCCTGTGGACCGAGCGCCTGCCGCTCATCGCCGTAGAACGCCAGTCCTCGATCGCCGGCCATTTCCGTCGAGATGGCGGCGAGGTGGTCGATCTCGTGGCGCATCCAGTCAGGAAACCGGGCGGCCTCGCGCCGCAGGAGCTCGGCCGGGTCGTGGGTGCGCGCAGGTTCGACGGCGACGAGACGCAACGCGCCCTTCAGCAACAGCAAGAGCTCGACAGCTTCCTGGGCTTCGCGAACCACCGTAGACCAGCGCCCGCGCTCGTGGGCCAGGCGAACGGGGTCGGTGCGGCCGAGCGCCTCCTCGATGTAGCGCCGGCCCATGTTCGTGCTGGTCATATCTCGACGACCTCGCCGAACCGGTAGTCCGGCTTGAGATCCCAGTACCACGAACCGTCCGGCAGGTAGACGCGTCGGCTGCCGAGCGCCCGCATTCGCCCGCGCATGGTGTCGAGGACGGCCTCGAAGAAGCCGTCGCGATCGACCAGCAGGATGCCGTCCTCGACGATGTCGAGGTAGAGCGGGCTGTGATGCGTCGCCTCGTCGGGCGTCTTGACCACGAGATTCCATTCCACGGGCGGCAAGCCGCTCTCGATTCTCACCTGCTCCCACGCCTGACGCAGCGGCCGCGCACGTTCGGTCAGGCTGCGAGGGAGGCGGTCGGCGACGACGAGGAGATCGATATCGGACGACTCACGGGCGTCGCCCCGGGCCACCGATCCGAAAAGCACCATCGAGATCAGACGCGGGCCGAGCAGTTCGCTCCAGGTTTTCGAGGCCGCCTCCAGGGCCGCGCGCAACGGCGCTGGTGTTTCGTGCGGGAGGGTTGTCCGACGCGTGGCACGCATTGGCTGATTGTATGACGCCGGTCTAGCGAGGCTGCGCCTCAGACCGACAAGCAGTCAACGTACTTCGCCTCGCTAACTTTCGCCTGGCCTCCGGCGGGGCAGTCGCCTTGACGGAGAAAGTTGACTCATTTGTCAAGATTCGGGACCGTCAAGGCTCCTAATGAGTCGGCAGGTGAGCCAGGCGGGTGGCCTGTGGTGGTCGGCGTTGAACGGGGCGATCGTGGCAGAATAGGCGCCACCCATGGCGCTCGCCACTGGCACGCGGCTGGGCCCCTATGAAGTCGTGGCGCCGCGTGGGTTCGTGAATCTCTGGCGGTGTGCCTCGCCGCCCTCGGCGGGAACGGGGCGCACGGTGCGGGGACAGACCGTGCGCCGTGCGCAACAGGCGGGGACAGACCGTGCGTCGTGCGCCCGCGCCGCAGACGGCCAACGCGATCACGTTTGGCGGCAACAGGCAGCGAGAATTGACGCAGGCGGCCTCACCGAGTGCGGAAATGTTGCACGGGGTAGGGCGGGTAGGAAAGATCACTTCCCAGGCCCACCAGCCCGACCCCCCTCGCTACAGTTCGCGCAACGCCGACGCAATGGGCAGCCGCGCCGCGCGAATCGCCGGCAGCAGCCCGCCAACCAGCCCCATCGCCAGCGCGTAGAACAGACCCATGCCGAGCAGTTGCGGCGTGACCAGAAACGCAAACGCCACCTGGCTGAACGTCTGGAAGTTCATCGTCGAGGTCTGATACCCGTTGAAGAACAGATACGCCGCCGCGCCGCCAATCACCCCGCCAATCAGGCCGAGGACCAGCGACTCCGCGAGCACCGACACGAGCACCGACATCGTGTTGAACCCCAGCGCGCGGAGCGTCGCGATCTCACGCGCCCGCCCCGCGACGGCCGTATACATCGTCAGAATCGCGCCGAACACCGCGCCAATCCCCATCAGCGCCGCGATGCCGAATCCGATGGTCTGAATCAGCGTCGTCATGGCCCGCGACTGCCCCGCGTAATACTCGTTCTCGCGCCGAACCATCACGTTCAACTGCGGATTCGACGTGAGCCAATCACGAAACCTGTCGAACGCATCGGTCGAGTCGAGCTGCACGAGCATCGACTGATAGGTGTTGCCCCGCCGGTACACGCCCTGAAGCGTACGCGCATCCGCCCAGATTTCGCTTTCGGCCACGCCGCCATCGGCTTCGAACACGCCGACCACCTGCCACTGATTCTGTCCAGAGACGATCGTGTCGCCCACCGAGAGATTGACGAACTGGCCGCTCGCGCCGCGGCCGACGATGACCTCGGTCGTGCCGAACTCGAACATGCGGCCTTCGACGATCGACACCTCCTCACGCACCGTGATCCCGGTCGGTTCGATCCCGCGAAGAGGCACGTTGGCCGGCGCGTCCGGCGTCGCCCGCTTGGGGAGATCGATGATGACGTACAGCTCGGCCGACGCCAGCGGCGTAGGGCCGTCACGACGGATGTCCGGGGCCTGTCGAATGATGTCCGCGTCCTGACCGCCAATCCCGCTGGTCATTTCGGAATCGGCGCCGGTGCGCATCACCAGCGCGCGGCTGGGCGAGCCGGAACCCTGCATCGCCGCCGTAAACCCCGCCGCGATGGACAGCACCGAGACGAAGACCACGACGACCCCGGCCATGCCGATGATGGCCACCGCAGAAGAACTGAGCCGCGACGGAATCGTGCGGAGATTGAGTGCTAACACCGCGGTGGTTTGTCGGAGCCAGCTCATCTCAGACTCTCCTCAGCGCGTCGGTGATGCTCAGTCGCATCGCGGACAACGCCGGCACCATCCCGGCGAGCACGCCCATCGCGATCATCAACACCACTCCAATCACCACATCACGCGGCGGCAGCACGAAGATCGGCAGCATGCCGCCCGTCGGGTCACCCTGCTGGACGAACAACCAGGCCAACCCGAGTCCCAAGCCGCCGCCGACGAGCACGATGAAGAGCGACTCGGCCAGCACCAGCGACAGGATGCTGGCATCCGTGAAGCCAAGGGTCTTGAGCACTGCGATCTCGCTGGTCCGCTCGCGCACCGACTGCGCCATCGTGCTCGCCGCCACCAGGCCAAACATGAACAGTACCGTGGACGAGATGGCGATCATGATCGCGCCGATGTCGCCAATCTGCTTCGCGAAACCTTCGACGAAGCCCTTTTCAGTGGTTGTCTTCGTTTCTGCCGACGAATTGGCGAACATCTGATCGAACGTATGGCTCAGATCCACCGCCTTGTCGGGGTCGGCAACCTTGACGATGTACCATCCGACCTGTCCGTCAGCGAACCGGCTGTTCTCGGTCAGATAGTCGTAGCGGAAGAACATCTGCGTCTTGTCGATGTTGTCGGCCCCGTCGTAGATGCCGGCGATGTTGAACTCCCAGGTCTGGCCGCCGCCGTTGGGCTGAAAGATGGTGCCGATGAGCGGAACGCGGTCGCCGATGTTCCATCCGAACCGCGTCGCGAGATCGCGTCCGACGATGGCGCCCTGTCGATCCGCGAGCCACGCCTTGACCTGGTCGGGCGGGATGTCGAATTCGGTGTAGATCTTCAGAAACGACTCCGGTTCGACCGCCATGTTCGCGAAGAAGTTGGCCGGATCCTGATACACGCCGCCAAACCAGTTCGAGTGGCTGACGATGTCCACGCCTGGCGTTCGCTCGATCTGCGTTTTGTACGACAGCGGCAGCGGCATGATCAGGCTGACCTTGTGGATGATGACCAGCCGATCGAGCCCCGCGACCTGCACGCCGAAGTCGAACGACATCCTGATCGTCATCAGGATGCCGAATAGCAGGAACGCGACGAAGATCGACAGCAGCGTGAACGTCGTACGGAACTTCCGCCGCCAGACGTTGCGCCAGATGAGCGGCAGAAACTTCATGACGGTCCGCTCCCGTTGGTGAGGACGCCCTTGTCCAGGTGCAGCGTGCGGCGCGCACGTGACGCGGCCTGCGGATCGTGCGTCACCATGATGATGGTCTTGCCGTGCTCGCGATTGAGTGTCTGCAGCAGGTCGAGGATCTCGTCTCCCGCCTTGCGATCGAGGTCGCCCGTGGGCTCGTCGCAGAGCAGCAGCGTCGGATCGGTGACGATGGCGCGCGCGATGCCGACGCGCTGCTCCTGGCCGCCGGAGAGTTGCCGCGGGTAGTGCCTGGACCGATCGGCCAGTCCGACCACCTTGAGGGCAATGGCGACGCGCTTGCGGCGCTCGGCCTTGGACAGCCGGGTCAGCAGCAGCGGCAGTTCGACGTTGCGCTCGGCCGTCAGCACCGGCAGCAGGTTGTAGAGCTGAAACACGAAGCCGACGCTCTGAGAGCGCCAGTGCGACAGTGCGCTGCCGCCAAGGCTGCTGATCTGCACGCCGGCGACGTCCACGACACCCTCCGTCGGTTTGTCGAGGCCGCCCATCAGGTTGAGCAGCGTCGTTTTGCCCGAGCCGGACGGCCCCATGAGCGCGAGAAACTCGCCTTTCGGGATGTCCAGATCCACACCTTGCAGCACGTCGATCCGTTCGCTGCCGCGCGTGAAGTACTTGTGGACGCCGCGGATGCGAACCAGGGCACTGTCGCTCATCAATCTCTCCTCGATCGCATGGCGGTCCTGGAGGGCCGCCGCTGCTTCTACCTGGCGGTGACCGGCGTGCCGCTCGTCAACGCGTCCGGCGGCGACAGAACCACGCGCTCGCCGGATTGCACGCCCGCCAGCACCTCGAGCCGATCGCCATCGGTGCCGCCGAGTCTGACCGCGCGGCGATCGACCACATCTCCCTGCACCACGAAGACGTAGGTCTGTTCGCCTTCGGTTCTGATCGCTCCCTGGGGCACGAGGGCCACGCTGCGAGACGCCTGGCTCTCGCCGTTTGCCGTTGCCTCGCGCAGGAACGTGACCTTGACACCCATGTCCGGCAGGATCCGCGGGTCGAGCTGATCGAATCCGATGCGGACGAGCACGGTGGCCTTCTGGCGATCCGCGGCCGGCACCGTCGTGATCACATGCGCGGGAATCGACCAGTCGGGATACGCATTCAACAGCGCCGTGACGGGCTGCCCGGGCCGCACGCGGTTGATGTAGCTCTCGTTGACGTCCACTTCGATCTCGAGAGACGCCATGTCGACGATGGTCGAAATGCCCGTGCGGGTGAAGCCGCCGCCGGCGGAGACGGGGGACACCATTTCGCCCGGCTGCGCGTCCTTCGAGATCGCGACGCCGCCGAACGGGGCCCGGATCACCGTGTTCTCGAGGTTGGTTCGCTCCAGGGCGATCTGGCTTTCCGAGACGTTCACCTGTTGGCGCGCCGCGGCGAGGCGGGCATCGAGCGACGCCACTTCCGCTTCGGCGGCGTCGAGCTCCGCGTCGGTGATGAGCCCTTCCTTGGCCAGCTGCATGCGGCGGCCAAGGAGCACCTTCGCTTCGGCGAGCCGCACTTCGATTTCGCGCAGGGCCCGGCGCGCCGCTTCCGCCTGCGCCTCGCTCAACGCCAGCAACGCGCGCAGCGTCACGTCGTCGAGCCGCGCGAGGACCTGGCCTTCCTTGACGGCCATGCCCTCCTCGACGTTGACCTCCACCACCCTGCCAGTGATCTTCGAAGACACCGTGGCGCGCCGGCGGGCCGTCACGTACCCCGATGCGCTGAGGACCGCGGCTTGCGTTCCTGCCGCTCGCGTGGTCACGACCGCGGTCTCCACTTCGAGCGGCCGTTCACGCGTCACCCACCACCACACGCCGGCGCCGGCTGCCGTCACGATGACGAGCAGCACGACCCACATGACCACGCGACCACGGCCGGGTCGATAGGGCTCACGCTGGATGCGCAGCGCGGCCAGTTCATCCTTCAGATCAGACATTCGCCATGGATTTTAGACGGGTCGGCGGGGCGGGAAGGTCCCTTTCGGGGACGAGCGGTCGGAAACGGGCGTCGACGAGTGGATTGTGACGCGCGACCGGTGGGGGTGCGGCCGTCAGAAGGTGTCGCAGCGGTGACCGAAAGCCCGGAGACGATCGATGGAGAAGACGCGCCAGCGCCCGTATTCGTAGCTCAGGAGACGGCTGATCGTACGGCGGTCGGGAGGCCGGGCTTCCGGCGGCGGTCAGGCCGTGGAGGGCCACCGAGATGCACAGCGCCACCGCACGTCGGGGCATGGGGAGGTTATACGCAGATATCTGCCGGCTGTCAATGGGCAGGTATCTGCGCATTATTCGTCGTTTCGCTGCGCGCGGCGAGTCCGTATTCTTCACGAACGCTGCGCGTGTGTTCGTGATGCGCCGGCGGGAGGCGGTTCCTTAGGGTCCTTAGTTGCTGCCGGCCGTCGACGGCGGCACGATCTTGTTGAGCCGCATGTAGGTGACCAGATTGCCGTAGTGCTCGAAGTTGTGTGCGGTGTTGAAGGCGATGATCATGCCGCGCGTGGACTGGCCGCCGATGAAGAACTTGGTGGTCTCCATCGCCTGCGCATCGGTCATCCCGGCAATCACCTTGTCGCACACGGCGAAGGCGTCGGCCAGCGCCTTGGTCAACTGCGCCTTGGTGGTCATCGACTTCTCGGCGCCGAGGGGCGCGGCCTTGCCGCCGCCGGCATTGCCGCAGATCGAATTCGTGGCATCGGCAATATGGCCGAGCAGTTGCGCGATGCTGCGCACTTCGGGCGTGGCCTTGAACGAGTAGAGGTTTTCGGGGACGAGGTCGGCGGTCTTCAGGATGTAGCCCTTGACCTGATCGTGCTGCGCCTTGACGGAGGCCATCATCGGGTTCTGGGCCAGGGCGAGCGAGGGGACGAGCAGAACAGCGGACGCCAGTGCGCCGGCAAGGAAGCGTGTCATCGGGAACTCCTCATGTGAAGGACAGCCGCAGGTTCATGCAGCACCTGATCGTGCACATTCTCTCCACCCTGCGCAAGATCTGATGCGTGGGCGGACGCGGACGGCGCATGACGCACGATGCACGGTCTGTCCCCGCGTGTTGCGCACGACGCACGGTCTGTCCCCGCGTATTGCGCCCGTCCCCGGTCCCAGCACTGGTCACCACGCGATTCATTCGTCCGGATTAGCAACAAACTTGTACCCAATCCCGCGGACCGTCAGGACGTGGCGCGGGGCAGTCGGGTTCTCATTCAAAAAGCGCCGCAACCGCACGATGAAGTTGTCGATCGCCCGCGTGTCGGTGTCTTCGTGCACGTTCCACACATCCTCGAGAATCGCCTTGCGCGAGACCACCTTCCCGGCGTTCTTCAGCAGGTACTGCAGCAAGTCGGCTTCCATCAACGTCAGGTGATACGGCATCGTGCCCACGCGCAGTTCGAGCGCATCGAGGTCGAGCGTGTTGCCGCCAAACGTGATCACGTTGGCCGTCTTCGGCGCGGCAGGTGGACTGACCGCCCGCGTCCAGCCGCTGCGGCGCAGCAGCCCGCGCACGCGGGCGAGCAGAATCTCGAGGTCGAACGGCTTGGGCAGGTAATCGTCGGCGCCGGACTCGAAGCCGCGCAGGATATCCTCGGCGCGGCCACGCGCGGTGAGCATCAGAATCGGCACGAAGTCGCCGGAGCGTCGCAGCTCGGACGCAATCTCGAACCCGTCGCGGCCGGGCAGCATCACGTCGAGGATCACGGCGTCGAAGTGTCCCGGCGCGGCGACCAGCTTCTGCAGGCCGGATTCGCCGTCGCTGGAGACCGTGACGGTGTGACCGTCGGCTTCGAGATTGAAGCAGAGGCCCTGTGCGAGGTGGTGTTCGTCCTCGACTACGAGAATGTTCGCCATCGGCTGTCGGCTATCGGCTCTGAGCGCCCTCGGCTCTCAGCTCGCGGCGCTCGGCTTCGGCGCGCGCCAGTCGCGGGAGCTCGACCGTAAAGGTCGCGCCGTGGCCCTCGCCGTCGCTGGCCGCGAAGACGCGTCCGCCATGCTGCTTGACGATCGATCGCACGATGTAGAGACCCAGGCCCGTCCCCTTGACGTTGAACCCGCGCGTCTGGAAGCGGTAGAAGCGATTGAAGATGCGTTTGAGCTGCGTGCGCGGGATGCCGATGCCGCGGTCCTTCACTCGCAGCCACAACGTGTCGGGCGACGGCGCGGCGACTTCGACGATCACCTGCACCGGATCGCGCGAGTACTTCACGGCGTTGTCCAGCAGGTTCGACAGCACCGTGCGCAACTCCTCGGCGTCGCCGTCGACGAACAGTCCCGCCGCGGACGGCGTGGCCATCGACACCGTCATCGCCTCCCCCGGCAGATGATGCCGCAGGCGCGCGGTCTCGGTCACCTCGGCAGCAAGCGCGGCGAGGTCGACCGGCGCGCGCTGCTGGCGGCCGACGCGCTGCCCTGCGACGCCGGCTTTGAGCACCTGCTCGACCGTCTGCTGCAGCCGATGCGTGTCGGCGAGCATGATGCCGTAGAACTCCCGCCGCTGCGAGTCGCTCACCTCGCGCGCCTGCAGCGTCTCGAGATAGAGGCGAATCGAGGCGATCGGCGTTTTCAGTTCGTGCGTGACGGCGTTGATGAACGCGTCGTGCTGGTCGTTCCGGCGCAGCTCGCGCACCAGAAAGACCGTGTAGACGATGATGCCCGCGATGATGAGCGCAAAGGCGAGGATGCCGAGGACGAGCGGGAGAACGCGACGCGCGTTGACGATGATCCAGCCGATGTTGAGCGTCACGGCGGCCGCGACCATGACGACACAGAGGGTCACGAAGACGATGGCCGCGGTGCTCCGGCGGGTCACCTCGTCATTGTACGCAGCTCTCAGCCGTCAGCGCTGACGGCTTGAAGGCCGAAAGCCACTAATCCGCGAGCGCCGGCTCGGCCGCCGTGATGTCCACCGCATCGTCGGTCTGCTCCGGCATGCGATGCACGTGTTCGAGCTTCGCCTGCTTGACATCCCACGCCAGGCCCAGCATCTGCAGCGTCCGGATCACGATCCAGTTGACATCCAGTTCGTACCACGCCAGGCCGTGGCGCGCGGAAACCGGATGCGCGTGATGGTTGTTGTGCCAGCCCTCACCAAACGTGAGCAGCGCCACCCACCAGTTGTTGGTCGAGTCGTCGCGCGTCTTGAAGCGGCGTGACCCCCAGAGGTGCGTCGCCGAATTCACCAGCCAGGTGGCATGCAGGCCGAAGGTCGTCCGGAAGAACACGGCCCACAGGACATACGGAATGCCGCCGAAGACGAGGAACGCCAGGCCCACGACGACCTGTGGAATCCAGTGCCACTGCGTCAACCAGACGTGGAAGGGGTCCTTGGCCAGATCCGGCACATAGCGGCGCAGCACGTCGGTGTCGTGGTGCATCGCCTTGCCGGTGAAGATCCACCCCATGTGCGCCCAGTAGGTGCCTTCGCGCGGCGAATGCGGATCGCCTTCCTTGTCTGAGTACTGATGGTGGATGCGGTGGGTGGCGACCCAGAAGATGGGCCCGCCTTCGAGCGCGAGAGTGCCGCAGAGCGTCAGGAGATATTCGACCCACTTGGGCGTTTTGTAGCCGCGGTGCGTGAGCAGGCGGTGATAGGCCATGCCGATGCCGAGCGACCCGGCGACGAACCACATGACGACGGCGGCGAGGATGGCGCCGAGGTCGATGTAGAAAAAGGCCGCCACGGCGCCGACGTGAAACGCGGTCATCGCGGTGGCGGTGACCCGGTTGATGCCTTGAGAATTCTTGCGCCCGTACAGCGCGGTAACAGGTGTCATGACCTATCAACGCTAACAGGGGCCGGGACGGCGGACTGTAATACTTCTGTCACAGGGCTAAAGAGCTGACAGCTCACGGCTTACAGCTCTCAGCCCCTCGCGCGTGAGCGCGCCCCCGGCGCGAGCGCGCCGACCTTCGGGCGACGCCCCGGCCTGGCTTATCCGTGCGGGGTGACGGCCGCTCGCCCGGCAGCCACGGCGCTGAGGCCGCCGCAATCCCGGCCGGTTTCACGAATGACGCGGCTTACGCGCCCTTTTTCTTGTTGATGCCGGAAGGACCTCGAACCCGGCCTGCTGAAAATTTTTGTCGGTGGTGATCACCATCGTCAGCTTCAGTTCGTGAGCGGCGCGAGCAGTTCGTGCATCATGGCGATGCTCGTGCAGTCCGTAAACGACAGATCCTTGTCTCGGTATCGAAGAACACGTGCCGTGCCCGCTCGAACCGATCGACCTCGATACGCTCCCACCGCAGACGGGCGCTGCCATCGATGTGCGCATCTGCCGCAAAACGTGTCGCGCTCCGGCGAAGTCGCTTCGGCACCTCACGGCTTGACCGCCGGGGACGCTGCCCGTACGCTGCTGGCATGCCGCGCCCGTTGACCCTGAGCGCCACCGAAACGGCGGCGATTCGCGAGTTCATCGCTCGCGTGCGGGACACGCTGGGCGCCGATCTCAGATCTGCTCGTCTGTTCGGCTCGCGCGCGCGCGGCGAGGGACACGAAGGATCCGACCTGGACATCGCGCTGCTCGTCACGCCCGAAGGTCGTGCGCGGCGGCACGTGCTCTACGATCTCGCATACGACGTGAGTCTGGCCCACGGCGTCGAGCTGGCGCCCCTCGTCCTCGAGGAGCGGCGATTCGAGGAATTGAAGGAGCGGGAGCGGCGCATCGCGCATGACATCGACACCGACGGCATTGCCCTGTGACTGAGGACAACCAGCGCCGCAATGCGGCCGACGAGCTCTCGCGCGCCGAGACGTGCCTCAGCGAGGCACGCGCGCTGCACACCGCGGCGCTTCCCTATGGCGCCGTGTCGCGCGCGTACTATGCCGTGTTCCATGCGGCCCGAGCGCTCCTCTTCTCAGTGGGCCTCGAGGCCAGGAGTCACAAAGGGATCGCCTCGCTGGTCGGCGATCACTTCGTGCGTCCGGGCCGGCTGCCCTCCACGATGGGCCGGCTGGTCTCGCGGATGCAGCGCGACCGTGAAGATGCGGACTACGCCACCGGAGCGGTGTTTACCCAGGAAGAAGCTTCAAAGACGATCGCGGATGCGGAGGCGTTCCTCGAACAGGTTCGGCGGATCATTCACGTATGACCGAGCCGGCGCGGCAAATTGATGCCTTCAACAAGCACGTGCCGAACGTGACCGTATAGCGCGCACTCGCTGATGCCGCGTTGCTCACACCGTCGCTCGCGTTGGCCGGGAACGCCGCCGCACCGGCTGTGCTGGTCGGAACGTTGGTGCCGTTCGACACGGGTCCCGCGCAGCTCGCGACGCCGAAGCCCGCGTCGTGGAGCGCCCTCATCGCGGCGCACGGCGCCGATTGTCGCGGCGCTGACGCTGTCCCCCCTCAGCGTCCGAGGAGCAGACGACGACACGATCCTCGCCCTGTCGCCCGACACCGAGGTCGTGGTGCTGCACCTCGAAGCCGATGGCGTGACGCCTGCGCTCGTACGGGGGCGGGCTGTGGTGCGAACCGTGTCGGGCAGCGAGATCTGGCGAGGGCCGGCAGCCGCCGCACTTGACGCACGACCGGCCGTGCTCGCGCGACTCGAGATCTCGCCGACACGCTCTCGCCGGACGATCACATCGTCGTCTTGTTCGAGACCGAGCCCAACGGCCGCGACGTGGAGCGCTATCGCTACTTTCTGCGCGTGCGCGGCCGCTGACGCTTCGCACCGAGCCCCTTCGCGCCTGGGAAGTCGAGTGCCATGCGGTTCGAGCATTGGTAACAGACGAGGCCTCGCCTCGCCGCCGCTCGAATGTGCGATCCGGCGCGTGAGCGCCGGCCCGCGGGCGAAGCCCGCCCTCGGGCCGAAGGCGCGCGTTCGGCCGGCGCAGCCGGCCGCCCTCATCGCATCACGTAGCGCCGCCAGGTCTGCACGAGCGGGGCCTCGGGACCCTTGCCGTCGACATAGCGCTGCGCGTAGTCGTCGAAGCGCGTGCGATTGGCCGGCTCCAGCGGCCGCGCCAGATGCTGGCGATAGAGCACCTGAATCGCGACGAACAGCAGATCCTGATCAGCCGGACTGCGCTGCAGCAACCCGGTGAGGGCTTCGAGCGCGGGTTCGAACTGTCCGAGCATCGCCTGCGCCGTCGCCACGCGCCGCAACCGCGCATCGACGGTCGCCCAGGCTTCCGGCGATTCGGCAATCATGTCCAGCGCGCCCTGTGCGTCGCCGATCCGCAGCAGTGCGTCGACCAGCATCGGATAGACCGCCGCGCTGTCGTCGCTGATCGTCGCCATCTGCCACGCGCCGATGGCGTCGACGTCGCGCCCCGCGGCCGCATGCACCGCGCCGAGATACACCGCGGCGCCGAGAAAGTCCGACGCGTGCTTCAACGACAACTGGAACCACGCGGCGGCCTGCGCGTACTGCTGTTTCTGGAGCTGCCCGAGCCCGCGAATGAACGCCAGCGTCACTTCGTCCTCCGGCGCCGACGCCGGGGTCGCCATGTACACGCCGTCGCGCGCCTGCTGCAGGACGGACTGATGTTCCGCCGACACCGGGTGCTCGCGCTGCAGGAAGTCGAGAAATGACTGGACGACGGCGGGCTGCAGGACGTCCTCGATGGCAAACCGCGCGACCGGCGCCGCGACCTTCGCCATCGGCAGCGGCGCCGGCGCTTCGTCCGCCGACACGCGTGCCGCGATCGGCGATTCGTCGGTGGGAAGGGCAATGGGCGCCAGCCGGAACGATCGAGTGACGAGCGCGTCGGGTTGTCCGGGCACCTTGACGACCGCCCGCGCCACGTATTCGCCCGGCGGCAGGACGCCGAGCCGCAGCAGCGCCGCGAACGCGCGCTGTCCCTTGGAGCGCGGAATCGGCTGCGCATCGGCGGTGATGAGCGCCGGCGACGAGTCCGATTCGGCAATTTGCACGGTAACGCGTGACTTGCTGACGCGCTCGCCATCGCGGCCAATGAGCTCGATGATCGAATACATCGTTTCGCTGTAATGAATGGCGGACGGAATCGGCCGCGGCGCGCCGCCCTCGGCGACTTCGGACGAGATGATGAGATCCGACGAGCGCACGTCGTTGCCGGCAATGCGGTGGAGACGCGCATCGATGGTGTGGTGCACGCTGCCCAGTCGCCCCTCGTGATCGATTGAGGCCAGGCGCAAGGAGTACTCGCCGGGCTGGAGCGCCATCGTCGTGGTGAGCAATCGCGGCGAAGCCCCGCGGTCGGTCGCCGGCGAGAGCGTCATGAACCGCGTGGTGTCCACGTACACCTTGTCGTTCTGGTCGAACACCAGGATGCCGACGGGCCACTCGACGGAGTTGGTCGCGGCCTCGCCAATCTCCGCCGCCAGGATGACACGGACGGTGTCGTCTTCGACGGTGTTGGTCACGGAGTACGTGGCCACCCGCATCGGCAGCCCAGCGGTCGGCATCGGCGAGCCGAGCAGGGTCTTGACCTGTTCTTCGGGAGGCAGGGCGGCGTTGGCCTCCGCAGCGGCGCTGTCGGCCAGCGCGTACGTCGAGCGCGACTTGACGGTCAGGTCGCGCCGGCCGACTTCGACGCGAATGCGCCGGTTGCGCGACGTGCGGTCGGCGTCGGTTGGCTCGAACGACAGCAAGTAATAGCCGGAGAGCTCGCGGCTGATGCGGTCGAACACGCCCGCGCCGCTGGTCGCCACCTTGAAGTACGACCCGCGCGTGAGACCGGCGAGTTGCTCGAGCCCTTCGGCAAGCAAGGCCTCGTGATTGAGGCCGCCCACGGTCCGCGGCGTGTCCATGTCGAACATCGACTCATCCGGCTGTACGACGAAGAACGTCGTGCGGGCGCGCGCCGCGAGCTCGGCCAGATGCGTCAGGTCGTTGCGATCGCGGCCGACGTACAGCCCTTCGCTGATGAGCACGATGTTGACGGGAGCCTTCATGGCGGCCAGGCGGGTGGCTAACTGCTCATAGCCGTTGATGGAGACACGTGTGCGGGCTGCGGCATCGGTCAACACGTTGCGCGCCTGCGCTTCGACTTCGTTGATGCACGCTTCGCGGCCGAACCCTGCGGCGAAGCCGCCGGTGCCCGCCTGCCCGCATTCACGGTCGAGCACCTGCGACCATGTGTTCATGTCACCAGTGTCGAAGGCGTGCGCCTCGCCCAGCCGCACCCTGTCCGTCGGACGTGGCTGCCCGCCCATGATGCCTGACAGCGCGCGGCGAATGCGCTCGCGATTGGTCGTGAACTCGACGCCGCCCCGTCCGGTCGGGAGTCTGGCGAGGCCGACGAGGTCTCCAGGCGCGAGCGTTTCCATCACCCGGTCGGCGGCCTGCAGCACCGCGCGTGCCCCGCCTACGCGGAGGTAGTTTTCATCGATGACGAACAGGAGCAACCGGCCGCTCGACGGGTTGTCGTTGCTGCTGACGTCCGCCAGCCGCGGCGCCTCGACCGGCGCCTTCATGCCGCGCGAGGAAATGAACTGCACGGTATGCACGGCCCGTGGTTGTCCGTTGACGATCAGCTTGAAGTCGTCGGCCGTCAGACCCGTCACCGGCTCGCCGTTGCCGCTGACCACCGTGACGTCCACGAGCACGACCTCGGCGCTCGTCTCGAACTTCGGCTGCTCCGGTTGCTGTGGCTCCTGGGCGAAGGACGATCCGCCGAAGACACACACCACGGAGAGGACACAGCCCACACGAAACAGTCGGTCGACAACGGATCCAGCGGCGCCGGGTTTCACAAGGGATGTCATGGTCGTTACTTCTTTGGCGCGTTGTAGCCCTGGCGGGCCCGAACCGAGTAGCGGTGTTCGGGCAGTTCAATCCTGATCTCGCGCCAGGTGCCGTCGCGCTTCGTATTGGTGGACTCGTAGCCGATCAGGTATTGGTTCGACAGCTCCTCGACGATTTCCGCAAACGGCCCATCGAGCAGGTCGCTGCGTTCCACGAAGAGCGCGCGGCCGCCGCTCAAATCGACGAGCCGCTCGATGCTCGACTTGATGGTGGCGTTGCGCACGCCGCTGCCGAGGGCCACCATGAAGAGCGTCGCATCGCTCGACCGCACGGCTTGTTCGACCAGCGGCAGCGTGGAATGACTCGACTTGTCGTCGCCGTCGGTGAAGACCACCAGCACACGGCGTCCCGGCTGCTTCAACAACTGCTGCAAGCCCTTGATGATGACGTCGTAGAGCGCCGTGCCGCCCCAGGGCGCGAGCCGATCGACCGCCCGCAGGCGCTGCGCAGGCGTCGTGTCGCGGCGCGTCAGGGTGAACATGTTGTCGTTGAACGCCGTGAGCGTCACCTGGTCCTTGGGGCCGAGCGCGGACAGAAATTTCTTGACCGAGTTCTTGAGCTGCGGCATCGCCTGCGTCATGCTTTCGCTGACGTCCACGGCTATCACCAGTTCGAGCGGCGATCCCTCGGCGGAGAAGTGGGTAATCTTCTGCCGGGCGTTGTCTTCGAGCAATCGAAAGGCCGACAGGGGCAGCCCCTTGATGAAGCGCCCGCGTTCGTGCACGACGGCGGTGACCTGCGTGACTTCCACGCGCACGGCTTCGGCCAGCTCGAGGCTCTTGGTGCGCATGCTCGTGACGGCGCGCGCGCCGCCGTGCATTTCGACGACGGCGCGAATCACGTGCTCTCTGATGTGGGCGCCGGCGTCCCAGGGACATTCGAGACGCGTCGGCTCCATGATCGTGCACTCGAGCCGGCCGTTGACGTAGAACATCACCTTCGCGATGTCCTTCACGCGCCGGCCCGGCGCGACGGCGGCTTTGAGTTGCACGGTGCCGGCCGCGTAGCTGTCCGGTTCCGGCGACATGATCGTAATGGTCACCTCGTCGGCGGTGCCGGCGTTCTGGGCGAGCGCGCCGGTCGATGCCAGCAGCGCCGCCATGACAATGTGGCCAATCACACGCGACATCATTGTGTTCTCAGCGGCCCGTCTCCCGTGAGCGCCGCCACGTAATCGTCGATGCGCGACGAGGGGAGTGACGCCGCCTGACGTGTCAACCGGGGCCAGTCATCCGCAAAGCGCGCCCGCACATCGTGCCAGTAGTCCTCGAGCGCAAAGGCGAGGAGTGCCGGCACGAGCGACGCCGGCAGCCGCAACGCCGCCGATTCTTCGACGAGCCGCAGCGTCAGATCCGGGACCTGTGTCGCCACCTGCCCCGCTTCGGACCGGCCTCCGTAATCTTCCCACGGAGCCGGCCGCGGCATTGCGAGCACGCGCCGGCCGTCAATCCCGTCGGCGGCCACCCCCCAGCGGTCCAGTTCGGCGGCCTCCAGGCGCGGCCGCCCCAGCCAGAGCAGGTCGCGCAACGCAAACAGCGACGGGACCGCTTCCCGCTGGCGCGAGACGATCCACGGCAGCAACTGGCGAGTCGTATCGGACATGCGACACTCGCGCGCCAGCACCTCGAGCTCGTCGGCGGTACGCGCCGCCATCACGCGTGCGCGGCCGCGTGCCATGGCCGCGGCGAGCTCGTCACGGTCCCGGTCGTCCAGGTCGCCGGGCACCATCGCCACCGTGGTCCGTGTCAGCGTGCCAAGGTCGTTCAGGGTGAACGTGGGCGCGGCCGGCATCTGCTGATCGGCGACGCGGCGCAGAACCAGCCGCGACAGTCCAAGGTCGAGTCCGATCAGCGAGCCGTTCACGCGCCATGGGCCGAATCCCTGGCGCTCTTCGGGGGGCGCCCACGGCAACTCGTCGCGCACGACCGAGGTGCCGCTCAGTCCAAGGTCGTGCCGCGTAACCACATCCGGGCTGAGCGAAGCCGGCCCCTCAGGGTCGCCAAGCGCCGTCGCGTAAACGAGCGCGGTCAGCGCATCCGTCAGATCGCGCGCGCGATCGGACGCGAGCGCCGCATCGAGCCCCGGTGACGGGAGCAGCTGGCGCACCCGCCGCAGCCGCTCGTGCTCGGCGGCGACGACATCCACGGTGTAGCTCAGTCCCTCCCACTCGAGCGGTGACGTTGTCCGCTCGATCGGTCCGGCCAGGGCTTGGAGAATCGTTGACTCATATGCCGTCCGGCCCGTCCACGCGTCAGGAACCGCCAGCGGCGGCAGCGCTGGCATCAGCGATTCGATCACCCAGTTCGAGACCGCACGCGACACACGTCGATCGGCCCGGACGGTGTCGCTCAGCGACCGCACCAGCCGTGTCGCTGCTGCCGCCTCGATCGTGCGCGCGTGACGGATGCGCTCGATCAAGGCCACGGCGGCCTGGAAGGCCGGGACCGCGTAGCGCGCGTCGACGGCGTTGTTCGACACGTGTCGCGCGGCCAGCACGGCGGCGGCCCAGGTATCCGCACCGTCAATCGCCATCCGCTCGAGTGCAAACATCAGCGCGCGGTGGTGCCGCAGGCCATTGAGCGCGACGACGATGTCCGGAAGCGTCTCGGGCGCCGCGGTGCTGAAGACGCGCTGCGCGAGACGGACGCTCTCGAATCGGAATCGCCGCTCCCGGACGAGCGGCCTCAGGATCTCCCGGGCCAGCCAGGGCATGGACACGGCGCTGGGCGGCTCGGCCAACGCGCGACTGATCTGATCGGCATTGACGCGTGAGTTCGAAAACAGCAGGTCCCAGGCGCGTTCTGGCAACGGACTGGCTACGAACCGATCGCGCACGTCCAGTTGCGTGACGACCATCCACGCATCGTTGATCCCGCGGCGAAACGGCTGATCGGTCACTCTCCATTGCAGGTCGGAGTCGCGGAAGGCGGCATACAGCGTCGCCGCGTGTTCGAGCTGCACGTTCGTGTCGGGCCACACGGCGGCAAGCCGCCCGCCGTCGATACCGCCGATCGTGTCGTAGTACCAGGCGAGCCGCCCATGATCTTTCGTGAGCAGCGCGCGCAGGAATTCGCCGGGCCGCGCCGGCGACACGCCCGTCAGCGACTGCCAGATCTCCGCCCCCCGAGGACCGCCCGGGACGACGACGCCGTCGTCGCCCACCTGCAGGCGGCGCGCCGTGAGCACGAAGGGGCCGGCGGCCTCGCGATAGAGGAACCGCAGCAGTTCGCGGTCGCGCGTCACCAGGGCGCGGACGCTGGAGTGCGTGGCGGTCAATCCGCTGGCAAGCAGCAGCGCGTTTCGGTCCGTGATGATCCGCAGGAAGAGATCGTCTGGCGCCGGCGGCCGTGGCGGCGGCAACAGGTCTCGCCAGATGCTGGCCTCGAGCGGCGCGGGAATCGAGGTCGCCTCGTGTGAGCTCGACGTGTCTGCGGTCAGATCCTCGAGCACTTTGGCGAGGCGCGCCGGCGTCAGGCCGATGCGTTGATCGCGATCGTGCAAGCCGCGCGCGAGCACGGTCAGCGTGAACGCACGTTCGTCGAGCGTCATCTCCAGGGCCTCGAGCGTGGGCACGCCGCCGGGGACAGGGAGGTCGAACCATCCTGGCAGTTGTTCGTCGCGGGCATCCAGCCCGGCGATCCCGATCAGACTCAGCGCCAGCAGCGCTGCGACGGCACGTCGCATCGCGCCACTTTATAGATCATGGGACCGGAACCTTGAAGCTTTTTGGGAGCACGCCCTCGGCCACCATCCACGGATGACGCGTGACGGACATTTTCCCGGCTTTTACCGCCGGATCCGAGGCGGCGAGACGGTCTGCCTCAGCCGCGCCGGTCGCGAAGACGAAAATCCCGGCCAGGTCGCCCGGCTCGAGCATCGGTCCGGCGGTGACGAGGTGTCCGGCCTTGGCCATGGCGTCCATGTGCAGCAAGTGGGCGCGCTGTTCGTCCGGCGTCATCGGCAGGGCCTTGGGGGTCGCCCGCATGAGCACGAGTTGATAGGTGCGCATCTGGTCGGGGGTCCCTGGATTGTCGGCCGCCCACTTCTTGTAACCGGCGCCGATGTCCGAAGGACCCATCCACCGGGTCAGCGACACGACCAGACCGCCGGCTTTGACGAGAGGATCCTCGGCGACACGCGTTTCCACCAGGGCGCGATCGTCTGCAAAGATGAGCACGCCGCCGAGCGGGCCGCGATCGCCGATTGGGCCGGACGCGAGCAGCAGCCCGTCTTCCCACATCGCCGTCAGGTGTGCGAGGTGTGCTTTCTGCAGCTCCGCCGCGGATGCCCCTGCGGGCAACTCGGCCTCGCCGCGCGTCATCATCCCGACGACGTAGCTCGAGAAGCCTGGCGGGGTCGGCTGCGCCAGCGCGATTGCCGGGACGAACAGTGTGACGAACAGCAGCGTGCGTATCACGATGATCCCCTTGCAGAAAGGTTCAGCGCCGGCGATGTCGCATTGTACGTGCCCCGCGGAGACCGCGAGTTTACGTGAGCCGTGCAGCGGGGACGTTGCGCAGCACGTAGAACGCCGAATCGAGGCCGCCGGCAACCGCCTGACGCTCGAACGCGAACCCCAGTTCCTCGAGCAGCCGGCGCGATGCCCGGTGGCACGCGTCGGTACTGGCCCGCACGTCGGCCAT
This sequence comes from Vicinamibacterales bacterium, assembly GCA_035512515.1. GTDB lineage: Bacteria > Acidobacteriota > Vicinamibacteria > Vicinamibacterales > UBA2999 > JACCSI01. Next base: position 20,079 of record DATKDY010000350.1, read on the forward strand.
CGCGAGTGTCGCGAAGCCGTAATCGACGATCGCACGCGCAATCTCACGCCCGTAGCCCTGCCTGACCGCCGCATCGGCGACGCCGTAGAGCAGTTCGAGCTCCGGCGGTTCACGGAAGTACCAGAACGCGCCAAATCCGGTGGGCGGTGTCGCGGCAGCCGCCTCCGTCTTCGGTCGCGCCAGCCACAATCCGAACCGCTGTGTGCGAAACAGTTCCGTACTCGTGCCGATGATGTCGGTGACCTGTTCCGGCGGGACGATCCGATCGTCGAACACGAAGCGGCGAACGCCAGGCTGCGTGAAGAGCGCGTGCAGCGCGGCGTGGTCTTCCGGTGTCACCGGCCGCAGCACCAGCCGCGCCGTCTCGATCGTCATCGACGCCGTACGAGATCGACGACGACGTCGTAGTGGAAGCGGACGAAGCGGTGGAGCTCGCTTTCGAGGATGCGTTCCTGATCGCTGTGCGCGCCAAACCCTTTCGGGCCGTCTTCGATGTCGGTGGCGGGTCCGACACCGTAGCACTGAATGCCCTTCGCACGCAGGTACGCCATATCCGTGGCGCCCGTGCTCATCGTCGGCAGCGTGATCGCCTTGTAGTGTCTGGTGATGTTCGCCTCGAGCACCTCGAAGGCTTCCGTGTTGAGACGCGTGTTGCCGCCGGGGCGGACGTCGCGTGCGGCAAAGACCACTTCGATGGACGGGTCGTTGATCACGGTCTTGATCTGCTCGAGAAACGCCTGCGGATCCTCATCGGGCAGCATGCGGACATCCACCGTGGCGATGGCCTCCGACGGGATCACATTGACGCGGTAGCCGGCGTTGAAGATGTTGGGCGACGCCGACGTCCGCAGCATCGACGCGTGCCGCGGCTCGTGGGCGCGGAAGTACGCGTCCGCCGGGGTGGCGATCTTCGGGTCCGGACTGAGCACGTCGCGATAGCGCTGCGCCTCTTCCGGGGTCGAGATCGTCGCCAGGCGCTTGAAATACGCGGCGGTGGTTTCGTTCGGCCGGATCGGCGGCGCCCACTTGCCGACCTTGGCGACGGCGTCCGACAGCCGCACGATCGAATTCGACTCGAGCGGCACCGAGCCATGGCCGGCGACGCCCCTGGCCGTCAACTGGATGGCGCGCGGAATCTTCTCGAGCGTCTGGACCGACGCGAACTTCACCTGCCCGTTCTGCCGCGTGACGCCGCCGCCTTCCGCGATGCAGTATTCCGAGTCGATCAGGCTGAAGTGATTCTCGACCATGAACTGAATGCCGAACCGCACGGCGCCTTCTTCGCCGGACTCGAAGAGAGCGATGACGTCGCGATCGAGTGGCACGTTCTGGCGCTTGAGCATCAGCAGCGTCATCAGGACGGCGGTCACGTTGTCCTTGTCGTCCACGGCTCCGCGGCCGTACACATACCCGCCGTCGCGCGTCGCGCTGAAGGGCGGGTGCGTCCACTTCTTCGGGTCCACGTTGACGACGTCGGTATGGGCCATCAGCAGGAGCGGGCGCTTGCTGCCGTTGCCCTCGAGGCGCGCGACGACATTGGGCCGGTTCGCGTCGAGCGCCAGCAACTGCGCCGGAATGCCTTCCTTGTCGAGCACTTGCTTGAGGTAGTCGGCGGCGGGCTTCTCACCGCCCGGTGGCGTCATCGGCGGGTCGCTCGTGTCGAACCGCAGGAGCGTCTGAAAGTGACGCAGCGTTTCGTCTTCGGCCTTGGCCCAGTCGGGCGCCTGCGGCGTCTGCGCGGTCAGCGAGGCGGTGGCGAGCAGCACGAGGAGAGAATGTCGCATGCGACATTCTAAGGTGCCTCAGGTGCCTCAGGTGCCTCAGGTGCCGCAGGTGCCGCAGGTGCCGCAGGTGCCCAGGTGCCCAAGTGCTCGGGTGCCTCGGGTGCCTGGGGTTCGGAGCCAGGGGTTGCGCTCTGGTCACGCAGGGGTGCGGCCTCGAGCCCACTAAGGGTCCTAAGTGCTGACTTTCATCTACGTGGCATTCGGCCGGCGATGCATCACCCGAGGCACCCAAGGCACCCGAGGCACCTGAGGCACCCGAGGCACCCAAGGCACCCGAGGCACCTGAGGCACCCGAGGCACCTGAGGCACCTGAGGCACCCGAGGCACCCGAGGGACCCGAGGCACCTGAGGCACCTCAGGCACCCGAGGCACATTATGATCTCCCCGTGAATCGACGCGAGCTGTTACGGGACGGCGCCCTCGCACTGATGGCGATGGGCTTGACAGGGTGCGCCAGACGCGAGACGGCCTCGTCTCGGACAACGGCGGTGATGCGCGCGCCGCTGCGGCTGACACCAGTGCGCGTCTCACACGACCGGATCATCCGCGCGACCGTCGGGTTGCGGCCGCATCGGCCGTCGGGATTCGTGCTCCGCGCCGAGCAGCAGGATGGCAAAACGGTCATTCACAACTACGGCCACGGCGGCGCCGGGATGTCGCTGTCGTGGGGCACGGGGCAGATGGCCGCCGAGCTCGCGCTGGCTCATCAGGATCGCCGCGCCGCGGTCATCGGCTGCGGGGTGGTCGGCCTGACGACCGCGCGTCAGTTGCAGCGGCGCGGCTTCACCGTGACGATCTACGCGGCGGCCGTGCCACCGGACACGACGTCGAACATGTCGCTGGCCGGATTTACCCCGACGTCAGGATTGGTGTCGTTCGATCGCCGCACCCCCGAATGGGACGCGCAGTTCCGGACCGCAGTCGAAATCGCGTATCGCCAGTTGCAGTTGCTCGCCGGGCCGAAATACGGCATCTCGTGGATCAACAACTACGCGATGACTGACACGGAGCCGATGGGCGGCGGGACGAACACGCTGCTGCCCGACTCGGTGCGCACCGGGCAGGTCGTCCTCGGCCAAGGGGAGCACCCCTTTCCATTTCGCTATGCGATCGAGCGGCCGGAGATGCGCATCGAGCCGTCAATCTATCTCGATGCGCTGGTCGCCGACGTGCTCGCCAGCGGCGGCCGCATCGTCATTCGCAGGTTCGAGACGCCGCGTGATCTGATGACGCTGGACGAACCGGTCATCGTCAACTGCACCGGCCTTGGGGCGAAGGCGCTCTTCGGCGATGCCGAGCTCGTCCCGCTCAAGGGTCAGTTGATCGTGCTGATTCCGCAGGAGGACGTGACCTACAGCACCAACGGCGGCGTGCGCAATTCGCCTCCCGGCGTGTTCGTCCACATGATGCCGCGCCGCGACGGGATCGTCCTCGGCGGGACCTCGGAGCGTGACGTCTGGACGATGGAGATCAACGAGGCGGAACGTCAGCGCGTCGTGGATGGGCACAAGACCCTGTTCGACGCGATGCGCAGCGGGTGACGGAGGTGGCAGAGGTGGCATAGGTGCAGCAGGTGGCATAGGTGCAGCAGGTGGCATAGGTGCAGCAGGTGGCATAGGTGCAGCAGGTGGCATAGGTGCAGCAGGTGCGGCGGGTGCCGGGCGGAGCAGAAACTGCGGACGAATCAGGCGTGATCGGTCGAAGTTCTTGAAACTTTTCCGAGCCAAAGCGAGGAGTTTCCTCGAAAAATCGATAGGCATGCCCCGTGCACTTTGAGGGGCATGGTGGCGAAGACGTTTCAGCAACTGATTGCCTGGCAACTCGCGCGGGATTTGCGGCGAACCCTCTACGGGTTGCTCCGCAAGCCGGTGTTTGCGGATGACCGCGATTTTCGCTGGCAGGTCAGGCGAGCCGCCCGGTCGGCGACGGGCAACATCGCGGAGGGATTCTCCTGCACGCACGCCGAGTTTGCGCGATTTCTCGACATTTCTGCGCGGTCACTCCGTGAGATTGAAGATCGTCTGATCGAAGCCGTGGAGGAAAGGATGCTGACCGCGCAGGAGGCCGCCCCGGCGTTCGAGCTGAAAAAGCGCGCCGCCACCGCCGTTTCCCGGTTGACTGATTACCTGCGGAGTACACCGGACCCGCCCGGCTTCAAACCCCGCCCGCCGAAGAGGTGACAGAGGTGGGCAGGTGCAGCAGGCCTGCCCGCCGAAGCGGGAAGGATACGGCCGCGAAGGCGGGTGCAGCAGGTGCGGATGGCCAGGTGGGACAGGTGTCACAGGTGGTAAGGGTGCAGCAGGTGCGGATGGTCAGGTGCCACAGGTGGTAAAGGGTCAGCAGGTGCAAGGTGGGCAGGTGGAAGGTCGAAATAGGTGACGGCTGACGCACGTGGGGCACCTGCTGCACCCGATCACCTATGGCACCCGATTCACCTATGGCACCCGATTCACCTATGGCACCCGACCACCTATGGCACCCGACCACCTGTGGCACCCGACCACCTGTGGCACCCGACCACCTGCTGGCCCTAGCACCAATGCCACCGACCACCTGCTGCACCCTACCACCTATGCCACCTCTGTCACGTGGACTGCTTACTGCGCGCCGCCAGCGCGGAGGTATCCGACGGCCTCGGGACATGCCGCGCGTGCTTCGGCGAGCAGCGTCATCCCCGGGAGCCGTTCGTGCGACAGGTCCGCCTTCAACTCGACAAGCGCTGCCACCACCGGCGGCTGACACATCAGCACGGCCCAGTTGATGAGCGCAATGCCCATTTTCGGATCCTTGAAATTCGGATCGATGCCGAGCGGCACGATGGCCAGCGCGCGCGCCTCGTCGCCCTCCTGGAGCGCGTCGACCAGCAACTGCGAGGCGCGCTGACGGTCCGCGTCGGTCTTGCTCGGGCCGGGAAGCGCCATCGCCGTCGCGGCCTTCTCCTCTTCGGTCGCTTCGGCGGGCATCGGGATGGAAAACTTCACGTCGGTGGCGTAGGTGTGACCAGCCATCTCACGCGGAGGCAGCGTCAGGGTTCCCGCGCCGGCCTTGAAGGTGTACTTGAACCAGACGTCAGGCAGCAGCACCGTTTCCTGCAGCCCTTTGTGGGCGATGCCGACGTTGAACAGCTGACCACGCCTGGGACGTCCATCGAAGCGGACGGCGATCATGACGACGTCGTCGTTCTGCGCGCGCGCGAAGAGGGCCGCATCGTTCGCCGCCTCGGCCTCGGACACCGGCTTGTTGCTCAGAATGACGACGGGGTCGCTGAAGAAGTCGTTGAAGGGATTCTTCCGCGTCGTCTTGATCGCGTGCGAGAGCTCGGTTGTGGTGCCGTCGATCGTGAGGCTGCCCGAGCCGGTGCTGTCGGCTTGTTGAGCAAACGCGAGGCCGAGAACCAGACCGACGATCGCAAACATCACCCACGATTCTATCGTCCCTGAGTCAGACCCGGATCAGCGGTCGGCCTCGAGGGCGTCAGCGATGCTGATCTGTAGAGCTCGGCGGCTGGGCTGCGCTACGACAACTTGTAGTCCGCGAACTGCTGGCGCAATTCTCTCTTGAGCACCTTGCCGGTGGCGCCGAGCGGCAGCGCCTCCACGAACTCTATGGCGTCTGGCATCCACCACTTGACGAGCTTCGCGGAGAGAAACTCCTGCAGTTCGTCTTTCTGCACGTCCGTGCCGGGTGCCTTGACGACGATGAGCAACGGGCGTTCCTGCCATTTCGGATGCGGAATGCCGATCGCCGCGGCATGCTGCACACACGGGTGCATCATCGCCGCGTTCTCGAGGTCGATGCTGCTGACCCATTCGCCGCCCGATTTGATCACGTCCTTGCTGCGGTCGGTGATCTGCACGTAGCCGTCGGCGTCCACGGCGGCGATGTCGCCGGTGTAAAACCAGCCGTCCTGGTGCGTTTCATCCTTGTCGCGCTTGAAGTACGAATCGGCAACCCAGAAGCCGCGCACCTGGAGATGCCCGGACGTCTTGCCGTCGTGCTCGACCACCTTGCCGTCGTCGTCGACCAGCCGCAGATCGACGCCGAACACCGGGCGGCCTTGCTTGGATTTGATCCCGAGCTTGGCGTTCTCGTCGAGATCGCTGTGCTTCGGCAGAAGGGTGTTGACCGTGCCGAGCGGGCTCATTTCCGTCATGCCCCAGGCGTGGAGCACGCGGGCGCCGTGTTCGCTTTCCCATGCTTGAATCATGCTCGGCGGGCAGGCGGAACCGCCGATGACGACCTTTTTCACGGAGGTGAACGTCTTGCCCTGCGCGCGTGCGTGAGCCAGCAGCGCCATCCACACGGTCGGAACGCCGAGCAGGTTGGTGACCTTCTCGTTTTCGATCAGCTCGGTCAGGTTGACCGGATCGAGCCCCGGTCCCGGTAGCACCAGCTTCGACCCGGTCATCGCCGCCGCGTAGGGAACGCCCCACGCGTTGACGTGGAACATCGGCACGACGGGGAGCGTGACGTCGGTCGAGCAGATGCCCAGCGCGTCGGGCATGCAGGCCGCGTAGGAGTGCAGCACCGTGGAGCGATGGGAGTACACCACGCCCTTGGGAAATCCGGCGGTGCCGGAGGTGTAACAGATCGACGAGGCGGTGTGCTCGTCGAGCGCCGGCCAGTCGAAGGTCTCGGCTTCGCCGCCGATCAAACCTTCGTAATCGATCAGCCCATTGATGCTCGCGTCCTGCGGCAGATGCGCGGCGTCGGTGAGTGCAACGTAGTGCGACAGCGGGTTGGGTTGCGCGGCCAGAAACTGCGCCAGGCGCACGAACGTGGTGTCGAAAAACAACGCCACGTCTTCGGCGTGATCGACAACGTATCGCAGTTGGTCGAGCGGCAGACGCGGGTTGATGGTGTGCAGCACGGCGCCAAAGCTCGACACGGCAAAATACACCTCGAGGTGGCGATGCGTGTTCCACGCGATCGTGGCCACGCGATCGCCCGGCTTGATGCCCATTTTCTGGAGCGCGTTGGCGAGCCTCCTCGCGCGCCGGGCCACCTCACCCCAGGTCGAGCGGTGAATGGGACCTTCGACGGTGCGCGTCACGACTTCCGCCGCGGAATGAAATCGCGCCGCAAACTCGATCTGCTCAGAGATGAGCAGCGGCAGGTTCATCATTTGACCGACCATCGGAACCTCCAGCAACGATCCACAGAAGACACAGAACCACAGAATGAACGAAGAACTAAGAACGAAGAACTAAGAACGGAACGAACGACGGAACCACGGAACGACGGAACGACCGAACCACAGAACGACCGAACGACGGAACGACCGAACGACGGAACGAAGAACTGATGAACTATTCCCGCCCGAAAGCCGAAAGCCGAAAGCCGACAGCCAACGACCGACAGCCGAACGGCCAACAACCGGCAACCAGCGACGACTGCTCCGCCGGTAGCGGCCGGTGAGGAACCGAACTCTAGTCTCAAAGGCGGGTTCCCTACAATGGCTATCGGTGAAGACGTACTGGCTCTCGATGCACGTGCCCTATGCCTGCCGCCATTCCGGAGCGTGCTGTTCGTCGGGCTGGGCAATTCCGATCGAACACGCCCGGGTCGCGCCCGTGGGGATGCTGCGCGGCGACGGGTCGTGGCTGCGGCCCGCGCCGGAGGCTCCCGCGACGATCGCCGGCGTCATCGCGCACACGCGTGACGGCCGCTGTGTGTTTCGTGATGAGGGTTGCGAAATTCAGCGGGCATTGGGTCATGCGGCGCTGCCGAGCGCGTGCCAGCACTTCCCACGCGAAGTGCTCATCGATGCGCGGGGCGCATTCGTGACGCTCTCGCACTACTGCCCGACGGCCGCGGACCTGCTGTTCGATCACGACGGGCCAATCGGGATCGTGGAGGGGCCCCCCGCGGTTCCGGTCGGCGATCCCGAGGGACTCGACGCGCGCGGCGTGTTGCCGCCTCTGCTCAGCGACGGCGTGCTGATGGATCTCGAGGGCTACTCGGCGTGGGAGGCGCACCTGGTCCACGTGCTGACCAGCGACGATGGCCGGACGCCGGAGGATGCGCTCGCAACCCTGGGGAGCGATCTGGGCGTGCTGCAACAGTGGCGTCCAGGCGGCCGGTCGTTGTCCGAGGCGATTACACGGCTCCCGGCTTCCGCCGCCGGATCATCCAGGGCTGTGCCCCCCATCACTGCGGGTCCGGGCTGCAGTCCTGGTCTCAGCGACCTCGTGATCCGTCGCTATCTGGCGGCCCGCGCGTTTGCGTCGTGGATGGCCTATCAGGCAGGCGGCATGGCCGCGGTCCTGACCCACCTGCGGCTCGCATTGGCCGTCTTGCGCGAACATCACGCGCGCGCGCCGCTGAAGGAGAGCATCCGGCAGACCGACCTGAAGCTGATGCATCTCATGGCGAGGGACGATCTCGTTGCGAGATGTCGAACTCCGCGATGACCGGGCCGTGATCGCTCGTGCCGACTTCGCGCTGCACCGTGACACGGCGCGCCGTCGTCGCGATTGCGGACGAGGCCAGCACGTAGTCGATCCGCCAGCCGATGTTGCGCTCCCGGAGATTGCGCCAGGGCGCCCACCACGTGAACAGGTTCTCGTTTTCCGGCTCCATCGCGCGGCCGACGTCCACCAGATCGTGTGAAAGGATCTGTTCGAAGAGCGCGCGTTCCTCTGGCCGGGCGCCGACCTGATTCGGCTTGCGCTCCTTGGGGTGAATGTCCATGTCGCTGCGCGCGACGTTGAGGTCTCCGCACAGGACCACCGCGTGGGCGTTGAGCCGCGCGTGCGCCGCCCAGGTCTCGATGCCTTCAAGAAAGCGCATCTTGGCGGCGAAGTCCTTGCCGCCGTTCGGGACGTAGATGGAGGCGAACGTGATGTCGCCCGCGGCCGTGGGGACGGTGGCCGTGCACACCCGCTGCTCGAAGTCGAACGCCGGGTGCATGAGCGCCGGACACGGATCGGCGAACGACCTGGCGAAGAGCAGCGCCACGCCGGAATAGCCCTTGCCTCCGTGCCAATGGCCCCAGTAGCCCTCGATGTCGCGCAGCTCGAAGGTCAGCTGATCGATGGATGCTTTGATCTCCTGCAGACAGACGACATCCGGCTTCTCGGCCGTCATCCAGTCGAGCACCTGCGCCTGACGGGCGCGGATGCCGTTGACATTCCAGGTCGCAACTTTCATCGCAGCGTCAACACGAAGGGCACGAAGGGCACGAAGGATCTCATTTTATAAATTCTTCGTGTCCATCGTGTCCATCGTGTCCATCGTGTGGCACGGTGGTGACTACTTGATCTTCCCGTCGAGAATCTCGTAGGCGCGCAGCATGCCGTGATTCGGCGTGAGGCCGGCAGAGCGGATCGTCGGATAGTTGATGGCGTTGCCGCGGAGGTCGACCTGCCGGGCAGCCTCCTCCCATGGCACGCCGGCCTGATGAAACTTCTGCGCTTGCGCCCAGAAGTCGCGCAGATAGGCCTGCCAGTGATCGAGCTTGGCCTTCCCGGTGAACGCGCGGCCGTGCCCGGGAAGTACGGTGTCGAAATCGACCTGTTTCAGCGCGTCGATGGTGTCGATCCACTCCGTGAAGAACGCGTCGCCCATGTAGGAAGTGGCTTCGACGAGCAGGTCGCCGGTGGCGATGATGCGCTCGTTCGGCAGGTAGACGATGACGTCCCCTGCGGTGTGCGCGCGGCCGAGATGCATGATGCGGATCTCGCGGGAGCCGCGATGCAGCGTCATCGTGTGGGTCAGGGTGACGCTCGGTGGCGTCGGCGTGACCGCCTTGGTGCCCTCGAGGTGATTACGCTGCACGTCGAGCTGCGCCTGAATCGTCGCGCGCGCGTTGTCGTCGGTGGCGGCCGCCAGACGCGCCTCGAGGTTCTTGATCGTCGCCGGCACGCCGCCGACGTAGAAATCGTGCGCGCGCGACTGGAGCGACTTGCCGGCCACCATCTGCGCGCGGGCGAACTCGTGGCCGATGATCTCGACGTCGGGTCCGTAAATCTGATTGCCGTGCGAATGGTCGAAGTGGAAGTGGCTGTTGACCACGTAGCGGATCGGCTTGGACGTGATGGTCTTCAGCTCGTCGCGGAGCGCCCAGGCGCCGCCCGGCGTGACATGCGAATCGACGACCAGCACGTCGCGGTCGCCTTCGATGATCGCGGCATTGGACATCACGACGAGATTGCCGGTGCCGATGGCGAGGTGCACACCGGCCGTGATTCTGTGGAACGTGAACGCGGGACCCTTGTAGCTCGTCCCCGGGGGGCGTGTCGGCGATTGGGCGGCGTCGGTGGGTGGTCCGAACGCCGCCATTCCGGCGCCGAGCGAGAGCACGAGAGCGACGAGGAGCAGACGTGAGCGACTCATGGCGGGACATGATACAGGCCGCAGGGCGACTTTCGTCGAGGGCCGCCGCCTTCGCGGCGGAGGGCGCTTTCGCGAGGGCCGCGCTGGCGTGCGGCAGGCCAGCCTTCGGCCGGATCTCCCGTTCGCGCGTGAGCGCGCCTGCCGAGCACCGCGAGGCCCTCCGGCGGAGCCGGCCTTCGGCCGACTCGCCCTTCGCGCGTGAGCGCGCCTGCCGAGCATCGCGAGGCCCTCCGGCGGAGCCGGCCCTCCGCCGAAGGCGGCCCACTGCGCGGCAGCGCCGCGCCCTCACGGCAGCAGCGAGCGCACGTTCACCACGACCGTCATCGGTTTCGGCGCGGCCTCGGGCGCCGGCACGTTGACCAGGAATCGGGCGCCGTCGGATGTGACATCGAATGATCGAATCTCTCCACCCGCATCGAACAGCCGTTCGCTCGACGCCGCTTCGCGCGTGCTTCCCGACGCGCGCAGGCGTACGGCGTGAATTTCCGATCCGCGCCGAAAGAAGAGCTCGCCACCATCGAGGCTCCAGCGCGGATCCGTGCCGCCGCCAACCGTCAGACGCGCCCGGTGCCCCGGCGCCGGAAACGCGTCCACATAGATCTCGGGGCGGCCAGACTCGTCCGAGGCGTAGGCCATCCACCGGCCATCGGGTGACACCACGCCGTGTGTTTCGTTGAAGGCGGATGTCGCATAGCTGCGGGGATCGCCCCCGCCGTCCACGTGCATCAGCACGATGTCGCCGCGCGTGTCGCCTCGGACTTCGGTGACGACGATCCACTCGCCGCCGGCGGACCAGTCCGTGACCCGCACCGGATTGTCGAACTTGCGAAGCGCGGTCTCGGGGCTGGACGCGCGCCCGTCGCGCATCGTCACCACCCGGCGGCCGCTGACCCACGCAAGGCGGGCCGCGTCACGCGACCACGCCGGCGATTCGTCGACGTCGATGTTCGGCGAAACGCGGCGCGGAAGCGGACGCTGATCCTCGTACGCCCAGATGTCGAGCGTCTTCAGTTGTGGATCGGCTCGAGTGACCGCGACCGCGGGGCCACGCGGCGCGATACGCACGTCCCAGGCATCCATCGGCTCGCCGAGCACGCCGATCGTCGTGCCCGCGCGGTTCATCCACCGGAGCTCTCGCAGGGTAGACGAGGGCTTGCCGAAGACGAGCACGTCCGCGGCGGCTGTCGCGTGAAGCTGATGCTCGGGGCCGTGGCCCACGGACGTTCCAAGCAGCACCGGCCGACCTTCGAGCACGAGCGATTCCAGATTGATCCGCTGGGCCACGAGCGCACCGCCGCTCGAGTAGATCAGCGCCTGGTCGATCGGGATGCCCTCGGCGTCGGAACTGGTCAGGCGCCTTCCGGACGACGGCTGGTCGACAGGCGCGATCCAGATGCTGTGGCGCGTGCCCTCCGGTGCGCGCACGAAATAGACGACGTGACGTCCATCCGCCGTCACGCGCGGATAGCCGTGACTCGACTCGCTGTCGGGCGTCGTGAACGGCTCGACGGCGCCGCCCGCCCGAAGCCACTTCAACCCCTCGTCGTCCGGCGCAAAGACGATGTCGCCGCTGGTGTGCCAGGCGCCGCCACGCGGCGCCGGCGCGCCGGCGAGGTCGCGAACCCGACGATCGGCGAACGTGAAAACGCGCAGCGTGCCTTCGGCGAAGTAAGCAATGGCGCCGCCATCGGGCGACCAGAACGGCATGACTGCGCCGGCGGTGTCCTCGAGCGGCAGCGTGCTGTCGTCCCTGAAGTCGTGCAGCGCGAGGTGGGTGCCGCCGTCCGAGGCCGTCGGAAAGACCACACGACGGCCATCGGGCGCGAGTGCGAGTCCAAAGGAGTAGCTCTGCGCGAGCGACAGGCGCAGCGCCGCCGGAGGCGCGGGCGGCTCCTGGCGGCAGGCTGCCGTGGCGCCAAGCGCGCCAAGACCTGCGATGATGGAGAAGAGTCCGATCGCCGGGGCCGGCCTGTATCGAGCCAGCCCGGCAGTGCAGCTTCGATCTATACTCATCGCTCAGATTTCAGGAGGACCTTTTCGCATGACCAGTCGTTTACTCGCCCTCGCGGTGGCCGTTTCGCTTGCGAGCGCCCCGACCGTGTTTGCACAGGCGGCGCCGCAGGACGCGCCGACGCGCCGGCCGGACGTCATCTTCGTGCCGACGCCGGAAGAGGTGGTCGAGGCCATGCTCCAGGTGGCGAACGTCACCAAGAACGATATTGTGTACGACCTCGGCTGTGGCGACGGACGCATTCCAGTCACGGCCGCGAAAAAGTACGGCGCGCGCGGCGTCTGCATCGACATCGACCCGCAGCGCATCAAGGAGGCCACCGAAAACGTCGAGAAAAACGACGTCGGCGACCGCGTACGCGTGATGAACGCGGACCTGTTCGAGACCGATCTCAGCGAAGCCACCGTCGTGACCCTCTACCTGCTGCCGTCGCTCAACGTCAAGCTGATGCCGAAGCTGATGAAAGAGCTCAGACCGGGGACACGGATCGTGTCGCACGCGTTCGACATGGGTGACTGGAAGCCCGAGAAAGAGCTCGACGTCAACGGCCGGAAGGTCTACTACTGGACGATTCCGAAGCGGTAACTGACCGCCGAAGTCGAGCGCCGGACACGGCGTCTCGGCTTTGCTTCTGTGTCCCGACGACGACTCCTCCTCGCCGTCGCATTTCTCCTCATTACATTCGGCCTCATGATCGTGGTCACGGGCGGCTTCGTGACCACGGCCTTCGGCCTGCGCGTTTCGTCCCGATCGCCAGTTCCGGCCGTTGTCCTTGCCTTCGTCACGCTGGTGATCTGGATCGGTGTGGCTCGCCGGTCCGGCGCAGTTGCCAGCGATCTCGCCGCTGCCGATCGCTGGATCGCCAGGCGCAACGCAATGCTCGTCGTACTGGTCGCGGGGCTGGCGGCGGGCGTGGCCGCGGTCTTTCATACCTTCAGCGCAACCGGGGCGGACGCCTCGGGCTATTTGAGCTACACCGCGCTGCTGCTCGACGGCGCGTTGTGGCGGCCCGAGCCGCTGGCATCGATCGTCACATGGGCGGATGGTGCGGCCACGCTGGCGCCGCTTGGCTGGCGCGCGGCGCTCGAGCCCGGCTGGCAGGTGCCCACCTCCGCGATCGGGCTGCCGCTGTTGATGGCGCCGTTTCACGTCCTGGGTGGCGCGGCAGCGGCGTCGCTGGTGGTCCCCGTCACGCGCGCGGCGGCGGTGTGCGCCACGGGGTTACTGGCGCACCGCCTCGCGGGCGGGACAGCGGCGCTGATCGCAGCAACCTGGCTCGCGACGAGCCTCGTTGCGTTGATCGAGGCGATGCAGGTGATGAGCGACGTGCCCGCCACCGCGGCGTGGCTGGCATGCTGGTGGCTGGTGTGCACCTCGCGGCCGCTGGCGGCCGGCGGGGTTGCCGCGCTGGCGGTGTTGGTCCGGCCCAACCTCGCGCCCCTGGCGATTCTGCCGGCGTTGTATCTCGGTGTGGCCGCCCGCGATGTGGTCCCCCGCTTGAGCCGGGGGGTCGCCTTCGTCAGATTCTCCATCCTGGTCGCGCTGGCCGGCGCCTGTGTCGCCTACCTGCAATGGCGCTATTTCGGTTCGCCTGTCCGCTCCGGCTACGGCACCGCCGAGGAGATCTACGCGCTCGCGAACATCGGGCCCAACGCGACGCTCTATACGCGGAGGCTGCTGGACACCCACGGACCCTGGCTTCTTGCCGCGCCGCTGGCCTTGCTCGTGCCCGCCTCGCGCCTCGCCGGCGACAGCCGGCGAGAGATCCGCTGGCTCCTCGCGTTCGCGGCGCTCGTGATCCTCGCGTATCTCATCTACGCCGTCTTCGAGACGTGGACGTACCTGCGCTTCATGCTGCCGGCGATGGCGATCGCCATGTTCCCGAGCTGGCAGCGGCATCGATTGACGTCGCGCCCCTCGTCGAGTCCGCGCGCGGCGTCGGGCTGCGCACGCGCGCCTGGCGTGCGCGCCTGCTTGAGCCTCAGTGGTCCCGGGCATAATTACGGGCGACGCACCGAGGGCGCCGAGGCGCCCGCTCCGCCAGGCGCGAAGCGCGAGGATTAGCGGGACTATCTGAGCGCTGAGCAACGCCGCGGAGCGGGATGCATCGGCGGCCGAATGCCGCCGTAATTATGCCCGTGACCACTTAGTACTGAGCCCGGACGACTCACGAAGGCCCGAGTGGTCCGCCCTTCGGGCTTCGACTCAGGCCCGATTCCCGGGCCTTCGCTCAGGACCAGCCCGGGCGACGTCTCGAGCGCCGCGCGGAGCGCGGTGTCGTAACCGGCGGCAGCGAGCAACCGCATGCCGCCAGCGCATCATGAACAAACGCGCAGCGTTCGCCAATAATGCGGGCTAGCGACTCGCGCTTCCGCCGCTACCCTTCCGCGGGTTGCACCGTGCGGCCCAGGGTCCGCTTCGCTCGGACCGCGACGGCCAGATCATCGAACAACGAATACGCGACCGGGACGACCACCAGCGTCAGGAAGAGCGAAAGTGTCTGCCCGCCGATGACGACGACGGCAATCGTGCGCCGTTCTTCGGCGCCGGGTCCCGTGCCGAGCGCGAGGGGCAGCATCCCGCCGACGAGCGCCAGGGTCGTCATCAGAATGGGCCGCAGCCGATCGCGATTCGCGTCGAGGATCGCCGTGCCGCGCTCGATCCCCTGGCGCCGCAGGTTGAGCGTGTGATCGATCTGCAGAATCGCATTCTTCGCAACGACGCCAAACAACACGAGCATGCCGAGCGCCGAATAGAGATTCAGCGTGTCGCCCGTGAGGTAGATCGACAGCAGCGCGAAGGGCAGCGACAGCGGCAGTGAGAGCAGGATGATGAACGGGTTCAGCAGGCTCTCGTACTGCGCGGCGAGCACCATGTACATGAACGCGATCGACAGCAGGAACGCCCAGCCGAACTCGGTGAACGTCGCGGGCATGCCGAGCTCGGCGGCGGCCTCGCGCAGCGCCTGCAGCCGATCGCCGAGCGCGTAGCCGGGCGCGACGCCGGCCCTGACGTTGGCCTGGCGCTGGCGATCCATTCGATCCACGCGCGAGGGGCTGCGCGCTTCCTCGAGGACGACGACCGAATCGAGACGGACCATCTCGCCGTTGGCACGCGGGACGTAGATCCGCGAGATGGTGTCCGGATCGCCCCGATCGGCTTCGACGAGGCGCAGCTCGACGGCGTAATCCTCGCCGCCCGTCAGGTCGCGGAAGCGCGTCACCTCTTGATCGCCGCCCACCATCAGCCGTAGTGCGGAGGCCACGTCCTGTGTATTCACCCCGAGGTCCGCCGCGCGTGCGCGGGCGATTCGGGCGCGCAGTTCGGGCTTGTTCAGCCGCAGCGTGGTTTCGGCGTCGATGATGCCGAGCTCGCCGGCCCTCGCGGCGAGGTCTCCGGGAAATGCGCGAGCTGTTCGAGATCGGGCCCGCGAATCGCAAAGTCGATCTCGCGATTGCCGCCGCCGATGTTGAACGTCTAGCGATCGCGCTGCCGGCGCGCTTCGTCGAGCGCGGCCTTGCCCTGCCGCACGACCGACGTGCGCTCGATGTCCACGGCATCGTCGGCGCCGTCAGGGTCCAGCCCCAGCCGCGCGCGCGCTTGTTGGAGTGCGGCGACGGCCTGGCGGAGCCGCAGGTCGAAATCGGTCGGTGTCAGACGGGCGACGACTTGCCCACGGCGAACCGGCGAGCCGAGATCGACGAGCATCTCCTCGAGCCGGCCCGTCACTCTCAGGCTGAGGATGACCTGTTCCTCGGCCGCGAGCGTGCCGGTGACTGTGACCGATCGGTCGAGCGGCGTGCGTTCCACGCGCAGGACGCGAACCGCGGGCGCGTCAGCCGCCTCGTCCGCGGCGCGTGGCGCGGCCGACGAGGGACCACCGCACGCCGCGGCCGACACGCCGAGCAGGACGAAGAAGAGCCGGGTTTTCACGATGCCGCTATTGTCGGCTGCCTGACAAGGGCGGGGCAAGATCCGCGAGCGGCCGAGACAACGAATTACATCGCGCCAGGGAGGTCGAATTACTTGGTGCCACGGAGGGCGTGCGCTTTGGCCCCGCCGCTACCACCCCACCGGTTTCCCTGCGTTCTGCTGATCGAGCCACGCCTGAAGGGGCGCGAAGTAGTCCCGGATGGCCGTCGCGTCCATCTGTCGGTCGCCCGTGAGCGCTTCCAGCGCGTCCGGCCACGGGCGCGACATCCCGAGCTCGAGCATCGCGTTCAGCTTCTGCCCGGCGTCCGTGCTTTGGTGGATGGAGCAGCGGTGGAGCGGTCCCGAACACCCCGCCACCTGGGCAAGCGCGCGATGAAACTGGAATTGCAGGATGTGGGCCAGGAAATACCGGGCATAGGGATAGTTCGCGGGCACGTGATACTTCGCGCCGGGATCGAAATGCTGCTCGCCGCGCGGTGACGGGGGTGCGACGCCCTGATACTTCAGCCGCAGATCCCACCATGCCTGGTTGTACTGGTCCGGCGTGATGTCGCCGCTGAAGACTCGCCAGCGCCATTGATCAATCAGCAACCCGAACGGCAGGAACGCGATCTTGCTGAGCGCTTGCTGGAGCAGCAGGCCAATGTCGCGCGAGCTGTCCGGCGCTTTGTCGAGCAGGCCGATCTTGACGAGGTACTCGGGCGTCACGGACAGGCCGATCGTGTCGCCGACGGCCTCATGGAACCCATCGTTCGCCGAGTCGCGGAAGAGCACGGGGAGGTGCTTGTAGGCGCGCTGATAGAAGTTGTGCCCCAGCTCGTGATGGATGGTCGTGAAGTCTTCGGCGGTCGGGTCGATGCACATTTTGATGCGCAGGTCGTCCTCGAGATCGACGTTCCAGGCGGAGGCGTGGCAGACCACTTCGCGATCGGGCGGTTTGGTGAACAGCGATCGCTCGTAGAAGGTCTGTGGCAGCGGCGCGAAGCCGAGTGACGTGAAGAAGCGCTCGCCGCTCTGCACCATCTCGATCGGCGTCAGCTTGCGTTGCTCGAGAATGGCGGTGAGGTCGTAGCCAGGGTCGGCCGAGGGCGGCGAGACGAGCGGGAACACATTGCTCCAGTCCTGCGCCCAGATGTTGCCCAGCAGGTGAGCCGGCAGGGGACCGCGTGCGGGAATCTCGTCGTCATATTTCTCGCGCAGCTTCGTGCGGACGTAGGCATGGAGAGAGACGTAGAGCGGACGCACCTGCTCCCACAACCGATCCAGCTCGCGCGTGAAATCGTCCGGCGGCATGTCGTACTTGGCGCGCCACATCGCGCCCGTATCCGCGAAGCCGAGCTCACGCGCGCCCGTGTTGGCCAGTTCCACATAGCGCGCGAAGTCCCGTTTCATGGGCGGCGCGATCGTGTGCCAGCCCTCCCAGACGTCGCGCAGCCGCAGCGGGTCGCGACTCTCGGCCATCACCCGCGTGATCGCTTCGACGTCGAGGCACGGGTCGGCGTCAGGCGGCGGCGGCGCGGCGGCCGCGGATTCGCTTTGTGTGGGGGTGGGCGCGGCGCCGGGGCACCATTTGCCGCGGCCGTAGGTCCCTTCCATCGACGCGGCAATCTTCGTGAGCTCCTCGGCCTCCTGCGGGTCGCTCGGCGTGACGATCACCAGCGCCAGTTTGAGGAGGTCGAGCTGCCGGCGCTCGTTGGGCAGCCCGATGGCGTCGAACCGCGTCGCCTCCTTGGCGAAGCGCGCCGTGGCCTCGATGTAGGCCTGGTTCGCTTTCGCGTTCGCGGCTTCGGTCTCGGGATTGATGTTGGTGGCGTAGGCCCAGCCCGCGTGTCCGAGTGCGACGCCGAGCTGTTTCATCGTGTCGTTGACGCGGGTGAGGAACTGGCGCGCTTCCTCCGCGGTGGCGGTGCCGTCGGATCCGGTACTCCCCCGCGAACAGGCCGCCAGCATCGCCGAAGCGCAGAGGACGGTGAGAAGCAGTCGGGCCATGACCAGAGAATACCGCTGGTGCACTTTCCGCCAAACCCCGGCAAGTTCTCCACCCCTCCCCGAAAAGGGCCTGCCCCATTTTTCTGAAGGGG
Source organism: Vicinamibacterales bacterium (assembly GCA_035512515.1). Lineage (GTDB taxonomy): Bacteria > Acidobacteriota > Vicinamibacteria > Vicinamibacterales > UBA2999 > JACCSI01. The sequence goes on from DATKDY010000350.1 coordinate 38,225, forward strand.
CCGGCTCTCCCCCTTCAACCGCCAGGGTGTCGGGTGACCTGAAGGCTGATCTGTGCCTCCGCTCTGATATAAGACGTCTATATAGATTTTCTGTATCGACGGAATTATGGCCAAAACTAGCACTGAACTCGTGAAAGGCACCGTTGACTTGATGATCCTTCGCACGCTGGAACTGCGCCCCATGCACGGCGCCGCCATCGCGCAGCGGATCGCACAAATTACAGGCGGGACATTCGAGATCAAGGCCGGCTCGCTGTTCCCAGCGCTTCACCGGCTGGAGCAGCAGGGCTGGATTACCGGCGAATGGACCTCTTCCGCCGACAGCCGCCGCGTCAAATCCTACGTACTCACGGCCTCGGGCCGTCGTCAGTTGAATGCCGAGAAGGCGAGTTGGAATCGTGTTGTGACCGCGATGAACCAGGTATTGTCGTCGTCCTGAAGAAGAGCCCATCAGGTAGTGGTTCCTTCTTCGCCGTCGGTGGGCGTTTCGCGGCAGGCGGATCGCCCCCGAGGTTCGTCGCGCGAAATGGGGCAGGCCCATTTCGGGGAAGGGTGCAGAAAATGCGGGGAGTGTGGCGTTTTGGGGAGCGCGCGGGGCCGGGTCGGTGGCGGACGCGGGATCGCGACCTGGACGATGAGCTGCAATTGTTCGTCGACGAACTCACCGCACGCAACGTCGCGCGCGGCATGACGCCGGACGCAGCGCGGCGCGCGGCGCTGATCGAAACCGGTGGCGTGCAGCAAGTCCGTGAAGCGACCCGCGACGTGTGGACCTTCGCGCCCATCGAGACGCTGCTGCGCGATGTGCGCTACGGCTTCCGTATGATGGCCCGCGCACCGGGGTTTTCGCTCGTTGTCATCACGACACTCGCACTGGTGATTGGCGCCAATGCCACGGTCTTCAGCGTGATGCACGCCGTGCTCTTTGCGGCCGCTTCCGTACCCGGACGCCGATCGTCTCGTCGTCGTCGATGCCGACGTGCTGGGCGTAACCTCGGCGGGCATTTCGGGCGGCGAGGCCATCGATCTCCGAAACGAAGCCGGCCTCTTCGACGGCCTGGCAGCGCTCGTCAGCGTCGATGCCCATGTCAACGTGGATGGCGAAATGGAACGAGTACCGGCCGTCAGCGCGACCGACGATGCGCTGTGGCTGCTGGGGGCCGCGCCGCTGGCGCTTGGCCGGCACTCGAGGTGCGGCAGGACTCAGGCGAAACGTGCATCCACAGTGTCGTGATCAGCCACGACCTGTGGCAGCGGCGACTCGGTGGTGATCCTGCGGTGATCGGCCGCCAATCGACGTCAACAATCTCGACGTGGAGATTGTCGGCCTACTGGGTGCCAACTTCCGCGTCTTTCTTCCGCCCAGCGCCGGTCTCCCCGAATCAGTGGACGTCTGGTTCCGCGCGGATTCGATCCGACGATCGCGCTGCGCGCGGAATGGTCAGTCGCTCGCGCGACCTTCGAGCAGCGGAGTAGTCTCGACGGTTTCGGGCCCCTTCTCGGTGCAGACAGCGTAGCTGCCGGCGTACATCGACACGCCTGCGTACTCGCCCTTCGCGTTGAGGATGTAGAAGCTCAAACCGAACGCCGGCAACCCGCGCGAATTGAGCAGACGCTGTTCGATGGTGTTCTTCTGCACGCGCCTGAGCGCCTCGAGCCCGGCGTCCCTCGGATGCCGGCCGCGCCGCATCTCTTCGACGATCAGGTACGAGCAGAGATTGAAGAGATTCGCTTCGCCGCGGCCAGTCGATCCGGCGGCGCCGATTTCGCCGTCGACATACAGGCCCGCGCCCAGAATCGGCGAGTCGCCGACGCGGCCGGGAATCTTCCACGCCAGCCCGCTCGTCGTCGTGACGCCCGAGATCTCGCCGCGGCTGTTGACGCCGTCCATGTTGATCGTGCCGTAGTAGTGCTCGGGATCGATCAGACCGTCGCGGACCATGCTGAGGCCGGCGAGCATCATCGCGTCGCCGCGCTTCTTCGGATCGAGATAGTGCTCCGGATCGATCCGGCGCTTCCATTCGAGCCAGCGCTGACGCGACGTGTCGGTGTTGAGGTCGTCTTCGATCTTGAAGCCGAGCTGGCGCGCAAACGTCTGCGCGTCCTTGCCGACAATCAGGTGATGGTCCGTCTGCTCGAGCACGGCCTTGGCGACGAGCGACGGTGTCCGTACTCCTTCGAGGCAGGCGACGCCGCCGGCGCGTTTGGTCGGACCGTGCATGCAGCACGAGTCGAGCTGGACGACGCCTTCGGCGTTGGGCAGCCCGCCGAAGCCGACGCTGGTGTCTTCGGGATCGAGCTCACAGAGGTTGACGCCGGCCACGACCGCGTCGAGCACGTCGGTGCCTTTGGCCATCATGTCGAACGCGCGCTGCACGCCGGTGACGGAGCCGCCATTGCGAAAGCGGTTGCCGTTGGCCGAGGCGACGACGACGGGCCGGACGCCGCCGGACTGGACGGCGGGCGCCTGGCCGAACACGGGCGTAGCGGCGGCGATGGCGAGGCCGGCAGTGCTGGTCTGAACGAATTCACGGCGAGTGACTTTCTTACGCATAGCCGCGGATGCTAACACGGACTAGACCGGACGTCGGTCGCAATGGCCGCCTGCGGCGGATGGCGGGCTTCGCCCGCGGGCCGGCCCGCACGCGCCGGTCTCCGAGCCGCGAAGCAGCGCGGCCCTCCGCCGCAGGCCGGCCCTCCTCCCGCCGCAGGCCGGCCCTCCCCCGCCGCGGGCCGGCCCTCCCGCCGCGGGGCGGCCCTCCGGCCGTAGGGCCGGCCACCTCCTACAATGGCGCGTGCGCCGCGACCTCGTCCTCATCCTGCTGATTGCCGCCGCCGCGTTCGGCATCCGCACCTACCCGGCGTGGAACAACGTGTTCACCTCCAGCGGCGTCAGCTTTCTCGAAACCGACGCGTGGTATCACGTGCGGCTCACCGAGAACCAGGTCAGGAACTTTCCCTGGCGTGTGACGCGGGATCCTTATGCGGCACCCGGCGGGCAGTTCGTGCCCATCGCGCCGCTGTTCGACACGATCACGTCGAGCGTCGTCGCCGCCTTACATGGCCGCGACGCGACCACCGCCCAGGTCGAGCGCATCGCGGCGCTGATGCCACCGATCCTCGGCGCGGTGGCGGTGATTGTCGCCTGGGGGCTGGCGCGGACGCTCTTCGATCGACGTGCCGGTTTGCTCGCCGCGTGCCTGTTGGCGGTGCTGCCGGGGCATTTCCTCGATCGAACGATGCTGGGATTCGTCGATCATCATGGCCTCGAAGCGTTGCTCGCACTGGCGATGCTGCTGGGCTTCGCGCGTGCGCTGGGGACACCCTCACCGGTGGCGTCGTTTCTCACCGGAGCCGCATTGGGGTTGTATCTGCTCGCCTGGGGCAGCGGCGCTTTTCTGGTCGCCATCGTCGGGGTGTGGCTCGTGCTTGCTCTCGTGCTCGCACCGACCGACGACGAGCGCGCGAGGGTGGCCTGGGTCACGGCGACCTCCGCGCTCACGGCGTTGGTCCTGGTCGTCGTGTTTCAGCATCCCGCCATGCATCGCTATGGCAGCCAGGTGCTTGGGGTGTCATGCCTTGCCGCAGTCGCCCTGGCCGCGACCAGGATTCGAGGCGCCCGCAGACGAGAAGTACTCGCGGCCATGGCTGTCGCTGGAGCGATCGCGGCCGTCGCAATCGGCGTGCTCGCACGCGCTCAGATCTCGCAGGTGCTTGTGGATGTCGCGCGCCTCGTGCCCGATCCGGCGCGCATGGGCGTCCTCGAGGCACGTCCGCTGTTTCTCTACGCCGGTGAATGGCGGTGGGAGCAGCCGTGGGTATTCTTCCGAACCGGCTTCTTCATCGGGGCGATTGCGCTGATTCCGTTCGCTGTCCGCGTGTGGCGGCAGCGGCGGCCCGCGGAACTGCTGCTCCTGCTCTACGCAATCGCCACGTTTGCCGCGACCATCGGCCAGAACCGCTTCGGGTATTACCTGGTGACAGCGTGCGCGGTGCTGGGTGGATGGCTGGCGATGGCGTTGCTCGATTGGGGCGGTGTGCCGCACGCCGACAATCCGAAGCCCGTCTCCCGGACCCGCTGGCCTCTGGCCCGCGAGGTCGCCGTCATCGCCGTCGCGGGTGGCATGTTTGCGCCAAACCTCGCGCCGCGCGTCCTGCTCGCGGAACGCGCGAGCAGCTTTCCGGCGTACTGGCGCGAGACGATGAACTGGCTGCGCGAGCAGACGCCGCCGGCGTTTCTCGAGGCGGCCGGTGTGGGCGACGACTACTACTACGCGCGTTACCCGAATGACGACGTGCCGGCGCCTGATTACGCCGTGATGAACTGGTGGGATCAGGGCTACTGGATCGTGCAGCGCGCACGCCGTGTGCCGGTCGCCAATCCGACACAGGAGCGCGCGCCGAATTCGGCGCGCTTTTACGCCGAGACCGACGAGCCGCGCGCGATGGACATCCTGCGCGCCGAAGGCGTGCGCTACGTCGTGTCGGATTGGGAGCTGCCGTTTCGCAAGCTGGCTGACGGCACGATCATGGGCCGCTTCCAAAATGTCCTCGATTGGGCCGGAGGCGTGCACGCGCAGTACTACGAGATCGTCTACCGCCGGGAAGGCGATCGGTGGACGGCAGTCTGGGTGTTTCACGAGCCGTATTACCGCAGCATGGCCTACCGGCTGTCAGTGGCTGGCGGTCACCCGGCGACACCCGCCAATGCGACGACGGTCATGAGGGTCGCGGATCGGGTGGACAGCAACGGGGTGCGTTTCCGCGAGGTGTTGACGCAACAGACGTATCCGACCTACGACGCCGCACGGCAGATAGTGACGCCCGCTGAGGCCGACGCCCTCGTCGTCGGTCTCGATCCGTGGGTTTCGGCATTTCCGCTGCCGCCGCTCGAAGCCGTGACGGAAGTGTTCAACGCGCGGACGCCGGAGCAGCAGCCCACTGAAACACCGTGGGTTCGCGTGTTTGAAGTGCGTTGAGGCCGCGCTTGCGCGTCATGGCCGCGTTGCTGCGGGCCGCTTGCGCGGAGGGCCGCTGCGCGGAGGCCGCTTCGCGGAGGCCGCTTCGCGGAGGGCCACTTGCGTGGAAGGCCGCTTGCGCGGCGGGCCGCTTGCGCGGCGGGCCGCTTCGCGGAGGGCCACTTGCGTGGAGGGCCGCTTCGCGGAGGGCGGGCGCCCGAGGGCAGCGCTCGCGCCGATCGGCGGCGGTCCTCGCCTTGCCCGGGTCGCGGTCCAGGAAACACCATCAGCCGAAGGCGGCCAGCCGCGAAGCGGCCCTCGCGTGTGAGCGCGCCATTAACGCCCGGGTGAGCCGGCGCTCTATTCCGCCCGCAGCGCGCGCATCGGGTCCATGCCCGCGGCACGCCGTGCCGGCGTCCACGTCGCGACGAGCAGCACCAGCAGCAGCAGGGAGGTCGCGACGCCGAACGCGAAGGGGTCGATACTGCCGACACCGACGAGCAGTCCTGCGAGCAGCTGACTCACGCCTGCCGCCAGCGCGAGTCCAATTGCCGCGCCGACCAGCGCCAGGCGGCCCGCCTGGCCGAGCACCAGCGACAACACCGATTCGCGCGTGGCGCCCAGCGCCATACGCAGCGCGATTTCACGAGAGCGCTGCGCGACGGTAAACGCGGTGATGCCATACAAGCCGAGGGCCGCCAGCAACAGCCCGATCGTGCCCACGCTCGTGGCAATCCACGCCGCCAGCCGCTGCGGCAGCAGCGCCATCGTCGTCGCCTGTTCGAGCGTCTGCGCGTAGATCACCGGCAGATTGGGATCGAAGGCGACCACGGCCTGGCGGAGCTCGGCCAGACGGGACCCGGATCCACCGGGCCCCATCCCGCTGCCGGCGTGACGCACGAAGAAGGTGACCTCAGCCATGAACTGTTGCGCAATCGGCACGTAAATGAAGTTCTGCGGCGATTCCGAGATGCTCGCGCTTTTCGCCGTTCGCGTGATGCCGACGATTTGGAGCGCGCGCTCTTCGGTTTGCGACACCTGCTGAATCAACTGCCGTCCAATCGGATCCTGGCCCGGCCACAGGCGCGCCGCCATCGTCTCGTTGATCATCGCGACTGGCGCCGAGCCCTCGCGATCGCGCTCGTCGAACCCGCGGCCTTGAACGATGCGCACCTGAAGCGCGTCGAAGTAGCCCGGTGTCACCGTGTCCCAGTCCGCCTGCACGCGGTCGCTGCCGTCGGGTCCGACGTAACCTGGTGCGCGAAGACCGCCAAGGCCCAGCCGTCCACTGAAGAGCGGAATCATCCGTGACGCACCGACGGCCGTGATGCCGGGGACGGCGCGAAACCGTTCGGTCAAGCCCTCGATCGCACGCAAGCCGTCCGCATCGGTCTGATAACCGCCGACCCGCGTGTTGATCTGGATGGTGTCGACGTTGGCCACGGTGAAGCCGAGATCCGTGGTCGCCGCCTCTTGCAGCGAGCGCAGGAAGAGGCCCGCGGCCACCAGCAGCAGCAGCGCCATGGCCACCTGCGCCGCCACGAGGCCCTGTCGCAGCCAGGACCGGCGACGATCGGTCGTCGAACCGTGACCGTGCAATGCCGGAGCCACTTCGAATCGTGTCGCCTGCAGGGCCGGCAGCAACCCGAACACGACCGACGTCACCGTGGCGAGCAGGAAGGCAAACGCCATGACGCGCGGGTTGATTTGCAGCTCCAGCGCGATCGTCACCGGCAGACTCGGCTGGAATGACGAGAGCAGATTGACGAGCGCGGCCACGATCGGAATGCTCACCACGCCGGCGATGAGCGCCAGCATCAGGCCTTCGAGGAGCAGCTGACCGAGGATGCGGCGCCGCGATGCGCCAATGGCCAGGCGCGTCGCGACCTCGCGCCGGCGCTCGAGTGCGCGCGCGAGCAGCATCGCCGCCACGTTGCTGCACGCAATCAGCAGCACGAGCGCGGTGAGCGCGCCCAACACGCCGACAAAGCCGACGACTGGTCCCGCAATGCCGGCCGGGACGCGCGCCGATCGGGCGATCGCGATTCCCCAGGTCTCGATGCGCGGGTCGTTCTGCTCGCGGAGGTAGCTCTTCATGATGGCGTCGAGTTCGTGGCGAGCCTGCTCGACGGTCGCTCCCGGCCGGAGTCGTCCGATCGAGGTCATCCACACGGCCCGGTGTGTCTCGCGCAGCGACGTGTCCGATGCCCGCACGTGCGCATCCATGGCCATGGGCACCCACATGTCGGTGCCCAGGAAGGTGGTGCCGGTGAAGCCAGGCTCGGCGATGCCGATCACGGTGTAGGGCAAGTTGTTCAAGCGAATGGTCTGTCCGATGAGCGACGCGTCCCCGCCGAAGCGGCGCAGCCACAGGTCATGTGAGAGGACCACGACGGGATGAGTGCCCGCGGTGCGATCTTCTTCCGGCAGGAAGAAGCGGCCTGCCGCGGCACGCGTGCCGACCACCTCGAAGTAGTTGCTCGAGACGAGCATGGCAAACGCCCGCTCGGATGAGGAGGCGTCGCCAAGCGCCATCACATTCGGCGTCCACTGCGTGGCCGAAAGGCTCTCGAGCGTGGTCGACTGCTCCCGCAATCGCTCGAACAGCGGGTAGCCGAAGTTGTCCAGGCCGCTGCCGCCGGTGGTGCGCCCGACGTCGACCAGGGTTTCCGGATTTGACACGCCCACCCGGGGACGGAGCAGCAACGCGTCGCCAAGGCTGAAAATCGCCGCCGTGGCGGCGATCCCTATCGCGAGCGACAGGATCGAAGTGATGGCGAAAATCGGGCTCCGCGCCAGCAGGCGCAGCGAATACCGGAAATCAGAGGTTGCGGGCATGTTCTATCCGGACGAATTTGAAGTACGAATAGTTTCATACCCGAGCGCGCCCGCGAGCACGACGCTGGTGATGGTCACTCTTCAGTGCCGAACCCTGCAAACCGTGTGCTGTTGCGGCGATCCCGCCGCCGCTGGACGACAGCTCTGGCCCAGACGTAGCTGGCCATGCCACCGGCGATGGCGTAGGGCACGCACCCGAGGAGCAGGGGGACGCCGACATCCTCCATCAGCGCGGTCACGCGAGTCAGCCACGGCGCGTCGCCGGTGTGAAGCAGCGCGCTGAACGCAGCGTAGCCGGCCGACTCGCCACCCTCGCCGGTCATCCACAGGCCGGTCACGTAGAACGTGTAATACATCGGGACGACGGTCAGCGGGTTGTTGATCCACACCCATATGAACGCCTGGAGCAGACTCGAATCCTTGCGAAACAGCTTTCGCGCGACGAACCACGTCACGACGAGCTCCAGTGTCTGCAACCCGATGGTCGGCGTCAGGCCCCAGAAGACGCCGTTGGCCACGCCCCGCGCGGTGTATTCGGGACTGTGCGGGCTGCGGAACACCGGGATGATCAGGCGATACCTGATCCATCGGCGTAACCGTTCCAGTCCGAGTATCTTACGAGGATGGCCCGGCGGTTGTCGTCGTTTCAAACGCTTGCATTATGGACGACGGGCACGACGTACTTTTTGATTCTCGTCGGCGGTCTCGTGCGCGCATCTGGAGCGGGACTCGGGTGTCCCGACTGGCCGCGCTGCTTTGGCGGGTGGATTCCGCCCGCCTCGGCCGCCGACTTGCCAGCCGGGTTTGAAGCCTCGCAGTTCAACGCGACGCTGATGTGGACCGAGTATCTCAATCGCCTCCTCGGAGTGGCCGTCGGCCTGCTGATCCTCGCGACGCTCGTCTCGGCGTGGCGCCATCACCGGCAGACTGCGCGGATCTTCTGGCCGACGCTCGCCGCCTTCCTGCTTGTCGGCTTTCAGGGATGGCTCGGCGGGGTCGTCGTTCAGCAGGAATTGGCCGCGTGGATTGTGACGGTGCACCTGGTCGTCGCGCTCGTCATCGTGTCGCTGCTGCTCTACGTCACGATGTACGCGTTTTTTGCGAGCCGTGTGGGGACGCATGGAGCGGGGACAGGCCGTGCGTCGTGCGCACGACGCGGGGACAGGCCGTGCATGCCCGCGCCCGCGCCGAGGCCACTGCTGGCATGGTCCGTGGTCGTCCTGATGGTCATAACGTTGCTGCAGGTGATTCTCGGCACGCAGGTGCGTGAGGGCATCGACGAAGCGTTGGGCGCGGGCGTCGCGCGGCCCGATGCCCTCGCCACTGTCGGGCGATTCGACGGGTGGCACCGCGAGGCCGCGTGGCTGGTGATCGCCGCCACGGGGTGGGTGGTCTGGCTGGTGTGGACCCGCCATCGTACCGAGCGGACGCTCGTGCGGGTCACGATGGCACTGGCAGCGCTGGTCGGCCTGCAAGTCCTCCTCGGCGCTTCGATGGCTTACCTGGCGCTGACGCCTCCGGCTCAGGTGGCGCACCTGACCGCATCGAGTCTGTTGCTGGGCGCGGAAACCGTGTTGTTTCTGCTCGCGCGCTGGCTGCCAGCCGGTCCGGCTGAGTTGGCACTGTCGTCGAGCCGTTAGCGTAAGACGCGCGCCGTTCAATCTCCTCTGCGACAAGGTGTCCGGCAACGTAAACCTCTGGAGATCGTTCATGACCGCGAGCTACTCGCCACAGTGATCGTAATGATCGCTTCGAAACATCGGCGCCTTCAGCCGTCAGCGCCGACAGCCGAAAGCCGACAGCCGAAAGCTGAGAGCGCCGAAAGCTGAAAGCCGAAAGCTGACAGCCGAGTGCGATGAGCTCACTCCGCGCGCAACGCGAGGAGCGGGTCCACCCGGGTCGCGGCGCGGGCCGGAATGCCGTTTGCGACGAGGGCCACCCCGAAGAGGATTGCCGCAGCGACGCCAAACGCCAGCGGATCGGTCGCGCTGACGCCGTACAGCAGCGACTGCAGCAGGCGGCCCGCGAACACCGCGCCGATGCCGCCGACGATGGTGCCGGCCAGCGCCAGGCCAGTGCCCTGCGACAGGATGAGCCACAGCACCTGACCTCTCGTCGCGCCAATGGCCATCCGGATGCCCACCTCGCGCGTGCGCCGGCTCACCGAATAGGCGATGACGCCGTAGAGGCCAATGGTGGCGAGCACGAGTGCCACGAGCCCGAACGCGCCGACCACCATCGCGCCGATCTCGGTCGGCGCCATCGTCGTCGCCGCGATCGCCGAGGCGGCCACGTCCTCGGTGAAGACGACGTCCGGCTCGAGCGCCCATACGGCCTGGCGCAGCGACGGCAGCAACGCCTCGGCGGGTCCGGCAGTCCGGACGAGCAGCCCGATGGCCCGGCTCGGCCCGGCCGGCAGGTGCAGATACGGTTGTGGGTCCTCGCCGACGGAGCGCACTTTGTGGTCGCGTGCGATGCCGATCACTTCGTACGGTTCCGAGCTCAGGCCCTCGGTGTAAACACGCCCGCCGACCGCGTTGCCGGCGGGCCACAGCCGCCGCGCCATGGTCTCGTTGACCACGGCGACTCGTCGCTGCTGTGCCACGTCGCTCGCCGAGATGGCCCGTCCCTGCAGAATCGGCACGCCGGCGGCGTCGAGGTAGCCGGCGCCGATCGACACCACGTCGACGGTCGTGTCGTCGTCCGGTCCGGTGTGGTAGCCGGGCACGATGACGCCGGTGACGTTGATGTCCGGCGCCAGCGGCAGTCGTGTGGTCGTGGAGACCGCGGTGACGCCCGGAACAGCGCCGATCGCCTCGATCGCACGCTCGCGCATGGCCGCCGCGCGGTCGAGGTCGTAGCCGTTCATCTGGAGATTGAACGACAGCGAGGCAATGACCCGCGGATCGAATCCGAGGTCCACGTTGCGCGCCGTCACGAGGCCACGGGCGAGCAGCGCGCCGCACACCAGCAGCATCAGCGACATCGCGAGCTGTCCGACGACGAGCGCGTCGCGCACGCCGAAGCGGGAACGGCGATCGCCCTGCACATGGTCTTTCAACGCCGGCACCAGCTCCGGCTTCGAGGCCGACATGGCCGGCAACAAGCCGAACACCACGGCCGTGGCCAGCGAGGCGACGAGCGCAAACGTCAGCACCACGAGATCGATCGAGAAGTCGAAGCTCACGGGGATGGGGAAGACGTCGGCGCCGAGCGCCATCAGCGCGTGCCCCGCCGACCACGCGATGACGAGGCCGAGCGCCCCGCCGGCGCCGGCCAGAACCAGTGCTTCGGCCAGCAGTTGCCGCACGAGTGTGAGCCGGCCGGCACCGATGGCCGTGCGGATCGCCAGCTCGCGGCGTCGCGCGGTGCCGCGCGCGAGGAGGAGATTGGCGACGTTCGCGCACGCGATGAGCAGCACCAGCCCCACCGCCGCCAGCAGCCCCGCGCTGGCCGCCTTCACGTAGCCGTCGAGCATCGGATGGAAGCGGACATCGCGTGCCGGCAGAACGCTGGGATGCGTATCCTGGTTCGTGGCCGGATACTCCTCGCGAAGTCTCGCGAAGATGGTGTCAATCTGTGCGCGCGCCTCGTCAATCGAACGCCCGTCGCCGAGGCGGCCCTTGACGAACAGCCATCGCGTGCCACGGCGATCGAGACGGGTCGCGCCGGGATTCTGATCCGAAGTCGACTGCATGCCCGAGAACACGAGGCTCTCCACCATCGTCACGGGCACCCAGAAGTCGCTGGGTACGCCCGGAAACGTTCCCCGGAACGCCGCCGGCGCGACGCCGACCACCGTGTACGACACACCCGAGATGGTCACCGCTTCGCCGGTGATGCGCTCGCGTCCGGCAAACTGCTGCTGCCACAGGCTGTGGCTCAGAACGATGACCGGGGCGCTGCCCGCGGCGGCGCCTTCCTGCGGCAGAAACGGCCGCCCGCTCGCGATGCGGACGCCGAGGACGTCGAAGTAATTGGCGGTGACCGCCTCGCCCATGACGAGCGACGGACGGCCGGCGGACAGGATCCCTCGAACGAAGGCATGCGCCGCCACGCCCTGCAAGGCGTCGGCGCCCTGGGCGAGGTCGAGAAAGTCGGGATAGGAGGTCGTCAGGTGCGGGAGGTCAGGGGAGGCGCTGGAGTAGATCTCCACGAGCCGTCCGGGCTCCGCGATCGGGACCCCGCGGAACAGCACCGCGTTGACCACCGAAAACAGGGTGGTGTTCAGCCCGATGCCAATCGCCACCGAGAAGACCGCGACGCTCGCCAGCCCGGGGTGCCTGAGGAGTTGACGGACGGCCAGCCTGAGATCACGGAGCATGAAGCCGGATACGGCTCCGGATGTCACAGGGTTCCGTCGCTTGGCGGAACTCACGCCCGCGCCTCCCAGCTGTCCGCGCTGGGAGCTGAAAGCGGAAAGCTGAGAAGCCGAATCACTCCGCGCGCAAGGTGATGATCGGATCGACCGACGTCGCGCGATGCGCGGGGAGCCACGCGGCGACGAGCGCGACGCCAGCCAGCATCAGCGCGGTGACTCCGAGCGTGACAGGATCGCGCGGCGAGACCTCGTAGAGTTGTGTCGCGATCACCCGCCCGAGGGCGAGCGCTCCCGCGACACCCAGCGTCACGCCAACCATCGTGAGGACGAAGGTCTGTCCGAGCACGAGCCGGGCAATGTTGGCGCGCGTGGCGCCGAGTGCCATGCGCACGCCCACCTCGCGGGCTCGTCGCTGCACGGTGTATGACAGCACGCTGTACGTCCCCAGCGCCGCGAGCAGCAACGCCAGGCCGGCCGCGCACAGCATCAGCAGCATGACGAAGCGGTCTCGCTGCACGCTGGCGCCGATCATCGACTCCGCGCTGCGGATCTTCCACATCGGCTGATCCGGATCGACCGACCAGATGGCCTGCTGCACACTGCGTGTCAACGCCAGAGGCTCTCCAGCGGTCTTGATGGCGACGGTCGCGAAGATGCCTGGCTGCTGAGCAAGGCAGCCGTAGATCTGCAGCGTCATCGGCTGCGAGAGCAGATTGGGGCGGGTGTTGCCGACGACGCCGACCACGATCGCGTCGCCGGGAGTGTTCGGGCTGCGCAGGCGCTTGCCCACGACGTGCTCGCCCGGCCAGAGACGCTCCGCGAGCAGGCGGTTGACGATCACCACCAGCGGCGCGTCCCCGTGATCCGTCGCCGCGCAGGTGCGGCCTTCGAGTAGCGGAATGCCCATCACGCGAAAGAAATCGCTCGTCACGGCATTGAACTGCGCGCGCGGCATGGTCTCGCGCGAGGGCGGGGAGTCGCCAGACTTCCAGAACCCGACATACGACCCGTTCCCGCTTTGCGGCACCGATCGTGCGATCGCCGCACGCTGCACGCCCGGCACCGACGACAACCGCTCGACGACACGCTGATGGAAGGCCATCTGTTCCTGGGGTTGCGCGTATTTGTTCTGCGGCAGCCGATACTCGAGCGTCAGCAGGTTGGCCGGGTCGTACCCGAGATCGACGTTGACGAGCCGCGCGACGCTCTGGATGAACAGCCCGGCGCCCGCCAGCAGCACGAGCGACAGCGCAAGCTCGGCGACGACCAGCACGGAGCGGACGCGGCTCGCTCCCCGGCTCTCGCTGCCGCGCGCCCCTTCGGTGAGCGACGCTCGCAGATCGGGCCGCGAGGTGTGGAGCGCCGGCAGCAGCCCGAACGCGAGACCCGTGCCAAGCGACAGGAGGGCCGTGAACATCACGACCGTGCCGTCCGGCGCGACGCGGTCGACGCGAGGCAGATTCGGGATGAGGGTGAGCATCGCATCGGTCAGCGCGCCGCCCAGCATCAGTCCGAGGCTGCCGCCGGCCAGCGCCAGCAGCACGCTTTCGGCGAGCAACTGCCGCAGCAGGCGCCCGCGCGATGCGCCGAGCGCCGCGCGTACCGCCAACTCGCGCTGGCGGCCCGACGCCCGCGCGAGCAGGAGATTGGCGATGTTGGCGCACGCAATCAGGAGCACGAACGCCACTGCGCCGGCCAGCAGGCGCAGGTTGCGACTGACCTGGCGCACCGCCGCTTCGTGAAACGGCTGGAAGCGCGCGGACCACACCGCGTTCGTGTCCGGAAACGCTTGCGCGAGGTTGCCGGCCACCTGCCGGAGCTCGGTCGCGGCCCGCTCGACGGTCACATCGTCGCGCACGCGGCCGATCACGATCATGTGGCGATCGACGCGGCTGTCGTGGACGTCGGCATAGAACGGAACGGAGGTGAACGGCAGCCACACGTTGACGTAATCGACCGGGAACTCGAACGACCGCGGCAGCACGCCGATGACCTCGTGCGGCTCGTTGTTGAGCAGCAGCGCCTGGCCAATCACACCGGGATCGCCGCCGAAGCGCTGCTGCCACAGCGCGTGGGTCAGAACCGCGGTCTTCTCGGCGCCGGGAAGATCTTCACCCTCCCGAAACCCGCGGCCAAGCACCGGCTCAATCCCGAGGACCTCGAAGAATTCCGCGGACACGAACCCGCCGCGCAGGCGATCCGGCTCGCTGACACCCGTCAGGTTCACCGATTGCATGGCGACCAGGCTGAGCCCCTCGAAGCTCCGAAGCTCGCGCCGCCAGTCGGCGAAGTCCGGCGCCGACACGCCGGCCTCGCGACCACGGTCGTCCACACTCGTCACCATGACGACGCGGTCGGGATTGGCGTACGGCAACGGGCGCAGGAGGACGGCGTTGACGACGGTGAAGATCGCCGAGTTGGCCCCGATGGCCAGGGCGACGGTGGTCAGGATCACGAGCGAAAGCGCGCGCTGCTGGCGGAGTGCGCGCACGGCATGGCTGACGTCGTCGAGGAGCAGCGACATGGTGGAGGGTCCTCGGGCGTGATGAACGCGAAGTGGAAGACGGCGCGGCTGATTCAGCCGCTCCGCCAGGCCGCCGCGAAGCGTGTCGAATGCAATGCCACACCAGAACACGGCCAGCCGCGGGCGTGACAGCGCGGCCGCGCGGCTTCGATAGAGATCGGCGAATAGCTCCTCGAGGTCCTGCCCGAAGCGCTGTCGAAACGCCGGCGGGTACGCGCGCAGCAGCAGGCGATACCAGCTCACGACCGTCCCTGACTGCGGGCGAGGAGCCGTGTGCGCGCTTCGCCGGCGAGCGCTTCGAGCCGCGACGCTTCGGCGAGCGCGACTTGCCGTCCAAAGCGCGTGATCCGGTAATACCGGCGCCGCTCGTCTTCCTTGCCCTGAACCGGCCGGCGATCGGATTCCTCGATCAGCCCGTCATCCAGCATGAACTTGAGATGGCGATACAGATTGCCCGGCTCGAGCCGCAGCCGGGCCGATGCGCGCTCGCCGATGTCCTGGACGATGGCATAGCCATGGCGTTCGCCGTCAGCCAGCGAGAGCAGCACGTGGAAGACGACCGGCCGGAGCGGCAGCAAGTCTTCGGCAGCGCGGTGCAAAGGCATCATATCTGATTGAAGTGACTGTAATCAAAAAAATCACACATTGCAAGAGCGCCCTCCTGACGCTTCCGGGCACAATAGGTTGGTGCACCGCAGTGGCTATCTGGGCAGTCCGCTCGAGACGGCCGACGAGCCTCGAGGTCGGCTTCGATCCGGTGTGGAAGCTTGGACCTGGTCTGCTTTTTGAAAGGAAACCCCTTCGCGATGCTGGCTGACGTCGAACGTGTCATTTCCCAAAGACCGGCAGGCACGCGATTGCTGTTGCTGTCCGATTACGACGGTACGCTCGCCGATTTCGATCCCGACCCGACGATTCCGCGGCCAAACCCGCGAACGGCGGAGCTGCTGTCGAAACTCGCCAGCCGCACCGACTTGTCCTTTGGCATTGTCAGCGGCCGCCGGGTTGCTGACCTCCGCACCCGCACGCAGTTGCCCAGCCGCGTGTACCTGGCTGGGCTGCACGGCATGGAGATCGAAGTGGGCTCCCGGCGCTGGCAGCATCCGGACCTCGACGATGCGCGGCAATACGTCCGGGACCTGTACGAGCGGCTCGACGAGGTGCACGACGTGGTCCCCGGCCTGGTGCTGGAGGACAAACACGCCTCTGTGGCCATCCACGTCCGCGCGGTCGCCCCGGAGCTTCGTGCGGCGGCAATCGAGCGGGCCGATCGATGCGCGGAAGAATGGCTCGCCAACGGCAAGTTGCGGCGCCTGACGGGCAGTCACGTCGTCGAATACCTCCCGAACATCGCCGCGCACAAAGGTGATGCGACCCGGTGGATCGTCGAGGACGTCGAGGAGCGCTGCAAACAGCCGGCGTGGACCCTCTTCATCGGCGACGACGTCACTGACGAGGATGCGTTCAAGGCCGTCAGGCGAGGAATTGGCGTGCTGGTCGGTGCACGTGAGACCCATGCCACGCATCGGATTGCCGGCACGCGCGACGTCGAGGCGCTCCTCGAATGGCTCGCGACATCAGCGGTTCAGAGCGCGGTATGACGGCGAACGAGCTCGTGGCGTCGCTCGGCGATCACCTTCGCAACACCCACCTGGTCGTCGTCGGCAACCGCGAACCGTACATCCATGTCCGCCGTGTGTGCGAGCCCAGGTGGTGGCGCAGAGTGCTCGGCGCGAAGCCGGCGGAGGAGGTGACGTGGACGCGGCCGGCGAGCGGCGTCGTCACCGCGCTCGATCCGGTCATGCGGGCCTGCGGCGGCACATGGGTGGCGCATGGCAGCGGCAATGCCGATGCCGAGGCCTCCGATGCCAAAGGGCGGGTCCGCGTGCCGCCGGACCGGCCCGCGTACACGCTGCGGCGCGTGTGGCTGACGCGCGAGGAGGAGGACGGCTACTATTACGGCGCCTCGAACAATGCAATCTGGCCCCTCTGTCACATCGCCTATGCGCGGCCGGAGTTCAACGACGGCGACTGGGAGACCTACAGCCAGGTGAACCGGAGATTCGCGGAAACGGTGCTCGACGAAATCGGGTCGCGACCCGCCGTGGTGTTCATCCAGGACTACCACTTCGCGCTGCTGCCGCGCTTCATCAAAGACGCCCGCCCCGACGTCGTCGTGTGCCACTTCTGGCACATTCCGTGGCCGAATCCCGAAGCGTTCCGCGTGTGTCCGTGGGCCGAGCAGATTCTGCACGGGCTGCTCGGCAACGATCTGCTGTCGTTTCACATCCAGTACCACTGCAACAATTTCCTCGAAACCGTGGAGCGCACGCTGGAATGCCGGGTGGACTACGAGCACTTCGCCGTGGTGCGCGGGGGGCAGCCGACGGCCGTCAAGCCGTTTGCCATCAGCATCGATCCGGACCTCTGGGCGGCGGCGTCGCGACTCGACCGGCAGGCCGAGGATCGCGACGTGCGAGCGTCGCTGGGGATTCGGGACGAGCGCATCGTCTTCGGTGTCGATCGCCTGGATTACACGAAAGGCATCCCCGATCGCATTCGCGCCTTCGAGCGGCTGCTGGTGCGGCACCCCGAGTGGCGCGGGAAGGCCGTGTTCGTCCAGATCGGCGCGCCCAGCCGCGATCAGCTCGCGCGCTATCAGACGCTCAGTCAGGAAGTGGATGCGATCGTCGCGGATGTCAACAGCCGCTTTGGCACGGCGGGGTGGCAGCCAATCGTGTACGTCCACGAACACCGTGAGCCGGCCGAGATTGCGGCCATCTACCGCGCCGCCTCGGTGTGCGTGGTCTCATCGCTCCACGACGGGATGAACCTGGTGGCGAAGGAATTCATCGCGGCGCGCGGCGACGAGCGAGGAGTGCTGGTGCTCTCGAGTTTCACCGGCGCCGCCCGCGAACTGCACGAGGCCTTGCTCGTCAATCCGTTTGCCCTCGACGCGTTCGGCGATGCGCTGCACACGGCGCTGTCGATGCCGGACGATCAGCAGGAGCGCCGCATGCGGGCGTTGCGCGCGCGCGTGCAAAACCACACCGTGTTCGATTGGGCTGCCGGCATCCTGCGCGCCGCCGGCGGCATGGTGGCGACGGCGTAGTGCCACAAGAGCCAACACTGATTACACAGATTTCACCGATTACGGATTACAGGAGCCAACACCGATTTCACGGATTACACCGATCAAATTCGCATCCGTGGCCACCCCAACGGCTTGCGCACGCCGTGAGGAATGCTTCGCCCGTGACAACGTCGATCCGCCAGGCGAAATTTGAAAATCTGTGTAATCCGTGTGATCTGTGTTGGCTCCTGTAGTCTGTGAAATCTGTGTAATCAGTGTTGGCTCTTGTCACGCGTCTGCCGGCTGCAACAAGCGCAGCAATCCGTCCACCGGAATGTCCACCCAGCCGGGGCGGTTGTTCAACTCGTACGACAGCTCGTAGAACGCCTTGTCGAGCAGGAACGCGCGGAGGAGGAGGTCGCGGTTGATGCCCGTCGGCAGCAGGCCCGAGTCTTCGACGCTCTTGAGATAGGCGCTCAGGTAGGCCGCCGAGGTGTGAAGCTCCCAGCCGCTGATCCACGGTTCGAGGATGGGCGCCGATTCGGGATGCGCTTCGAGCAGCGTTTTGAATCCCGCGCGTGCGGCGTAGCCGAACGAGCGGATCATCCCAGCCACGTCGCGCAGCGGAGACTGCGCCAGGCGCCGCTCGGCAATCGGCCGGGCCGGTTCGCCCTCGAAGTCGATGAAGAACACGTCGCCGTCGACCTCGAGCACCTGCCCGAGATGGAAGTCGCTGTGGGTGCGAATCCGTTTGCCGGCGTCGTCGATCGTGAGAATGCGTTCGAGCGCGGCATCGATGGCGTCGGCCTGGGCCAGCAGCGCATCGACGCGGGCGCCGGTGGCATCCGGGAGCGTGGAGCGGCGATCACGCGCCATGTCGAGCGACCGGGTGGCATGGGCTTTCAAGTTCCGCACCAGCTTCTCGAGCTCTTCGCGCGGAAAGGGCAGCACGCCAAAGCCCTCGCGCTCGAGGCCAGCCAGGGTTCGGTGCAGGTCGGCCGTGCGCCTGCCGAGCAGTTCGATCGTGGCGCGATAGACGCCGATGCGGTCCTCGATGTCCCCGGCCGTCAAGGGACCCCGCTCGCCGCGGTCCGCACGCGCGCGATGAGCCACTAGCGCGCGTTCCGAGTAGCTCCGCATTTCATCGAGCGCGCGCTGCCAGGACGAGCCGCGGCTGGCCACCTGCTGCTGGACCATCGCAATCGACGTCGGCGAGGCGCCCGGCGCCTGATACTCGGCCCACGCCAGCAGCGCCGGCACTCGCGCTTCGTTGGCACGCATGCCCAGTGTCCGGCCGATCTCGATGTCGGGATTCTCGCCGGTCTGCAGGCGCCGGAATACCTTCAACAGGTACTTGTCGCCGATGAGGACGCTCGAGTTGCTCTGTTCCACCATCGGGATGTGCGTGCGCAGCTGGCCCTCGTCGGCCGGAAATGGGCTGGTGGGCTCGCTGAAGGAAACGGAAACCGTGCCGGAGCGCATGCTGATGGTGCCACCGCGGCGCATCAGGTCCATCACGCGTTTGGCCACCACCGGATCGGTCATCCCGTCGTAGAGCACGCCGCTGCGCGCCCCGGACAGCCGCGCCAGCACGCTCGCCGGTCGCTGCAGGACCACCTGGTTTGCGGCGTCGCCGGCCACGGCGGCGAGCACGAGCGCATAGCGGTCGAACACGCCATCGTCGTACTCGACCTCCGCGATGCACAGGAACAGTGGCGGCGTGCCGTCGAGCATCGTCCAGTCGGCAAACCGCGTGCGCACGGCTTGACGCGCTTTGGCCGCATACCATCGCTGCCGCGACAGAAAGCCGATGAGCGCGTCGCGTTCGACCAGCGTGCGCGTGTGGCTGTCCAACAGGCTTTCCCAGACCGCGCTCACGAGCAGCTTCGGCACCGGCTCGTCGCGTCCCTGCAGCCGAGGGCGCTGCAGGACAATCGGCTTGCTGACCTGCGCGAGCTGGAACCAGAAAAACCCGTGTGGCGCCAGGGTCAGGAAGTACGGATCGCCGGCGACCGGCGGCAGCTCGGTGTTGCCGATCAACTCCACGGGATGGCGCCCGTCGAATCGCTGCAAATCCAGATGCACGGGCTGCGCCGTCCGCGCCATGTTGGCGACGACGAGAATCTGTTGCTGGGCGTCTTCGCGCACGAACGCGAGCACGTGGCGGTTGTTGGTCGCAATGGAATCGAACGTGCCTCGCCCCAGCGTCGGGTGCTGGCGCCGCAGCCGCAGCATGCGCCGCATCCAGTTGAGCAGTGACGAGGGCGAGCGCTCCTGCGCCTCGACGTTGATTGCCTGATAGCCATAGACCGGGTCCATGACGGGTGGCGCAAAGAGGCGCGCCGGATCGGCACGAGAAAAGCCGGCGTTTCTGTCGCCGGTCCATTGCATGGGCGTGCGAACGCCGTTGCGGTCGCCGAGATAGACGTTGTCGCCCATGCCGAGCTCATCGCCGTAGTAGATGATCGGCGAGCCGGGCATCGACAGCAGCAGGCTGTTGAGCAATTCGATCAGCGGGCGGTTGTGCTCCATCAACGGCGCCAGGCGCCGGCGAATGCCGACATTGAGCCGCATCTGCGGATCCGCGGCGTACGCGGTGTACATGTAGTCGCGTTCTTCGTCGGTCACCATTTCGAGGGTCAGCTCGTCGTGGTTCCGCAGGAACAGCGCCCATTGACAGTTGGGCGGAATCTCTGGCGTCTGCCGCATGATTTCGACGATCGGCAGGGCGTCCTCCTGGCGGACCGCCATGAAGATCCGCGGCATCAATGGAAAGTGATAGGCCATGTGGCACTCGTCGCCGTCGCCGAAATACGGACGGACATCGGCCGGCCACTGGTTCGCCTCGGCGAGCAGCGCACGATCGGGGAACCGCTGGTCCACCTTCCGCCGCAGCTGCTTCAGAATGTCGTGGGTCTCCTTCAGGTTTTCGCAGTTCGTGCCTTCGCGCTCGATGAGATACGGGACGGCGTCGAGCCGCAGACCGTCCACGCCCATGTCGAGCCAGAACTGCATCACATCGATGACGCCCTTCAACACCCGCGGGTTGTCGAAGTTGAGGTCTGGCTGGTGGCTGAAGAAGCGATGCCAGAAGTACTGCCTGGCGATCGGATCCCATGTCCAATTGGACGTTTCGGTGTCCGTGAAAATGGTACGCGCCGAGGAGTATTCGCTGCCCGCGTCACTCCAGACGTAATAGTCACGCTTGGCCGAGCGGGTCGGCGCCTGACGGGCCGCCTGAAACCACGGGTGCT
The DNA here is from genome assembly GCA_035512515.1 of Vicinamibacterales bacterium. Lineage (GTDB taxonomy): Bacteria > Acidobacteriota > Vicinamibacteria > Vicinamibacterales > UBA2999 > JACCSI01. Next base: position 59,193 of record DATKDY010000350.1, read on the forward strand.
GATCGGACGTGTGGTTGACGACCAGCTCCGTGAAGACGCGCAGGCCGCGCGCGTGCGCCTCCTTGAGCAGCAGGCGGAAGTCGCGCAGCGTGCCGTACGACGGATGGATGTCGCGATAGTTGGCGATGTCATACCCGTCGTCCTTGAGCGGAGACGGGTAAAACGGAAGCAGCCAGATGGTGTTGACGCCGAGGTCCTGAATGTAATCGAGCTTCTGGATCAGGCCCTTGAAATCACCGATGCCGTCGCCGTTCGCATCGAAGAACGAACGGACGTGCAGCTCGTAAATGATCGCGTCTTTGTACCACGCGGAGTCAGACGACACGGGAGTGGCCATCGGTCAAGGGGTCCTGACTGCCTGGCCGTCAGTGAGCACCGGGCGGGACACGTGAAGAATGTGGGCGGGCACACCGGGGTCGAGCCGGACGAAGTTCCAGGCCCCGTGCCACGTATACACCCGATCGGTCAAGAGGTCGCGAACCGTGTACGACTCACCATCGGGAACCGGGTAATCCGGAAGCGCCAGACACACCCATCCTTCGCGTGAGCCGTGCGGACTGAGCGAGACGACCGTGAAGATGAGCGAACCGCCGGTGGGCGCCGGCTTGCTGTACGCGATGAGGTCATCGCTCGTCGTGAGGTGGAAGCGGAGACCCTCGTTGTACTGGAGCGCGGGCTGGGTCCGGCGAATGGTGTTCACCTGACGAATCAACCCCTTGAGGTTCTGCGGGCTGTCGAATGCCCACTGGCGCAACTCGTACTTCTCCGATTGCAGGTATTCCTCGGAACCCGGTGCGGCGGGGCGGTTTTCTCCAATCTCGAAGCTGCTGTAGATGCCGTACGACGTGCCGAGCGTGGCCGCCAGGATCAGGCGGATGCGAAACGCGGGCAGGCCGCCTTCCTGCAGGAACGCGTGCAGGATGTCCGGCGTGTTGGCAAACAGGTTTGGCCGGAAGTATTCCTGCATCTCGGTCTGTGTGAGCTCGGTGAAGTATTCCTCGAGCTCGGCTTTCGTATTGCGCCAGGTGAAATACGTGTACGACTGCGTGAAACCCAGCTTGGCGAGGCGTCGCATGACCTTTGGCCGCGTGAAGGCCTCGGCCAGAAAGATGACGTGCGGATCGCGCGCCTGCACGTCGGCGATCAGCCACTCCCAGAAGCGGAACGGCTTGGTGTGCGGGTTGTCGACCCTGAAGATCCGCACGCCGTGTTCGAGCCAGAAGAGCACGACGTCACGCAGCTCGATCCACAGCGGCGCCCACGCGTCGTGATCGAAGTGAAACGGGTAAATGTCCTGGTAGCGCTTCGGGGGATTCTCGGCGTATTTCAGCGTGCCATCGGGACGCTGCTTGAACCATTCGGGATGGTCTTTGGCATACGGGTGGTCCGGCGACGCCTGGTAAGCGAGGTCGAGGGCCATTTCCAACCCATGACGCTCGGCCTGCTCGCGAAACCAGCGGAAGTCCTCAATCGTGCCGAGCCCCGGCTCGACCGCCGTGTGCCCGCCCTCGGGACCGCCAATGGCCCACGGACTGCCGGGGTCGCCGTCTTGCGGGACCAGCGTATTGCCGCGGCCCTTTCGATTGGTGCGCCCGATCGGATGAATCGGCGGCAGGTAGAGGACGTCGAAGCCCATATCGGCGATTTCGGGGATCCGCCGGGCCGCTTCCCGGAACGTGGCGCTGCGCGTCGGATTCGGCCCGGCCGAGCGCGGGAACATTTCGTACCACGCGCTGAAGCGTGCGCGTTCGCGATCCACCCACACCCGACGAACGCCTGACCGCGTGGAATGGCGACGGTCGGCGAGGCGGCGCATCAGCCGCGCCACGTCCCTGGTCACGTACTCGGCACGGTATTCGGCCGGTTGATCGCCGGTGAGGGCGGCAGCCGTACTGAGCAGCCGGCGACGATCCTTGTCGGTGGTGGCGCGCTCGGCGGCCTCGCGGATCATCGCGGCACCCTCGAACAATTCGGACGAAACGTCCTGGCGTGCCTTCAGCCAGCGCTCGAGTCCATGACGCCAGCTCGCGAAATGGTCGACCCAGGCTTCGACGGCGTACTCGTACGCGCCGACTTCCTCGACGACAAAGCGTGCGGCGTAGCGGTCGTTGACGAGCGGCTCCATCCACACCTCCTGCCATTCCTCGTCGTCGTCGACACGGCGGTAGCGCAGTACCGCACAGACGAGGTCGTGGCCGTCGGTGAAGACGTCGGCCTCGACCGGCACGATTTCGTCCGGCGTCCGCTTGATCGGGAAGCGCCCGTCGTCTATCGAGGGTTGAAGGTCTTCGATGACGACTCGGCGCCGGCCGTCTTCTGGCAGCGGCACCTTGATATCCGTGTGCGGTGGGGCGGCCGGCCTTGCGCGGGACGATGCACGGCGTCGCGCTTTGGGTGGCGCCTCGGAATCGACGGGGTTACTGGCTGAGTTGGGGATGCGTGGGGGACGTTTTTGAGCCACAGTCGCATGATGGTGCCACGAGGCGGCTGGTCAATGCGAGCTGAACTGATTCAGGGCCGCGCTCACGCGCGGAGGGCCGCGCTGCGCACGGAGGGCGGCTCGCTCGCGCTCGCCGAGGGCCACTCACTTCGTTCGTGGAGATCCGGCCTCCGAGCCGAAGGCTCGCCCGCCAGCCGCAGGCTGGCCGGCGGCGAGCGTAAGCGAGCGGCCCTCCGCGCGTGAGCGCGGCCCTCCGTGCGCAGCACGGCCCTTGGCGAACGTCAGCGAGCCGCCACCCCCGAACGGGAGCGGACGAGGCCGATGTGCGCCACGTGGTGCCGGCAGTGCCACGCGTAGAGCTGCACGAGCACGTCCACGGTCATCTGCCCCCACTGCGGGTGCATCGCCGTCCGCCCGAACTGATCGGGGGTCAGCGATTCCAACACGATCGTCAAGCGTGTATGAATCCCGTCGAGAATGGCCAGCGACGGCGCGACATCCGCGGTCTTTCCGTCCGGCATCTCGGCCCAGAGCTGCTCTTCGTAGGTCTTGAGGGCCGGCGTGTCTTCGGTCAGCGCCAGCTTGATACGTGTGTAGGCGTTCGAGTGGCTGTCGGCCAGGTGATGGACGACCTGTCGCGGCGTCCAGCCGCCGTCGCGATACGGCGTGTCGAGGCCGCCGGGCGGCAGCTCCGCCAGTGCATTCCGGACGTCGCCTGGCAACGTGTCGAGCTGTCGAATCCACCCGCGGCGCTTGTCGGGGGTAATGTCGTTGTCGAGCGCAAACTTTCCGACGGGGTAACGAAGGTCCATCTGCCGATCATCTGCCGATCGGGAGCCGGACCACAAGCGCAAGCCCGTCATCATTGTGATGAACTGCCGTCCCGGTTCCAACCCTTGGCAGCCTCGAGCCATCCAACCCCGCATGACGCGCCCGACACTCATCGCGGTCCTCCTGCTCCCTTCAGTCCTTCTCCTGTCGGCACAACAGCCTGATCCCGGTCCCGTCACCGCGCGCGGGGAATGGACGGCCGACAGCCGCCAATGGTGGGCCAACGACGACGGCCCGCGGATTCAGTTCAATTTGCGCAGCGCCGAGGTCCGCAACTGGGGGTTCGGCGTCCGGTCGAGCGAGCTCGAGGGCCTGCCGGCCGCGGCCACCTCCGGGACGGCCAGGGACGTTCGATTTTCGATGGCGCGCGAGGCTGGCACCTTCCGGTTCGAGGGCTCCTTCGACGATGGTCGAGGCGCCGGGACGTTCACGTTTGCCGCGAACCCGGCATACGTGACCAGCATGGAGACGCTCGGTCACCGCAACCTCTCACCCGAGCTCCTCGTGCGTCTCGCCGTGATCGACGTGACGCCGTCGTTCATCCGCAGCATCGCCGACGCCGGCTACAAGTCGCTCGATCTCGACACCCTCATCAAGATGCGCATCCATCGCGTCAGCGCGGAGTTCATTCGGGAGCTGGCCACGCTCGGCTACCGGGGGCTGCTGAGCGACGAGCTGATCAAGATGCGCATTCACGGCGCCACGCCCGAGTTCGCCCGCGCGCTGCAGGCCGTGGGATTTTCGGGGCTCACCGCCGACGAGCTCGTGAAGTTCCGCATCCATCGGGTGACGCCCGAATTCATCCGGGCCATGGCGGACCTGGGTTACAAGACCGCGGATCGGGCGCAGATCGTCAAGTTCCGCATTCACAAGGTGACGCCGGAATTCGTCACGGCGCTGGCCGATCGCGGATACCGCAATGTGCATGCGGAGGATCTCGTGAAGATGCGGATCCACAATGTCAGCCCCGCAGACATCGACGCGTACAAGACGCTGGGCTATGCGGGCATGGATGTGGACGAGCTCGTGAAGATGCGCATTCATCGCGTGACGCCGGCGTTTGTGCGCGAGATTCATGACGTGGGGTTCAAGGCAGCCACGATCGACCAGCTCGTCAGGATGCGGATCCATCGTGTGGATGCAGAGTTCATCAGGCAGCTCCGGGCGGATGGGTACCAGAACCTCAGCGTCGGCGATGTGCTGGATCTCGCGATTCGCGGCCCGCGTTACGCGAGAGTGCGCCGGCCCTGAAAGCCGGCCGCGCCCCAGGCTCCGGTAAGATCGGCAGATGGATCCGCCGGCGCGAGACGACGCGTTCGCGGCCCGCCGGGACCGCATGGTCGACTCGCAGATTCTGGCGCGCGGCATCAGCGATGCACGCGTCCTCGAGGCCATGCGCCGCGTCGAGCGCCACCGCTTCGTGCCGCTCGACCAGCGCGAGCTCGCATACGGCGATTACCCGATCGGCATCGGCTTCGGCCAGACCATTTCCCAACCCTACATTGTTGCCTTCATGACCGAGGCGCTGGCGCTCGGCCCCGATTCACGCGTGCTCGAGATCGGCACGGGCTCCGCGTATCAAACGGCCGTTCTCGCCGAGATCGCACGTGACGTGTACTCCATCGAGGTCGTGCGCGAGCACGTGGCGCGCGCCACGGAGCTGTTGCGGGCCCTGGGCTACTCGAACGTGCACGTGCGCCATGGCGACGGCTACACGGGGTGGCCCGACGCCGCGCCCTTTGACGGCATCATCGTCACGGCGGCGCCCGATCACGTGCCGCCGCCGCTCGTCGAGCAGCTGAGGATCGGTGGGCGCCTGGTCGTGCCGATTGGACGTGGCGATCAGGATCTGCTGGTTCTGACGCGGACGGAGGACGGCTTGCGCGAAGAGGAGCGCCTCGCCGTGCGTTTCGTCCCACTGGTTCGATCACCGTGATTGAGCTCCGGTTGTGACGTCGGGTTGTGAACTTCTGGGAGTGTGTTCGTCTTTGAACCTGGCGCCGAGCGTTCTTGCGCCAGTACCCCGCCGGTGGCTCTGTGGCTTGCCCGTTGTGATCCCGTAAGATTTCGGATGCGTGCGAGAGATCGAATTTCGCCTGCGCGTCGGCTTTGCCCGGGGCCTGCCTGGCGTCGAGGCGCAACTTCGCATGGCGCCGCGGCCGCGTGTGGGATGGGATCCGCATCGCTTCCCCGAGGGACTGCGCGATGGCGCGGCGCTCGTCCTCGTCTATCCGATTGATGGCAGCCCGCATGTGCTGCTGACCGTGCGTGCCGCCGGGCTTCGTCTGCACACGGGCCAGGTGTCGTTTCCGGGCGGGTCGGTCGATCCGAACGAGTCATTCGAAACCGCGGCCCTGCGCGAGGCCGGCGAGGAAGTTGGCGTTCCGCCAGGCGCCGTGCGTGTTCTCGGACGGCTGTCGCCGTTGCACATTCCCGTCAGCGGGTATCGACTGCACCCCATCGTGGGGATTGTGGAGGACCGCCCGCAGTTCGTGCCGGCGGCGTGGGAAGTCGCCCGCCTTCTCGAGGTGCCGATCGCTGAGTTGGCGGATCCGTCGGTCGTGAAGCGCGAAACGCAGACGCGCGAGGTCGCTGAAAAGGTGTATGACGTCGAGGTCCCGTATTTTCTCGTCGAGGGACACAAAGTCTGGGGCGCGACGGCGATGGCGCTCGCGGAGTTCCTCGCACTGATTGCCGAGAGCTGAAAGCCGAGAGCGCCGAGAGCCGACAGCTGAGAGCGCGTGCCCGGGCTTCAGCCCGGGCCGCGGAATGAGTAGACTCCAACGATGGACGTCAAACTTCAGCCCTTGCTCCTCGCGCTGCTCGTCACCGCATTTGTCACGGTCGTGCCGCGCGCACAACCCGCAGACCCCACCGTCGCCTTCACGAACGTCACCGTCATCCCGCTGGATCGCGATCGTGCGCTCGCCGATCACACCGTCGTGGTTCGCGGCGATCGCATCGTCGCGATGACGCCAAGCGCGGCGGCGAAGATTCCGCCCGGCGCGATGCGGGTCGATGGGCGCGGCAAGTTCCTGATGCCGGGCATGGCCGAAATGCACGCGCACATCCCGGGTGGACCATCGGCGACCGATGCCGACATGCAGCGCACGCTGCTGCTCTTCGCCGCCAACGGCATCACGACCATCCGCGGCATGCTGGGCGAACCGCGCCACCTGCCGCTGCGCGATGCGGTGGCACGGGGATCGCTCATCGGTCCGACCATCTTCACGTCGGGCGTGAGCTTCAACGCCAACACGGCGAAGTCTGCGGACGTCGCCGTCACGATGGTTCGGGATCAGAAGGCGGCGGGCTACGACCTGCTGAAGATTCACCCGGGCGTTCCGCGTGACGTGTTCGATGCGGTGGCGGCTGAAGCCAACAAAGTGGGGATCTCCTTTTCCGGTCACGTGCCAGCCGATGTCGGCCTCGAGCGCGCGCTGTCCGCGAAGTTCCACTCCATCGATCACATCGACGGGTTCTTCGAGTATGCGGTGCGGCCCGACGCGCCGGTCGATCGCGGCAATCCGGGTTTCTTCGGTGTCAACTTCGCCGCGCACCTCGATCCCGCCCGGCTCGCCAAGGCAATCGACGAGACGAAGCGCGCGGGCGTCTGGATTGTGCCCACGCAGGGGCTGCTCGAAATCTTCATGAGCATGGCCACGCCGGCGCAGCTCGCCAAGAGCCCCGGTGTTGAATACATGCCGCCGCCGCAGGTGGTCGCCTGGACCAAGCAGCGTCAGACATTCATGGCGCAGCCGGGCTTCAGCAAGGAGAACAACGCGCGATTCCTCGAGGAGCGGCGCAAGCTGCTCAAGGCGCTGCACGATGCCGGCGTGGACATCGCGCTGGGCTCTGATGCCGTGCAGACCTTCTCGGTGCCCGGCTTTTCGATCTTCAACGAGATGAATGCCATGGCGCGGTCCGGCATGACGCCTTACGCCATCTACGTCACCGGCGGTCCGAACGTGGCGAGGTTCTTCAATCGCGACAAAGACGTCGGGACGGTGACCGTCGGCAAGATCGCCGATCTGGTGCTCGTCGATGCCAATCCGCTCGCGTCGGTGGCCAACTTCGAGAAGCAGAGCGGGACGATGCTGCGCGGCCGCTGGCATCCCCGTGCCGATCTGCTCGGGAAGGCCAAGTCGCTACAATGAGCCGGTGCACAACCCGTTTGTTCCTGAAACCCTCGAAGGGTGGAGCGTGCTCCACCTGATGTACCGGATCGACTGGGCACGCCTTGGACAGGCGTCGCCCGGCGATCGCCGGCAGATGGCCGGCGAGTTCGCCACCGCACTTGCCTCCGCCTCCGCTCGCGCCGATTCACCCGCGAGCCCCGCCGAGACGTCGCCTGCCGAGGGCGCGACGGCGCTGGTACAATTGCTCGGGCACAAGGGCGATCTCATGGTGATCGTCTTCCGCCATTCGTTCGACGGGCTCGGACGAACGCAGCTGGCGATTTCGCGCACCAACCTTCACGCGTATCTCACCGCGACGTCGTCCTACGTGTCGATCGTCGAGCTCGGCATGTACGACATGACGGCGAAGATTCATCGTCAGCTCACCGACCGTGGCCTCGTCCCCGGCAGCGCGGACTACGAGGCGGCCTTCGACGAAGCGATGGAGCGCCAGCGCGAGCGTGTCGCCGGCCGCCTCTTCACGCCGATTCCTCCGTCGCGGTTCGTGTGTTTCTATCCGATGGACAAACGCCGCGGCGAATTGCACAACTGGTACACCATCGAGTTCGGCAAGCGGGCGGAGATGATGCTGGAGCACGGCAAAGTCGGCCGCGAGTACGCCGGCAAGGTCACGCAGATCATCAGCGGCTCGATCGGCTTCGACGACTGGGAATGGGGCGTCGATTTGTTTGCCGACGACCCGCTCATCTTCAAGAAGCTGATTTACGAGATGCGCTTCGACGAGGCGAGCGCGAAGTACGCCGAGTTCGGCCCGTTCTACACAGGCCTGCAATTCTCGACGGGCGAGCTCGGCAAGTTCCTGGAGGGAGAACCGCCGCAGCTCTCGGAGGACAGATGAGTTCCCTTCGTGCCCTTCGTGTCCTTCGTGTCCTTCGTGGGGCGTGCGCGGCGCTGGCGGTCGTTACCGCGACGGCGGTCTCGGCGCAGCAGCCCGCCTTGCTACTGCTGCGTTGAAGTCGTCGCCGGCGGCTTCGGCTCCGTATCCCACCAGAACTGCTTCGGCAGCGGCCGCTGCTGCGGCCAGATCATGGTGAGCGTATCGGCTTCGTAGAGCTCGCCGTTTTTCATCACGTAACGAACCGAGTTGGTGTTCCGGATGTTTTCCAGCGGGTTGCGATCCAGCACGACGAGATCCGCGAGCTTGCCGGCCTCCAGCGAGCCGAGGTCCTGCTGCATGCCGATCGCCTCGGCGCCGAAGATCGTGATCACCTTCAGCGTGTCGTGATTGCTCAGGCCGCCTGACTGCAGGTTCCACGTCTCCCAGTGCGCGCCGAGACCCTGGAGCTGGCCGTGGCTGCCGAGGCCCGCGCGGCCGCCCGCCTTTACGATGTCAGCGACGGTCTTGCCGATCTTCTCGTGGCCGTACTCTTCGGGAATGAACCACTGGCCGCGGCGGCGGGTCATGTTGTCGAGCAGTTCCCACGGAATCCACTTCTTCAACTTCTGATCGCCGACGACGTTCTCGTTCTGGAAATAGTAGTTCTCGCTCCACGGCGCGCCGTAGGCGACGAGAATGGTCGGCGTGTAGAACGTCTTCGTCTTGACCACGTACTCGATCACGTCCTTGTAAAGCGGCATGATCGGGAAGCTGTGCTCCTGCCCCGAGTAGCCGTCGGCCATCTGCGTCAGATTCAGCTTCAGATCGAGCGAGCCTTCGATGGTCGGTGTGATGCCGTACTCCTGGCACGCCTCGATGATCCATTGCCGGACGATGCGATCGCCGGCGACGTACTGCTTGATGGTATTGGTCCGATACGCGTCGCGGTAGCGCTTGATGAAGTTGAACGCCGCCTCACGCGAATCGATGCCCGAGCCGCCGAAGACACCGGGGCCGGTGGCGTACACGCGCGGTCCCGGCATCACGCCCGCATCGACCATATCGGCATAGGCAAACACGTCAGGCGTGGAGGTCTGCGGATCGCGCGTCGTCGTGACGCCGTAAGCGAGATTGGCGAGATGCTGCCACACTTCGGTCTGATGCAGGCCGCGCGGTGCCCACATGTGCGCGTGGACGTCGACGAGGCCCGGCATGATGGTCTTGCCGGCGACGCTGATGGTCCGCGTGTTGGCCGGCACGTTCAGTGCGCCACGCTTGCCGACCGCTGCGATTTTGTTGTCGGTGACGAGCACGTCGCCGTTGGCGATGACCTCATCGCCTTTCATGGTGATGAGGCGCGCGCCGCTCAGCAACACCGAGCCTTTCGCGCGCGCGCGCGCCAGTTCGACGGTGACCTCGGTCTTCTGCGGCTCATCGGCATCGATGGGCTGCTGGAAGAACTGCGCGCCCCACGCCCACGTCACGGCTTTGCTGTCACGCGTCCAGCGCAGGTAGTCGCCGCCCTCCGCCGACATCCGCTTGATCGGCACCACGGCGTTGTCGCCACGGCCGGTGATGCGGATGTCCACGATTTCGCGGCCGGCCATCGGCACCGTGACGAGGAAGTGCCGGCCCTGCAGGTTGACAAACGCGTGCGTGCCGTCCGGCGACAGGCGGATCTCGTTCGCGTTGGGCGGGTTGTTGCCCGGGCCGACGCCGGTGACGCGGAAGTGCGTGCGCCGATCGTAGCCGTCGAGCGTGATCGACTGCAGGCCGCGATTGCCGGTGAGGTAGACCCGGCGCGAATCGTCGCGGATGAAATGCGGGTCGCGCCCGCCCTGCGCGGAGGCGATGAACGTCGTTGACCCGCCCGTCACGGGCATCGATCGCAGCTCCAGCGTGTTTGGCGGGTTGACGCCGGTGATCTCGCCGGGCGCGCCGCCCTCGTCGGGCGTTGGGGTATCGAGCAGAATCGAGTAGAGCTGATCGGCCGCGGCGCCGCGGATGAACACAATCTTCGATCCGTCAGGCGTGTAAGCAGGGTCGAGATAATACCCTTCATCCGTCGTCAGCGCCTGCGGCTGTCCGCCGGTGGCCGCCACCCGCTTGATGTGCCCGCCCGTCGTCGTCCAGGTGACGTAGATGATGGATTGGCCGTCAGGCGACCATGCCGGCATGAATTCGCCTTCTAAGGTGCCTGAGGTGCCTAGGGTGCCTGAGGTGCCCAGGGCAATCGGCGGTTGCGATGTCAGCAGCCGGGGCTGGCCGCCGGGCAGGTCCATGAGGTAGAGCCGGTTCATCGCGCTGAAGACGACGCGCTTGCCGTCGGGGGAGAGCGACGGCCATCGGATCAGCCGCGCCCGAACGTTATCGGTGTCCTCGACACGCACCGGCGTGTAGACGCGCGGCGCGATTTCGGCCTGCACCCGCACGGACATCGGGATCATGCGCGATTGGCCGGTCGCGAAATCGACGCGATGGATCTTCCCGCCGATGGGCACGATCAGCGACTGGCCATCCGGCATGAAGTCGTAACGGGGCAGCGTGTCGCGGCTGGCACGCGATTCCTGGTCATCACGCGTGATGGGGTAGATCAGCCAGCGCTCGGCGCCGGTCTCGATGTTGCGCACACGCAAGCCCGTTTGCGTTTTGTGGCGGGTGCCGTAAACGATCCACTTCCCGTCCGGCGAGATCGTCGGACGCATCGCCGAGCCGCGCGCGTTGGTGACCTGCGACGCATCGCCGGTTTCGCGATCGTGGCGATACACCTGCCACAAGGGGAACTGCGCGTTGTAGGTGAACGTGCCGTTGCGCTGCGTGTAATAGATGAACCGGCCGTCCGGCGATACCACCGCGCCCATCTTGTTGGTCGGCGGCGGTGGCGGCGGCCCTTCTGCATCCGGTCCGCGTTGCGGTGGAGGCGCCGGACCCACCCGCACACCGGTGCCGCCGTCGCGGTGATACATGAAGAGGCTGAAGGTGCCCGGCTCCGGCGGACGCGACTTCGACACGAGGATGAACTCACCGTCCGGCGTCCAGGCGGGCGAGACCATGATTTGGGGCCGGTCGTTGGTCCGGGTGTCCTTGCTGACCGCGCGCGGATTCGAGCCGTCGGCGTCGGCAATCCAGAGGTTTTCGACGCCAGTGCGATCGGTCAGGAACGCGATCGTCTTGCCGTCCGGCGAGTAGGTCGGCTGGCTTTCGAACGACAGCCCGCCCATGATGCGCGTGGCCTGTCCGCCATCGACCGGCATCGTGTAGAGATCGCCGAGTACGTCGAAGAGCAGCGTCCGGCCGTCCGGGGACACGTCAATGGAGGGCCACGTCACTTCGTCAGTCGTGAACTCGATGGTCTCGGCGGTGTCGAGCACGAGACCTTCGGGCGTGCGATTGCCGTTGCCCTCGGTCTGTTCCTGACCGCGCGTGGGCAGCAGGGTGCCGGCAAAGACGATGGCCGCGACGAGCAGCAGGCGGACAAACTTCATGGTTCCTCCCAGGAAAGGGCATCATAAGGCAGGGCAGGCCCTTCGACGCGCGCCGCTCGCTCAGGGCAGGGGGGTGGGGCGGGTAGGGCGGGTAGGGCAGGTAAGGCGGGGTAGGGCAGGTAAGGCGGGTAGGGAACCATGCACAGGCTGCTGATTGTCGCGGTCGCCGTCGGTCTCACGATCGTCGTCCAGGCGCAGGGGCTGGCTCGGGTGGCGCCGGCGGCGGTGGGGCTGGACGAGGCGAAACTGGCCGACGCGACGAAACTGCTCCATCAGTTCGTTGCCGACAAGAAAGTCGCCGGCGCCGTTGCGGCGGTCGCGCGGCGGGGCAGGCTGGCGTATTTCGAGACCGTCGGCGTTCAGGATCTCGAGACGAAGACGCCGATGTCGGAACGCTCGGTGTTTCCCATCTACTCGATGACGCGCCAAGTCACGGCCGTGGCCGCGATGATGCTGCACGAAGAAGGAAAGTTCCGCCTCGACGATCCGATCGCGAAGTACATTCCCGAGTCCGGCAGTATCCAGGTGGCCACGCCCCAGGGCCGGCATCCGCCGGCGCGTGCCATCACCGTCGAGGACGTGTTTCTCCACACCTCAGGCATCAACGATCGGCAGACCGAGCTCTATCAACGCGAGAAGGTCCGCTCGCGGGCGGAGGGGCTGCCGCGGTTGATGGCGAATATCGTGCGGGTCGGCCTCATGGAAGATCCCGGAACGCGGTTTCGCTACGGTGAAAATACGAGCGTCCTCGGCCGGCTCGTCGAGGTGTGGTCCGGCATGCCGCTCGACACGTTCTTCGACACCCGGGTGTTCAAGCCGCTGAAGATGGTGGACACCGGATTCGTCGTCCGTCCGGATCAACGCCCGCGGTGGACCACCGTCTACTCGATGACCAAGGGCGGCGGCCTCCAGGTCAGCGAGGTCGAAGAGATTCCGTTCACCGAACGGCCGGCGCTGCTCGAGGGAACCGTCGGCCTGGTGACGAGCGTGTCCGACTACCTGCGCTTCTGCCAGATGCTGCTGAACAAGGGCGATCTCGATGGCGCGCCGCTGCTGAAGCCAGACACCGTCGAGCGGATGATCGTCAACGGATTGCCTGACGCCGTGCTGAAGCAGCGCCGCGGCAACGTCGGCTGGGGGCTCATCAACGCGAACGTCGTTCTCGACCCCGAGTCACCGCTTCGTGGCGAATATTCGTGGGACGGAACTGCCGGGACGATCTTCTGGATCGACCCCGCGCGCGAGATGGTCACGCTGCTCTTTGCGCCAGCCCGTCCATCGAATCCTGACGGGATTCGTCAGAAGTTCAAGGCGCTCGTACAAGAAGCGCTGCGGGATTGACGATCCACAGAATTCACAGAAGACACAGAACTCATTTTTCTCACGTTTTCCTGGGGTTGGGGCGTGGATCGAGCCGGTCGCCGTGGCTGTGGCGCGTCGACCGATTGGGGCGCCAGAGTAAATCAGTAGGCGCGCTGATGTGAACCAGCGAGTGTCAACAAAAATGGTCAGGGCGGGCACACGTTGGTGTGGACGACGAGGCGGGCAAGAGGGCGAATGACAACAGAGGGCGAACTGAAAAAAATGAAAAAGAAATTCTGTGAGTTCTGTGTCTTCTGTGGATCGTGAGCTCACGGCTTCTGTGCGACGACGATGAACCATCGGTTCGGCCGCTCTTCGCTCGACACGATCGTGAGTCCCGCGGCCTTCAATTCGTTGGCCACCGTTTCGGCGCTGACGCCGTGTGCCGCGCTCTCTCCGCGTTTGCCAGGAGGCGCCGTCGCGGCGTCGTTGCGCGGCGGGAAGTCGATGACGGCCACGCGTGCGCCGGGTTTGAGAGCCCGCGCCATGCTCGCGTTCATCGTGCCGGGATCGCCGAAGTGATGGTAGACATTGCGCATGAAGACGGCGTCGCAGCAGGCATCCGCCAGATTTGCGTGAGCCGCCTGGCCTTCCACGACCTGGACGTTGGAGGCGCCGCTCTTCTCGACCACGCCGCGCAGCTTCGCAATCCGAACGTCGCCGAGCTCGCTGGCGAACACGCGGCCGTTCGGCCCGACATGCTTGGCAATCGCGATCGTCAGTGCGCCACCGCCCGCGCCGATCTCCGCGACGACATGGCCGGGCTCGAGTTGAAGGACCTCGATGAGCTTTTCGGTGTCGGCGGCGTTGTTCTGCGCGGACGCCGTCGCCGCAACAAACGCAACAAGTACGAGAAGGGATACGAGAAGGAAGGCACGGGCTCGAGTCCCACCGCAACGTCGCGTGGTCATGAGGATAAAGACGACGGAGCGGCGTCGGCCGTTTACCGCGTCGTGAAGTATGCTCAGGGACGTTCGCGGGGCTCGAGCCCACGCTCTCCTGAGACAAATGGGCGACTTACGCGCGATTTTCGGCTGGATCGATAGCCGCCTCCGACTGCGCTGGGCCCTGCTCATCCCGGTCGTCGCGGTGGCCGCCCTGCTCGAAGCGATTGGCGCCATCGCCGTGTTTGGTCTGCTGCGCCTGGTCGTCGAACCCGACCGCGTTCGCAGCACGCCCGGTGTCTCGGATCTCTGGCTGGCGTGGCCCACCGACGATCCGTCCGCCATCATCGGCGTGCTGATTGCGCTGGTGGGCTTCTTCTACGTCCTGCGCGCGGCGTTTCTCATCTGGGCCGAATGGTTCAAGGACTCAACGGTCGCGCGCTCGGGCGCGCAGGCCGCCGAGCGTCTGTTTGCGCGCTACCTTGCCGCCGATTACCTGTTTCACCTGAAGCGCCGATCCGCATCGCCCATCCAGGAGGTCTCGCGATCGACGGCCGTGGCCTTCCAGTTGGTGGCGGCATCGGTCCTGCACTTCATCGCCGAGCTGGCCACGATGAGCGCGCTCATCGCGGTGTTGGCCGTGACGGCGCCGGCGGCCACGCTGATCGCGGTCGGACTGGTGCTGACGGTCGTCGCCATTCCGCTCGTGACGACCCGGCGGGTGTGGCATCGATGGGGCGAGCGGATGAAGCAGCTCGAAGAGCGGCAGCTGCACATCCTCCAGCAGAGCCTCGGCGCCGTGAAGGAAGTGAAGATTGCCGGGCGTGAGGCGTACTTCGAGGGACGGCTGCGCGCGGTCCGCCGCGACCTCGCCAGCGTGGAAGGCGGACGCTCGGCGCTGGCGACGGCGCAGCGCCTCGGCGTCGAGACGGCTCTCATTGTCGGCATGCTCGCGGTGCTGTGGTTCATTACGCGCGGCGGCGCCTCCGGCGCGGACACGGTCTCGTTGATGGGGTTGTTCGCCTACGCAGGGTTTCGTGTCGTGCCTTCCGCGAATCGCATCATGCTCAACGCCGGGCACTGGCGCACGGGCCGCGCGTTTTCGAAGAACGCCATCGCGGACTTCAAGGCCTTGCGTCGGGTGCAGCTCCGGCCGCATGGACCGGAACCCGTCGTCGCGTTCAACGAGGCGCTCGTGTGCGAGGACGTCACCTTCACGTACGACGAGGGCACCGCGCCCGCCGTGAGCCGCGTGCATCTGCGGCTCCGAGCCGGCGAGTCGCTGGGCATCGTGGGGGCGACCGGGTCCGGGAAGAGCACGCTCGTCGCCCTGCTGCTCGGACTGCTTCAACCGACGAGCGGCCGCATCCTGTTGGACGGTGTGCCGTTGACGGGCCTCGAACGCGCCTGGCAGCGGCTGATCGGCTACGTGCCCCAGGATACTTATCTACTCGACGACACGCTGCGGCGCAACATCGCGTTCGGGGTGCCGGATGCGCTCATCGACGAACAGCGTGTGGCGCGCTCGTGCACTCTGGCGCAACTGGACGATCTCATTCGACAGCTCCCGCAAGGCATGGATACGCCACTCGGGGAGGATGGCGCGCGGCTCTCCGGCGGGCAGCGCCAGCGTGTGGCAATCGCCCGCGCGCTCTACTCCGACCCCGCCGTCCTCGTGTTCGATGAAGCCACCGCGGCGCTCGACAACCAGACCGAGCGCGAAGTGACGCGGGCCATCGCCTCGCTTCACGGTACCCGCACCTTGATCGTCATCGCCCATCGTCTGACCACGGTGGAGGCCTGCGATCGGCTCATCTTCCTGCAGGATGGGCGTATCGCTGCGTCCGGCACGTACGACGAGCTGTTGCGCAACGCGGCGTTTCGCGGCATGGCCGCGCACTGAGAAATGGGGCAGGCCCTTTTCAGGGACTGTGGCAGGCGTTGCGGGGATGTCGCAACCAATGCGGCCCTGGGGCGCCGTGGGGCCAAAACGCGAGCGGATGAGGCTGCCGCTGTGGCAGATTCGCCGATTGTCTAGAAGATACTGCCTCCTCGACGGAAATGGGCCTGCCCCATTTCCGCCGGCTACCCGCGGAAGGTCTCCACAATCGTGCGAATCTCGCGGACGAAGCGTTCCGTGCTGAATCGCTCGCCCTGCGCCGCGAGCTGATCGCGAAGACGACGCTCTTCCGCCTCGTCGCTCACCACCCGCAGGATCTGATCGACGGCTTGGTCCTCATCGTCATACCTGAGCAGCGGCGCGTCGCCCACGATCTCGACCTGACCGCCGCCATCGGGCACCCAGACGATCATGCCGGCGCCCACCATCTCGGCGGGCGCCATCCCGAAATGCTCCTCGCGCATGCCGTGAATCCCGTAGCGCGTCGTCGTCAGCACCACTCGGACCTCATCACGAGACAGATCACGGCGAAACGTGATCCACGCGCCCGCTGGATCGAGCGACCGCGCAAGCGCCACGAGACGGCTGTAGTAGCCCTCGGTCCTGGCATCCCATGTGCCGATGATCGTCAGCGTGGTGTCCGACGCGTGGGCGCGCACGCGTGCGAGGATCCGCATCGCGCGCTCGTATTCCTTCTCGGGAGAGATGCGGCCCATCATGACGAACCCCCGCCGTCGTTCGTGCCAGGGCGACTGCGGCCCGGCGGCGAGCACGGGGGGATAGAGCGTGACCGCGTCGATGCCCAGAAAGCGTTGGAGACGTGAGGCCGTCCAGTCAGAGTTGGCCAGCGTGAGGTTGGCTTTCATCCGTTCCAGTGAGAAGCCTGCCAGCCGATCGGCTGCCGAGTAGTAGGCGTTGAGCAGCGGCGCCGATCGATGGTACCAGCGCAGATCGACCTCGGGCCGCGGTCGCAGATAGGACGGGTAGTGGACGTATTGGATGCCGCGGCGCCCGTAATCCGTCTCGTTGTGCACACCCACGATCACGTCGAAGCCGTCGATGACGCGCCGCGTGTAACGCATCAACAGGCTCGAGCGCAGCAGCGCCGCGGGCACCGGCAGGAGATCCGGAATGCTGCGCCACGACCGAGGCACCACGTGCGTGACGAAATCGTCGCCACGAAGCGACGTCCCAAAGAAGCGGTTGATGGGCGCGACATCCACCGGCGACCACGACAGCACCGTGACGTCGTGATCGGCGGCGAGCGCTTGCAGCATCCACGCCGCGACGCCGTTGCCCCCGCCTGGCGGCTGCATCGACGGCTGAACGAGCAGCACCCGCCGTCGCATCAGTCGTACTGCGCCGTCAGGAGCGCGGCGATTGACAGCAGCACCGTCAACAGATACAGGAGCGTCGCAGTCTGCCGGGGCGACCAGCCAAGCGCCATCAGCCGATGGTGAATGTGCTCGCGGTCGGGCTCGGCGATCTGCCGCAGCACACCCGCGACAGTGACGCGGCCGGCCGGCGGCCGCCGAAAAATCCGGCGGACCAGCGCGCTCGCCGCGTCAGCCAGCGGCAGCGCGAAGATCAGCAGGGGGACGCCCGCGGCCAGCGCCGTGGCCCCCTTCTGCCAGCCGGTGATCGCGGTCGTCGCCAGGACGAAGCCGAAGACGAGGCTGCCGCCGTCGCCGAGAAAGATCGAGGCAGGGCTGAAATTGAAGACCAGGAACCCGAGCGCTGCCCCGACCAGGGCGGTCACCAGCATGGCCTCGGCGGCGTGCCCGCGGCCCACGAGAAGCGCCGCACAGGTCGTGCCGGCGATCACCGCGATTCCGGCCGCCAGCCCGTCCATGCCGTCAAGGAGGTTGAACGCATTCGTCAGGCCGATGATCCACACAAGCGTGATGGGATAGGACAGAATGCCGAGTTGCCACGTCGAACCGCCGATCGTCAGTCGCTCGATGAGCAACCCCGATGCCATGACGATGGCAGCGGCAGCGGTTTGCACGGCCAGTTTGGGCCACGCGGGCAGCGTCGCAAAGTCGTCGAGCAGCCCGATGAAAAACACGAGCGCAGCCCCGAGGATGACGGGCGCCAGGGGTCGAAAATCCGGGCCGGCGATCCCAACCGCGGGCATCAGTCGGACGACTAACAGGAGGGCGGTGCTGGCGGCCACGACGATCGCCAGACCGCCGACGCGGGGAACGGCCGTGGAATGAACCTTCCGTCCACCGGGCGCGTCTACAAGCCCGAGTGCGGTGGACGCGGACGTCACCAGGGGTGTCAACAGCAGGCCGAGAATCGCGCCGGCCATGAGCAGGGCTAAATAAACCGTCATGCGAACCGCAGTCGTTGTCCTCGGCGATCTCGGGCGAAGTCCGCGAATGCAGTACCACGCGCTTGCGCTCGCCGTCAACGACGGCGAGGTCGATCTCGTGGGTCTCGAGGGCGCGCCCCTCCACGCCGCGCTCACGGCGGAACCCCGGATCCAGTCGCACCGGCTCTCGGACCGGCTATTCCGCTCGCGTGCCTCCCGCGGCCGGGCGCGGTTTGTCTGGATGTCGGCCGCGCGGGCGTCGATGCAGGCGTCGGCGCTGCTTGCCATGCTGCTGCGCCTGCCGAAGCCTGACGCCATTCTGGTGCAGAACCCGCCCGCGTGGCCAACGCTGGCTGCGGCGTGGATGGCGGCGCGCATCCGTGGGGCACGGCTCGTCATCGACTGGCACAACCTGTCGCACACCATCCTCGCGGTGCGATTGGGCGAGCGTCATCGCGCCGTGCGTGCGCTGAAGCGCAGCGAGCGCCGCTGGGCGCGTCGCGCCGATGCGCACCTCGCGGTGTCCAAGTCGCTGGCCGACTGGTTGCAGCGGGAATGGCAGATCACGGCGACCGTGCTCTACGATCGTCCGACGAGGCTGTTCACCAAACCGTCGCTCGATGCGAGCACTGAGCTGTGGCAGCGGCTGGCGCGCGAGCTGAACCTCGGAACACGGCGCATCCCGATTGTCGTGGCGCCGACGAGCTGGACGATGGACGAAGATCTC
Source organism: Vicinamibacterales bacterium (assembly GCA_035512515.1). Taxonomy (GTDB): domain Bacteria; phylum Acidobacteriota; class Vicinamibacteria; order Vicinamibacterales; family UBA2999; genus JACCSI01. The sequence continues at coordinate 78,155 of DATKDY010000350.1, forward strand.
GATCTCCTCCTCGAGGCGCTCGAGCGAGCCGAGCGCACGCTCACGGCCACCCGGGCCAAGTCGGAGGTGTCGGCGCCGGATCTGGCCGTGTTGCTGACCGGCCGTGGCGAGATGCGAGCTGATTTCGAACGGCGCGTGGCGCGCCGCGACTTCAAACGCCTCGCGGTCCGCACCGCGTGGCTCGAACCGGCCGACTATCCGACGCTCATCGGCATGGCGGATGCCGGTTTGTGCCTGCATCAGTCTTCGTCCGGGTTGGACTTGCCGATGAAGCTCGCCGACTTTCGTGGCGCCGGCGTCCCCGTGTGCGTCTTCGATTACGGCCCGGTGCTGAGCGAAGTGCTCACGCCCGGGCACGAGGGCGTCACCTTCCACGAGCCAGGGCAACTCGCCTCGGTGCTGCTGGCGCTCGCGACGGCCGACCTCACGACTGTTCCAGCGTTCGCCGCCGCTCGCACATGGCTGGCTGCGAATCCGAGCGAGCGGTGGGAGGATCAGTGGCCACGAGGCGCCTCAACCCTCATGCAGCGCGCGTGAGGGGTCGATCCTGGCGGCGCGCCGCGCCGGCACGAAGGCCGCGACCGAGGCGACCAGCAGCATCAATAGCGCGACTGCCGCAAGCGTGAGAGGGTCGCGCGCGCTGACTTCGAACAATTGATCTTCGAGCGCCCGTCCTGCGGCGAGCGCGGCGAGCATCCCGGCGGCCAGCCCAGCGCCGACCGGCCCGAGCGCTTGCATCGTCACG